>NZ_WKCB01000110.1 GCF_021606685.1 Pseudomonas syringae
AAGAGACGGGGAAACCCCCCCGCCCCCGGTATCGCCACCCGAAAGCAAATTGGGGAGGTGCAGGCGCGCTACAGCTAACCCTGCGCAAAACCACCGCCTGAAAATGTGGCGAGCGGGCTTGCCCGCGTTGGAGTGCGCAGCGCTCCCAGGTTTTTGGGGCCGCTGCGCGACCCAACGCGGGCAAGCCCGCTCGCCAGGGTGTCTGCATTCGCCGCTAGATCACGTGTGCGCGCTGCAATTCGGTCAAGGACAATGCCTTGAGCTGGGCCAGCAGCGGGTCGCGGCGGTCCCTGGGGTGCGGCAAGTCGACCGCCAGTTCCTGGCGAATGCTGCTTGGCCGGTTATCCATTACCAGTACCCGATCACTCAGGTACAGCGCCTCGTCCACGTCATGGGTCACCAGCAGCAGGGCGATGGCATGGTGGGCGGCCAGTTGCAGCAGCAGGTCTTGCAGCTTCATACGGGTAAATGCATCGACTGCGCTGAAGGGCTCATCGAGCAACAGCACCTGCGGGCGTGAATACAGGCCGCGCGCAATCGCCACCCGTTGCGCCATGCCGCCGGACAACGCCTTGGGCAGCGCCTGGGCAAAGCCCTTGAGGCCGACTTCCTCGATCAATTGCGTGACCCAGGCCTTGTCGTAGTGGTTGGCGTCGCTGAAACCGATGTTCTGTTCCACCGTGAGCCACGGCATCAGCCGCGGCTCCTGGAACACAAAGGCGACTTCGCCGTCGGGGCTGCGCAGTTCGCCCTGGAAGTCCTTTTCCAGCCCGGCGACGATGCGCAGCAAGGTGCTTTTACCGCAGCCACTGGGGCCCAGCAGGCTCACGGCTTCCCGTGGCTGCAACGCCAGGCTTACGTTTTGCAAAACCGTGGTGCTGGCAAAGCTTTTACGCTCCACCCGAATGTCCAATAACGCTTGCATGCTCATTGCTCCGTGCCTTGGCCGGTGAAGGTGTCGCGCCACGCCAGGCAATGTTTCTCCAGCGCGGCGAGCACGCCATCGGTGATCTTGCCCAGCATCGCCAGCACGATGATTGCCGCCAGCACGATGTCCGGCCGCGAGGTTTCGCGCCCATCGCTGAGCAAGTAACCCAAGCCCTTGGTGGCCGCGATCAGCTCGGCCGCCACCAAAAACATCCACGCCAGGCTCAAGCCGCTGCGCAGCCCGGTGAACAAGCCGGGCAGGGCCGCCGGCAACAGAATGCGCCGCACCAGGCGGCGCCGGCTGAAGCCGTACATTTGGCCGACTTCCACCAGCTTGCGGTCGATATCGCGGATCGCCGCCACGCCATTGAGGTACACCGGGAAAAACGCGCCAATCGCAATCAGCACGATCTTCGAGGTTTCGTCGATGCCCAACCACAGCAGCAACAGCGGCACCCAGGCCAGGCTCGGGATCGAACGCAGCCCGGCGAACGTCGGTTCCAGGTAGGCTTCGGCTTCACGGCTAAGGCCGACCCAGGCGGCGAACACCAGGGCCAGGCTGGCGCCGATGGCAAAGCCCAGCAGCACCCGACCGAGGCTGGCGCTGATGTGTTTCCACAAGGCGCCTTGAGCCAGATCGCTGAGAGTCACGGCGATTTCGCTGGGTGCCGGCATCTGATAGGACGGCAACCAGCCCACCCGCACCACCGCTTCCAGAATCAGCAGGATCAGCACCGGCAAGACCAGCCCTTTGAGGCGCCTTGGCCAGGCGCTGCGCTGGATAACCACGGGCGCCGGAAGCGGCAATGCTTGGCTTTTGCTGGTCATCAGGTGCCCCTTATTGCTTAGGCAGGGTTTGGCCGAACGAGGTGTCGATCAGTTGGTCGATCACCTGGTCCACGTTCACCCCTTTGCGCACCAATTCCTCGGACACCAGGATCGGCGCCGCCGCCTTTGACGATTGCACATCCTTGGCGTTCAGCAACGGCGTGCTGAGGTCGGTACGCGACAGTTGCAGCTTGGCCACTTCCAGCGGCAGGCCGGATTCATCGGCGAGCAGCTTGGCAAACTCATCCGGGTGTTTCACTGCCCAGTCGCGGGCTTTTTCATAGGCGCCGAGCACCTTGGTGATGGTCTGCGGATGCTCCTTGGCAAATTTTTCGGTGACACTGACCACGCCATAACTGTTGAAGTCCTTGTTGCGGTACAGCAGGCGCGAACCGGCCTGGATTTCACTGGCCGCCATATGCGGGTCGAGACCGGCCCAGGCGTCAACGTCACCTTTTTCCAGCGCGGTACGGCCGTCCGGGTGTTGCAGGTGCACCAGTTCTACATCGTCTTTTTTCAACCCGGCCTGTTGCAGGCTGCGCAAGGTAAACAGGTACGGGTCGGTGCCTTTGGTGGCGGCGATTTTCTTGCCCTTGAGGTCGGTGACGCTCTTGAATGGCGAGTCTTTGCGCACCACCAGGGCCGTCCATTCGGCGCGGCTGTAGACGTACACCGATTTGATCGGGCTGCCATTAGCGCGGCTCAACACGGCCGACAAGCTGGCCGACGAAGCGAAGTCCACGCCGCCGCTGTTGAGGTATTCCAGCGAGCGGTTGCTGCCCTGGCTCAACACCCAGCCGACCTTGCTCTGGGGCAGGGCCTGTTCGAGCCAGCCGAAATGCTTGAGCACCAGGCTCACGGGCGAGTAGTAGGCGTAGTCGAGGTTGACTTGGGCGGGGTCGGTGTCGGCGGCGAACGCCTGCGGTTGCAGGCACAGGGCGAGGGCGCAGGCGCCGAGTAAACGTTGGGTGAAGGGTTTCATGGAACAGCTCCGGCAAGGCGTTTGAGAGAAGGCTTTCTTATATTCAGAAATTGAGTTGGCATGTTCCATCATGCTTTATAGGAATATGCAGTCTCTGTGCCATCTGCTGCAATGCGGTTTTACGGGGCCTGGAGCGCGTGGGGCTGTTGGGGAGGCAAGCAAATTGTTGAAGCACTGTTGGCTGGGCAACAGTTTGTATATATCCATATCATATAAATAAAGAGTTATATATTCCTTTTAATGTTCGTCGCAATGGCGCACTTTGAGGGCCTGCGCATTCGTGCGGATTGACCCAACAGCCAAAAGGAAACCCGACATGACCATTAAAGCGATCAACGTGCGCAACCAGTTCAAGGGCGTAATCAAGGAAATCCTGCTGGGCGAAGTGGTGTCCGAAATCGACGTGCAAACCGCGTCCGGCATCGTCACCTCAGTGATCACCACCCGCTCGGTGCGTGACCTGGAATTGAAAGTCGGCAGCGAAGTGATTGCCTTTGTGAAATCCACCGAAGTGTCGATCGCCAAGCTGTAAAACCGCTTTGCGGTGGGAGCATTGCTCCCACTTTCCTAACGCCTGCAACCGCGCGTCAGCGCTGAAGCAGTGCGCGCTCCATACGTTGCAACCCTTCTTCCAGCATCGCCCGTGGGCAGCCGAAGTTCAGGCGCACGAACTGCTGGCTGTCGTCACCGAATTCGATCCCCGCACTCAGGCCGACCTTGGCGTGTTCGAGGAAGAACTGCTGCGGGTCGTCCAGGCCCAGGGCGCTGCAGTCCAGCCAGGCCAGGAAAGTACCTTGGGGCGCGTGCATCACCACGCCGGGCATGCGCGTTTGCACGGCGTCGAGCAGGTAGTCGCGGTTGGCCTGCAGGTAGCCGACCAGCGCGTGCAGCCATTCACCGCATTCGCTGTAGGCCGCGCGGGTGGCTTCCAGGCCCAGGGGGCTGACACTGTCGACCATCCCGCAGCGCGCCTGGTTGAAGCGCTCGCGAATCTCGGCGTTCTGCACCACGGCAAAACAGGTCTTCAAGCCGGCCACGTTGTAGGCCTTGCTCGCGGACATCAGGGTGATGGTGCGCTGGGCGATCTCATCACTCAGGCTGGCGGTGGGAATGTGGCGGCGGCCATCGAAGCACAGCTCGGCATGGATTTCATCGGAGATGATCAGCGCGCCATGCTCCAGGCAGGCGGTGGCCACGGCCAGCAGCTCATCGCGCGGGAAGACCTTGCCCATGGGGTTGTGCGGGTTGCTCAGCAGCAGCGCGCCGGCACCGCTCAACGCCTGGCGTAGGGCGGGCAGGGGCGTGAGGTATTCACCGTTGACCTGCTGGAACGGCACCTCGATACGCGGCAGGTTCCAGTGACCGGGCGCCAGGCGGATCGGGCGATAGTTGGGGGTTTGCAGCACCACCGGCTGGCCCGGTTGCACGAAGGCGTGCAGCGCCATGTTGAACCCAGGCTCGACGCCGGGCAAAAACAGCAGTTCTTCTGGCTGTACGCGCCAGGCGTACTTGGCCCACAGGTCGGCGATGATCGCCTCACGCACGTCCGGGCCGGCCACGCTGTAGCCGAGAATATGCTGGTCCAGGCGCGCATGCAGGGCCTGCAATACGGCGGGCGGCGCGGCGATGTCCATGTCGGCGATCCACATCGGCAAAACGTCTGCGGGGTAGCGGTTCCACTTGGTGCTGCCGGTGCCTTGGCGTGGGTGGATCGTGTCGAAATCAAAGCTCATGGGGCTAGTGGCTCGTGTCAGGGGAGGCAGGCGGGAAAGCCGGTGATTCTAACGGCATAACCTGCCATTGCCAGCCCCGTTTTTCAGGCTCGGCCAGCTACGCCAGGCGCCAGGGAATATTCGCCCGCACCCTGGCCTTGCGTCTGCATCTGGGCCTTGAGGATGTGACGGCGCAGATTGAGAACTTGCAGCGTGGCTGCGCACGGGCCGTTCTGTGACCGACAAGTTCTGTAATAAAAACGCCATTGCGCTGGGGATTAAATCTGGGAAGGACTATTTTGGTGCATCTCAATAACCAGAGTAGCCATGGATGAAATACCAACCCTTCAACCGCACCTTGATCGCCACCGCGCTGGTGTTGACCGTCAGCGGTGTGCACGCCGCGTCCCAGGCCCCGGTGGCCGGTGAAAACGGCATGGTGGTCACGGCCCAGCATTTGGCAACGCATGTGGGCGTGGATGTGCTCAAGGCCGGCGGCAACGCAGTGGATGCGGCCGTGGCCGTGGGCTACGCGCTGGCAGTGGTGTACCCGGCGGCGGGTAACCTGGGCGGCGGCGGGTTTATGACCGTGCAATTGGCGGATGGGCGCAAGACCTTCCTCGACTTCCGCGAAAAAGCCCCGCTGGCGGCCACTGCCACTATGTACCTGGACAAGGATGGCAACGTCATCGAGGGCTTGAGTGCCAAGGGCCATTTGGCCGTGGGCGTGCCCGGCACCGTTTCCGGCATGGAGCTGGCCCTGAGCAAATACGGCACCCTCAAGCGTGCGCAGGTGATTGCCCCGGCGATCAAGCTGGCAGAAAACGGCTTCGCACTGGAGCAGGGTGATATCGACCTGCTGCACACCGCCACCGGCGAGTTCGAGAAAGACAAAGATATGCGCGGGATCTTCCTGCACAACGGCCAGCCGATGCAGGTCGGCCAGAAGCTGGTGCAGAAAGACCTGGCCAAGACCCTCAAGGAAATCTCCGCCAAGGGCAGCGACGGTTTTTATAAAGGCTGGGTGGCCAAGGCCCTGGTGGATTCCAGCCAGGCCGGCAAGGGCATCATCACTCAGGCCGACCTCGATAAGTACAAGACCCGCGAACTGGCGCCCATCGAGTGCGACTACCGGGGTTACCACGTAGTCTCCGCGCCGCCGCCAAGCTCCGGTGGCGTGGTGATCTGCCAGATCATGAACATCCTCGAAGGCTACCCGATGGCCGACCTCGGTTATCACTCGGCCCAGGGGCTGCACTACCAGATTGAAGCGATGCGCCACGCCTACGTAGACCGTAACAGCTACCTCGGCGACCCGGACTTCGTGAAGAACCCGATCGAGCATCTGCTCGACAAAAACTACGCGACCCAGCTGCGCGCTGCGATCGAACCGCAGAAGGCCGGTGATTCCCAGGCGATCAAGCCCGGTGTGTCGCCCCATGAAGGCAACAACACCACGCATTACTCGATCGTCGACAAGTGGGGCAACGCGGTGTCGGTGACCTACACCCTCAACGACTGGTTCGGCGCGGGTGTGATGGCGAGCAAGACCGGGGTGATTCTCAACGATGAAATGGACGACTTCACCGTCAAGGTCGGCGTGCCGAACATGTACGGCCTGGTCCAGGGTGAAGCCAACGCCATCGCACCCGGAAAGGCGCCGCTGTCGTCGATGAGCCCGACCATCGTCACCAAGGATGGCAAGACGGTGATGGTGGTGGGCACGCCAGGCGGTAGCCGGATTATTACCGCGACCTTGCTGACCATCCTGAATGTCATCGACTACAAGATGAACATCCAGGAAGCCGTGGACGCGCCGCGTTTCCACCAGCAGTGGATGCCGGACACCACCAACCTGGAGACGTTTGCGGTGAGCCCCGATACCCAGAAGATCCTCGAAAGCTGGGGCCACAAATTTGCCGGCCCTCAGGATGCCAACCACTTGGCGGCGATCCTGGTGGGTGCGCCATCCCTGGAGGGCAAGCCGGTCGGCAACAACCGTTTCTATGGCGCGAATGACCCGCGTCGCAATACCGGGCTGTCGTTGGGCTACTAAGGCCTGAGGCGCTGTAAAACGGTGGGAGCGGGCTTGCTCGCGAAGGCGGTGTGTCAGTCAATCAATCTGGTGCTGACACACCGTATTCGCGAGCAAGCCCGCTCTCACATTTAAGTGCAGTGTTATGGCTGAAGGAGTTGCTGCACTGCAGCAAACGCCGCCGTGCGGCGCGCGTCCCAGTCCCCGCGAATCACCACCACTGGCTGTCGATGCTGGTGCATCCACGCCAGGCTCGCCTGGAAAAACGCCTGACGGTCCGCCAGCGCCGGTTGGCAGCGCTGGCCGTCGGCGGTCCATTCCACGTCGTCCGGGGACAGCAGCAGGTGCAGGTCGTAGTGGCGCGCCAGCAGCTCAACCTCCAGCCACGCCGGGCAGTCGCCGAACAGGGTCTGGCTCCACAGTGCGTTGGTCAGCAGGTGCGTGTCGAGGATCAGCAGGCGTGGCTGTTGGGCGCGGGCGGCATCCTCCCAGGCCAGTTGGCCGTGGGCGATGGCCGGGATATCCGCCAGGCAGGTGTCGCGCTGGTGGTGGTCGATGAAATACCGCACGTATTCACCGACCATCAGCCCGCCAAAGTGCGCGTGCAACTGGCCGGCAAGCCAGCTTTTACCACTGGATTCGGGGCCGGCCAGCACCACCACCTTCATGCGTGCAACGCCGGGTCGGTACGCCATTCGCGCCAGCCCTGCACGGCGATGACCGTGAACAGCGCGTAGAGCGCGGCGGTGAGGTACAGGCCCTTGTAGAGGAACAGCCCGACAAAGATCACATCCACGGCAATCCACAGCGGCCAGCATTGCACGCGCTTTTGCGCCATCCACAGCTGCGCCACGAGGCTGAAACCGGTGAGGGCGGCATCCAGCCATGGCTGGGCGGCGTCGGTCCAGTGGGCCATGGCGGCGCCCAGCGCGAGGCTGAAGACGGCCCCGACGGCGAGGCTCTGCGTGATCGCGGGCCAGGTCAGGCTGGTCACCTGGCGCCCTTGCTGGACCGTACCGGCGCGGGTCCACTGCCACCAGCCATACAGTTGCAAGACGGCGTAAACCACTTGCAGCAGCATGTCGGAATAGAGTTTCACGTCGAAGAACACCCAGGTGTAGAGCAACACCATCACCAGGCCGATGGGCCAGCACCAGGGGTTCTGCTTGACCGTCAGCCACACGGCGATCACCCCCAGGGCAGCGGCGAACAGTTCAAGCCCGGACATGGCGGTTCCTCGGGGGAGTGGGAGAGGGCGGTGATTGTACCCAGAGGCAACCAATCTACAAAACACAGGAGAACAAATGTGGGAGGGGGCGTGCTCCCGATGGCGGTGTATCAGTCATGTATGTATCGACTGAGAGACTGCCATCGGGAGCAAGCCCCCTCCCACCTGTTGAGCGGTGTCAGATCCGGAACTGGCGGAGCAGCCCGTCAAGCTGTTCGCTCAACCCACGCAACTGCGTGCTGGCCACACTCGACTGCTCCGCCGCCAGCGCCGTGCTGTGGGACAGCCCGGCAGCCTGGGTAACGTTCTGGTTGATGTCTTCCACCACATGGGCCTGCTGCAGGGTGGCGCTGGCGATCGAGGCGTTCAGCCCATTGAGGTTGCGCAGCGCCTGGCCGATGGCGGTGAGGCTGGCGCCGGCCTGGCCGGCTTGTTCGATGGTCAGTTGCGACGCACTGTGGCTGTCGCTGATCACCTTGACCGCCGCTTCCGAATGGCCCTGCAGGCGCTCGATCATCACCTGGATTTCGGCGGTGGATTTTTGCGTACGTTGGGCCAGCAGGCGCACTTCATCGGCCACCACCGCAAACCCCCGGCCTTGTTCGCCGGCGCGCGCCGCTTCAATCGCCGCGTTCAGCGCCAGCAGGTTGGTCTGGTCGGCGATGGAGCGGATCACTTCCAGCACGCCACCAATCTGCGTGCTTTCGCTGGACAGCGTGCGGATCACGTCCACGGCCTGGCTGATGGTGCTGGAAAGCTGGTCGATCTGTTGCAGGCTGCTGTCGATATTGACCTGGCCTTGCTGGGCCTGGGCTTGGGCGTCGCGCATTTCACTGGCGGCGTGTTCGGCGTTTTTGGCCACATCCTGCACGCCATAGGTCACTTCATTGATCGCGGTGGCCACCAGTTCCATCTGTTGGGATTGCTGCTGGCTGCGGTCGTGGGCCTGGGTGGCGTTGGTGCCCAGCTCCGAGGAGGACTGGCCCAGCGCATTGGCACACACCTGCAACTGGCCCACTACCTGGCGCAGCTTGGCGGTAAAGCTGTTGAAGTGCTGGGACAGTTGGGTGACCTCATCGCGGCCATGGGTGTCGAGGCTGCGGGTCAGGTCGCTTTCGCCGCTGGCGATATTGGCCATGGCGTTTACCGCTGCCTGCAACGGCCGCACGATGCTGCGGGCGATCAGCGTGACGAGCAAGCCCATCACCAGCGCAATGCCCAGGCCGATAAACGAGGCTTTCCAGACCTGGCCGCTGAACTCGGCCTGCACATCATCCACGTACACGCCGGAGCCGATAATCCAGCCCCAGGGTTCGAACAGTTGGATGTACGAGGTTTTCGCCACCGGCGCATCGGCTCCCGGCTTGGGCCATCGGTAATTGACGATGCCGGCGCCCTTGGCCTTGGCCAGGAGCACGAACTCGTTGAACACCGCAAACCCGTCGGGGTCGCGGATCGCCGAGAGGTTCTGGCCGTCGAGCTTGGGGTTGGCCGGGTGCATGATCATCACTGGCGTGAGGTCGTTGATCCAGAAATAGTCGTCGTGGTCATAGCGCAAACCGCGCACGGCGCTGAGGGCCTGTTTCTGCGCGGCGTCGCGCGTCATTACGCCGGTGGTTTCGAGGCCGTGATAGAAGGTCAGAATCCCGCTGGCGGTCTGGACCACGTGTTGGGTCTGCTGGCGCTTGGCCTGGTACAGGTCGTCATGGATCTGCTTGAGCATCAGCAAGCCCAACGCCAGCAGCATCAGCACGGCGACTATCAGGATCAGCCAGAGTCGCCGGCTGATCGACATATTGCGCAAACTGTTCATCGTCCTGTCACTCCGTGCTTTTTATAATTGTGGGCGCCGCATCGACTTTTCCGGCTTGTCTGATAGGCTTTCGGCCTGAAATCGGAAAACCTGAGTAGCGCCTGATTTTTCACGAAATTTCTGCACGCTTTTTCATAAACTGGCGTTGAACATCACCGCCGGGCCTTGTCGTCAGTGAACCACTAAAAAAGATTATTAAGGCATGCCGTTGAGCATGACCTTTGGGGGAAGTATGGATTTGTGGACTGCCGTTCAGGCATTGATCCTCGGCGTAGTGGAAGGGTTGACGGAGTTCTTGCCGATCTCCAGCACCGGCCACCAGATTATTGTCGCCGACTTGCTGGACTTCGGCGGCGAACGCGCCATGGCGTTCAACATCATCATTCAGCTCGGCGCGATCCTGGCGGTTGTCTGGGAGTTCCGGCGCAAGATCCTCGACGTTGTCACGGGCTTGCCCACCCAGCGCAACGCGCAGCGCTTTACCCTCAACCTGCTGATCGCGTTTCTGCCGGCGGTGGTGCTGGGGGTGATTTTTGCCGACCTGATTCACCACTACCTGTTCAACCCGATCACCGTGGCCACGGCATTGGTGGTGGGCGGCATCGTCATGTTGTGGGCCGAACGCCGCGAGCATGCGGTGCATGCCGAGACCGTCGATGAGATTACCTGGAAGGACGCACTCAAGGTCGGTTTTGCCCAGTGCCTGGCGATGATCCCGGGCACCTCGCGCTCGGGCTCGACGATTATCGGCGGCCTGCTGTTTGGGTTGTCGCGCAAGACCGCCACCGAATTCTCGTTTTTCCTGGCGATGCCGACCATGGTCGGTGCGGCGGTGTACTCGGGCTACAAGTACCGCGACCTGTTCCAGCCGGCCGACCTGCCGGTGTTCGCGCTCGGCTTTGTGACCTCGTTCATCTTCGCGATGATCGCGGTCAAGGGCCTGCTCAAGTTCATTGCCAGCCACAGCTATGCGGCGTTTGCCTGGTACCGCATTGCGTTCGGCTTGCTGATCCTGGCGACCTGGCAGTTCGGTTGGATCGACTGGACAGCGGCCCAGGCATGACGATACAGCACCCACGCCTCAAAGCCGCGATTTTTGTGTTGGTGTGCGCGGCACCGCTGGTAGGCTCAGTGCTGGTGTGGCTGCGCGGCGAAACGGTGATCCCACTGGTGGCCTATGGCGTGGTCAGCGTGATCGCGTTTTTCCTGTACTGGAGCGACAAGCGCAAGGCGCGTACCGACCGCTGGCGCACCCCGGAGAACATCCTGCACGCGGTGGAACTGGCGGGCGGCTGGCCGGGCGCGCTGATTGCCCAGCAAGTGTTTCGCCACAAGACGCGCAAGGTGTCGTATCAGGTGTTGTTCTGGGTGATCGTGCTGTTGCACCAAGTGTTCTGGCTCGACCAGCTGTTCCTCGGCGGCACGTTGCTTTCAGTCCTCTAGCAGCAAGCCGATCTGCGTGCGCTTGGGCAGCTTGCTCACCACCAACTGGTGGGAGCGCTGTAGCAAGCCCCGCAGCTCCTCGGCGCCCAGTGGGTAGGGCGTGTTCATGATGATCCACTGCGCCCGCGCCAGGTACGGCGCCGGGTGGATGCCCGGGCGGTCGACGTGGCCGAGGAACAGTTCCTTGTCGACCTTGAACGCCAGCGAGTCACCGCGCAGGTTTTGCAGGGCGAACATCTTGTTGCCGGCAATCGAAAATACCCGCACACCGCCCCATTTATAGTCTTCGCGCGCGCCGGGCAGGCTCAGGCAGAAGCGCGCGACGTGTTCTTCAGTCATGTTCATAGCAAACGATCTCCACAGCCCTTGAAGCCTTCTTCCAGGTAATCGATCCAGGCGCGAATGGCCGGCAGCACGCCGCGCCGATGCGGGTACACAGCCTGCAACCAGCCGCCCGGCAACGACCATTCCGGCAGCAGTTGCACCAGACGCCCGCTGGCCAATTCCTCTTCGCAATACATCATTGGCAGCACGGTAAAGCCCAGGCCCATGACCGCGCTGGCCCGGCGCACGATGAAATCATCGATGCCCAGGCGGGCCTCCATTGCCAGTTCGTGGGCGTTGCCCTGGGGGTCGAGAATGCGCTGGTGCACCAGGCGATCGGCCTCCAGCGCGCCGAGTATCGGCAACTGCTTGAGGTCCTCGAGAGTATTGACTTGCCGATCCCGCAACAGTGCAGGGCTGGCGACCAGCGCGATCTGTGCCTGGCGCAGCCGCTTGGTCACCAGCAGCGGGTCTTCATCGCCCATTTCACGGACGCGTAGCGCCACATCGATGCCTTCGGCCACCAGGTCGACGCGGCGGTTGACCAGGGTCATTTCCAGTTGCACCAGCGGGTGCGCCGCCAGAAACCCCGCCACCAGTTCCGGCAGGATGTGCTGCGCCATGCCCACCGGGCAACTGACCCGCAGGCGCCCACGGGGTTCGCTGGACATGCTGGCCACGGCCTCATCGGCCATTTCCGCCTCCAGCAGCATGGCCTGGCAATGGCGTAAGTAGCGCTCGCCGACGGCGGTGAGGGTCAATTGGCGGGTGGTGCGTTGCAGCAGTCGGGCGCCGAGGCGCTCTTCCAGTTCGGCAATCCGCCGCGACAGCCGCGACTTGGGAACCCCCAACAGCCGCCCGGCCGACGCAAAACCGCCGGCTTCGACGACTTTGGCGAAATAGTAAAGGTCATTGAGGTCTTGCATGGTCGGCCTATTGTCCTGTCAGTGGGACAAACTATCGCATTTCAAGGGTCTTATCGGCTATTGGTTTGATGCGTAGGCTTACCAACATCTTATCGACACCCCTGACCCTACTTTGGAGCTTTCCCATGAAACTGTTGCATATCGATTCCAGCATCCTCGGCGACAACTCGGCTTCCCGTCAGCTCAGCGCGGGTGTGGTCAAGGCCTGGCAAGCGGCTGATGCGGGTGTGGAAGTCACCTACCGCGACCTGGCCAGCGAAGCCATCAACCACTTCTCCGGCGCGACCCTGGGTGCACTGGGCACCGCCGCCGACCTGCGCGATGCCGCGCAAAAGCACGAAGCCGAGTTGAGCGCATCGTCGCTGGCCGAGTTCCTGGCCGCCGATGCCATCGTGGTGGGTGCACCTATGTACAACTTCACCATCCCCACCCAGCTCAAAGCCTGGATCGACCGCATTGCCGTCGCCGGCCAGACCTTCCGCTACACCGAAGCCGGCCCTGAAGGCCTGTGCGGCAACAAAAAAGTCATCATCGTGTCCACCGCCGGTGGCCTGCATGCCGGGCAAGCGTCGGGCGCAGCCCATGAAGGCTACTTGAAACTGCTGTTCGGTTTCCTCGGCATCACCGACATCGAAATCGTCCGTGCCGAAGGCCTGGCCTACGGTGATGAAGTGCGCAGCAAGTCCTTGAACGACGCCAACGTGCAGATCAACGAACAACTGTTCGCTGCCGCGTAAGGCTTGTGTAAATTTGCGTTGCTCGCGGTTTCAATCTGAAGCCGAGCGCCTAAACTCTGTATTCTGCTCGCCTGAACGCGAGCAGGGTGCGGAGTTTTTTCGTTTGCCCGCTGTCTTTTTTAATGTGGCCCAAGTTGTGCAAGCCTGGGTTTGACACCCAGGGCTTTTCTTTCGATATGTTGGTTCTCACGCAGCAAAGGTGGACATCCCCATGATGCGTCTTTGTGCTGTTATGGTTCTTTCCCTGCTCGGCGGCCTGATTTCAGTGCACGCCGCACCTGGGCCGCACCCCCATTGGAGTGTGGGCTTCCACCGCATGACGTTTCTGGACCCGCTGGACCAGCAACCGATGAAGGCTGTGGCGTTCTACCCGTCTACCGGCCTTGAGCACACCACGCAATTGGGCGCCTATCACGTCGCCGCCACCGAAGATTCCAGGATCGCCATCGGGCGCTTCCCGATGCTGATGCTGTCCCATGGCAACACCGGCACGCCGCTGGCCCTGCATGACCTGGCTACGTCCCTGGCGCGCAAAGGCTTTGTGGTGGTCGCGGTGTTGCACCCGGGTGACAACTACAAGGACCACAGCCGACTGGGCACGGTGAGCAACCTGTATGGCCGGCCGATCCAGATTTCCCAAGCGATCACGGCGACGCTGGGCGACCCGATGCTGTCGCCGTTCGTCAACATCGATCAGGTGGGCGTTATCGGCTATTCCGCCGGTGGCGAGACGGCGTTGATCCTGGCGGGCGCCAAGCCGGATTTCGATCGCCTGCGCCGCTATTGCCAGGAGCGCCCGGAAGACCGTGACGCCTGTACCACCAAAGGCGAGTTGGTGATGGACCGCGATGACTTGCAGCCGCAAGCCGACCCGCGCATCCATGCCTTGATGCTGATGGCGCCGTTGAGCCTGATGTTCGGCCGCCACACCCTGGCCGACGTGCACGTGCCGGTGCTGCTCTACAGTGGCGACGGCGACAAACTGGTTGCCGTGGACAAGAACGCTGCCGCCCTGGCGCGCAAGCTGCCTGAACCGCCGGACTTCAAGCTGCTGGCCGGGGCCGGTCACTTTGTGTTCATGGCGCCGTGTGACAGTGACCAATTGGCCGCGATGCCGGCCATCTGCACCGATGCCGACGGTGTCGACCGCGAAGGCATCCACCGCGACCTGATCTCCGAGGCCGGGCGATTTTTCACCCACACCCTTGGGCAATCCACCCGTGCCGGTTTGCAGACCGCCGATCAGTAGGCGCGACGCTTGAGCAGCAGCGTGAGGCCCAGGGCTGTGACCGACAGCAAGGCGGCGCAGAAGAAAATCCAGCCGTAGCCTAAGTTCAGTGCCACGGCGCCCATCAGTGGCCCGGCGATCGCCAGGGCCAGGTCGAAAAACACCGCATACGCACTCAGCCCCGCACCCCGGCTGCTATTGGGCACTTGCTTGATGGCCTCCACGCCCAGGGCTGGGTACACCAGCGACAAGCCGAAGCCAGTCAGCCCCGCACCGATCAACGCGACACTGGTGGACGGCGCCAGCCACAGCAGGGTCAGGCCGAACGTCTCGATGGTCATGCAGGCAATCGCTGCGCGAAAGCCACCAAAGCGGCTGATCGCCGAGATGAATACCAGGCGCGACAGGATAAAGCACACGCCGAATACCGTGAGGCAATACGCCGCGCCGGCCCAGCCACGATTGAGGTAGTACAGGGTAATGAAGGTCGTCAGCGTGCCATAGCCGATAGACGCCAGGCAGAGGCTGGCGCCAAACGGCGCGATGCGTCCGAACACCGCCCAGAACGGCAGACGTTCACCGCGCACCACCGGCACTGACGGTTTATTGCGGATCAGCGCCAGGCCCAGCGCCGCCAATACCGACAACGCAAGGCCGAGGCTGGTGTAGCCATATTGCGCGACCATCACCACGCCCAGCGGTGCACCGATGGCGATGGCGCCGTAGGACGCAATGCCATTCCAGGAAATCGAGCGCGCGGTATGTTCCGCACCTACCGCGCCCATGCACCAACTGATGGTGCCCACGCCGATCAGGCCCTGAGCCACGCCCAGCAGCAAGCGCCCAGCGATCAGAATACCCAGGCTGACGCTGGGCATGCTCTGCAGCAGCGTCGCGATAAAGGTCAGCACGCCACTGATCAGAATACCCGCGAGCCCCAGCACAATGGCGCGCTTGGTGCCCACGTTGTCGGACATGCGCCCGGCCATGGGACGGCTGAGCAGGGTGGCCAGGTACTGCGAGCCGATGGCTACCCCGGCGACCACGGCGCTGAAGCCCAGTTGTTCGTGCACATAACCTGGAATGACCGCAATCGGCAGGCCGATGCAGATAAAGGCGATGAAGGTGTAGAAGACGATCGAGACGATCTTCAAGGTGATCGACAGGGAGGAGGGGGCGGCGTCAGGCATGGTCACTCGTTCGCGGGCGGGCGGTGAGGGCATGATGGCAAGGGCTTGCGGGAAAAGAAAGCAGGCTAACTACTTTGTCGGATGAAGCGGATTGTCCCGGGGAGCCGGGCTTGTGGTGAAGAACGGCGTCGTGGTGGTTGATGGGTTTATGTGGCGAGCGGGCTTGCCCGCGTTGGCCTGCGAAGCAGGCCCCATAAAAAACACCGCGGATCTGTCAGGCAGAACCGCGGTGTTAGGGGT
>NZ_WKCB01000111.1 GCF_021606685.1 Pseudomonas syringae
GGCCTGGGGCAAAACGAAGCGGGTGGTCAGCAAGTTTTCCTGCAGGGCTTCGGCCACGGGCAGGAAGTCGTAGCGATCGGCACCCAGGCCATGCAACCAGATAACGCAGGCGTCTGCGGGCTTGGCGGGCTGAAGAATCAAGGGTTCGGTCATGTCTGCTCCAAATATGTGCGTGCGCTCCGATTGGGTGCGTCGGAACGGTGCGTGGCGAGTGGATCTGTTAAGTAGATGTCGCAAGGTTGAATCTTTTGCTCTTGACCATGGGCTGAAACGGCTCAGCCGTGACTCTGGTACGGCGCTTGCTATGCATAACGCGATGTCAGGTCTCTCTTACGGCGGTAACACTATCAGTGACTGCCGCGTGTGGGATAGCAACTGGACTTATAGCGACAGCCTCAAACCGTTTGACCCTAAAAAAAGCCAACACGGGTCAAGGTCGCCTCAAAAGGGTGCGGTGGGGTTCGAGCTCCGACACAACAAGAGCAAAACTGGAGGTTTGAATGAAGGTATTGAAATCCACCCTGGCCATCGTTTGCGCGGCGGCTGTACTGGGTGTCAGCGGTTTCGCCCAAGCTGGCGCCACCCTGGACGCCGTGCAGAAAAAAGGCTTCGTGCAATGTGGCGTGAGTGACGGTCTGCCGGGTTTCTCGGTGCCGGATGCCAGCGGCAAGATCCTCGGGATCGACGCTGACGTTTGCCGCGCTGTAGCTGCTGCTGTGTTCGGTGATGCAACCAAGGTCAAATTCAGCCAGTTGAACGCCAAGGAGCGTTTCACCGCGCTGCAGTCCGGCGAAGTCGACATCCTGTCCCGCAACACCACCATGACCAGCTCTCGCGATGCGGGCATGGGCCTGAAATTCCCAGGCTTCATCACTTACTACGATGGCATCGGCTTCCTGGTAAACAACAAGCTGGGCGTTAAAAGTGCCAAGGAACTGGACGGTGCAACCATCTGCATCCAGGCCGGTACCACCACTGAGCTGAACGTTTCCGATTACTTCCGTGGCAATAACCTGAAGTACACCCCGATCACTTTCGACACCTCCGATGAAAGCGCCAAGTCGCTGGAATCCGGTCGTTGCGACGTGCTGACTTCCGACAAGTCCCAACTGTTCGCCCAGCGCAGCAAGCTGGCCGCGCCGAAAGACTACGTGGTTCTGCCGGAAACCATTTCCAAAGAACCGTTGGGCCCGGTCGTGCGTAACGGCGACGACGAGTGGCTGGCCATCGTGCGCTGGGTTGGCTACGCCATGCTCAACGCTGAAGAAGCCGGTATCACCTCCAAAAACGTCGAAGCTGAAGCCAAGTCCACCAAGAACCCGGACGTTGCGCGTCTGCTCGGTGCTGACGGCGAATACGGCAAAGACCTGAAAGTGAAGAAAGACTGGGTTGTACAGATCGTCAAGCAAGTCGGTAACTACGGTGAAGTGTTCGAGCGCAACCTGGGCAAAAGCACCCCGCTGGAAATCGACCGTGGCCTGAACGCGCTGTGGAACGCCGGCGGCATTCAATACGCACCACCTGTGCGCTGATCGCTGATGGTTCTGTCACCCGGTGGGCCAACCACCGGGTGATGTTCTGTTCCATTATTTCCGGGGCACTTCATGCAAAATCAAATCGGCGCACCAAAGCAGAAGCTCAGCTTCAGCGATCCCAAAGTGCGTGCGTGGCTCTTCCAGATCATCACGATTGTGGCGGTGATCTCGCTGGGCTGGTACCTCTTCAACAATACCCAGACCAACCTTCAACACCGGGGCATTACCTCGGGTTTCGACTTTCTTGAGCGCAGTGCCGGCTTCGGCATCGCGCAGCACCTGATCGACTACACCGAATCGGACAGCTATGCCCGGGTGTTTGTGATCGGCTTGCTCAACACCTTGCTGGTGACGTTTATCGGCGTGATCCTGGCGACGCTGCTCGGGTTCATCATCGGCGTGGCGCGGCTGTCGCCGAACTGGATGATCAACAAGCTGGCGACTGTGTATGTGGAAGTGTTCCGCAACATTCCACCGTTGCTGCAGATCCTGTTCTGGTATTTCGCGGTATTCCTGACCATGCCCGGGCCGCGTAACAGCCACAACTTCGGCGATACCTTCTTTGTCAGCAGCCGGGGCCTGAACATGCCGGCCGCGTTGGCGGCTGACGGTTTCTGGCCGTTTGTGGTGAGCATTGTCGTGGCCATCGTGGCAACCGTGCTGATGGCGCGTTGGGCCAACAAGCGCTTTGAAGCGACCGGTGTACCGTTCCATAAGTTCTGGGCGGGCCTGGCGCTGTTCATCGTGATCCCGGCGTTGTGCACCCTGGTCTTCGGCGCGCCGCTGCACTGGGAAATGCCCAAGCTGCAAGGCTTCAACTTTGTCGGCGGCTGGGTATTGATCCCTGAACTGCTCGCGTTGACGCTGGCGCTTACCGTCTATACGGCAGCGTTTATCGCCGAGATCGTGCGGTCGGGCATCAAGTCCGTCAGCCACGGCCAGACCGAAGCCGCGCGCTCCCTGGGCCTGCGCCCTGGGCCGACGCTGCGCAAGGTCATCATCCCGCAGGCCCTGCGGGTGATCATTCCGCCGCTGACCAGCCAATACCTGAACCTGGCGAAAAACTCGTCGTTGGCCGCCGGTATCGGTTACCCGGAAATGGTTTCGCTGTTTGCCGGCACGGTGCTCAACCAGACCGGCCAGGCCATCGAAGTCATTGCCATCACCATGAGCGTGTACCTGGCGATCAGCATCAGCATTTCCCTGCTGATGAACTGGTACAACAAGCGCATTGCGCTGATCGAGCGGTGAGGAAACGCACATGAGTTCGCATACTTTCAAACCTGATATGCCGCCGCCGAACAAAGTGTTCGGGCCGATGGCATGGATGCGCGCCAACCTGTTTTCCAGTTGGCTCAACACGCTGTTGACGCTGCTGGCGTTCTACCTGGTCTATCTGGTGGTGCCGCCGATCCTGCATTGGGCGATCCTGGACGCCAACTGGGTCGGCACCACGCGCGCCGATTGCACCAAGGAAGGCGCCTGCTGGGTCTTCATCCAACAGCGCTTCGGGCAGTTCATGTACGGCTACTACCCCGGCGACCTGCGCTGGCGCGTGGACCTGACCGTGTGGCTGGCCATCGTCGGTGTGGCGCCGTTGTTCATCTCGCGTTTCAAGCGCAAGGCGATCTACGGCCTGAGTTTCCTGGTGCTGTACCCGATCATTGCGTTCTGCCTGCTACACGGCGGGGTGTTCGGCCTGGCCAACGTGGCCACCAGCCAATGGGGCGGCTTGATGCTGACCCTGGTGATCGCCACCGTCGGCATCGCCGGCGCCTTGCCGCTGGGTATCCTGCTGGCGCTGGGACGGCGTTCGAACATGCCGGCGATTCGTGTGGTCTGCGTGACCTTCATCGAGTTCTGGCGCGGCGTACCGTTGATCACCGTGCTGTTCATGTCTTCGGTGATGTTGCCGTTGTTCCTGCCTGAAGGCATGGGCATCGACAAGCTGCTGCGCGCGTTGATCGGCGTGATCCTGTTCCAGTCGGCCTACGTGGCCGAAGTGGTACGCGGCGGTCTGCAAGCAATTCCGAAGGGGCAGTACGAAGCGGCCGCGGCGATGGGCCTGGGTTACTGGCGCAGCATGGGCCTGGTGATTCTGCCGCAAGCCCTGAAGCTGGTGATCCCGGGTATCGTCAACACGTTTATTGCGCTGTTCAAGGACACCAGCCTGGTGATCATCATCGGCCTGTTCGACCTGCTCAACAGCGTCAAGCAAGCTGCCGCCGACCCTAAATGGCTGGGCATGGCCACTGAAGGCTATGTGTTTGCAGCCCTGGTGTTCTGGATTTTCTGTTTTGGTATGTCGCGCTATTCCATTCATTTGGAACACAAGCTCGACACAGGCCACAAGCGTTAGGAGTTGATGTTATGAGCGAAGCGATCAAACAGCCTGTGAGCCCTGAAGGCATTATCCAGATGCAGGGCGTCAACAAGTGGTACGGCCAGTTCCATGTGTTGAAAGACATCAACCTCAACGTCAAGCAAGGCGAGCGTATCGTGCTGTGCGGCCCGTCGGGTTCGGGCAAGTCCACCACCATCCGCTGCCTCAACCGTCTGGAAGAGCACCAGCAGGGCCGCATCGTGGTGGATGGCGTGGAACTGACCAACGACCTCAAGCAGATCGAAGCGATCCGCCGTGAAGTCGGCATGGTGTTCCAGCACTTCAACCTGTTCCCGCACCTGACCATCCTGCAGAACTGCACGCTGGCACCGATGTGGGTGCGCAAGATGCCCAAGCGCAAGGCCGAAGAAATTGCCATGCACTATCTTGAGCGCGTGCGCATTCCAGAGCAGGCTCACAAGTTTCCGGGGCAACTGTCCGGCGGCCAGCAACAGCGTGTGGCGATTGCCCGCGCGCTGTGCATGAAGCCGAAAATCATGCTGTTCGACGAACCGACCTCGGCGCTGGACCCGGAAATGGTCAAGGAAGTACTCGACACCATGATCGGCCTGGCCGAAGACGGCATGACCATGTTGTGCGTGACCCACGAAATGGGCTTCGCGCGCACCGTGGCCAACCGCGTGATCTTCATGGACAAGGGCGAGATCGTTGAGCAAGCGGCGCCGAACGACTTCTTCGACAACCCGCAGAATGATCGGACCAAGTTGTTCTTGAGCCAGATTCTGCATTGATCGATGTTTGAACAAATAAACCCGGCCTGGTGCCGGGTTTATTTTTGCCTGTCTAGGAGGCTTTCAGGGCTTCCTGCGTTTCGTTGTTGGTGGTGTAACTGAAAGCGTTGCGCAGGTCTGCACCTTCGGCCAGTTCTCTGGCGTCGGTGAGCAAGTGGGGGTAACGATCCAGTAGACGCAGCAATACCATCAGCGGTTTGGGCGGCGTTATTTCGCCGCGTTCGTAGCGTGAGAATGCGTTGTGCCCGCCACCGGAGAGCAATTGCACGGTTTCTTTTTGCGTGAGGTGCAGCTTGCGGCGGATACGCTTCAGTTCGGCACCCATCATCCCTCGGGCGGCGTGGAGCAGATCATCGCTTGCCTTGGCATGGCGGTCGCAGCTGTCGGGGTCATACATGCCGTCCTCGCAGACCTGGCATTCCCACCCCGAAAGATCATCAATGCGCCGCTCCATACCTTTTATACGCAGGGTTTCGCTGCGGCCTTCAAAGCGTGTCATGGCGTCGGGGGCGCCACAGATACAGCACTGTTGCGTTTTCATGGGTTCATCCCTTTGAAGGAGATCACCGGTGGGTTACTACCTGAGCAGTAAGTGACCTTGATGTAAATCTCCAGACCGTGTGAATGGATGTGGTAAACGTCATGCCAGACCCGGTGATCGGCATAAGTGGTCATCGACTTGTACAACATCCTTTTTTGCAGTTCGAAAACGACCGCTTGCATTTCAGCGAGATCAAGGTCGAGAGCCCCTGCGGTTTTCTTTGCCGCACGTGTGAAAGCCTTAGCACCAAGCCGTCGCACATCCGCCTTTATCGTCGCCAGATCGTAATGAGGTGTGTACTTTTCCATAAGACACCTGAGTTCAATAATTACCCTCTGAGGGTAATTTTACCAATCGAAAATACTGCTCCTTTCCCTGCCTAAGAACCCTAGTGCCTTGCCCTTGTAGGCAACTCCGAATAGGCTGTGGGAAAATTCATCCTATGATTGGACGAAAGTGAAAAATCCATGACAGACATCGCCCCCCTGATCAAACGCTCTCTGGTCGATCAGGCCCTGGAGCAACTGCGCTGGCGTATTGCCGAGGGTAAATGGGCCGTTGGCGAACGCTTGCCCACCGAGCCCGAGTTGTCCGCCGAGCTGGGCATCAGTCGTAATACCGTGCGCGAGGCCATGCGGGTGCTGGCGTTCTCGGGTTTGATCGAAATCCGCCAGGGCGACGGCAGTTACCTGCGCTCAATCACCGACCCACTGGGCGCAATGCGGGCGTTGTCGCACTGCACGCTCGAGCAGGCGCAAGAGACGCGGCAGATTCTCGAAGTGGAGGCCATCGGCCTCGCCGCGCTGCGCCGTACCGAGGAAGACCTCCAAGGTTTGCACGAAGCCCTCAAGGCCAGCGCCGCGCTTTACCACGGTGACCTGGAGGCCTATATCAGCGCCGACCTGGTGTTCCACACACGCCTGGTGAATGCTGCGCGCAACCCGGCATTGAGCGAGCTGTATCAATACTTCTCCGCCATCGTCGCCGCCCAATTGCGCCAGACCCTGAACATTTCACCGCGTCGACAAGCCGTGTTCGACCTGCATGTCGCGCTGCTCGACGCCGTCGAACACCAGGACCCGGAACGCGCCAAATCCCTCTGCCGGCAGTTGATCAATGAACCATGAAGCCAAGCGCACACCTGAACTCGAACAACTGCTGATCGACGCGGAGGCCGATGACGACGCCGTGCAGCAGGCGCACCCGACGGTGAGCCGCCCGTGGCTGTTGCTGCTGGGCCTGATCCTGGTAGCACTTAACCTGCGCCCGGCGCTGTCGAGCATGTCGCCGTTGCTGGCCGACGTTTCCAGCAGCCTGGGCTTGTCGGCGGCCAAGGCCGGCTTGCTGACCACGTTGCCGGTGTTGTGCCTGGGCCTGTTCGCCCCCACGGCGCCGATCCTGGCCCGACGTTTTGGCGCCGAGCGAGTGGTGCTGGGAATCTTGCTGACGTTGGCCGCCGGCATCATCCTGCGCAGTTCGTTCGGCGAGGTGGGGTTGTTCGCCGGCAGCCTGATCGCCGGCGCGAGTATCGGCATCATCGGCGTATTGCTGCCGGGCATCGTCAAGCGCGACTTCGCCAAGCAGGCGGGCACCATGACCGGTGTCTACACCATGGCCTTGTGTTTGGGCGCCGCGTTGGCGGCAGGGGCCACCGTGCCGCTGAGCCACTACTTTGGCGATAGCTGGCCCGTCGGCCTTGGCTTCTGGATTCTGCCGGCGCTGGTGGCGGCGTTGTTCTGGCTGCCCCAGGTCGGCCAGAAGCACGGTGCCCATCACGTCGCTTACCGGGTCAGGGGCTTGCTGCGTGACCCACTGGCCTGGCAGGTGACGGTGTACATGGGCCTGCAATCGTCCCTGGCCTACATCGTGTTCGGCTGGTTGCCGTCGATCCTGATCGGGCGTGGCCTGACGGCGACCCAAGCCGGGTTGGCGTTGTCCGGCTCGATCATCGTGCAATTGTTCAGCTCGCTGGCCGCGCCCTGGCTGGCCACGCGGGGCAAAGACCAGCGCCTGGCGATTGTGGTGGTGATGCTGCTGACCCTCGGCGGCCTGTTCGGCTGCCTGTATGCGCCGCTCGACGGCTTGTGGGGCTGGGCGATTCTGTTGGGCCTGGGCCAGGGCGGTACGTTCAGCCTGGCGCTGACCTTGATCGTGCTGCGCTCGCGCGATTCCCATGTGGCAGCCAACCTGTCGAGCATGGCCCAGGGCATCGGCTACACCCTGGCGTCCATGGGCCCGTTCGCCGTCGGCCTGGTGCATGACTGGACCGGCGGCTGGAGTGCAATCGGCTGGATCTTCGCGGTGATCGGCGTCGGCGCGATCATCGCGGGGTGGGGCGCGGGGCGCGCGCGGTATGTGGCCGTCACCAGCGAGAAGGTCTAGAGATACAACACTTCCATTGTGCTGGAACCGTCGATATGCACGTCACCGCGCAGGTCCAGGTTCTTGGTGGCCACGATGATCGTGTCGACCCTGATCGTGCTGCTCAGGCTCTGAAACGCCACCGGTCCGCTGGTGCTGCCGGCGGTGTCGGTGAAGCCCAGAAAGCTGCGTGAACCGATGTCGATAGGGTTGCTGTTGGCGGTACGCCAGGCGATGCCGCCGGAGGTCGACTCGGTGCCGTAGACCTGAGGCAGGGCGTCTATCACCGTCTGCTTGGGGTCGAAGCTCAGGGAAAACAGGCCGATCTTGTTGCCGCTCGGGTCGAGCCCTAGCCCGTAGTAGATTTCGCTGTTGACGTTGGCGGTGCCGTCACGGTTGTCGCCCATGCGCAGGGCGTAACGGCTCGGGGCCTCGCAGTTGATGGTCACGGTGAGGTAACGCACGGGCAGCCGTGTGCCGCGATCGGCGTTCAAGTCCTGTTGGGAAATCTTGCCGTAATCGATCAGCCCGCTGCTCGACAGCGCAGGGGTGCAGGCGCTGGGCGTGAGCAGGCCGGTGAGGGTGAGGTCGGTACTGGACGCCGCCATGGCGCTGGCGCTGAGGCCCATCAGGGTCAGCATTGCGAGGGAAAGCTGGCGTAGGTTCATGGCCATACTCCTTGATCAGAGGTAGATGATTTCAATCGTGCCCGAACCATCGAGCACGACGTCTGTGCGCAGGTCCAGGCTGTTCATGGGCGACAGAACCGCGCGTACGCTGATCTGCCCGCTCAAGTTCTGGATTGCCGTGGGGCCGGCATGGCTGCCGGGTGTTGCGGTGAAGCCCAGCAGGCTGTTGCTGCCGATGGGAATGGGGTAGGCGCTGGAGCTGCTCCAGGCCACGCCACCGGTGGTGGAGTCGGTGCGATAGACCTGGGGCAGGGCATCGGCGCGCAAGTCGAAAGGGTCGAAATACAGGAAGTAGCGGCCGATTTTATTGCGACTGTCATCCACCCCCAGGCCGTAGGCGGTTTCGTCGGTGCCGCCGGTGGCCGAACCTTTGCGGTTGTCTTGCATGCGCAACGCAAAGTGGGTCGGGCCGTCGCAGCCGATGTTCAGCATCAAGTTGCGCGAGGCCAGGCCGGTTTCCTTGTCGGCGCTCAGGCTTTTGGCCCACATGCGGCCAAAATCGACAATACCGCCGTTGGACAGGTTGGCTTCGCAGGCCGCGGGGGCGAAGCCTGCCTGCAAGGACAGCTCACGCGCGCGGCCCGTAGCGACGGCGTCGATCAGCCCAGTGGCCTCCCAGGTCACGGCGTCGCGCACTTGCGTGGCGTCGGCCTGGGCCCAGGCGTTCACCTGCAGCTGCGCCGAAAAACTGCTGCCGGTGGTCGGCAGGCCATCGCGCAACGGCACGATGGCGTGATCGGCTCGCCAGTCGAGCGTCTTGCCGCGTGCGGTTGGCGCCTGGCCTGGCCCGGTGATCAGGCGCAGTTCCACGGCCTGGCCGTCGAGTACCGCCTCGCTGACTTGCACGCGGTAGCTGCCGCGCTCGGTAAAGCGATAACGCTCGGCGGTAGCCGCCAACGCCCGATAGAACACCTGCAGGTCGGTGGGTGCCTTGCAGTTCAGGTTCAGGCTCAGGCGGCGCTCACCCAGCTCGATCTCGGCGCGCGGGTTACGCTGGACCGCGCGGTTCATCACGCCGAAATCCAGGCGCGTCTGGCTCAGGTTAAGCTGGCAGTCATCGGCATATGCCTGGCCTTGGGCGGTGGCGGCCAGGGCCAATCCCAACAGTAATAATCGCTTCATCAGAGGGGTCCTCATGGCGTCACACAGCGCGCCGGGGCGGTTTCGAAATACACCTGCGGGTCGGCTTCTTCCGCGAGGTCGACCTGCAGCTCACAACGCTTCATGCCCTCGGCCTTGACCCACAAGCGGCGCGGGTCCATGACGTTCGGCAGGAACACCTGGCTGCCTTCCTGCACCAGGGTCACGAACTCGCCCTCGGCGGTGCTTACGGTGGCGCCACGCGGCAGCGGCGTGCCGTGGTCGGTGGTCACCGTGAGCAAGGCGCGACGGGTCAGCGCCACGCCGAACTCCACGCGGTCCACCGCGCCGCGCCCGGCGGTAATCACCGCAAGCCCATTGCTGATGTCGGCATTGCGCGGCAGCGACTGGGTTTGCACTTCCACCGCACTGCGGCCGTAGGCGGATACCTGCGGCACCACCGCTTGGCCCAGGCCATCGGTCCATACCGGGCCGCTTGGGGTGGTGAGCTTGACCCCGGACATGTCGCCCACGGACACCAGGGCGAAGGTATCGCGCACCGGGTACGGCGAGAACGTCACCCCGCTGCCGTGCGCCACCACTGCCCCGCGCGCACCGCCCTGGTAGCTTGCGCGTTCGGCGTCCGAGCGGCTGTAGTTGAGGTCCAGTTGCGCGTAGCGCGGCAAGTAGGACACGCCCAGGGTGGACTCCACTTGCTGGTCGCGGCTGTCGTGCTCGGCGCTGACCCGGTAACTGAGTTGATCGTTGATTTGCTCGTTCACCCCCAGGCCGATCCGGTGCTCGCCACCGGAGTTACGCACCCAGGCACGGCCGCGACGGTTTTCGCCGAGGGGGACGCTGAGGTTCAGGTACACCGCGTTCTCGTCATTCTGGCGGCCGCTGACCTGCCACTCGGCGCTGGCCGACAGCGATACACCGCGCACGCTGGTGCCCCATGACGCCAGGGCGCGGCTGCTGTTTTCACCATTGAACGTGGTGGTGCGCGACACCCCGGCGTTGAACGCCCCCAGCCACGGGTGGGCCCAGCCCAGCGTTAAACTCTGCTGGTCGCGGTAGCGGGTGCGCCGACCCTCGTCGTCGCGCGCATCGTAGTAGGCGGCGTCTTCCAGTTCTCGGTAGCCCATGGTTCGGTGGGAGGCGCCGGCCGTGATCGACCATTCCTGGCCCAGGCGTTGAGACAACGTCAGGTCGGTTTGCACCCCGCGTTCCCCTTGGCGCTGGGCATCGGCAATCTGGGTCGACAGCTGCAGTTGGCCGTCGGGCCACGGCAGCAGGCCCAGGCTGGCGCCCGTGGCGCGGTAATCCTCAGCGAGCAGCCCACCGGCCCCCACGCTCAGGCGAGGGTTCAACGCACCACTCCAACCGGCGCTGACCACCCACGGGTCGTCACCCCGGGTATCGCCGATATTGCGCACCCGCCCGGCCCCCACCGAGTAACCCGCTGCCGGCAGGCCAATGCCGAGCATGGCGGCCGGCACGGTGAAACGCCGTTCTTCGCCGCTGCTTTCCTTGACGGTGACTTCGACGTCGGCGCGGGTGTTCAGGCGCCGTACGTCAGTCAGCGAGAACGGCCCGGCAGGTACCACGGTGGAGTGAATCAGCGCGCCGTTCTGGCGCACTTCAACCTGGGCCGGGCTGTTGGCGATGCCGTTGATGGTCGAGCCTTGTTCCTGGTCCTGCAGCGCCTGTTCGGTGAACACCTGCATGCCGGTGATCTGCGCCGAAGACAGCACCGGGTTGTAGAGGCTGATCTGCCCGGCCTGCAACACCGCCTGCTGCGCGGCGAACGTGCGCTGGGCGTAGGCTTCCAGGTGCGTGGTGCGCGAGCGCGAATCCTGCCAGGTCTGCACCTGGCGGCTGCGCACGATCCAGTCGCCGGCGTTGAAGCCCACCTCGGTATTGGCTGAGCCGAAGCGGCTGGAGTCGTCGCCATAACGGTTGTACAAACCGGTGAGGTCGTAGTTGAGCAGACCGGCAAAACCACCGGTTTCATAACCCGACAGCTCGCGTTGCCGGGGGCGCAGGGCATTGGTAGGCACCACCAGGTTGATGCTCAGGCTGGCGGGGTCTTGCTCCACCACGGTTTGCGGGTATTCGCCGAGGAAATCATGGCAGCCGCTGGCGCCCAGCGGTGGCGGTACCACCAGGTCGGCGGCGTCCAGCAGCGGTCGGTCGAAGCACAGCGCACCCTGGGCGTCGACCTGCGCATCAATGCGGCCACGGCGCTGGCCATTGACCGTCAGGCTCACGGCGTGGCGCCCGCTGGCATAGCGTGGCGTGTCGAGCAACAGGTAGGCCAGTTCCGGATCAATGCCGCGCTGGTGCAGGGTTTTCGCATCGAAGGTATCTGCCCCCGCCTCAATCGACAGCAGGGCCAGGGTCAGCGGCAGCGCAGCCTTGAGCAGGACGGGGCGCGTTGGATAATCGGGCACGGCTTCGCCGGCCGGGTCAGTGGTTACTGTGTTCACGTAAGGCACTCAAGTTATGGAGGTCAGCAACGGGTGGCTGGCTTCCCGGTGACAGTCACAGGGCTGTCACTTCGTTATTCAGCGTTAGCTGCGGTTATCGGTGCTTCATAGGCGGCGACGGCAAAGCCGTAGACGGTGGCCGGTTGCAGGCGTACGGCCGTGCCGCTGTGGGGGGTGCTGAGCCGCAAGGTTTCGCCGGGTAACACGTAGGTACGCGGCAGTACCAGGCCGTGTTTGCCCGGCAGCAGTTGCAGCTCTTGCGCCAGGCGCACCACGTAAGGCGTGGGGTTGGCGATGTTCAGGTGACCATCGTTGAGTGACCAGGTGAGCCCGGTCCAGGGCGTGCGGTTGGGCGCCAGGCCCTTGGGGTGAATGATCACGGGCAGGTTCTGTCGCACGGTCACGCCGACCCGTGCGTGTCCGGCTTGCTGGGCATCGCGGTCCTTGGGCATGCCTTCGAAGATCACCCGCTTCAGGCGTTGGGTTTGCAGCGGCGTACGGTTCTGCAGAATGAACCGCACCAGCTGGCTTTTGTGCGCCTCGACCCGGGCCAGGGGCGGGGTGACAAACAGCAAGGACTCGCCGTCCTCCGGGATGTTTTCGAGGGTGACGTGCAGCAGCGCCAGCTTGCCGTCGGTGTTGGTGACCGACACCGAGGCTTCGCCATCGGCCTCGTTGACGATCACCACCGAGGTGTCGGGCACCATGCCGTCGGCGTACACCTGAGCGCTCAGCAGCCAGCCCAGGGCCAGCAAGGTTGGATAGGTCTTCATGACGCAGCTCCTAAAATGATCACAGGGCTTAGAGGTAACGCAGGTCCAGCACCAATGAACCGTCGAGGGGCACGTCCTGCTTGAGGGTCAGGCGGTTCGCCGGGTTGATGATGGTCTGTGCGCGGATTCGGGTATTCAGGGTGACGATGGGTTCGGGAAACGGTCGTCCGGGGCGGGCAAAGCCCATCAGGGTCCTGGGGTAAATGGCCGGTTGAGGGGACCAGCCGCCGCCTTGGGAGCTGGACGCAAGAGACTGCATGACTTGGCCGTCCCCTTGCGCGGTTTCGAACGCCAGGCCCACGGAGCCCAACTGTTCGGTGGGCACGTTGGGGTTTGTGCCCAGGCCGTAGGTGATCTCCGGTGCGGTGGACGAATCCTCGCGGCTGTCCAGGCCGATCAGGGCAAACAGCATGGGACCGCTGCAGACAATTTCCACCTCCAGCCATTGGCTGGGCAGGGGAGTGGGCGCTTCCTGGTTTAAGGTATGGGCGGGGATGGTGCCGTGGTCGATCACGCCGCTGCCGGACAGCGCGATAGTGCAGGAGCTGGGGGTGACCAGGCCCGAGACGGTCATGTCAGTCGCGCTGCGGGCAAACACGCTAGAGCCGGTGTTGAGCAATAACAGCGCCGCGCACAGGCGTAGGGTTCTGTTCATCATTCGGTCTTCAATGTGTTTGGTGCGAATAAGGCGCCTCGCCGCGAACGGCGAGGCTACGGTTTTACAGGTACTTCACTTCGAACGTGGCCGAGCCGTCGATGGGGTGTTCGTCGCTCAGGTCCAGGCTGTCGGCGCGGGCGATACGCCCGTAGACCAGCATATCGGTGGTCATTTGCTGAATGGGTACTGGCGACCAGATACCTGCGGTTCGATTGCCGAATGCCCCCAGTGAGCTGGGCGCCAGTGCCGCATCGCCCGAGTCGAACCAGGTCGCGCCGTTATCCATCGACTCCAGCACGGTGACGGCCACGGAGTCGGCAACCGCGTTCATCAGGACTACGTCATAGCTACCGAGTTTTTGTCCGCCATTGATCAGCCCCAGCCCGTAGGTGCCTGAAGCGTTAGACCCCGCGCGGTTATCACTGCCTTTGACCGCGAACAGCGTGCTCCCCTCGCAACTGATGCTCAGTTGCAGCGTCGCGAGCGGTAGAGGTGTGGGGGTGGTGAGGTTCAAATCCTTGGCGGAAATCTTGCCGTAGTCGACCACTCCGGCGCCGGACAGGCTAGGGGTGCAGGCATTCGGGGTGATGATGCCTTTGACAGTCAGGTCGACGGTTGACGCCGCCAGGGCAGAGGCGCTGCTGCTGAGCAGCAGCGCGGTGGCCAGGGCATTGAGCGTAAGTTTCATGGGGCACACGTTTCCTTTCGAGTGGGGCCGGTTAAAAGAGGGTTACAGGTACTTCATTTGTACGGTGGCGTAGCCGTCCAGCGGCACCTCTTCCAGTACGGTCAGCCGGTCGGAGGCATCGATCATGGTGTAAAGGCGTAGATCGGCAGTGAAGTGCCTTACCGCGATGGGCGAGTTGCCGGTGGTCGCAGGGATAATCGCTGTCAGCAGGTTGTGGCCGAGGAACACTGACGGTATCCAGGTGGCCCCGCCATCGCTGGAAGTTGCGGTGCGTACGGCAACGCCGTCGGCCATCTTGTTGTAGAGGCCAAATCCCACGCTGCCGAGTTTCTCGTTGCCGGGGGTCAAGCCCAGGCCGTGCCAGTTCGAGTTGACCGCTGCAGTACCGGCCCGGTTATCAATGGTGCTCAGCGCCAGGAAAGTGGGCGCTTCACACAGGATTTCCAGTTGCAGGGTCTGCGGTGTCAGCGAGGTCGGCCGGTCTGCACTGAGCTCCTTGGCCGTCATCTTTCCGTAATCCACCACACCTCCGCCGGAGATTGAAGGGGCACAGGCATTGGGCGTGATGGTGCCGATAACGGCGAAGTCGGTGCTGCTGTCGGCCAGCACGGAGGGGGCCAGCAGTACAGCGGCGAGAAAAACAGCGGGTGAGGAATTCATGGGTGAACGGCACCTTTGGTTGCAGAGTCGATGGCGTATGCGCGGTTACAGGTAAAGCACTTCGAGCGTGGCGGAACCGTCGATAGTGACTTCGTTGCTCAGGTCCAGGCCGTCGGTGCGGTTGATGAAGCCGTTGTAATTGACCTCGGTGACCAGCTCCCGGGTCGGGCGAGGCGTGCTGACATCTGCCAGGGTGGCTACGGAGAGCATGAGGCCGTGTTCGAAGGAGTCGAACCTCTCCCAGGTAGTGCCATTGTCGAAGGAGGCAATGGCCTGCACGACTTCGCCATCGGCTACCGGAGGGTTGGCGAATGAGCCCAGGTTCAAGTTGTAGAAACCCAATTTCTGCGTGCCATTGATAAACCCCAGGCCGAAGGAGCTGCCTGACCCCGAGCCGAAACGGTTATCCGTTGCCTTGATGGCGAAAAGCACGGGCGCATCGCAGGTCACGGTCATTTGCAGGCTGACGGCTGGCAATGGCGTAGTCCTGTCGGTGTTGAGGTCCTTGGCCGACATCTTGCCGTGGTCGATGACCCCGCCACCGGACAGGCCAGGGGTGCAGGCATTCGGGGTGATGATGCCCTTGACGGTCAGGTCCACGGTGCTGGCGGCGAACGCAGGGGCGGTACCTGTGATCAGCAGGGCGCTGGCAACGGCGATAAGGTGCTTGTTCATGCTGTGTCGTCTCGGTGTTGGGTCAACTGACGGGTGCGCGTCGCCGCAGCGCATTAAAGAGGCGCGGTTGGGCGTTGGGTCAGTTCGGATAGTGGGCCGCCAGGTGAGTTGGCGGGCTGCCCCGTTTGGGGTGGGGCGCAATTTAGCGC
>NZ_WKCB01000112.1 GCF_021606685.1 Pseudomonas syringae
TGTGGCGTGCTCCTGCAGTGGTTTCTACCTTTTAACCAAGGACTCTTATGTCGCGTCGTATTTCCCCCGTCATACCCGGCTTCGGGCTGACGCTGGGCTACACCGTGGTGTACCTCAGCCTGATCGTACTCATCCCCCTCGCGGCGATGTTTGTACACGCCGCTCAACTTACCTGGGATCAGTTCTGGAACATCATCTCCGCACCGCGTGTGTTGGCGGCGTTGAAACTGAGCTTCAGCACTGCGCTCTACGCCGCGCTGATCAATGGCGTGATCGGCACGCTGCTGGCCTGGGTGCTGGTGCGCTACACCTTCCCCGGCCGCAAGATCATCGACGCGATGATCGACCTGCCGTTCGCCCTGCCCACGGCGGTGGCCGGTATCGCGCTGACCGCGTTGTACACGCCCACCGGCCTGGTCGGCCAGTTCGCCGCTGACCTGGGCTTCAAGATCGCCTATAGCCCGCTGGGCATCACGCTGGCGCTGACCTTCGTCACGCTGCCATTCGTGGTGCGTACGGTGCAGCCGGTTCTCGCGGATATCCCCCGCGAAGTCGAAGAAGCCGCTGCCTGCCTGGGCGCCAAGCCGTTGCAGGTGTTCCGCTATATCCTCGTGCCGGCCTTGCTGCCTGCCTGGTTGACCGGCTTCGCATTGGCGTTTGCCCGTGGCGTGGGTGAGTACGGCTCGGTGATTTTCATCGCCGGCAACATGCCGATGAAAACCGAGATCCTGCCGCTACTGATCATGGTCAAGCTCGACCAATACGACTACCGCGGTGCCACCTCCATTGGCGTGCTGATGCTGGTGGTTTCCTTTGTCTTGCTGCTGCTGATCAACTTGTTGCAGCGGCGCATCGAACGTCCATAAGGAGGCGCGGAACATGTCCCAATCGTCTATTTCCGCCGCGTCCTCGGCCAACGCTGCCCGGCGTGGCAGCGCGGTGTCGCGACGTATCCTGATCGGCCTTGGCTGGCTGGTGTTCTTCCTGTTCCTGCTGCTGCCGCTGTTTATCGTGGTGTCCCAGGGCTTGAAGAACGGCCTCGGCGCGTTCTTCACCGCGATCCTCGAACCCGACGCGTTGTCGGCGCTCAAGCTCACGGTGATCGCCGTGGTGATCTCGGTGCCGCTCAACGTGGTGTTCGGGGTCAGCGCCGCCTGGTGCGTGAGCAAGTACTCGTTCCGTGGCAAGAGCATCCTGGTGACGCTGATCGACCTGCCGTTCTCGGTGTCGCCGGTGATCGCGGGTCTGGTCTACGTGCTGATGTTCGGCGCCCAGGGCCTGTTTGGCCCCTGGCTGCAGGAACATGACATCCAGATCGTGTTCGCCTTGCCCGGCATCGTGCTCGCGACCATCTTTGTGACCGTGCCGTTCGTGGCCCGTGAACTGATCCCGCTGATGCAGGAGCAGGGCACCCAGGAAGAAGAGGCCGCGCGCCTGCTGGGCGCCAATGGCTGGCAGATGTTCTGGCACGTGACCGTGCCGAACATCAAATGGGGCCTGATCTACGGCGTGGTGCTGTGTACCGCACGGGCGATGGGTGAGTTCGGCGCGGTGTCGGTGGTGTCCGGCCACATTCGCGGCGTGACCAATACCTTGCCGCTGCACGTCGAGATTCTCTACAACGAATACAACCACGTTGCCGCGTTTGCGGTGGCGAGTCTGCTGCTGATCCTGGCGCTCTTCATCCTGCTGCTCAAGCAGTGGAGCGAGAACCGTATTAACCGCCTGCGCGCCGGTGCGGCTGAGGAATAAGTCATGTCGATCGAAGTTCGTAATGTCAGCAAGAATTTCAACGCCTTCAAGGCCCTGAACAGCATCAACCTGGACATCCAGAGTGGCGAGCTGGTGGCGTTGCTCGGCCCGTCCGGCTGCGGCAAAACCACCTTGCTGCGCATCATTGCCGGCCTGGAAACCCCGGATGACGGCAGCATCGTGTTCCACGGTGAAGACGTGTCCGGCCACGACGTGCGGGATCGCAACGTTGGGTTTGTGTTCCAGCACTACGCGTTGTTCCGCCACATGACTGTGTTCGACAACGTCGCGTTCGGCCTGCGCATGAAGCCGAAAAACCAGCGCCCGAACGAAAGCCAGATCGCGGTCAAGGTGCATGAGCTGCTGAACATGGTGCAACTGGACTGGCTGTCGGACCGCTACCCGGAGCAGCTCTCCGGTGGCCAGCGCCAGCGCATCGCCCTGGCCCGCGCCCTGGCGGTAGAGCCCAAGGTGCTGCTGCTGGACGAGCCCTTCGGCGCCCTCGACGCCAAGGTGCGTAAAGAGCTGCGCCGCTGGTTGGCCCGCCTGCACGAAGACATCAACCTGACCTCGGTGTTCGTGACCCACGACCAGGAAGAGGCCATGGAAGTCGCCGACCGTATCGTGGTGATGAACAAGGGCGTGATCGAGCAGATCGGCTCACCGGGTGAAGTCTACGAAAACCCGGCCAGCGATTTTGTGTACCACTTCCTCGGTGACTCCAACCGCCTGCATTTGGGCGAGGACAATCACGTGCTGTTCCGTCCGCACGAAGTGTCGTTGTCGCGCCATGAGCTGGAAGATCACCATGCGGCCGAGGTGCGTGATATCCGGCCGCTGGGCGCTACCACACGAGTGACGCTGAAGGTTGAAGGCCAGACTGATCTGATCGAGGCCGAAGTGGTGAAGGACCATGACAGCCTCACCGGATTGGCCCGTGGCGAGACCCTGTTCTTCAAACCCAAGGTCTGGCAAAAAGCCTAAGCGCACCGCAACACCAAATGTTGAAATGGGGTCAATGTGGGAGGGGGCTTGCTCCCGATAGCGGTGTGTCAGTCACAGATTTATTGACTGATCCACCCTCATCGGGGGCAAGCCCCCTCCCACATTTAGACTTTGCTTGGCGTTAGATCGCGGCGCGCTACTGGCCCCGAGCGCTGCTCAATCTGCTGCTTGAGCCCTTGGCGCAGCCCCAGCAGAAACGCCAGCTCCGCCACCACAAACAGCGGCCCTACGATCAGCCCCGATACGTCATCCACGAACGCGGGTTTCTTGCCTTCGTAGTAATGCCCGACAAACTGAATCACCCAGCCCACCACAAACATGCCGATGCCGCTGCTCAGCCACACCAGGGTGCTCTGCGCCGCCAGCACGTGCCCGGCCCACACCGAGAGGCCCATCAGCACGCTCATCAGCACGCCCAGCGCCAGTTCCAGGCGCAGGTAAAACCACGCCGACAACAGCGCGACAATCACCGCAGGTGAAATCCAGACGCCGCCTAACGTCCATTCAGGGCGTGACAGCAGCACCGCCACGGCCACCACAATCAAGGGGATGCCGATAAAGTGGCTGGCGATATTGCGCGGGTCGCGGTGGTAGGCGGCGTATTGACCGAGGTGGTCGACGAGGCTTTTCATTGTTATTCCTCCTGTAGGATGTTTGATCATGCCCTGTCAGCCTGTGACCAACTGTCAGATGGGCGACAATCTGAGGAGTTCTCATGGATGCAGAGCAATGGCACGCCCAACTGGCCACCGGTCACTGGTTCAGCCACCTGCCCGAACCCTTTCAGCATAGCTTGCTGGCCCACGCGCGGCAGCGGCAGCTGACGGCGGGGCAATACCTGTTCAAGCGCGGCGATCCGCCCTGTGGCCTGTATGCGGTGCTCGACGGCGCGCTGCGCGTCAGTGCGGTGAACGATCAGGGCAAGGAGGCAGTACTGAGCCTGGTGGAACCGCCCTACTGGTTCGGCGAGATTTGCCTGTTCGACGGCTTGCCGCGCACCCACGACGCCTGCGCAGTGGGGCCGTGCACGCTGTTGCAGGTGCCGCAGCAGGCGATGCTGAACATCCTCGCTGGCAGCCCGCACTACTGGCGCGACCTGGCATTGTTGATGAGCCAGAAGTTGCGCCTGAGTTTTATCGGCCTCGAACAGCTCAGCCTGATGCCGGCCACGGTGCGCTTGGCCCACCGCTTGTTGATGATCGTCGAGGGCTACGGCGATACCGAACCGGCCAAGCGTATGTTGCAGTTACCCCAGGAAGACCTGGCGGCGATGTTGAACCTGTCGCGCCAGACCACCAATGTCTTGCTCAAGGACCTGCAGGCCCAAGGCATCGTGCGCCTGGGCTATGGCGAGATTGAAATCATCGATGTACAGCGGCTCCGGCAGGCGGCGCATACCTGAGGGTGGTAGCCTGCAGGCCTGATCAATCGAGGTGTGTTATGCGCGTGCTGCTAGTGGAACATGAAACCGACGAGGCACAGCGGATGGCCCAGGGCTTGAACGAGGCCGGCTACACCGTAGAGGTCGCGGCCAACGGCATGGCGGCGCAGCGGTTTGTCGAAGGTAACGAGTATGAGCTGGTGATCCTGGATGTCATGCTGCCCGGCCTGAATGCCTGGAAACTGCAGCAGGCCATTCGGCAGAAGGGCGATACACCGCTGTTGTTTTTGACCTCGCCGGGCGGGATTGAAGATCGCTTGCGTGGGCTGGAGCTGCATGAGGACGATTATTTGCTCAAGCCGTTTGAGGCCAAGGCCCTGGTGATGCGGGTGAAGAAGGTTTTGCGGCGGGATCGGGGGCGCTGATTGATCTGGAAGGTCTGGTGCCTGAGCTATTGGGCAAGCCCCTTCCCCCATTTTGATTTGTGAATACATTCAAATGTGGGAGGGGCGGTGCGACGATTCGACTTGCTCCCGATGAGGCCCTCACAATCACCACAAATCCACCTACCGCAACCCATCCCGAAACTGCCCCGGCGTCATCCCCGTCCAACGCTTGAACGCGCGGTTAAAGCTGCTGGTATCAGCAAACCCCAACAGATGACTAATCTCAGCCAATGAGCACTGCGGATCCCGCAAATGCAGCAGTGCCAGGTTCTGCCGGCACTCATTCAGAAGTGCATCAAACCGACACCCCTCATCCGCCAAGTGCCGTTGCAAACTGCGCAGGCTCAAGTGCAAGGCCTGGGCGACCCGTTCCGCACTCGGCTCGCCGTCGGGCAATTGCGCCTCGATCACACCGCGCACCTTGCGCTCCCACGTCAGCGGTTGCAGTTGGGCCAGGGTGCGCTTGAGCACCGTTTCGTTGTGCTCGGCCAGCTCTGGGTTGGCGTCGTCCAGGTGGCTGTCGAAATCCTGGGCGGCAAATTCAATCCGGTCTTCCTCGGCGGCAAAGAACACCGGTGCGCGAAACACTGTGTGCCACGGCGTGGGGTCGGCCGGTTGCGGTCGGCGCAGGTACACCGCCAGCGGCGCGTAATCGCGGCCCAGGCGATTGCGGCAGGTGCGCACATAGATCGCGGCAAAGGCGTCGATGGCTTCCAGCGCCGGTGCCGGGCTGCCCGGCGGTTGCAGCAAGCGGAAGCGGTACCGCTCGCCGTCCCGCACAAGCTCCAGCGTCAGCGCATCGCTGACCACTTGGTGATAGCGCACGATGCGCTCGAACACTTCTCGCAGGCTGCCGCTGGCGACCAAGGCATAGCCCAGCGCGTGAAACGTGGTGGGGCTGACAAACCGCGACACGCGCAAACCAATCGCCGGATCGCCGCTGGCCTGCACCGCCAGTTCCCACAGGCGCGTGGTCGCCGACAACGGGTAGCGCGCGTTCGGGTCGTCCATCTGCTGCGCGTCGAGCCCGGCCTGGGCGCACAGCGCGGCACTGTCGAGGCCCAGGGCGTCGAGTTGCTTGCGCAGGGCGCGGGTCCAGCTGGCGAGGGAAGTGGGTTCGGTCATGACGATTGGCGCTTGCGGTCAACAGGTTGGCGTGTGGGGCTAGCAGGCTGCACGTGGGCCTGGTGCAGGATGGAAGCCTCGATAACCAGAGGATGGAAGCATGGACGGTACTTCTGCAAGTCCCCAGCAGATGAACGCGCAGCAGCGTTCGGCGCATATCCGTGAAGTGGTGCTGGCCGAAGGCGTGCGCCTGCGCCAGCAGCACCCCTGGCTGCTGCACCAGGACGCGTTGGGCGCGGGCATCCTGGCCTTTGCCCTGCTGGGCATGCTGGGTTCGGCGGCGCTGTATATCACCGGCCATATGGCCTGGTGGGCGTGCCTGTTGCTCAATGCGTTTTTCGCGTCACTGACCCATGAACTGGAACATGACCTGATCCACAGCATGTACTTTCGCAAGCAGCGCCTGCCCCACAACCTGATGATGGGTCTGGTGTGGATCGCGCGGCCGAGCACCATCAACCCGTGGATCCGCCGGCACCTGCATCTCAACCATCACAAGGTGTCGGGCACTGAAACCGATATGGAAGAGCGCGCGATCACCAATGGCGAACCGTGGGGTTTTGCACGGTTGTTGATGGTCGGCGATAACGTGATGTCGGCGTTTATCCGCATGCTGCGCGCCAAGACCTGGGGGCACAAATTCAAGATCCTCAAACGCTCGCTGCTGGTGTACGCGCCGCTGGCGCTGCTGCACTGGGGCGCCTGGTACATCTTCCTTGGCTTTCACGCGGCCAACGGCATCGCCGGCCTGATGGGCGCGCCCATCGACTGGTCGGCCGGCACCTTGCAGATGATGCAGGTGATTGACATCGCCGCCGTGGTGATCATCGGCCCCAACGTGCTGCGCACGTTTTGCCTGCACTTTGTCAGCTCCAACATGCACTACTACGGTGATGTGGAACTGGGCAATGTGATCCAGCAAACCCAAGTGCTCAACCCTTGGTGGATGTGGCCGTTACAGGCGTTCTGCTTCAACTTCGGCAGCACCCACGGTATCCATCACTTTGTGGTGAAGGAGCCGTTTTATATCCGCCAGATGACGGCCAAAGTGGCGCATACAGTCATGGCCGAGATGGGCGTGCGCTTCAATGATTTCGGGACGTTTGCGCGGGCCAATCGGCTGGGTTTTCCACCGCCAGAAGGGTCTCTATCAATGCCTTCGCCGCAGGCGACAAACGCCCCCCAGCGCGGCTGATCACCCCACAGCGGTTGCTCAAGCTTTCCAGCGCATGGGGCAGGTTGCGCCAGTGCAGCACCTGCAGTTTGCCGCTGGCGAAGCCCTCGCCGAAAGCGTCTTCGGCGCCCAGGCCGATAACGTCGGACTGCTGCACGATGGTCGCCAGCGCGGCAAACTGCTCAACCTCGATAGCGGGCGCAAAGTCGATGCGCCCACTCAGGTTAGCCAGCAATTTGCGAATGCCCGGCGCGATCAAGGGCGCGGCCAGTGGGTAGCTGAACAGGTCGTTGGTGGACAGGCTGTCCTTGGCCAGCAGCGGGTGCCCGGCGCGGCAGAAAAATACACTGCGACGGGGCGTCAGGGCCTGGGTCTGGAAGTTCGGATCGGCTTCGAAGTGGCGCACATCGGCGATAAAGAATTCGATCTCTTCGCGGTTCAGGCTGCGCCCAAGCTTTTCCCAGTTATCCACCTGCAACACGCTGCGCACCTTGGGGTAGGCCGTGATGAACCGCGCCATGGCCTGCGGCACCAGGTTGACGGCGGCCACCGCATCGCTGCCAAAACGCACTTCGCCGGCGTCGAGTTTGGTCATGCGCGTGACTTCATGGCTGAGCAGCGCCGCACCTTGCACCAGGCTCAGGGCATGTTGCAGCACCACCTGGCCTTCAGGGGTGGGGCGCAGGTCCTTGTTCGCGCGGTCCACCAGCACGCAGCCCAATTCCTGTTCCAGGCCCTGGATACTGCGGCTGAATGCCGGCTGCGTGATGCCCATGGCATCGGCCGCGCGCACGAAACTGCGATGCTCGTTGAGCGCGATGAAGTAGCGCAGTTGGCGAAGGTCCATGGTGTGCCCGGCATCCTGTAGAAGAACCGGGATTTTAAGGGGGCTGCTTATTCCGTCAACGAAGCTTGAGTGTTTTATCTAGACCTTAATTGCATATCTATAGAGCCGGTGCCGTGCGATAAGTCGTCGGGCTGAACACGCGGGTGACCACCAGCATCGCCACCACCGTCACCGTCAGCACCACCCAGGCGCTGACGAAACTGCCGGTCAGCTCGCGCAGCCAGCCGGTCAGCCACGGCGAAATCGCATTGATCAAGAAACCCACGCCCTGCACAAAGGCCGCCAGTTGCCCGGCCTGGCGAGGGTCGCGATGGTGGTCGAGGGTCAGCAGCAGGCTCAGTGCAAAGCACGCGCCCAGGCCGAAGCCGCACAAGGCTACCCAGAGGTGGGGAAATTCCTGCGGTGCGAGGATCAGGCCGAGGTAACCCACGGTCTGCGCCAGCAGGCTGATGGCGAGCAGGGGGCGACGGTCGATCCCGCGTTGCGCCAGCACCGGCATCAACAGCGCGGCGATCACCTGGAAGATGGTCATGAACGCCAGCAACGAGCCGCTGGGCAGTACGCCCCAGCCCAGTTGCTGATAGTAGGCCGGCAACCACGCCACCATGCTCATGTAGCCGCAGTTGACCAGGCCGAAATACAGCGCCAGCAGCCACGCGCGACGGTTGCGCAGGCCCTGGAACGCAGGCACCACCTGTGGGTTTTTCGCCGCACCCAGCGGCAGCCACGCCCACAGCAGCAACGCCCCCAGCGCAGGCAGCAGCCATACCCCCAGGCCTGCCTGCCATTGCTGGAAATGCGTGGCCACCACCGGGCTGAGCAGCGCCGCCAGCCCGCCACCGGCCATCAGCGAGGCCGAGTACACGCCCATCGCCACCGGCACGCGGTGATTGAACTCACGCTTGATCATCGCCGGCACCAAGGCTTGGATCAGCGCCACCCCGGCACCGCCGAGCAACGCCGTGACCAGCAGCGCCGACGCCTGGCCCATCAGCCAGCGCGCCAGGCAGGCCAGCAGAATCATCATCAGGCCTAATGCAATGCCGCGTCGCTCACCCAGCCGCGCCTCCACGCGCACGCCCACCAACGCCACCAGGCCCATGCACACCACCGGCAGGCTGGTGAGCAAGGCGCTGCTCTGGAAACTCAGGCCGGTGGCCTGGCGAATCTCGCCGAGTAACGGGCTGATGGAACTGAGGATCGGTCGCAGGTTGAGGCCCAGGACCACCAGCAGTCCCCAGCCGGCGAGTCTGCCCGTGAATGAAGGGTTAAGCGTCATGCTGGACCTGTCGGCTGCGCAAAAGAGGCGTGAAGTATGGCCAACTCTCGGGTATTGCGACATTAAAAATAACCACACCCGCGCGTGCCGCAGCACGCGTTAACGCAACTTCAAGGCGCTGTCCCATGGGGCAGGCCTGTAGCCCAAAGTACCGTAGTCGTCTTTTCTGCCATTGAGCACTGTGTAGACATGGTTATCGCTGGCCATAACCCCTGGCGCGCCGTTGGCCAAATCTATTGCGCTGGTCTGCTCGACGTAGTTTTTTAGACCCAAGCGGTACAGCCCTTCGTGGGTGTGCTCCCAGCTGTCCAGCGTCGCCAGCGCTGCAGAGAAACTCTCGGATGCACGGCCATCATTGTTTTCAAACTGTGCCCGTTTGGCACTGACGGCGTACATGAAGTTGGCTTCCTTGAGCATTTTCTCGTTGTTGCCGGTGAACCCGGATTTCTGGGTTGCTTCGTCGATCTCCTCATTTGTCACATGGAATATACGGTTGGGGTTGTCCCGCATTGAGATGTCATACCCGTCCGGGGTTTTTTGTACGGACGAGTAAATTTCATTGGGGCCGCCGAACCGCTGCATGGCCGCCTTTATCCCCGCGACGGTCACGCAATTCATGGTGCCTCGCTGTTGCCTGAAGCCATCTACAAGCGCTGTTTGTGAGTAGGGCTTTGCGGTGTGGGGCTCATATCTGGGGTTGGCTGGGATGGGGGCGGGAGTGTTTGGCTCGGTCTTCTTAGGACTCAACTGGGCCACCAGTTGCTTGATGTTTCCCAACAACGAACTGAGTGCGTCCATGATGCTGTTCAGCGCTGTGTCCATGTCTGCATTTTCAGCACCGCGCGCCGTCGTAGTGGACGCCGAGTTCTGTGCATCGCTCAGCGTGGGAGGCGCTTGACGGAGCATTGGAGCTTGGGGGGCAAGACGCTGGGTGTCGGCTGAGGGCGTGTGGGCTAGGTAATCTGTCGAGGTATTGCTGAGTCGAGGGGGGATATTCATGGGCTCTCCAGTCCTGTGCGGCCTCCCATTACCAGGAGCTGTCAGGTGCATTTTCGAAAGGGTGCCGACGCGCTATCAGGCTCGCCGTATCGAATCGTTGGTGGTCCATGGTGGGGAGGGGTTCCAAGGTGGCGTACGGTGAAATCACCTTTTGCGGTTTGCTTGGGATTTGTCTGATGCCAAGGCTGCCGACAGACCACAAAAAACCATGCCTGGAACGAATATTTTTTATGCCTTTAAAGCATCGAAAATCTGCGGTTTGGCGCCAGGCCAGGCAGAACGCGGCTTTGGCGTTTGCGGCAGGTTTGTTTATTCGCTTTGGATCTATACATAACCATAAAGATTACTTTAAGAGATAAGCGTCTGGCCCCGATGATTCAGCCCTCGACGGCCTTTCACGCAGGCCTGTCGGTTTTTTTGTTTCAAAACCGTAGGGAGTGAATCAATGGGCAAAGTCCAGACCGCCGCCAGTGCACATGAGGCGCAATGGCGCCAGGCACCGAGTGGTGAGTTGGTCGACCTTGGCCGGCCGCACCGCGCGCCGTTGGGGCAGTTGCGCACGCAAAAGATGCCAAAGCGTTTCTCCAGCCGTCGCGAAGGGATTCTGCTGGGTTTGCTGGTACTGGCCCTGCATGGTGCGGTGATTTATTGGGTGAGCCAGAAGCCCACGCCGGTGCTGCCGATTGTGCCGCCGGAAATTCCGCCAATGACTATCGAATTTTCCCGGCCCGCGCCGCCGGTCGTGGAGCCGCCACCGCCTGTGCCGCCACCGCCGCCGCCTCCTGTGGTCGAGCCACCGCCCCCGGTGGTGGATGAGTTGGCCGCCAAGCCGGCGCCGCCCAAACCGATTCCTAAGCCCAAGCCAGTACCCAAGCCCGTGCCAAAGCCTGAGCCCAAGCCTGCACCGAAACCGGTCGAGCAGCCGCCCGCGCCACCCACACCGGCACCACCGGCGCCTGCACCCGTTGCGCCGCCAGCGCCGGCCCCGGTAACACCGGCTTCGGCCAACGCGGCGTACCTAAAGAACCCGGCGCCGGAGTACCCGTCACTGGCCCAGCGCCGAGGTTGGGAAGGCACCGTGTTGCTGCGCGTGCAGGTGCTGGCCAGCGGCAAGCCGGGCGAGATCCAGATCCAGAAAAGCAGCGGTCGCCAGCAACTCGATGACGCCGCACTGGCCGCCGTGAAGCGGTGGAGCTTTGTGCCGGCCAAGCAGGGCGATGTGGCCCAGAACGGCTGGGTCAGCGTACCGATCGACTTCAAGATTCACTAACTATTGCGCTGCGGTGTGTTGCACACGCCGCGACCTGTACAGAGGGAAAACATCATGGCATTAGCATCTCCACTTGAATCCATCGAAAGCGCGGTGATCTGGCTGCTGGTGGTCTTTTCGGTTGCCACGTGGGGCCTGGCCCTGCTCAAGGGCGTGCAGTTCGGGCGCCTCAAGGCCCAGGATCGCAAGTTCCATAAACAGTTCTGGGCGGCATCGAGTCTCGACTCGGCCGCTGAACTGGCAGAAACCCAACCGGGCGCCGCTGCTCGTGTGGCCCAGGCCGGTTACGCCGCGATCCAGGTGGGTGAAACCCCACACGCTGCCGACCTGAGCCAGGCGATCAACCACCAGGACCGTCTCGAACGCGCCCTGCGCCAGCAGATCGTGCGTGAGCGCCGCTCGTTGGAAACCGGCCTGGCCGTGGTTGCCAGTATCGGTAGCACCTCGCCGTTTATCGGCCTGTTCGGCACCGTGTGGGGGATCATGGAAGCGCTCAAGGGCATCAGCGCCGCCGGTTCCGCCAGCCTGGAAACCGTGGCTGGCCCGATCGGTGCGGCCCTGGTCGCGACCGGTGTGGGGATCGCCGTCGCGGTGCCTGCGGTGCTGGTCTACAACTATTTCCTGCGTCGCCTGAAGCTCACGGCTGCGGACCTGGACGACTTTGCCCACGACTTCTACAGCCTGGCGCAGAAGAACTCGTTCCGCGTGTTGCTGCACCCGGCCCTGAGCAAAAATGCGGCCGGCAACCCGCAAAAAGTGAAGGAGGCGTCCTGAGATGGCCTTCTCCACGCAAGACAGCGATGAGGTACTGAGCGAGATCAACGTCACGCCGCTGGTGGACGTGATGCTGGTGCTGCTGGTGGTGTTCATCGTGACCGCGCCGCTGCTGACCAACGCGATTCCGATCAACCTGCCCAAGACCGAGGCGGTGGCCCCGGTGGAGCAAAAAGACCCGCTGGTGGTGAGCATCGATGGCGCCGGCAAACTGTTTATCAACAAGGACGAAATCCAGCCGGACCTGCTGGAATTCAACCTGCAGGCGGCCAAGGCCAAGGACCCCGATGTGCGGGTGCAACTGCAGGCTGACGATGGAGTGAACTACGGCGAAGTGGCGCGAGCCATGGCGTCTATTGAGCGCGCGGGGATTACCAAGCTGTCGGTGATTACTGCACGTTAAGTTTTACAAGCCTCGACAATTTTTTGGCCGTCTCCTTGGCAGGGTGCGGCCTTTTTTTTGCCTGGGATTTGAGCCTCGCCACGACGCTTCAATATGAAATCAGGGCCATGTGGGAGGGGGCTTGCCCCCGATTGCAGTCTGTCAGCCAGCACACCTTTGGCTGACCCACCGCCATCGGGAGCAAGCCCCCTCCCACAGTTTGATTTCACACGGATCTGTGTTTTTGGTTATTAATAAATAGCTTCTTATTCCTTAACGAATATAACCCTCGTCCCTATACTGGTCAGCAACGTTAAACGCTGCAGGAGGGCACACCCATGCACAGCGAGTCGATTCGTTATCTGATCGTGCCGGGCTGGCAAGGATCGCCAGAAGATCATTGGCAAAGCCATTGGCAGAACAGCCTGCCCAACAGCGCGCGCGTGGAGCAGGCCGACTGGCTTACCCCGCGCCGCGAAGACTGGGTGGCCGCGCTGGCCGAGGCGATCGCCGCCGACAGCACACCGGTGATTCTGATCGCGCATAGCCTGGGCTGCATCACCGTGGCCCATTGGGCCGCCACCGCACCCTTGCCCTTTCTGCGGCAGGTGCGCGGTGCCTTGCTGGTGGCCCCGGCTGACGTTGAACGCCCTGCCTGTGCCCCCGCCTTGCGCAACTTCGCACCGATCCCGACCCACCTGCTGCCGTTTCCCAGCCAGGTGGTCAGTTCCGACAACGACAGTGCCGTCAGTGCCCCCAGGGCCCTGGAGCTGGCGCGTAACTGGGGGGCCGAGGCCGGCATTTTGTCCGGCGCCGGCCATATCAATGTGAAGTCCGGCCACCAGCGCTGGGAGCAGGGGTTCGCTTACCTCTATCGCCTGCAAAGCCGCCTTGAGCATCACGCCCGGCGTACTGCCTGACATTTTTTCAACGCCCCGTCCCTGAGTGGATTTGGGGCGGGAGCCTGCCATGAGTCATGAAACCTTCGGCCAGCCGTTGCTGACCTTCCCCGACGCCGAAAAAAGCCCGCTGAGCATCCGTGCCAAGGCCCTGGTGTTTGTTGACCCGCGCTCGCGACAGCTGCGCGAAGACCTGGAAAACCTCGCCCCGCGCGCCTTGCCCGTATTGATTCGCGGCGAAACCGGCAGCGGTAAAGAGCTGCTCGCGCGGCATATCCACCGGGGCAGCGACCGCACCGGCTTGTTTGTCTCGGTCAATTGTGGCGCCATCAGCCCGACCTACGCCGATGCCGAGTTGTTCGGCTACGCCGCCGGCGCTCACAGTGGCGCGGCCAGCAGTCGCGCCGGGTGGTTTGGCTCGGCCAATGGCGGCACCTTGTATCTGGACGAGATCGGCGACTTGCCGCTGCCGATCCAGGTCAAGCTGCTGGCCGCGCTGGAAAACCACGAAGTGACCCGCGTCGGCGCCCATCAGCCCAGCCCGGTGGACGTGCGCCTGGTGGCGGCCACCAGCATCGACCTGGCCCAGGCCGTGGCGGCGGGCAAGTTTCACGAGCGCCTGTTCCACTACCTGAATGAAGGTCAATTGGAGTTACCGGCGTTGCGTGAGCGGGTCGGCGACATCTTGTCCCTGGCCGAATATTTCCTCGGCATCTACAGCCAGCGCCTTGACCTGCCGGTACCGCTGATCAGCGACGCGGCCCAGCGCGTGCTGGAGCATCACAGTTGGCCGGGCAATACCCGCGAGTTGGAAAACGTTATTCACTTTGCGTTGCTGGTCAGCAGCGGCGACGAGATTTTGCCCGAGCATTTGAACCTGCCAGTGGCCGGCTCGCCCCTTGAACAGGTGCAGCGAATCTTCGCCGCTGCCAGCCCTGCCGAGCAGGACACCTTGCATAAATTCTTGTATGAGCAAAATGGAATATCAACGTGAATAAAAGATATTGTTCGGGAATAAAAAAACTAGGTATTGTCCCTTCCACGCCGCGATAGCACTTCGCTGGCACACCCTATAAAAACGGTCGTCAGAGACGCCCCGGAATTTCGATAAGGACACTGCATGAAAAAGGTTCTGTTGTTTACCGCACTGGCGGCTGCCCTGACTGCAAGCCTGGCCCAGGCCAATGAGAAACTGGTAGTGGCTGCAACGCCGGTGCCGCACGCCGAGATTCTCGAACTGGTCAAGCCAGTCCTGGCCAAAGAAGGCGTGGACCTGCAAATCAAAGTCTTCACCGACTACGTACAGCCAAACGTACAAGTTGCCGAGAAGCGTCTGGACGCCAACTACTTCCAGACCCTGCCGTACCTGGAAAACTTCAACAAGGGTAAAGGCACCAACCTGGTGACCGTTGTTGGTGTGCACGTTGAACCCTTCGGCGGTTACTCGAGCAAGATCAAGAAAATCGAAGACCTGAAAGACGGCGCCACTGTCGCCATTCCGAATGAAGGCTCCAACAGCGGCCGCGCCCTGTTGCTGCTGCAGAAGAACGGTCTGATCACCCTGAAAGACCCGACCAATGCCCTGGCCACGCCAAAAGACATCGCCAGCAACCCCAAGAACCTCAAGTTCAAGGAGCTGGAATCGGCCTTGCTGCCACGCGTGCTCAAAGAAGTTGACCTGGACCTGATCAACACCAACTACGCTCTGGAAGCTGGCCTCAACCCAGCCAAGGACGCGCTGATCATCGAAAGCTCCGACTCGCCCTACGTGAACTTCCTGGTGGCGCGCCCGGACAACAAGGACAGCGACGCTATCCAGAAACTCTCCAAGGCCCTGACCAGCCCGGAAGTCAAAGCCTTCATCGAGAAGAAGTACAACGGCGCGGTACTGCCTGCGTTCTGATGTAGACCAAACCCCCTTCAAGGTTTGAACGCCGACGGCTACTACAGCGTCGGCGTTTTTTTATGCTCGAAATTTGCAATGCATTTAAAAAATGTGGGAGGGGGCTTGCTCCCGATGGCGGTGGGTCAGTCAGCACAGCTTTTGC
>NZ_WKCB01000113.1 GCF_021606685.1 Pseudomonas syringae
CCCAACCCAACGGCCAAACCGCCAGCTACCGCTACGACCCGTTTGGCCGACGCATCAGCAAAAGCGTGGACGGCATCACCACTGAGTTTTTCTGGCAAGGCGACAAACTCATCGCCGAACACCACGCAGGCCGTCATCGCAGCTATATCTACGAACCGGACAGCTTCCGGCCATTAGCCTTGCTGGAAGGCTATGGTCCAAAACAAACCAAACCCTACCACTACCAACTCGACCACCTCGGCACGCCCCAGGAACTCACCAACCCCGACGGCGAAATCGTCTGGTCCGCCCACTACCGCGCCTACGGCGAAATCGCCCGCCTGGACGCCGGAAAAATCGACAACCCACTGCGTTTCCAGGGCCAATACTTCGATCAGGAAAGCGGGCTGCACTACAACCGCCATCGCTACTACAATCCAGATATTGGTCGCTACCTGACGCCGGATCCGGTGAAGCTGGCGGGTGGGATTAATGCGTACCAATACGTGCCTAACCCGACGGGGTGGGTGGATCCGTTAGGGTTGAGTTCTTGCCCAGGCGGAGATGGTTGCAAGCCAAGCGTTATTGCTCAAGGCTCTGCGCCAAGTGTTAATGACGGAGAGCCAACCTTACCGCAACTGACGCGTGCGGAACGAGAAGCGAAAATAAACGATTTGGCAGAAAAAAACGCCTACCGACGTTTAGGGGAAATTGAACAAGCCCATCCCAAAGCGCACTTTCTAGAGAAACATGGGGCGCAAACTACTCTGGACTCTCAACTAGAAAGGGTGAAAACGGCTAAGAACCCAACCACCGGGGAAATAGAACGGTACATTGACGGTAAAAAGAAAGGAGAACCTAAAACGCCGAGTGCCGCAACTAGATACTTCAGTCATAGAGACCAACTAAACGCAATTTACCGTGCGCAGCTTATATTTCGTCGCACTAATCTAGAAATGTCTCGAGAGCCTATCAATATGGGAAAGGTAACCGGAGAAGGATACAAAAAAGAGGGTCTGCAATATGGGCGGCAAACGAAGGCCAGGGTTTTTCTAGATAAAGATGGAAATCCAATTACCGCATTTACGGAATTTTGAAATGAATCTTTCGCCAAAGCTATCAATACTAAAAAGCTTGCTATTTACATATTGTATTGAAAATTATGAAGATCATGAGAGGGAGAGCTTTATTGTTTCGAAGAACGTGAATGATGACAAAGAGCTGTCGGAGCTGTTTGATAGCTTGACCAAACCAGAATACCTCTCGTACGGGCCTGAAGAGCGTCAATGGCACATTGATACGCTTCAGTATTTTTTAGGCACAGATGAGAGTTTCGAGTCTGTGTTTTATCTTTTTGATACCTACTTTGATGATGAAATAATTGATAAGCGACAATTTATGAGGGTTCTGCTTGAGTGCCTTTCTCGTTATCAAATTGAAGTGATGGAAAGTGATATTTGAGAGAAAATTAAAGCTGATATGTCTCAGGAGTTACAGCAGTCAAGTGTCAAGTGAGAAACTAAAGTAGTTAATATAAAAATTGACGTTTTCAGCAAAGACATTCCTCGCTGATGTCGTCGGGTTTAGGGCCGCTGCGCAGCCCAACGCGAGCAAGCTCGCTCGCCACTAAAAGCGGGGTCGACTACTTCAGGTGTGATGGGTACAGATCAAGACCCTGGAAGAACACCAGATTGACTTAATGCGCTGCACCGCGCTGGTGGTCTGCAGGCCATTCCGGTTTCAGGCTGGCCCTTGCTGAATCAGCCTGGGCTCGGCTGCTTGGAGCGCCATCGGTCATTGCGCTGGATCCAGACGGTTTTCGAGTGAGAGCCTTGAGGGTTTTTTGGTGGAACGATGCGTTGTCGCGCTATAAACTCTGCCCCCAAAGCGCCAGCCAGTAGACGTTTGGGCGCGATGGACAGAAGAGAGTGAGTCATGGGCGCACAGTGGAAAGTCAAACATAAAGAAGCGGCATCCAATGCCAAGGGCAAGATCTTCGGCAAGCTGGTGAAAGAAATCACCATCGCCGCCCGCAACGGTGCCGACACCGCGACCAACGCCCACTTGCGTCTGGTGGTGGAGCAGGCCAAAAAGGCCTCGATGCCCAAGGAAACCCTGGAACGCGCGATCAAGAAAGGCGCCGGTCTACTCGGTGAGACCGTGCAGTACCACCGTGTGACCTATGAAGGCTTCGCTCCGCATCAGGTGCCGCTGATCGTCGAGTGCGTGACCGACAACATCAACCGTACCGTGGCGGAAATCCGCGTGGCCTTCCGCAAGGGGCAGTTGGGTGCTTCCGGCTCCGTGGCCTGGGACTTCAACCATGTTGGCCTGATCGAAGCCTCGCCGGACAGCCCGGACGCTGACCCGGAAATGGCTGCCATTGAAGCCGGCGCACAGGATTTCGAAGACGGCGAAGAAGAGGGCGCGACCCTGTTCATCACCGAAACCACCGACCTCGACGCTGTGCAAAAAGCCTTGCCGGAGCAGGGTTTTACCGTGCTGTCGGCCAAGCTGGGCTATATCTCGAAGAACCCGGTCAGCGGTTTGACTGACGAGCAGATGGCTGAAGTCGAAGCGTTCCTCGAAGGCTTGGACAACCATGATGACGTCCAGGATATGTTTGTCGGCTTGGCTGGCTGATGCATAGCCGAGCGAACTCGGTCTAAATGTGGGGGCGGGCTTGCTCGCGAAGGCGGAGGGTCAGTTAGAGAGGTACTGACTGACCCAGCGCTTTCGCGAGCAAGCCCGCTCCCACACTTATTTAGTGGGGTTGGACAGCACTGAGCAGTGCTTCGATCTCTTCAAAACTCGGTCGCGCTAATACGTCGGGCTGGCAGCAACTTTTCTGCAGATCCACCAGCGCTGCGTTGAACGCGGTGTCAACCCGCTCCAGCAACTCCCCGAGCAACACCCCGAACGCCCGCACCTCGATACGCTGCAACGCCTTGGTTTCCGAGGTGTCTGCCGTGGCATGGAACGACGCCGCGCCAAAGTCCCCCAGCACACAATCCCCCGCGCTATTCCACAGAATATTGTGCCCATACAGGTCGCCGTGGGTGATGCCGTGCCGGTGCAAGTGCGCGCCCACCGAGGCGATGCCACGCGCCATGCGCAGGGCCACATCGACGCTCATGCGGGTGGTCGGCGCGTAGCTGTCACGCGTGCACGAGGCCAGGCTCGGCAGGGCGGCGAGGTTGCGGTAGCTCGGGTCGATCAGGTCCATCACCAGTGCAGCCTGGCCCTCGGGGTGGTCGACCACACGGCCTTGCACCCTGATCAGGTTGGGGTGCCGCCCGGCGGCGATGCACGCCTGCATTTCGTGCAGCGGTGAACCGTCGCTGGTGATGCTGCCTTTGTAGAGCTTGACCGCGACGGGCAGGCCCTGGGGTTTCCACACTGCCTTGCGGATCACACCAGAGGCGCCTTCCCCCAGCACCTCGGCCAGTTCCAGTTCGGCCCAGGGGATAGTCGGCGTGGCGCTATCGGCGGCCCTGCCCACTGCGGTTTCCACCGGGTTGCCCGCGTAGGCCAGCCACGTCAGGCTCGGCAGCGCCAGCAGCCACTGTGGCAAGTGGGTGAGGCGGTTGGCCGCGATGCGCAGCAGTTCCAGCTGGGTGCAGTTGGCCAGGCTTGCCGGCAACTGCGTCAGCTGATTACCGGCCAACATCAGCTTTTGCAGCAACGGTCGCTCGCCCAACGCGCCGGGCAGGTGGCTGATGCGGTTGTCGGTGAGGATCAGCCAGCGCAACAGGGGCGGTAACGCCGCGGCGGGCACCTGGCTGATCTGGTTGGCCTTGAAACCGATCATGCTCAGCTTGGCACAGCGCCCCAGGCATTCGGGCAACGCGGTAAAGGCGTTGTCCGAGCAGAACAGCACGCGCAGGTGTGTGAGGCGGTGCAGGTCGTCGGGCAGGCGGCTCAGGGCATTACCCGTGAGGTTGAGGATTTCCAGCGAGTCGGCAAGGTCGAAGATTTCCCTGGGGAACTCGGTCAGCCCGCATGACAGGTCCAGGCGCGTGATGCCGGCCAATTGGCCGGCCTTGAGTTGGGCGAGGGTATGCATGGACGGCGCGGTCACTCGGCAAGGGGGCGTAAGTGCGGCTCATGGGACGGGGACGGCGGGTCGGCCTGTTGCAACTGTCCCAGCCGGCTGGCGGTGCGCGCGAGGTCGATGGCCTGGCCGGCGAGGGCGTCGGCCAGGGGCCTTTCGCCGATCAGCGTCAGGTGCTTGTCCTGGTCGTAAAGCACGTCCACGAGGTTGATGAAACGCTGCTGCACGGCAATCGGGCACTCTGCCAGCAGGGGGAGGCCGTCGATGATCCAATGGTCGAAGTCGTGACACAGCAGCAGGTAGTCCATGACTGCCGTGAGTTGTTCGCAGAGGTCGTTGAAGGTGAAGGCGACGGTACGTGCCTGATGGCTGCGGCAGCGTAACTGCCGGTTGCCCACCGTCAGCACGTGCGCCGGGCAATCCTTGGCGGGCAGCACCAATGCCTCGCGCTGCGCCGCGCTGCCCGGCCATACGTACTCGCCCAGGGTAAACCGCTGCGAGCCCCGGGCCTGGGGCAGGCTGCGAAAGTCCTGCGGTGAGCTGACTTCCAGCACCTCCATGCGGGCGGCGATCAGGTCGATCACCGGCTTGAAGCGTTCGTGGTACAGCGGGTTGGGCAGCAGCCCCTGGGGCGGGTAGTTGGACGTCACCAGCACCAGGACACCGCGTTGGAACAACGCCTGGAACAATCGGCTGATGAGCATGGCATCGCCGATATCGTGGACGTGGAACTCGTCGAAACACAGCACGCGGCAACCCGACAGTAATTCGTCCAGGGTGATCCGCAGCGCGTCATCATGCCCACGGTGCGTGAACATGCCCCGGTGCAGGCGGGCAAAAAAATCGTGGAAGTGCACCCGTTGTTTTTCGGCGATGGGCAGCGCCTGGAAAAAACCATCGAGCAGCCAGCTTTTGCCGCGCCCCACTGGCCCGTGCAGGTACAAGCTGCGTGCTGGCTGGCCAGCCAACAGCTGCTGGCTGGCGCGCGCCATCGCGGTAATGGCCTGGGCTTGGCCCACACTCAGGGTGTAGCCGTGTTGTTCGGCCTTGGTGTGGAAGAACGTCGGGATGGGCGAGTCGTCGACGAGCGTGGTTTTTTTACCGAGCAGGCGACGGATCAGGGAAGGCGCGGCCAATACAAGTCACTCTGTGTTTCAGTGGTCGCCCACTTTAGGCGGCTCATCGCGTTTTGGCCAATAGAGAAGGGCGCGGCCAGCTATCTCGAAAAAGCATGTCACAGAGGTAATCCTGTCCAGACTGGCAGTTTCTCGCTGAGTGTCTAACCTCCTACACAGCAGTCACCCCTGTACAAGGATTTGGGGCAGTGAAGGGACGAGCAGTATTGGCGGTCATGGGCGCGATGCTCTGCAGCACGGCGTACGGCGCACAACTCCAGGTGGAGGTGCGCATCGACGTGCAGCGGGGATGCCAGTTGGTGGGTACCACCCGCAGTGCTGGCATCGAGCAACTTGGCGTATTGGATTTTGGCAGCGGCCCGCGTCTGGATGACCCGGCCGGGCCCTTGAGTGCGGCGCTGATCAGCCAGCGTCAGCCGCGCCTGGAGTGCAACCCCGACACGCCGTACCAGGTGCGCGTCGACGGCGGCCTCCACGGTGGCGTCGGCGAGGTGCGTTACCTGAGCGCCGCCGGCGCTGCGACCAAACCCATTCCCTATCGCATCTACGCGGACGCCGCGCGGCGTATTCCCCTGCCGGTGGACGTGCCTCTCAGCGGCCGCGTGCCGGACGCGGGCGTGGTCGACCTGCCGCTGTTCGGCCGCATTGAACCGCTCAAAGACATCCCCGCCGTCGGGCGTTATTCCGACCTGCTCAAGGTTACGGTCACATGGTAAGCCGCTGCCTGGCCCTGGCGGCCATGGGTGGCTTGCTGCTGCTGGCCGATGACGCGCAGGCGGCCGTCGCCGGGCAGATCCACGCGCGCTTGGTCATCATCGCCAGTTGCGAGGTGAGCAAAGGCGCGGACAGCGCGCCGGTTACCCCGACCGCCGGCAGCGCCATGCTCGACTTCGGCAGCCAGGGCCCGACCTGGAACACCACATTGGGGGCGGGCGTCACCGACGGCGACAAGGCGCCGCTGTCGGTGTCGTGCAACCCCTCGGTGGTCAGCAGCTTCACGGTCACCATCGACGGTGGCGCCAACGGCGACGGCACCACCCGGCGCCTGAGCAACGGGCGCCAGATGATTCCCTATCGACTGTCCGCCGACCCCCAGGGCCGCAGCACTTATCACATCGGCCAACAACGCAATTTTGTCGTAACCCGGGGCAGCCAGATACCGATCCCGGTGTTTGGCTCCGTGGTGGCAAATACCAGTGCCTTACCGGCAGGGATCTACACCGACACGTTGACGGTGACACTGGACTGGTAACTCAAGAGGATGAAGACCATGCATGCACTCGTATCCAAAGCAGTATTTCCATTAATGGCGCTGGCGTGGGTGTCCGGTTCGCAGGCGGCTACCGTCGCGGGCACGGTCACCGCTACCCTGGTGCTGACCAGCAGTTGCCAGGTCAATGGCGCGACGGCGACCGGCGGGATGAGCTTCGGCGCATTGAACTTCGGCAGTGACAACAGCCTGTTCACCGAAGCCACCGGCCAGGTCCTGGGCGGCGGCGGTGGGGCGCTGTCGATCCTGTGCTCGGCGGGCACCGCGCCGACCCTGACGGTGGCGGCCGGCGCCAATGACGGCAAGTCCCCCGGCGGTGGGCGCGCGCTGTTCGACGGGGTCGCCAACTACGTGCCCTACAACCTGTATACCGACGCCGGCCACTCGAACCTGCTGGCGATCGGTGGCGTGATCACGCTTGCGCCGAGTACCGGCGTGGCCCAGGCCGTCAACATCTACGGCAGAGCCACCGGCAAGGCGGGCCTGCCGGCCGGTACCTACACCGACACGATCAACGTGACCCTGACGTTCTGAGCCATGTACCGCACAGGATGGGCGGCGCTGGCGGTGTGCATCGGCTCGGGGCTGCCGGTGTCGCTGTTGGCGGTGACCAGCCAGACGTTTCAGGTCAGCGCGACGATCACCCCGGGCTGCCTGGTGGCCAGCGGCGGCTCCAATTACGGCAGCCTCGGGTTCGGCAGCTATTCGGCGCTGGCCACCAGTGCGGTGTCGGTCGCGTTGAGCAATTCGGTGACGCTGCAATGCACGCCTGGGGTGGCGTTGAACATGACGGTCGACGGCGGCTTGTACAACAGCGGCGGGCGCCGCATGCAGCTCAACAGCGGCACGGCCAAGGTGGCTTATCAGCTGTTTCGCGATGCGGCGCTGAGCCAGAGCATCGGCGTCAGCCAAAGTGTCAGCGTGGCCTACAGCAACGCCAACAACATCACCCTGCCGATTTACGGGCGGGTTCAGTTACCGGGTAACCAACCTGGGGGGACGTACAGCGACACGCTGCAGGTGCAGCTGACGTGGTAAGGCGATTGGGATAAGGAGTGAGGTCTATGTATGCAGCTTCCCGGCGTGGGTGGGTAGCGTTTTTGGGCAGTGTGCTGGGGCTGGCGATGGGGCAGGTGCAGGCGGCCAGTTCGGTGCTGATCTGGCCGATCGACCCGGTGCTGGAGGCTGATCAACAGGCCAGTGCCTTGTGGCTGGAGAACCGCGGCACCGAGACCGCCAACCTGCAGATCCGGGTGTTTGCCTGGAGCCAGAGCGGCTTTGACGAGCAGTATCAGAACCAGCGGGATGTGATCGGCAGCCCGCCGGTGGCGAAGATCGAGCCGGGGCAGAAGCAACTGGTGCGCCTGACCCGCACCAAGGACGTGCCGCCGGGCCGTGAGATGGCCTATCGGATCATCATCGACGAGATCCCCTCGGCCGTGCCCGTGGCCACCCCGGAGGATGGCAAGACAGCGGCGGCGGTGCGTTTTCAGATGCGTTATTCGGTGCCGTTGTTTGCCTATGGGCCAGGCCTCTGGAGCAAGGTGGACGACACACGTGAACGTGACCCCAAGAGCGCCGGCAAGCCGGACTTGAGCTGGAAGAAGATCACCGTCGCCGGGCGTAATTATGTAGAGATGCATAACCAGGGCGCCGTGCATGCACGGCTGACCGACGCCAGCTTCAAGCAGGGCGGGCAGTCTCGCCCGCTGGTGGAAGGCCTGATGGGGTATGTGCTGCCGGGCGCGACGATGCGCTGGCAGGTGCCCGATAACCTGCCCGCAGACCAGCCGCTGCAGGTACGGGTCAATGGCGCGACGCAACTGGAGAACCTCGCCCCTGGGCGATAGAGACGTGTGACAGGGCAGGGAATTGCCTGTGGTTTTAACGGATGGAGATGTCCATTGATGGACACAAAGCCTTGGTGAGCCAGATTAAGGCTCGATGTCTATGGCGGTTGGTGTGGGTGGTGGGAAGCGTGTCGGGCCTGGTCTCTGCGCCACTGGGCCAGGCTGCACCGTTGCCGCCCCCTCCCAGCAGTATGGAGGCTGTGGCCGATGCTCAGTTGTTCCTCGAACTGGTGGTCAACCAGCGTGATACCGGCCGGGTGGTTGCCGTCAGCCAGCGGGCCGGGGGGCTGTTTTTGCCGGCGAGCGTCTTGCAGGACATCGGCATGAAGTTGCCAGCGCAAGTGCCCCAAGAGGTCGATCTGGACAAGCTGCCGGGCCTGCACAGTGATTACGACAGCCAGGCCCAGCGTCTGGTTTTGAGCGTGCCGCCGGCCTGGCTGCCGGAGCAGTTGATCGGCGATCGCAGCAATTACCCGCGTACCCAGGCGATGACCAGCTTTGGCGCATTGCTCAACTATGACGCCTACCTCAATGACACCGACGACAGCGATACCTACCTGGGCATCTTCAACGAAGTGCGCCTGTTTGATACCTGGGGCACCGTGAGCAACACCGGCCAATACCGCACCACCCTTGGCCGCGAGTCGCAAGGCGGCGCGTTGAGCAACGGTTATCGACGCTACGACACCACCTGGCGTTTCTCTGACGATGAGCGTTTGCTGACCTATGAAGCGGGCGACGTGATCAGCGGTGCATTGCCCTGGAGCAGTTCGGTACGTCTTGGCGGCGTGCAGGTGTCCCGCGACTTCGGCGTACGCCCGGACCTAGTGACCTATCCCTTGCCGCAGTTTGCAGGCGAGGCGGCGGTGCCGTCGTCGGTCGACCTGTTCATCAACGGCTACAAATCCAGCAGCGCCGACCTGCAGCCCGGGCCTTACACCCTGACCAACGTGCCGTTCATCAACGGTGCCGGCGAAGCGGTGGTGGTCACCACCGACGCGCTGGGCCGGCAGGTGTCCACCACGGTGCCGTTCTATGTCACCAGCACCTTGCTGCAAAAAGGCCTGTCGGATTTCTCGGTGTCCGCCGGTACGTTGCGGCGCGACTACACCGTGCGCGATTTTGGCTACGGCCCCGGTGTGGCCAGCGGCACCTTTCGTTACGGGCTGTCGGACGCGTTCACCGTGGAAGGCCACGCCGAAGCGGCCGGCGACCTGGCCCTCGGCGGGGTGGGCGGCAACCTGCGGCTGGGCAATTGGGGCGTGCTCAATGCGGCGATCAGCCAAAGCCAGTTCGACGGCGAATCGGGCCAGCAATTGAGCCTGGGTTATCAATACAGCAGCCAGCGCTACAGCGTGTCGTATCAACGGGTCGAGCGGCGTGATCAATATGCCGACCTGACCCTGGTGGACACCCCCTATGCCAGCCTCAGCCAGCGCAGCGAGCAGGTGACGCTGAGCGTGAACCTGAATGATTTTGGCAGCCTGGGGGTGGGCTATTTCGATGTACAGGCGGCGGATGACTCGCGTACGCGGCTATTGAACCTGACCTGGAGCAAGTCGCTGTGGCGCAACACCAGCTTCTACCTGTCGGCCAACCGCGAGGTCGGTGACAGCAACTGGGCCGTGCAGGGCCAATTGGTGATTCCCTTCGATGTCTACGGCAGCCTCAGCCTGGGCAGCGAGCGCAGTAACAGCGGCGAGGTTCAGCAGCGCGTCAACTACAGCCGTGCCGTGCCTGCCGGTGGCGGGGTGGGCTTCAACCTGGGGTATGCCAGCGGTGACGGCCCGGCGTATCGCCAGGCCGACCTGACCTGGCGCCTGCAGTCGGTGCAGTTGCAGGCCGGCGTATACGGCACCCGCGATGCGCAAACCCGTTGGGCCGACGCCAGCGGCTCGCTGGTGTGGATGGACAAGCAGTTTTTTACCGCCAACCAGGTCAACGATGCCTTTGTGGTGGTGAGTACCGACGGCTTTGCCGGCGTACCGGTGCGTTACGAAAACCAGGTGGTCGGCGAAACCGACCGCAACGGGCACCTGCTGGTGCCGTGGAGCAGCGCCTACTATCGCGCCAAGTACGAGATCGACCCGCTGAACCTGCCGTCCAACGTGCAGGTGCCCAATGTAGAACAGCGCGTGGCGGTGCGCCGAGGAAGTGGCTATCTGCTCGAGTTTCCGGTGCGCCGCGTGATCGCCGCGAGCATCACCCTGGTGGATGCGCAGCATGAAGACCTGCCCCTCGGCAGCCAGGTACGTCACGAGCAAAGCGGCGCTCTGGCGGTGGTCGGTTGGGATGGCCTGGTGTATCTGGAAAACCTCGCGGCGCATAACACCCTGCAAGTCACCGTCGGCAGTGGGCAGAGCTGCCAGGCCACGTTCGAGCTGGATATCACCCAGGAGCAGGTGCCGCTGATCGGGCCGCTGGTTTGCCAATGACATAAGGAGTGTGCGTGTGCGGGTCAGGGAGTGGCTAGGGAGACTGTTGCTGTTGGCGAGCCTGGGAGGCGCGGCGCAGGTGCAAGGTGCGTGCAGCGCGGTCGCGACGACGCCGGCCAGCTTTGGCTCGGTCAGTTCGATGACGGTGCGCACCGCTGCCCAGTCCAGCTCCACCACCAACGCCGGGCTGAGTTGCACGCCGCTGTTGTTATCCGTGTTGGGCAGTGGCGACCATTTCTACGCGACCGTCACCGGCTCCGCGCAGGGCGGTATGCGCGGGCCTACCGGTGATGTGATCGGTTACACCGTTTACGGCAACAACTCCACGACCTACCCGCTGACGCGCGGCACCCGATTCGACTTTGGCGGCGCGGGGGGCATCGCGCAGAGCTATGGGTTGGTGTTCGGGCCGGGCACCAAGACCCTGCCGTTGTACTTTGGCAGCCTGACCGGCAGCAATGTGGCGGCGGGCCTGTACACCGAAACCTTGAGCATTCTCTGGAGCTGGGACTATTGCTCGGGCATCAACCTGATCGGTATCTGCCTGGGGCGCGACACCAACACCGGCACCAGTACCCTGACCGTCAGCATGCTGGTGACCAACGACTGCCAGATCACCACACCGCCCATCGCCTTCGGCAGCGCGCCGGTGGTCAGTGGTTTCTCTACCGTGACGGGCCAGGCCAGCGTCAATTGCACCAAGGGCAGCGCCTACACCGTGGGGCTCAGCGATGGTCAGCACCCGGTCAGCGTGGGAGGGCGCCGGCAGATGGTGTCCGGCAGCAACTACTTGGCCTATGACATCTTCATCAGCGCCGGCACCACGCGCTGGGGCAGCGTCGGTGCCGCGCGGCGCGCCAGCTCGACTGCCGACGTCAACCCCGGCAACGGCCTGGGCACCGGCAGCCAGGTGTTCAACTACAACGCGCGCATCTACAGCGACCAGGCCACGCCGCCGGGGGGGACTTACCTGGACAACGTGATCCTGGATGTCGGCTTCTAGCGCGGCAATCGCCTAGAACTGCAGCTGCGGCGGGGCGGGCTGATCCGCCGGGCTGACCACCGCATAGTTGTAGCCGGCGCCGGACCAGTAGTGCGCTTGCAACCCATCGGCGCTGCGGCTGCCACGGGGCAGGAAGCCATTTTCCGGGCCCGGTGGGCGGATGTAGAAACTGATGCGCCGCCCTTGTGGGTCTTCGTACAGGACCATGGCCGCGGCACCTTGCTCGGTGGTGAGCAGGCGCCCGCTCACCGGGGTGAAGCCCGACGCGCTCAAGTCTGGCAGGCGGTGGGCCTGGTTGAAGTAACGGTCGAGCCAGGCCTGCATCGTGCCGCCGCCCTGGGCCTGGTAGTCGGCGGGCATGATGCCGTCCTGGGCAAACAGGCGAAACGCCTGCATCGCATCGGCCATCGGCTGGAGGGCGGGCAGGCTGGCCTCACGCGCCTTCCAGCCGCCGAGGCCGCCGAGGCTGATGGCCACCAGCAGCACCGCCGCGGTGGCCAAGTGGCGGCGCGACTGGTGCTTGATGCGCTGGCGGATCAGCGCCGGGTCCAGCGCCGGGTTGGCCGGCTGTTGCAGGGCGCCGCCGAGCGCGGCGCGCAGCAACTGCGCGTCCTGCTGCCAGGCGTGAACCTGCGCTGCGACGTCGGGGTGCGCCGCCAGCCAGGTGTCGAGAACACGGCGATCGCTCTCCGGGAGCTGGTGATCGACGTAGGCATGTAAATCGCGTTCGCTGGGGGGCAGGCTGATCATTTGAGTATCCGCAGGGAAGGGTTGGCGATTTCACCGTCGCTGAGTTGGCGCAGGGCCTGGCGCGCCCGGGACAAGCGCGACATCACGGTGCCGAGGGGCACATCGAGAATCTCGGCCACCTCCTTGTAGCTCAGGCCCTCGACCGACACCCATAGCAGGAGGGCGCGTTGCTCGGTGTTGAGTTGGTCGAAGGCTTGCAGGGTGGACTGGGCGATCACCGTGCGTTCGACCGACGGCTGCGCGTCATCACGCCCGGTAAAGAATTCCAGCATGCGTGCATAACGCCGGGTGCGGCGATGGGCATCGAGGAACTGGCGGTAGAGGATCGAGAACAGCCAGGCGCGCAGGTCGCCTTCGACGCGCTTGTCGGCCCACCGCGTGATCGCCCGTTCGAGGGTGGATTGCACCAGGTCGTCGGCACTGCTGGCGTTACGGGTCAGGGACACGGCAAAACGCCGCAGCCTGGGGATGAGTTCACGTAACGGTTCGTCGAGTTCATGCATGGGGTTCTGGCTGGTCACTACGCTGGGACTAGAGAGACGTGCGGCGTTGAAGGTTATTCCAGGTCGTGAGAAATAAATTCATCGCCTGGGAATAGAGTGTATCGGCGTTCGTCTTAATGCTCCGACCTTATGTTTCACCGCCTAAGGCCTCTGGCCCTGGAGTTTGTTCATGGTAGATCACTCATCACCGCCCCGTCCTCCGTTGAGCACTGCGAGCCTGATCGCGCGACTCGCGGGGATTGGCGCCGTGGTTGCCGTTGTTGCCGGCGCATTTGCCTACGTCAATGGCACCCTCGACCCACAACGCTTGCGTCCGAAAACCCTGGTCAATGCCCTCGAAACCAACAACGGTGTGCACCCCGGTTTCCGGCGTAACCACGCCAAGGGCGTGTGTGTGGCCGGGTACTTCGAGAGCACCGCCGAGGCGCGTGCCTACTCCAGCGCTGAGGTGTTCAGCGCGGCCAAAACCCCGGTGATTGGCCGCTTTGCGCTGCCCAGCGGCAACCCTTATGCGCCGGACAGCAGCGTGCCGATCCGCAGTTTCGCCGTGCAGTTCAGCCAGGCCAACGGCCAGCAGTGGCGCACAGGTATGAACAGCATGCCGGTGTTCCCGGTGGGCACGCCCGAGGCGTTCTACCAGATGCTCAAGGCGGGCGCGCCAGACCCGGCCACCGGCAAGCCGAACCCTGCAAACATGCCGGCGTTTTTCGCCGCGCATCCGGAGACAGCGGCGTTTCTGGCCTGGGTCAAGACGGCCAAGCCTTCGGCCAGCTATGCCACCGAAACCTATAACGGCATCAACGCGTTTTACCTGGTGGGCGCCGATGGCAAGCGCCAGGCCGTGCGCTGGGGGGTAGTACCCCAGCGCCAGGATGCCGCGGGCGATAGCGCACCGGCAGGCGCGGATTTCCTCGAGAAAGACCTGGTGCAACGGCTGGGCGCGGGACCTTTGCGCTGGCAGTTGAACATGACCCTGGCCAACCCCGGCGACCCGTTGGACGATGCAAGCAAGCCCTGGACCGGCGAGCACAAGGTGCTCAACGCCGGCACCCTGGTGCTGCAAAGCAGCCAGCCGCAGGCGGACGGCGATTGCCGTGACATCAATTTCGACCCACTGGTATTGCCCAGCGGCATCGAAGCCTCCAATGACCCGCTGCTCGCTGCGCGCTCGGCGGCCTATGCCAGTTCCTACCTGCGCCGCGCCGGCGAAGTCAGCCCGTTGCACAGCGCCCCACAGGAGTCGAAGCCATGAATGTTCAACCGCGGTTTTTCGCGCCACTGGCGCGCCTGCTGCATTGGCTGATGGCGCTGATGGTCATCGCCATGTTGTTTATCGGCGCGGGTCTGGCGGCGTCGGTGTCGGAACGGCATGAGTGGTTGCTGCACCTGCACAAGCCGCTGGGTATTGCCATCCTGGCCCTGGTAATCGTGCGTCTGGTGGTGCGCTTCTCTACGCGCCAGCCGCCGTTGCCTGCCGACTTGCCGCTATGGCAAGTGTTGGCGGCCAAGGCATCGCATATCGTGCTGTATGCGTTGATGCTGGTTTTGCCCTTGCTGGGCTGGGCGATGATCTCGGCGGCGGGCGACCCGGTGATGCTCAGCAGCTCAGTGCAGTTACCGGCGCTGGTCGGCGCCAATGCCCCGTTGTTTGCGCTGTTGCGCAAGGCCCATGGGTTTCTGGCGTATCTGCTGTTTTTGACGGTGCTGGTGCACTTGGCGGCGGCGTTGTTCCATGGGCTGATTCGCCGCGACGGCGTGCTGCAGAGCATGACGGGTAGCAAGGACTGATCCACTGGGTGGGTGAGGGCTTATGTGGCGAGCGGGCTTGTTGTGGCGAGCGGGCTTGCCCGCGTTGGGCTGCGAAGCGGCCCTGAAACCTGCCGGCGCGGTATGTCAGGTCGTGAGGTAG
>NZ_WKCB01000114.1 GCF_021606685.1 Pseudomonas syringae
CGGGTATGTCAGGTCGTGAGGTAGCGCCTGTCATGGGGCCGCTTCGCGGCCCAACGCGGGCAAGCCCGCTCGCCACAACAAGCGTGCTCGCCACAAAAAGCGTGCTCACAACAGCAGGCGTTAGCGCAGGGCGTCGACGATATCGGCGACGGTGCTCAGTACGTCTTTGCCTAGCTGTTTCGAGCGTTCACCCGACCAACCGGTTTTCGGGTTGGGCGCGTCGTCGTTGTCCTTGAACGGCATCTCCAGGGTCAGGGACAGGCAGTCGTATTTCTCACCGACGGCATTGCAGGCCAAGGTCATATTCGCTTCGCCCGGCAGGTCGCGGGTGTAGCCGTGGGTGGTCTGGAAGTCGCGGGTCAGTGCGCTCAAATGGCTGCGGAAGTGTTTTTCCAGCGCTTCGATACGCGGGGTGTAGCCAGGGTTGCCTTCACAGGCGGCGGCGAATACGTAGGGGATTTCTTCGTCGCCATGGATATCGAGGAACAAGTCGACGCCGTATTTTTCCATTTGCTGCTGCACGAACAGCACTTCGGGGCTGATCTCCTGGCTGGCGCTCTGCCAGGCGCGGTTGAGGTCCTGGCCCATGGCGTTGGTGCGCAGGTGGCCATGGAAGGCGCCGTCCGGGTTCATGTTGGGCACCAGGTACAGGTCGGCAACGGCCAGCAGTTTTTTCAGCTCGGCGTCGCCATCCTGTTGCAGGCGTTCGATGATGCCTTCCATAAACCATTCGGCCATGTGCTCGCCGGGGTGTTGCTGGGCGATGATCCAGACCTTGCGGCGGCCTTCGCCGCCTTTGCCTCGGCGCAGTAACTGGATAGCCCGGCCTTCGACACTTTTACCGGTGGCCAGCAGCTGGGTACCGGCGCGGTGCAGGGCCTGGTCGATCAACCAGTCGTGGCGCTCGCGGCTGTAGGGTTCGAAGTACGCAAACCAGGCGTGCTTCTCGCGGGTTTCCAGGCTGATGTGCAGCGTCTCGCCATCAAAACGGGTGGGTACACGAAACCAGTTGATATGGTCATAGGAGGCCACGGCGTTGTAGCCGCTCCAGGCGTGCTTGTAGGAAGACTTGCCCGCATTGCTCAGGCGGAAGGTGTGGGTGTGCCCCACGTGCATGCCTTGGGCCTTGAAGTGGAACCACTGGAAATGTTGGCTGCGCGTATCGGGGTTGATGGCCAGCAGTAACTGGTAGGCATCACTGGCGTCGAGCACTTGGATATTGCCACTGTCGAAGTCGGTGCTGATCTTGATAGAGGTCAAGGCCACGGTCATAGTCTGGTTGCCTGAATATGAGTGTTGTGGCGGCTATATTACACAGGAGTCTGGTAAAGGCTGGGTGTGAAATTGTTGCGGGGCGGGGGGCGTCGTCCATGACGCCGCGGCAGCTTAGAATCTATGAGATTGATTCTCAAGCGCTATTTCGCAGAGATGTGAGCCAGAGCACTCGACTGGCTTTCTTTTGGCGATGGTCTTTTGCTACCATGCGCGCCATCGAGCAACACACAGTCTTCATTAGCCTGAAGCCATGCCAGGGAAACTGGCAAAAAAAAGACCCGGCCAAAGAGCCGGGTCAAAAACCGTGATTAGCCTGATGAGGAGATATTCCAAGAGTCCGACCTAAGGTCTCTTGGTCTATCGACTGATCTCGCGATCAGCTGGGTCCAATAATAATCATTCTCATTTTCAAGTCAAATGTTTTTATCCCTCGGATAGAAATATTTTTGCGTCGCGCCTGTCACGCATTGGCATGAGCCTCTGGCGCCCGCAACGATCGCTCCACCATCGCTTTTGCCATATCAATCAAATACACCACTGAAAATGCCAGGTCGCGGTTGTTGCCTTGATGGCTGCTTGCCGATTCATAGGCGGTGGCCGCCGCACTGCGCAGCAGGTCTGAGGCGTGCACCAGGGCTTCTTCCTGACTGATGCCAGGCCTGATGGCGAATAGCACCCCGTCCGGGTCTGGCGCGGACAGGTTTTCTTTCAAGTAAAAATCCAACGCGCGCTGGGCTGCACCGCTGCTGCGCAGGCTGTGCAAGTCGTCGTTTTCAGGAGGGGCTGGCGCAAGGTGCGGGCTAGTCGTCATCAGGGCGGTACTCTGGGGTGGGCGGAAAACCTTGGGTCTGATAATAGTACGTATCGTATTTATGTCCCTTTATGGATTACTACAAACTGTTTATTGTCCTGAAAACTACACACCGTATTGTCAGGCCCCATGGATAACTGGATAGCGTTGGTCAAAGCCAACATGAAAGACCGCAAGGTCACGCAGGATCAACTGGCCGAACGCTTGGGCATGTCCCAGGGCGGGGTAGGCCATTGGCTCAACAAACGCCGGGTGCCGAGCCTGGCGGACATGAACCGGGTGCTGTCGGAGCTGGGGCTGGGGTATCTGGAAGTGGCGCTGGAGATTCGCGAGCGTGCAGCTGTAGCACCGGCGGTGGAAAATCATTACAACCCGTATTTCCGCTATCCCGTCAGCGACTGGCAGGGTGCCTGCGAGCTGCGTGAAGAGCGTGCCACCTATGGCGCAGCCCGTTTTGAACTGACCGATTACCACGCCCAGGGCGAAGCCTTCTGGCTGCCCGTGACCGGCGACGCAATGACCGCCCCCAGCGGCCTGAGCATCAGCGCCGGCATGATGATCCTGGTGGACCCGGCCATTGCGGCCGCGCCGGGCAAGCTGGTGGTCGCGCAATGGGCGGACCGCCCTCAGGCGACCTTCCGCCAGCTGTTGGAGGAGAGCGGCCAGCTCTACCTGGTGCCGCTCAACCCCACTTACCCTAAGCTGCTGTTCACCGACGCGTGCCGCATCCTCGGCGTGGTGGTGCAGGCCACGGCGAAGTTCTAATCCGCCGTTTCGAGTTCGACCAGCGCGCACCCTTCGGCAACCATTTCGCCTTCCTGGCAGAACAGCGCCTTGACCACCCCGGCGTGCGGTGCGCGGATGCTGTGTTCCATCTTCATCGCTTCCAGCACCACCAGTTGAGTGCCAGCTTCCACGGCCTGGCCGACCTCCACCAGCACGCGCACGATGCTGCCATTCATCGGCGCCGTCAGGCCGCCCTGGTGCGCTTGGTTGGCCTCCACGGCGGCAATCGGATCGAACAGGCTGACGCCCTGCATCTCGCCGTCCCAACGCAGAAACAGCGTGCCTTGGCTGCGTACCGCCAGGTGGGTGCGACGCACACCCTGGCGTTCGATCAGCAACTGTTCGCCCTGCAGTTGCGGCGTCGGTTGGGCCAGTGTGACCAGCCGATCCTGCCCATTGCAGCTCAGGTGCAGCGAAACTTCGGCAGGCAGCCCCGCGCGAAAACCGCGATTATCTGCCCAAGGCCCGTCACCCGCCGGCAAGCTCTGCATGAAGGCCGCGCCGGCGGCCTGCCAGAACTCATCGCTCAATGCGCCGGGCGGCGGTAGCAGTTGATCCTGATAGCGCGGAATAAACCCGGTATCCAGCGCTGCCGCAGCAAATGCCGGATGCCCGATAATGCGCCGCAAAAAGCCCAGGTTGGTCTTGAGCCCGCCGACCGCAAACTCATCGAGCATGCTCAACAAACGCAAGCGCGCTTGTTCTCGGTCTTCCCCCCAGGCGATCAGCTTGCCCAGCATCGGGTCATAGAACGGCGAGACGCTGTCGCCTTGCTCGACGCCGCTGTCCACGCGGCGGCCCGCGCCGGGTGCGGATTCGCGGTAGAGCGTCAGGTGCCCGGTGGCAGGCAGGAAATCATTCGCCGGGTCTTCGGCATACAGGCGCACTTCAATCGCATGGCCGATCAGCGGCACCTGCGCTTGGGTGATCGGCAGCGCCTCGCCCTGGGCTACGCGAATTTGCCAGGCCACCAGGTCCAGGCCGGTAATCGCCTCGGTGACCGGGTGTTCCACTTGCAGCCGCGTGTTCATTTCCATAAAGAAGAATTCACCGCGCGCATCCAGCAAAAATTCGACGGTGCCCGCGCCGACATATCCGATAGCCTGGGCCGCACGCACGGCGGCTTCGCCCATGGCTTTGCGCTGTTCGGCGCTCAAACCGGGTGCCGGGGCTTCTTCCACGACCTTCTGATGGCGGCGCTGGATCGAGCAGTCCCGCTCGTTGAGGTATAAGCAGTGCCCGTGCTGGTCGGCAAACACCTGGATCTCAACATGGCGTGGCTTGAGCAGGTATTTCTCCACCAGCATCTGGCTGTTGCCGAACGAGGACAGCGCCTCACGCTGGGCCGAGGCCAGGGCTTCGGCGAGTTGGTCGACGTGCTCGACCACCTTCATGCCCTTGCCACCGCCACCGGCTGTGGCCTTGAGCAACACGGGGTAGCCGATGCGTTCACAGGCGGCGCGGAAGGTGTCCAGATCCTGGGCTTCACCGTGATAGCCCGGCACCAGCGGCACTCCGGCGGTTTCCATCAGCGCCTTGGCCGCCGATTTGCTGCCCATGGCGTCGATGGCCGAGGCAGGTGGGCCGAGGAAGATCAGGCCAGCCGCTTCAATTGCGCGGGCAAAGCCTGCGTTTTCCGACAGGAACCCATAGCCCGGATGGATCGCCTGGGCGCCGCTGGCGTGGGCGGCGGCGATCAGTTTGTCGATTTGCAGGTAGCTTTCGCTGGCCTTGCTGCCGCCCAGGTCGACACGGATGTCGGCTTCACGGCTATGTCGCGCATCACGGTCGATGGCGCTGTGCACGGCCACGGTGGTCAGCCCCATCGCCTTGGCGGTGCGCATCACCCGGCAGGCAATTTCGCCACGGTTGGCCACCAGCACGGTAGTCAATGTGCTCATTCGCGCGGCTCCTGTGGCTGCCAGCTGGGCGGGCGCTTTTGCAGAAAGGCGCGCAAGCCTTCCTGGCCTTCGGCGCTGACGCGGATACGTGCGATGGCGTTTTCGCAATAACGGCGCAGGGCAGGGGTGAGGGCCCCGTTACCCACTTCGCGCAGCAGGTCCTTGCTGGCGCGCATTGCCGCCGGGCTGTTGTGCAGCAGGTTGTTTACCCACTGCTCTACGTGGCGGTCCAGTTCATCCGCCGGATAGCTTTCTGCCAATAGGCCGATGTCCCGCGCACGTTGGCCGCCAAAGCGTTCGGCGGTGAGGGCATAGCGCCTCGCCGCTCGCTCGCCGATGGCCTGCACCACGAAGGGGCTGATCACGGCCGGCGCGAGGCCGATGCGAACTTCCGACAGGCAGAACTGTGCATCATCGGCGCCGATGGCCATGTCGCAGCAACTGATCAAGCCCAGTGCGCCGCCATAGGCCGCACCTTGCACCACGGCCAGGGTCGGGATTTTCAGCTTGGCCAGGTTGTACATCAGCTCCGCCAGTTCGCGGGCGTCGTCCAGGTTGGTGTGGTAATCCAGCTCGGCCGACTGCTGCATCCAGGCCAGGTCGGCACCAGCACTGAAGTGTTTGCCGCGCCCGCGCAGGACTAAAAAGCGCAGGCTGGGATCACCTTGCACCTGGTCGAGGGCGATGATCAGTTCGCGGATCATCTGGGCGTTGAACGCGTTGTTCTTGGCTTCACGACTGAGCCACAGCGTGGCAAAGCCACGGCTGTCGGTGATCAGTTCGAGGGTGTTGAAATCGCTCATGGGGTACAGCTCCATTTACATGCGGAACACGCCGAAGCGGCTCGGCTCGATGGGGGCATTCAGCGCAGCGGACAAGGCCAGGGCCAGTACGTCGCGGGTCTGCATTGGGTCGATGACCCCGTCATCCCACAGGCGCGCGCTGGAGTAGTAGGGGTGCCCCTGGGTTTCGTACTGGTCGAGGATCGGCTGTTTGATCGCGGCCTCTTGCGCGGCGCTGAAGGCATTGCCGGCGCGTTCGGCCTGCTCGCGCTTGACCTGCACCAGTACGCCCGCGGCCTGTTCGGCACCCATCACGCCGATGCGCGCGTTGGGCCACATCCACAAAAAGCGCGGGTCATAGGCGCGGCCGCACATGCCGTAGTTGCCGGCGCCGAAGCTGCCACCGATGATCACGGTGAATTTCGGCACCTTGGCGCAGGCCACGGCGGTGACCAGCTTGGCGCCATGTTTGGCGATGCCGCCGGCCTCGTACTTTTGCCCGACCATAAACCCGGTGATGTTCTGCAGGAACAGCAGGGGAATCCCGCGCTGGCAGGCGAGTTCGATAAAGTGCGCGCCTTTTTGCGCGGCTTCGGCGAACAGAATCCCGTTGTTGGCCAGGATCGCAATCGGGTAGCCCTGCAGGTGCGCAAACCCACACACCAGGGTGGTGCCGAACAGCGCCTTGAACTCATCGAACACCGAGCCGTCCACCAGCCGCGCGATCACTTCGCGCACATCGAACGGCTGCTTGGCATCCGCCGGAATTACCCCGTAAAGCTCTTCGCTGCTGAACAGCGGCGCTACCGGCGTGCGTTGCAGCAACGCGCCTTGCTTGCGCCAGTTGAGGTTGGCGACACTGCGTCGGGCCAGGGCCAGGGCGTGTTCGTCGCTGTCGGCATAGTGGTCGGCCACGCCGGAAATCTTGCAATGCACGTCGGCCCCGCCGAGGTCCTCGGCACTCACCACCTCGCCGGTGGCAGCCTTCACCAGCGGCGGCCCGGCGAGGAAAATAGTGGCTTGCTGGCGCACCATGATCGCTTCGTCGGCCATGGCCGGCACGTAGGCGCCACCGGCGGTGCACGAGCCCATCACCACGGCGATCTGCGGGATGCCCTGGGCACTCATGTTGGCCTGGTTGAAGAAGATCCGCCCGAAATGCTCGCGGTCGGGGAACACTTCGTCCTGACGTGGCAGATTGGCGCCGCCGGAGTCCACCAGGTAGATGCACGGCAGGCGGTTCTGCTCGGCGATGGTTTGCGCGCGCAGGTGTTTTTTCACGGTGAGCGGGTAGTAGGAGCCGCCTTTCACGGTGGCATCGTTGGCGACGATCATGCATTCCACGCCTTCCACCCGGCCAATCCCGGCGATCACCCCGGCGGCGGGCACGTCCTCGCCATACACCTGATGCGCAGCCAATTGGCTGAGTTCCAGGAACGGTGAGCCCGGATCGAGCAGGCGATTGATGCGCTCGCGGGGCAGCAGTTTGCCGCGCGAAGTATGGCGCTCCTGGGCTTGCGCGCCGCCGCCTTGCTGCACGTGGGCGAGCAGGCTGTGCAGGGCGTCGACCTGTTGGCGCATCGCCGCGCTGTTGGCAGCGAACTCCGCCGAGCGCGGGTTGAGTTGAGTGTGCAAGGTGGCCATGGGCACGCTCCTTCAGCGGGTTTCGTTGAAGAGTTCGCGACCGATCAGCATCCGCCGAATCTCACTGGTGCCGGCGCCAATTTCATACAGCTTGGCGTCACGCAGCAGGCGGCCGGCGGGGAATTCATTGATATAGCCGTTGCCGCCCAGGATCTGGATCGCATCCAGGGCCATTTGCGTAGCGCGCTCGGCGCTGTAGAGGATCACCCCGGCGGCGTCCTTGCGCGTGGTTTCGCCGCGCTCGCAAGCCTGGGCCACCGCGTAGAGGTAGGCACGGCTGGCGTTGAGCTGGGTGTACATGTCGGCGACTTTGCCCTGGATCAGCTGGAACTCGCCGATGCTCTGGCCGAACTGCTTGCGGTCGTGGATGTAGGGTACGATCAGGTCCATGCACGCCTGCATGATCCCGGTGGGGCCGCCGGAGAGCACCACGCGTTCGTAGTCGAGGCCGCTCATCAGCACTTTGACGCCACCGTTGAGGGCGCCAAGGATGTTTTCTTCGGGCACTTCCACGTCATCGAAAAACAGTTCGCAGGTGTTGGAGCCGCGCATGCCCAGCTTGTCGAACTTGTTGCTGCGGCTGAAACCTTTCCAGTCACGCTCGACGATGAACGCGGTGATGCCGTGCGGGCCCTTTTCCAGGTCGGTCTTGGCGTAGATCACGTAGGTGTTGGCGTCGGGGCCGTTGGTGATCCAGGTCTTGCTGCCGTTGAGCACATAGCGGTCGCCGCGCTTGTCCGCACGCAGCTTCATCGACACCACGTCGGAGCCGGCATTCGGCTCGCTCATGGCGAGGGCGCCGACGTGTTCGCCGCTGATCAGTTTGGGCAGGTAGTTGAGCTTCTGCGTGTGGTTGCCGTTGCGGTTGATCTGGTTCACGCACAGGTTGGAGTGGGCGCCGTAGGACAACGCGACCGAGGCCGAGCCGCGGCTGATTTCTTCCATGGTCACCACGTGGGCCAGGTAGCCGAGGCCAGCGCCGCCGTATTCTTCCGCCACCGTGATGCCCAGCAGGCCCATGTCACCGAACTTGCGCCACAGGTCGGCGGGGAACAGGTTATCGATGTCGATCTGTGCCGCGCGGGGCGCGATCTCTTTGGCCACGAAGGACTGCACCTGGTCGCGCAGCATGTCGATGGTTTCACCGAGGGCGAAGTTCAGGGACGGGTAACTCATGGACAGGCACCTTAAATGTGAGCTTTGTTGTTGTGTGGTTGATGCGCCAGGGAAGGGCGCTCACCTTTACGTTAACGTAAGCTTGCGTTGCGACGCTGTCAATCGTAGTTTACGTTTACGTCAACCTACAAAAAAGACAACAGGGGTCGTTATGGATCAACCGAACCAGAGCTACAGCCGTGGTACTCAGGACAAGGCCTTGCTGGCCATGACCATTGGCCAGGCCTTCGATCACACCGTTACGCAGTACCCCGAGGGCGAAGCCCTGGTGGTTGGCCATCAGCAGCGCCGCTATACCTGGCGCCAGCTGGCCGAGACGGTCGATGTGCACGCCCGCGCCTTCATGGCCCTTGGCATGCAAACCGGTGATCGCCTGGGGATCTGGGCGCCCAACGGGGCCGAGTGGTGCATCAGCCAGATCGCCAGCGCCAAGCTCGGGGTGATCCTGGTCAACATCAACCCGGCATACCGCAGCAGTGAGCTGGAGTACGTGCTCAAGCAGTCCGGATGCCAGTGGCTGGTGTGCGCCGGTTCGTTCAAGACCTCTGACTACCACGCCATGCTGCAGGAGCTGCAGCCCGATCTGCGTGCCATCATCAGCCTCGACCCCAACCCGCCTACGGGATTTATGCCCTGGGCGCAATTGGCCGCGCTGGGCGCCGGCGTCCCGCGCGAACAGCTTCACGCCCGCCAGGCCAGCCTGCACTTCGATCAAGCCGTCAACATTCAGTACACCTCTGGCACCACGGGCTTCCCCAAGGGCGCCACCCTCAGCCACCACAACATCCTCAATAACGGTTACATGGTCGGCGAAAGCCTGGGTTTGACCGCGCAGGACCGCCTGGTGATCCCGGTGCCGCTCTACCACTGTTTTGGCATGGTGATGGGCAACCTGGGGTGCATCACCCATGGCACCACCATGATCTATCCCAATGACAGTTTCGACCCGCTGCTGACCCTCGCCATCGTCGCCGAGGAACGCGCCACGGGGCTGTATGGCGTGCCCACGATGTTCATCGCCATGCTCGATCATCCGCGCCTTGCTGACTTTGACCTGTCCACCTTGCGCACCGGCATCATGGCCGGCGCCACGTGCCCCATCGAGGTGATGCGCCGAGTCATCAGCGAGATGCACATGAGCGAGGTGCAGATAGCCTACGGCATGACCGAAACCAGCCCGGTGTCCTTGCAGACCGGGGCGAATGACGACCTGGAGCGCCGCGTGACCACCGTCGGCCGCACGCAGCCGCAGCTGGAAAGCAAGATCATCGATGCCGACGGCAACACCGTCGCGCGCGGTGAGATAGGGGAGCTGTGTACGCGGGGCTACAGCGTGATGCTCGGCTACTGGAACAACCCGCAAGGCACCCGTGAGGCCATCGACGACGCGGGCTGGATGCGCACCGGCGACCTGGCGACCATGGATGAGCACGGCTACGTGTGCATCGCCGGGCGCAACAAGGACATGATCATCCGTGGTGGCGAGAACGTGTACCCGCGCGAGCTGGAGGAGTTTTTCTTCACCCACCCGGCGGTGGCTGATGTGCAGATCATCGGCATTCCGGATGCGCGTTACGGTGAAGAGATCGTCGCCTGGGTCAAGTTCCACCCCGGCCATGTGGCCAACGCGCTGGAACTGCAAACCTGGTGCAAGGGCCGCATTGCGCATTTCAAGACACCCAAGCACTTCAAGTTCGTCGACGAGTTTCCGATGACGGTGACGGGCAAGATCCAGAAATTCCGCATGCGCGAAATCTCGATTGCAGAGATTCAAATGCAATCTCAGTAACACGGCATAAACCATGTGGGAGGGGGCTTGCCCCCGATGGCGGCATGCCAGCTATAGATTTATCAACTGACACACCCGCATCGGGGGCAAGCCCCCTCCCACATTTTGATCGTTCTGAACGGCAGAAAGCACAAAGGGGACCCGAGGGTCCCCTTTAATTTGTCGTTGCGTGCTCTTTTTTATTATTGAGGGGCGGTCTGTTGTTGTTTTTGGCAACCGTTACCCTTTACCGCTGTTTTTGGCGACCCCCATTCAGGGTCAAGAGCAAACGTATTTTTTTGAGCGCTGATCTGCTTCTTCGTTATCGATCCAACCAGTGGGTAGCTACCTGAGGTAGTTTTATTTTTCTCTAACCGGTTGCGGGTTGCGGCACGCCGTACCCTGCGAAGCACATCTTCTCCAAAAAAATCTGTTAGCTGCGTCTCTGCCGTGTTGTTCTTGTTATGTCAGAGTCGTTTCGTCTTATTTTTATTAGGCTTGGTGCTTTTTATTCTTGTTATGCCATAGAGATAGCAGAAGCCGTGCCAACTTTTTAAATCCCTTTAAAATCAATGGCTTGGTTTTTTCGTGGGCAATGGCCTACGGCCAAATCTGGAAAATATGTTCCCGTGTTACTCGATGTTCAGGCCTGCGGTAACACATTCTCACAACTGCGCTACTCAAACGGCGTTACGCGCCTTGGCTACGCGCGAACCTGTGGGGCGGCCCACCACGTGGCTGATGTGCTGACCGGCGCGAATCAAGGCCTCCAGATCGATACCGGTGTCGATACCCAAGCCGTTGAGCAGGTACACCACATCTTCGGTGGCGACGTTACCGCTGGCGCCCTTGGCGTAAGGGCAGCCGCCGAGGCCCGCGATAGAGCTGTCGAACACACTGATGCCTTCGAGCAGGCTGGCGTAGATATTGGCGATGGCCTGGCCGTAAGTGTCGTGGAAGTGCCCTGCCAGCTTGTCCCGTGGCACCTGCGTCCCGACCACGTCGAACAACCGCCGCGTGGCGCCCGCCGTGCCGGTGCCGATGGTGTCGCCCAGCGACACCTCATAGCAGCCCATGGCATACAGCTCCCGCGCCACCGCCGCCACCTGCTCCGGCGCAACCTCACCTTCGTAAGGGCAGCCGAGCACACACGACACATAGCCGCGCACGCTGACCCCGTGTTGCTTCGCCGCCGCCATGATCGGCACAAAACGCTCCAGGCTTTGGCTGATCGAGCAGTTGATATTGCGCTGCGAAAACGCCTCCGACGCCGCCGCAAACACCGCGACTTCCTTCACGCCTGCCGCCAGCGCGTCTTCGAAACCGCGCAGGTTCGGCGCCAGGGCCGCGTAGGTCACGCCGGGCTTGCGTTGAATCTGCGCGAATACCTCGGCGGACCCCGCCATTTGCGGCACCCATTTGGGCGACACAAAACTGCCCACTTCGATGTAGCTCAAGCCCGCCGCGCTCAGCGCGTCCACCAACTGCACCTTGTCGGCCACGCTGATGGGGTGGGCTTCGTTCTGCAAACCGTCGCGCGGTCCGACTTCAACCAGGCGTACGTGTGAGGGGAGAGACATGGCAGTTACCTTCTATCAATGGTCAGCTTGGCGCAGGGTGGTGGCCAGGGCCTGGGTGCAGCGCTCTTCGGCAGTGTCCAGTTCCAGCTTCATTTGTTCGATATCCAGCAGTTGCTGTTCCAACTGCGCGCGGCGCTCGGCGATCTTCGCCAGCATGCTGTTGAGCTGGATGTGATTGCCGCTGGTGGGGTCGTAGAGTTCGATGAGTTCGCGGCATTCGGCCAGGGAAAAACCGATGCGCTTGCCACGCAGGATCAGCTTGAGGCTGACCTTGTCGCGCGCCGAGTAGATGCGCTCCTGGCCCCGGCGTTCGGGGGCCAGCAGGCCTTGTTCTTCATAGAAGCGAATGGCGCGGGTAGTGATGTCGAGCTCGCGGGCCAGGTCGGAGATGCTGTAGGTCGTGCTCATGGGGGCGCTCAGGAAGGTCTTGGCGCTAAGCTAATGGCAGGTTGACGTAAACGTCAAGGGCCGCTGCGCGGCCCATCGGGGGCAAGCCCCCTCCCACAGGGGGCTCTTCAACCTGGGGTCTGTTGTTTGTCCAGTTTCTTTTCGTGAGCGGTGACCTGCTGGCACAACTCGATCATCTGCTCGCGCATCCAGCGGTTGGCCGGGTCCTGGTCGGTGCTTTCGTGCCAGTACAGGTGGGTTTCCACCGGTGGCACATCGTTGACCGGCAGGTTGAACCAGTGCAGTTCGTGGCGCCGGGCGAAGCGCTCGGGCACGGTCATCACCATGTCGGTCTGCTGCAACACCTGCGAGGCCATCAGGTAGTGCTGGGAGCGCAGGGCGATCTTGCGCTGGATGCCCATCTTGCCCAGCGCCAGGTCGACATGGCCCAGGCCGTTGCGGCGGCTGGAGATGTGGATATGGGTCAGCGACAAGTAATCATCCAGGCTCAGCTTGTCCTTGCCGGCCATCGGGTGGCCCTTGCGCATGGCGCACACGTAACGGTCTTCCATCAGCTTGACGTGGCGCACCTGCGGGTCAGTGTTGAGCGGCGCGTCCACGGCGAAATCCAGGCGCCCGGCCGCCAGTTCCTTGGTGGTTTCGCGACGTTTGGACAGGAAACTCTCGATCACCACGGTCGGCGCCAGGCGGCGCAGGCGCTGGAACAGCAGCGGCAGAATCACCGCCTCGGTGAGGTCGGTCATGCTGATGCGGTAGGTCTTGGCGGCCTGCTGCGGGTTGAAGATGCGGCTTTCCTGCACCGACACCCGCAGCAACGACAGCGCATTGCGCACCGGGCCGATGATGTTCTGCGCCATCGGCGTGGGCACCATGCCTTGGGCCGTGCGCACGAACAGCGGGTCGTTGAAGGTTTCCCGCAGGCGCGCCAGGGCGTTGGACACGGCCGGCTGAGTGATGCCGACGATCTGCCCGGCACGGGTCAGGTTGGCTTCGGTGTAGATCGCGTCAAAGACGATGAAGAGGTTGAGGTCGACCTTGCTCAGATTCATTGCTTTGCTCTTATTGTTAGGTGGCGATTTGTGAAGGGCTCATACGTCGATCATATATCGGTGATGAATGTTAATACACGCCGAGAATAGGCTAGGTAAATTATCAACGCTGTTCTAGCATCGATTGCATGACCTAAACAACCTCTCAAAGAAGGGAGCTGCTCATGGATTTCGCCTATTCGCCCAAGGTTCAGGAACTGCGTGAACGCGTCACTGCGTTCATGGATGCTTACGTTTACCCGGCCGAGCCGGTGTTCGAACGCCAGGTCAGTGAAGGCGACCGCTGGCAGCCCACTGCCATCATGGAAGAACTCAAAGCCAAGGCTAAGGCCGAGGGCCTGTGGAACCTGTTCCTGCCTGAATCCGAGCTGGGTGCTGGCCTGACCAACCTCGAATACGCGCCACTCGCCGAAATCATGGGCCGCTCGCTGCTGGGCCCCGAGCCCTTCAATTGCTCCGCCCCCGACACCGGCAACATGGAAGTGCTGGTGCGCTACGCCAACGAAGAACAAAAAGAGCGCTGGTTGCAGCCGCTGCTGCGCGGCGAGATCCGCTCGGCGTTTGCCATGACTGAACCTGACGTGGCCTCCTCGGACGCCACCAACATGGCCGCCCGCGCCGAGCGCCAGGGCGACCAATGGGTGATCAACGGCAAGAAGTGGTGGACCTCCGGCGCTTGCGACCCGCGCTGCAAGATCCTCATCTTCATGGGCTTGAGCAACCCGGACGCGCCGCGCCACCAGCAGCATTCGATGATCCTGGTGCCGGTGGACACTCCCGGTGTAAAAATCGTGCGCCCGCTGCCGGTATTCGGCTACGACGACGCCCCCCACGGCCACGCCGAGGTGCTGTTCGACAACGTACGGGTGCCGTATGAAAACGTACTGCTCGGTGAAGGTCGCGGTTTTGAGATTGCACAGGGTCGCCTTGGCCCAGGCCGTATCCACCACTGCATGCGCTCCATCGGCATGGCCGAGCGTGCGCTGGAACTGATGTGCAAACGCGCCGTCAGCCGTACCGCGTTCGGCAAACCATTGGCGCGACTGGGCGGCAATATCGACAAGATCGCCGACTCACGCATGGAAATCGACATGGCGCGCCTGCTCACACTCAAGGCTGCCTACATGATGGACACCGCGGGTAACAAAGTGGCGAAAAGCGAAATCGCCCAGATCAAGGTCGTGGCCCCGAACGTGGCATTGAAGGTGATTGACCGCGCGATTCAGATCCATGGCGGCGCCGGTGTCTCCAACGACTTCCCGTTGGCCTACATGTACGCCATGCAGCGCACCCTGCGCCTGGCCGACGGCCCGGACGAAGTGCACCGCGCGGCCATCGGCAAGTTCGAGATCGGCAAGTATGTGCCTAAAGAGCTGATGCGCAGCGGGCAGTAAGCTCCCGGTGCCCGACTCGCCTCTCTTGATGTGGCGAGCGGGCCTATGTGGCGAGCGGGTTCGTGTGGCAAGCGGGTTCGTGTGGCGAGCGGGCTTGCCCGCGTTGGGCTGCGAAGCAGCCCCAAAACCAAACGCCGCGGTGCGCCTGAAAAATGTGCTGGAC
>NZ_WKCB01000115.1 GCF_021606685.1 Pseudomonas syringae
TGCATCGCCGATGGTAGTGTGGGGTTTCCCCATGTGAGAGTAGGTCATCGTCAAGATTAAATTCCAGAACCCCTGTTTGCTAACGCAAACAGGGGTTTTGTTTTGGGCGGTCGAAAAGGGCGAAGTGTCTCTCTACAGCTGGCCTGACCGCGAGCTTCGTCAAGGATGGTGTGCGCACCACCGATGCTCCAAGTCTCCCGATGCCTGCTTCTGTCCCCAATCATCCGATTCCCTCCACGAATCTCCTCATAAAAACGCCCCATCAGCATGCCGTTGGGGGAAATCGATGCAAAGTGTTTCTGCATTTTTGGTATGGTGCAGCACATTTTCACAGGGATTGATCTTTATCCGCAGGAAGCGGCGTCGACCTTCTTCAACGAGATGCTGTAGAAATGCCTGAAGCGATACCGATCAAGGATCACGAAAAAGAAAACCGCCTGGTCAACAAGCGCCTGCTCGCCTGCGCGCTGCTGGTGATCGGCATCACCTGCGCCCTGGTGGGGCGTCTGTATTTCCTGCAGGTGGTGCAGTACGACTATCACTCCACGATTTCTGAAAACAACCGCGTGCACGTACTGCCGATCACGCCGACGCGCGGGCTGATCTACGATCGCAACGGCGTGGTTCTGGCGGACAATCGTCCCAGCTACAACCTGACCATCACCCGCGAGCGCACCACTGACCTCAAAGGTGAACTGGACGCCATCGTCAATCTGCTGCACCTGCCTGCTGAAGACCGGGCGGTGTTCGATAAGGCGTTGAAGCAGGCACGCCATCCCTTCGTGCCGGTCACGCTGTTTTACGAGCTGACCGAAGAGCAGATCGCGCTGTTGGCCGTGAACGAGTTTCGCTTGCCCGGGGTAGACGTCGAACCGCAGTTTGTCCGGCACTACCCATTGGGCGCCCACTTCGCGCATTCCATCGGCTATGTGGGGCGGATCAACGAGAAAGAATCCAAGGCCCTCGACTCGGTGGAATACCGTGGTACACAGTCCATCGGCAAGACCGGTATCGAACGCTTCTACGAATCCGAGCTGCATGGCCATGTCGGCTATGAAGAGGTCGAGACTAACGCCCAGGGCCGCGTACTGCGCGTGCTCAAGCACACCGACCCGATCCCCGGCAAGAATATCGTCCTGAGCCTCGACGTCCATCTCCAGGAAGCGGCGGAAGAAGCCCTGGGTGATCGCCGTGGTTCGGTGGTGGCGCTCGACCCGCAAACCGGTGAAGTGCTGGCCATGGTCAGCAAGCCGAGCTTCGACCCGAATCTGTTCGTCACCGGCATCAGCTTCAAGGAATATGCCGCACTGCACGATTCCATTGACCGGCCTCTGTTCAACCGCGTCCTCAGAGGGCTGTATGCGCCGGGCTCGACTATCAAGCCGGAAGTTGCCATCGCCGGTCTCGACAGCGGTGTTGTCACCGCGCAAACCCGCGTGTTCGACCCCGGTTATTACCAGCTCCCCGATTTTGACCACAAATACCGCAACTGGAACCACAGCGGTGACGGTTGGGTAGATATGGACGCAGCCATCATGCGTTCCAACGACACCTACTTCTACGACCTGGCCCACAAGCTGGGCATCGACCGCCTGCACGACTACCTCGCGGAGTTCGGCCTGGGGCAGAAAGTCTCCCTGGACATGTTCGAAGAGTCAGCCGGGCTGATGCCGTCCCAGGCCTGGAAGCGCGCGACTCGCCGCCAGCCCTGGTTCCCCGGTGAGACCGTGATCCTCGGCATCGGCCAGGGCTACATGCAGGTCACACCCCTGCAGTTGGCCCAGGCGACTGCGCTGATTGCCAACAAGGGCGTGTGGAATCGTCCGCACCTGGCCAAGACCATCAATGGCGTGCCGCCGGTGGATGAGAACCCGATGCCCAACGTGGTCCTCAAGGACCCGCGTGACTGGGAGCAGGTGAACCACGGCATGCAACTGGTGATGCATGACCCGCGGGGTATTGCCCGGGCTGCGGCGCAAGGCGCGCAATACCGGATTGCTGGCAAGAGTGGTACCGCGCAAGTGGTCGCGATCAAACAGGGCGAACGCTACAACCGTGAAAAGACCTTGGAACGCCACCGCGACAATGCCTTGTTCGTCGGCTTTGCTCCGGCTGAGCACCCTAAAATCGTGATTTCGGTGATGATTGAAAACGGCGAGGCAGGGGGCCGCGTGGCAGGCCCTGTGGTGCGGCAGATCATGGATGCCTGGTTGCTCGATCAGGAAGGCCACCTGAAGCCGCAATACGCAACGCCGGCGAAAGCACCGGGGGACCCACGCGTCTAAGTCAGGTCTTCCACTCGTCCCACTGCTCTATGCCTTCATGGGCCAGCCAGGGCACGTCGTGGGCCGTCCAGATGTGTGAGGTCGGCCTGACGCCTGGATCATCATCCAGTGTGGCCACCCGCACGATCACATGGGGCTGATGCCCTCGTTCGGCCATCAGATGGGAGCCGCAACGAGAGCAGAAATGCCGGTGTTTACCCGGCGAAGATTCGAACGACGACAGCAGTTCCTCGCCCCGCGTCCAGCGGAAGTGCTCGCGCATCACCCCTGCCGTCGCCACAAATGCGGCCGCATGCGCCTTGCGGCAACTGTCGCAGTGGCAGTGGCTGATGGGCATGTCCAGTCTGTCCAGTTGATACTGCACGGCCTTGCAAAGGCAACTGCCATGCAGGGGATGGCTCATGGTGCTTCACCTCAGAGGGGGAGGGGATAATCTACCGTTAGCACGACACTGATACAAATCATTGCCCTTAGCCCCGCATTGCTCTAAATTGCGAAGCGTTCTCATTCGCGCGCAACGTATTATGCCTTTGTCTGCTGTGCCTCGTTCCTCTCACGAACCTGTTGGCCAACTCTACGGTGCCCATCATCGCTGGCTGGTGAGCTGGCTGCGTGCGCGTCTGGGGTGCTCCCATCAGGCTGCAGACCTGGCGCAAGACACCTTCATCCGTGTGTTGTTGGCTGAGCGCACCCAGCCCGTGACCGCAGACCTCAAGGAGCCCCGGCACTTTCTGGTGACCATTGCCAAGCGCGTGATGATCGACAGCTTTCGCCGCAAGGCCCTTGAGAGTGCTTACCTCCAGGTCTTGTCCGAGCAACCGCAGGCCTATGCCATCTCGCCCGAAGAGCGCTTGTTGATCATAGAAACCCTGCAGCGTCTCGACGCCATGCTTGATGGCCTTGGGCGCAAGGCCAAGCGTGCCTACCTGCTCTCGCAGCTACAGGGGATGCCCTACAAGGAGATCGCCGAAGACTTGCAGGTGTCGGTCAGTTCGGTGACCAAATACATTGCCAAGGCCACCGAGCATTGCCTGATCTTCGCCCTGGAGCATTGACGATGCCGGTTGATCCGCAACGCCAGGCGCTGCGCGCGGCGGCCCACTGGGTGGCGCGTCTGGCTGCCGAGCCCGGTAACCCTGAGTTGCACGCGGCGTGGTTGACCTGGCGTGAGGAAAGCGCGCAGAACCAATGGGCCTGGCAACGCGTGGAGATGCTGCACGGGCAACTCCAGTGCCTGCCGGGAGCACTGGCCGTCAATGTGATGGACGTCGCCGCCGAACACTCCCAGCGGTTTGGCCGGCGCGCATTGCTCAAGGGCGTGGTGATCGGTGCCGGGGTGAGTGCCATCGGTTGGTCTGGCTATCGACAGGCGCCGCAATGGATGGCGGATCAACGCACCACCACAGGGGAGCGCCATAGCCTGCGCCTGGACGACGGCACCCAACTGTCCCTCAACACCGCCAGTGCCGTGGACATCCGCTACACCGCCGAGCAGCGCCTGTTGATCGTGCGTGGCGGCGAAATCCTGGTGGAAACGGCCGCCGATCCGCGTCCTTTTCTGGTGCGCAGCGCCCAAGGTGAAATGCGCGCCCTGGGCACACGCTTCACTGTGCGCCAGTTCGACGGCTTCACGGCCATGAGCGTCCTGCAACACGCTGTAGCGGTGCGCCCGGGCGCTGAGCATGCGGAAACCGTCGTCAGCGCCGGCCAGACGGTCAACTTCGATACCCAGCGCATGCTCAGCCTGACGGCCAACGAGCCCGGTGCAGGCGCCTGGGCGCAGGGGCGGCTGATCGTCGACCATTGGCGTTTGGACCGCCTGGTGGCCGAGCTGGCGCGCTACCGCCGGGGTTATCTGGGGTGTGCCAGCGAAATCGGCGACTTGCAGGTGTCGGGTGCTTACTCCCTGGACGATATCGACCTGACCCTCAAGGCCCTGACCCACGCGCTGCCGGTGCGCGTCACATCCCGCACGCGCTACTGGACGACAGTAACCGCGCGCGCCTGAAAATAATTATCAGGCGCCATTGTCGATTTGCCGTACCTCGTTCGACTCCTCCTGCAAACCCCCTTCATCCGTTTCGAGTCATCAGGAGTCACCATGCGCGCAGGGCAAACCTCAGTCGCCACTCAACCCCTCAGGTCATTTCGCAAAAAGCCCTTGCAGGTCGCGGTGTTTGGCGTGTCATTGATGGTGCAAACCGGGCTGCTGGCACCGTTGTTCGCGCCGGGCTCAAGCGCCATGGCCGCCAGCCAGCCGCAGGCGTTTGCCATTGCGCCCGGCCCACTGGGTGCGGTGTTGAGCCGATTCGCCAGCGACGCTGGCGTGGTCTTGTCCTTCGATTCCGGCCTTACGGCGGGCAAGCAAAGCGCTGGCCTGCAGGGTACCTACAGCATCGAGCAAGGCTTTGCCCGGCTGCTGGCGGGCAGCAATTTGAGCCTGGGCGCCAATGCCGATGGCACCTACAGCCTTGTGCCCCAGGCCAGTGGCGATGCCTTGACCCTCGGGGCCACCAGCATCAACGCCGACGGGCTGGGCCTGAGCACCGAAAATACCGGGTCTTACACCACCGGCGCGACCAACACCGCGACCAAGTTACCGCTGTCGCTGCGCGAGACGCCGCAGTCGGTCAGCGTGGTGACCCGCCAACTGATGGACGACCAGCACCTGTCCACGCTCAACGAAGTATTGACCTTCACGCCAGGCATCAGCAGCAACCATCGCGACAGCGAGCGTTACTCCTTTTACTCCCGTGGGTTCGAGATCCAGAACTTCCAGTACGACGGTATTCCGTCCCAGGTCGCCAACGAGTCCCAGCAGTTCACCGGCGCAATCGCCGACATGGCCATCTACGACCGTGTCGAAGTCGTGCGCGGTGCCACGGGTTTGATGAGTGGCGCAGGCACGCCGTCCGCTACCATCAACCTGGTGCGCAAGCGCCCGACCAAAGATTTCCAGGCCTATGTTTCGGGCGAGGCCGGTGCGTGGGACCGCTACCGCTCCGAGGTCGACGTGTCCGGCCCGTTGACCGACACCGGCAATGTGCGTGGGCGCTTTGTTGCGGCCTACCAGAAGCAGAACTCCTTCATTGACTGGTACAAGCAAGAAAAGCGCGTGATGTATGGCGCGCTCGACATCGACCTGAATGACACCACCACCCTGCGCACCAGCCTCGATTACCAGAACAACGACACCAACGGCAGCAGCTATGGGCATATTCCACTGTTCTACAGCAATGGCCGCCAGACCGACTTTTCGCGTTCATTCAACCCGGCGACGCGCGCGAGTTACATGGACAACACCAGCTACACCTTCACCACGCTGCTCGAGCATAAACTGGACGACGACTGGAGCCTCAAGGCTGCCTACAGCCATCAGTATTCCTATCGCAAAGGGCAGGGCGCTTCGGCCAGTGGCAGCTACCCGGACCCGGTCACCGGCCAGGGCGCCAAGGCGTTCATCTACCGCCTCGACAGCTACCAGACCCAGGACACCGTTGATGTATATGCCAACGGCCCGTTCCAGTTGGGTGGCCGTGAGCACGAGTTGGTGGTGGGCGCGAGCACGTCGCGCACCCATCTGAATTTCCCCAACTACGCCAGTACCCTGGCCGACCAAGACAACGATTATGGCGATGTCGACAACATTTTCAGCTGGGACGGCCGGCAGTATGGGCGCCGTTCCTACAACGAAATCGGCGGCACCGTGACCACCCTGCAACAGACCGGGGTCTATGGCGCGCTGCGTCTGAAACCGATAGACCCACTGACCCTCATTCTCGGCACCCGCGTCAGCTGGTGGAAGCAGCTCGATGAGGTCACGCTCGACGCGCCGTACTCCAAGGCCACCGACGAAACCAAGAAGCACGCGGTCGTTACGCCCTACGCCGGCATCATCTACGACCTGAACGACACCTACTCGATGTACGCCAGCTACACCAACATCTTCCTGCCGCAGACGTTCTACAAAACCGCCAGCGGCGGCTCGCTCCCACCCCTGGAAGGTGACAACTACGAGATCGGGCTCAAGGGCGAATTCTTCCAGGGTGCGCTGAACGCGAGCATCGCCCTGTTCGACATCGAGCAAAAGAACACCCCCGCCGATTCGGGCAGCGATGCCACGGGTAAGACCGTCTACAAAGCCATCGCCGGCACCACCACGCGCGGTGTCGAAACCGAAATTTCCGGTGAGGTAGCCACTGGCTGGAACGTGTTCGGCGGCTATACCTACCGCGAATCGCATTCCAAGGACGGTGAGCGCGTGCAGGTCAACCAGCCGATCAACCTGTTCAAGCTGGGCACCACCTACCGCCTGCCGGGTGCGCTGAACCGCTTGACCGTGGGTGGCAATGTCACCTGGCAAAGCGAGATGTACGCCACCACGCAGATCAACTACACCGGGCCCTACTACAAAGCGGTACAGGACCCCTTCGCCGTGGTCGGCCTGCTGGCCAACTACCAGGTGGACGAGCACCTGTCCGTGGGGCTGAACGTCAACAACCTGTTCGACAAGAAATACTACGACGGCATGGGCACGTTTAACTCGGGGTCTTATGGCGAACCGCGCAATGCGATGGTCAACGCCAAGTGGAAGTTCTGAAGCAAGTAGCAACACCAATGCGCGGCTGAAAGGTTGCGCATTGTTCGATGTCGCCTACTGTCAATGGAGGAGGTGACTTATGCACGTATTAGATCGCATCGAACGAAAAGTCCTGCTTAACGCTTCACGCAAACGGGTCTGGGAAGCACTCACCGATGCCGAGCAATTCGGCAACTGGTTCGGGATTGCGCTCAAGGGCAAAAGCTTTGTCGCGGGGCACACCATCGAGGCGCCGATTACTTATCCGGGTTACGAACACGTGGTCTGGAAGGCCAGGATCGAACGCATCCTGCCGCAAACGCTGTTCTCGTTCTGGTGGCACCCTTTTGCGGTGGAGGCGGGCGTCGATTACGACCGAGAAACCCCGACGCTGGTGGAGTTCACCATCGAGGATCGCGCGCCGGGCATTCTGCTGCGAGTGGTCGAATCCGGCTTTGACGCGGTGCCCGAGGCGCGCCGTCAGAAGGCCTTCAAAATGAACTCCCGTGGCTGGGACGAGCAAATGGGCAATATCGAAACCTACCTGAACCACGCTCGCCAGGCCTGACCCCAACGGGCATCCTGCTGGATGCCCGCGTATTCAAAGGACTCTCCTGTGAGAAGAGCCCTGAGTCGAGTGGTGAGTCAGCGATGCGCGCATCCACTGGCTCCCACACGCCGCGATGTTAGAAGTCCACGGTCGCTGACAGCTTGGCCACACGCGGATCGCCTTGGGTCAGGTAGCCACCCAGGGCCGATTCCCAGTACTTGGTATTGGCGACGTTCTCCACGGTCGCGCCCAGCGTCACGTCACGCTGATCGACCTTGAAGGTATAGCGCGCGCCCACATCGAAACGGTTCCACGCTGGCAGGCTGAGGTTGTTGGCCGCGTCGGCGTACTGCCCGCCGGTGCGCAACATACGCCCATTGACGCTGACGCCTTGCAGGCCCGGCACATCCCAATCCACCCCGGCGTTGAGCTGGAACGACGGTACGCCGATGGCGCGGTTGCCATCGTTGGCGCCGTTGGCCGTGCCGCTCACCTCGGTGTGAATGAGCGTGGCGCCGCCCAGCAGGCGCAGGCCTGGCACGGGTTCACCGAACACATTCAACTCGACGCCCTTGTTGACCTGGTCGCCCTGGAAAACATAGGTCGCGGTGCCGTCGGTATTCAGCTGGGAATAACCCTGGGTCGGCTGTTCAATGCGATACACACCGAGTGTCGCCCCGTAGCTGCCCATATCGACCTTGACGCCGGCCTCGGTCTGCTTCGAGCGGGCGGGCGCGTAGGTCTGGCCGTTATTGGTCACGCTGGCGCCACCGGCGGTGATTTCCGGCGCAGTGGGCCCCGAGGCCAACCCTTCAATGTGGTTAGCGTAGAACGACACATGGTCCCAAGGCTTGAACACCAGGCCGTACACCGGGGTGGTGACGCCCTTGGCGTAGTTGGCGGTGCGCGTACCGCTGCCGTAGGCGTAGCCTTGAACCACCAGTTCCTGACGACGCAGGCCGGCGGTGAACAGCAAGCGGTCATCCATAAAGCCCAGGGTGTCCGACACCGCCGCGCTGCGGGCGAAGGTCTTGGCGGTAATGCCTGGGTCGTTCATGTCACCGCCCGTGGAGCCGCCCTTGACCGGCTCAGGCACATCCACCGGGTTATAGATATTGGTCGCGTGGCCGGTGAAGTCAAAGTCGTAGGCATTGCGCGACTGGGTCCAGATGCCCGTCAGGCCGAGGTTCAGCTTATGGCTGACCGCGCCGGTCTGGAACTTGCCGTTCAGGCCGGCCATCAAGCTGGTGTTGTCTTCCTGGTGGGCGATACGCGAACCGCTGACCGTGGCGTTGCCCAGGTTGTCGTTCAGGGTGAGCGACGAGTACCGGCCGATTTCATCGGTGTGCTTGGCGCCGCCCGCGATATAGGCGGTCCAGTTGTCATTCAGGTCATATTCGCCACGCAGCATGCCGAACGTGTCTTCGAGACGGGTGGTGCCCCAGTTGGGCGCATAGTTGGTGTCTGCCGAGGGCGCATTCGGTATGTGGGTCACGCCGGTGCCGAGAAACACCGAGTTGCGCCCGCCGTTGACCTGCTGCTTCTGATACACAAAGTCGCCGGACAGGCGCAGGGCATCGCCGCGATAGTCCAGGCCGACCGAAAACAGCTTGGAACGCCGGCTCTCGTCGTCCACCCCGGTGTCGCCTTCGCGCTGGGAAATGTTCACCCGTGCGCCAAACCGGTTGTCTTCGCCAAAGCGCTGGCCGATGTCCAGGTGTTCGCCGATGCGGCCGTCGTTGCTGATATCGGTGCTGAAACGGCGCAAGGGCACATCATCGGCGCGCTTGGGCTGCAGGTTCACGCCGCCGCCAATGCCGGAGCCGCCCGGGGTCACGCCGTTGATAAAGGCGTTGGGCCCTTTGAACACTTCAACCCGTTCCAGGGCGTCAGTGGACATCAGCTGGCGCGGCAGGATGCCGTACAAACCGTTGAACGAAATGTCGTCGCCATTGAGCGGCAGGCCACGAATCACGAACGCCTGGGCCTGGTTCCCATAGCCCGAGGCCTGGCGCACGGATGCGTCATTGAGCAGCACATCGCCAAGGGTTTCGGCTTGCTGGTCGCGGATCAATTTCTCGGTATAGGCGGACATGCTGAACGGCGCGTCCATGATGTCCTGGTTGCCCAGCACACCCAGTTGCCCCCCGCGTGCCACCTGGCCGCCGGCGTACACCGGGGGCAGGGCGCTCGGCGCGGGGGCTTCGGCGTTGATGTTGGTGGCGCCCAGTTCCAGCGTGTTGCCATCCTGACTGTTGTTCGCATCCTGCGGGGTGGCTGGGGTTGCAGCGTGAGCGGCAAGGCTCAGGGAGCAGCAAAGGGCGAGCAGGGTCGGGCGAAACGGCACAGCGAATGGGGTACGGGTGGGCATGGTCGATCCTGACGGCGAACCGTCAATGGTGAGGAAAAGGGCAACAACGTTGCGCGTCCTCGCTGCGCGGATACGACTCCGGCGCGAATGATAGTGATTGTTATTTATATCTTGCAACAGATTTATGAGAATACCGACTGCCTGCGCGTTTACCTCCCGCGTTCAGTCGGATGCCGCGTAGAATCAGCGCCTGAAAGCGATTCCTGAGGTGCGGTACGGTGGATTTACAGCAGGGTTTTGTCCTGACCCGGCATTGGCGCGATACCCCGGCGGGCACGGAGGTCAGTTTCTGGCTGGCGACCGACCAGGGGCCAAGGTTTATCCGCCTACCCGTGCAGACCTCGGTGGTGTTTATCCCCGAGGCCCATCGCAAGCCGTTGGATTGGCTGCTCAAGGGCGAGCGCGAGATCGAATTGCGCCCGCTGCAACTGTGCGATTTCCATCACCGTCCGGTGCTGGGCTTGTACACCCGTCAGCATCGCCAACTGATGGACGTGGAAAAGCGCCTGCGCGCCGCCGGGGTCGATGTCTACGAAGGCGACGTGCGCCCGCCCGAGCGCTACATGATGGAACGCTTCATCACCGCGCCAGTGTGGTTCGGCGGTACACCCGATGCCAGCGGTGTGCTGTGCGACGCGCAGATGAAACCCGCTCCCGACTACCGTCCGCCGCTCAAGCTGGTGTCCCTGGACATCGAAACCACCGCCCAGGGCGACCTTTATTCGATCGGCCTCGAAGGCTGCGGCGAGCGCCAGGTGTACATGCTCGGGCCGCCGAACAAGACCACGGCGGTGGACTTCAAGCTCGACTACTGCGACACCCGCGCCCAATTGCTCGAACGCCTCAACCAATGGCTCGCCACCCATGACCCCGATGCGATCATCGGCTGGAACGTGGTGCAGTTCGACCTGCGCGTGCTCCACGAACACGCCCAGCGCCTCGGCGTGCCGCTGATGCTCGGGCGCGGCGACGAGCCCATGGCGTGGCGCGAGCATGGCAGCCGCAACCATTACTTCGCGGCAGCGGCGGGGCGCTTGATCATCGATGGCATCGAAGCGCTGCGCTCGGCCACCTGGAGCTTCGAATCGTTCAGCCTGGAAAACGTCGCGCAAACCCTGCTGGGCGAAGGCAAGGACATCTCCACACCGTACCAGCGCATGGATGAAATCAACCGCATGTTCGCCGATGACAAGCCCGCCCTGGCGCGCTACAACCTCAAGGACTGCGAGTTGGTCACACGGATTTTCGAAAAGACCGAGCTGCTCACGTTCCTGCTCGAACGCGCCAGCGTCACCGGTTTGCCGGCCGACCGCAGCGGCGGCTCGGTGGCGGCGTTCACCCACTTGTACATGCCGCTGATGCACCGTCAGGGCTTCGTGGCGCCGAACCTGGGGGACAAGCCGCCCGAGGCCAGCCCCGGCGGGTTTGTCATGGACTCGCGCCCTGGCCTCTACGAATCGGTGCTGGTGCTCGACTACAAAAGCCTCTATCCGTCGATCATCCGCAGTTTTCTGATCGACCCGGTGGGCCTGATCGAGGGCCTCAAGCACCCCGACGACAGCACGTCGGTAGAAGGCTTTCGCGGGGCGCGTTTCTCGCGCACCCGGCACTGCCTGCCGTCTATCGTCGCGCGGGTTTCCCAAGGCCGCGAGGAAGCCAAGCGCGAGCACAACGCGCCCTTGTCCCAGGCGCTGAAAATCATCATGAACGCGTTCTATGGCGTGCTTGGCTCCAGCGGTTGCCGGTTCTTCGACACGCGCCTGGCTTCGTCGATCACCCTGCGTGGGCATCAGATCATGCGCCAGACCCGCGAGCTGGTTGAAGCCCAGGGCTACGAGGTGATCTACGGTGACACCGACTCCACGTTCGTCTGGCTCGGTGCTGCGCATTCTCAAGAGGACGCGGGCCGCATCGGCCAGGCGCTGGTCAAACACGTCAACGCGTGGTGGTGTGAGCACCTGCACACCGCGTTCGGCCTGCAAAGCGCCCTGGAGCTGCAATACGAAACCCACTTCACGCGCTTCCTGATGCCGACCATCCGTGGCGCGGAGGAGGGCAGTAAAAAGCGCTACGCAGGCCTGGTGGTGCGCGCCGATGGCAGCGAAGAGATGGTCTACAAAGGCCTTGAAACCGTACGCAGCGACTGGTCGCCGCTGGCCCGACAGTTTCAGCAGGCGCTTTACCAGCGCATCTTCCATCGCCAGCCCCACCAGGACTACATCCGCGACTACGTGCGCCGCACCTTGAGCGGTGAGTTCGACGAACTGCTGATCTACCGCAAGCGCCTGCGTCGGCGGCTGGACGACTACGAGCGCAACGTTCCGCCCCATGTGCGCGCCGCGCGCCTGGCCGACGATTACAACGACCGCCTCGGGCGCCCGCGCCAATACCAGCGAGGTGGCTGGATCAGCTACGTGATCAGCGTCAACGGCCCGGAGCCGTTGGAAGTGCGGCAAGCGCCCATCGACTACGACCACTACGTCACCCGGCAGCTGCAGCCGGTGGCCGATGCGATCCTGCCGTTCGTGAATGACGATTTCGCCACCCTGGTCGGGGGGCAAATGGGCCTGTTCTAAAACGCTTGCCTCAGGTTGTCGGGAGCCTGCACTCTTGCTCACTGACGACCCAACACGGCGCAGTTCCCATGACTCTCATCACGCTGACCGGCACCACGGTCGAACTCCACCCCCTGCAGCCCGAGCACAAGGCCGCGCTGCTGGAAGCCGCCGCCGATGGCGAGCTGTGGAACCTCAAGGTCACCCACGTGCCGGGCCCGGACACGGTCGACGCCTACATTGAAACCGCGATTGCCGGGCGTGAGGCGGGCAGCGTGATCCCGTTCGTCATCGTGCGCAAGGGTACCGGTCAGGTGGTCGGCAGCACGCGGTTCTGGAAGGTCGACCGGGTCAATCGCAAGCTGGAAATCGGCCACACCTGGCTGGCGCAATCCACACAAAAAACCGCGATCAATACCCAAGCCAAGCTGTTGCTGCTGACCTACGCTTTCGACGTGCTGGACTGCGTGCGCGTGCAATTCACCACCGACGAACTGAATGAAAAATCCCGCGCGGCGATCCTGCGCCTCGGCGCCGTGCAAGAAGGCATCGTGCGCCACGAACGCATCATGCCCGACGGGCGCAAGCGTAACTCGGTGCGCTTTAGCATCATCGACTCGGAATGGCCGCAGGTGAACGCCGCCTTGCAGGCCAAGCTGCAACGTTAGGAGAAGGCCCATGTACACGCTCTATGGCATCGACGAGTCCGGCTCGTGCATGATCGAAATCGCCCTGCAGCGTTGCGCGGTGCCGTGGCGGCGGGTGGATGCGGCCTCCTGGGCCGACGGTGAGGGCAGCGATGAACTGGCCCGTGTCAACCCGCTCAAACAGGTGCCCACGCTGGTCACCCCCGACGGCAAGGTGCTGACGGAAAGCGCCGCGATCCTGATCCATCTGGGCCTGGAGTTTCCCCACGCCCACCTGCTGAGCGGCGATCGCGCTGCGATCCTGCGCGGCCTGGTGTACATCGCCGCCAACTGCTACTCGGCCATCGGCATCATCGACTACCCGCAGCGCTGGCTGGGCGACGCCCATCAGGCTGCGCAGACGCAGTTGGTCACGGGCACGCGACGTTATCTGCATCAGGCGTGGGTGGTGTTCGCCGATCAGTTTGCCGAGCAACTCTTCGCCCCGGAGGGCGAGCCGAATGCGCTGGGCATCATGGCGGCGGCGGTGTCGCGTTGGGATGAGGCCAGGGATGTGTTGAGCGCCTTGGCGCCGAGCTTTGCGCAGACCCTGGCGCAGGTGGATGCCGACCCCATTGTGGCCCCCGTTTTTGCTCGGCATTGGCCGGAGTGGAAGGTCTCGTAATGTTTCCGCAATCAGTAGAAACAATGACGCTTGCACCCCTCCAACTCCTTGCGTAGCGGGCGTGCTGGCCTACGCTTTGTTGAGGTGCTGTAGGAATCATCCTTGAATTTGACTGTCGCAGACATGAAACTCAAGAACCCTGCATGGAATTCAAAGGAGGTGCGCATGCTCATCCGGTCGCTGACCCTGGCTACCTTGATGGCTTTTACGGGGCCGCTGTTGGCTGCTGATGATATCAACCCGCTCAAGCAGGACTTGGGCAAGGCCCGGCCACTGGTGGTGGTGGAGCTGGACTCCGGCAACGCCACGTTGGCGCAGTTGAAAAAGCAGCTGGATGAGCCGGCCACCAAGCAGTCTTTTGAAGACCGCAGCATGGTGTTCTATACCGTCAAGTTCGGCAGCATTGGTGCCGAGGGCGAAAAATTTGCCAAGGACCCGAAGGACAACAAGAAGCTCACGCCGCCTGAAACCAACGCGCTGATCCGTGCCCTCAAGCTGGGTGCTGGCAGTGGCACCAAAGTGATCCTGGTGGGCAAGGACGGTGAGAAGAAAGTCGAGAAGACCGTGCCGCCGGATACGCTCGACTTGAAAGAGTTTTTCAGTGCGATTGATCAGATGCCGATGGCTGAGAAGGAGGCTGCAGCGGCTGCCCCGGAACCAGAGCCGGCGGCACCGGCGCCAGCGAAGGGCGCCAAGCCTGCTAAGCTCGGCGGGAAGCAAGCCCCTCAGCAACTGGATGACTGACAGTAAGCCTCCAGACAGCTAAGGTCCAATGTGGGAGGGGGCTTGCTCCCGATGGCGGTGTGTCAGTTACTGGATAGGCTGACTGACACACTGCCATCGGGAGCGAGCCCCCTCCCACATTTTTTTGGTTCGGCGGTTTGTTGGTGTACATATCCGTTGTTTGGGTAACGGCGGATTATGGTTCCGCTCTTACAGCGGGTCACTTTTGGAAAGACCCAAAAGTAACCAAAAGGGCTTCGCCCCACCACTCGGTGCCTCGCCTAGGCTCCTTTACACATCTGACGCCGCCGAAGAAGGGATATGTTGGTTGATTTCCGGTGGCGCGCGGGGTGTTAA
>NZ_WKCB01000116.1 GCF_021606685.1 Pseudomonas syringae
CCCGATGGCGGTGTGTCAGCCACCAGATGTAATGGCTGACACACCGCCATCGGGAGCAAGCCCCCTCCCACATTTAGCATTTCAAATGGATGATTGGTGGATCAGTTCAAGTGCGCCTTCAACTCACCCGCCGCCTGGCGCATTGCCGCTTTAACTTCCGGGATATTGCTCAACGGGTTGAGCAGGCCGTAGTCGTGGATCATGCCGTTGTAGCGCACCGCCGTCACGTCGACACCGGCCGCATCCAGTTTGCGGGCGTAGGCTTCGCCCTCATCGCGCAGCACGTCCAGGCCAGCGGTTTGCACCAGCGCCGGTGGCAGGCCGGTCAGTTGTGCAGGCGTGGCTCGCAGCGGCGAGGCGTAGATCTCGGCGCGTTGCTGAGCGTCGGTGGTGTAGCTGTCCCAGAACCAGCTCATCATGTTTTTGGTGAGGAAGTGGCCTTCGGCGTACTGCTTGTACGACGGGGTGTCGAAGTTGGCGTCGGTGACTGGCCACAGCAGCAGTTGGAAGCGCAATGTCGGCGTGTTCTGCGCCTTGGCTTTCAGCGCCACCACCGCTGCCATGTTGCCGCCGACGCTGTTGCCGGCCACCGCCAGGCGGCTGCCATCGACGTTGATCTCTTTACCGTGCTCGGCCACCCAGCGGGTAGCGGCGTAGGCCTGGTTGATCGCGGTGGGGTAATGCGCTTCCGGCGATGGCGTGTAATCCACATACACGGCGACGGCGCCGGAGCCCACCACCAGGTCGCGGATCAAGCGGGCGTGGGTCGGGTAGTCGCCGAGCACCCAGCCGCCACCGTGGAAGAACATGAACACCGGCAGCTCACCCTTGACGTTGGCGGGGCGCACGATTGTCAGCTTGATGCTCTGGCCGTCGGCCTGGATGGTCTTGTCGCTGACCTGGATGCCCGACATGTCGACTTTCACCGAGTTCTGCGCGCCGGTCAGCACTGCACGGGCGTCCTTGGGGCTCAGTTGCTCCAGTGGGCGACCACCGCCGGCGGCCAGGGCGTTGAGGAACGCCTGGGTTTGATGTTCCGGCACGGCGTTGTCAGCGGCGTAGGCGCTGCCGATGGACAGGGCGAGCAGGGTGGCGGTCAGGGCTTTTTTGAAAGTGTTCATGTCGTATGCGCTCATTTGAAGTATTGGAATTAGAAGGCCGCTTCAGCGCCTCTGGCTGTCTGCGTGCTGGCTTGGGAGTCAATTTACGGCCGAATCGAATGAGCGACAATTAGGCTGATCTGAGATTAATTGTCCCCTATGTGGGGACAATTCAAGGCTACTGCGCGGCGGGCAACAAAAAGCGCGCAATCACCGGCAGATGGTTGGAGATGCGCAGGGTATCGTCTTGGCGCACCTTGGCTTCGACCCGCTTGATGCGCGGGCTGTAGAACAGGTAATCCAAGGTGCGATCCGGGCCGTCGAGGCTAGGGTCGTTGGGGAAGTGGGTCAGCCATTTCTCGCGATTGATGCCACTGGACTCGCTGTTGCTCGGGATCATCGGGTATTTGTCCCAGAGCAAATGCAGCTCGCTGTCCGGCGAGTACTGCCCGCGTTTACCGGCATCCAGGCGCAGGAATTGCCCGAGGGGCAACAGGTTGAAATCGCCGCCGATCAACCAAGGCGTGCCACGCCCTTCGAATTTATCCAGCAACTTGACCGTGGTTTGCACCTGCTCCAGCACCGCGCTGCGGCCTGGGGCGTCGCCGTCCAGGCGGGTGTTGAGCACCGCCATCTGGCCGCCATCGCTCAACGGCAGGTAGGTCAGCAGCAACGCCGGTTTGGGCTGGAACTGGCGGCTGATGAAATTGGCCTCCGGGGCCGGCAATTGCAGGCGCTCGGCGTGCTCGATCTGGTAGCGGCTCAGGGTCGCGAGCTTGCGGCCGACACTGCCGAAGATATGGCGGTCGGGCACGAAGTCGGCTTTCCAGTCGAAGGTCTGCGCGCTGCACGGGTAGAGGTCGACCAGGCGCTCCTGGAGCAACGCCAACTGGTCCTGGTAGTGGGAGGGCTTGGCGTTTTCGTCGAGTTCCTGCAACAGCAGGATGTCGGGTTGTTCGTCGCGAATCACCCGCGCCACTTCATCGAGGCTGGCGGCCATGTCTTCCACGGTGGGGCGCTCGTCGGCGCCCTTGGCGGCGTCGTACCAGAACACGTAGTTCTTGCCGGCCAGGTATTGCACGTTCCAGGTCATGACCTTGAGCGCCTGCCCTGGCAGCAGGGTCGGTGCACGCGGCGCGACGCAGCTCACGGGCAAGGTTTCCTTGGGCAAGGGGCGCCAGGTCAGGCTGTAGATCATTGCCGTGAGCAGGCCTGCGATGATCAACAGGCCCAGCAGGGTCATGCGCAATAAACGGGTCATCGGCTCGGCTTATAGCGTTTCAGAAGTGGCACGGAGCATATCACCGCGCGTCGGCATCGCCACCGATCAGCATGAATAAACGGAACAGCACCACGCTGGTAAACAGCTGCAGGAAACTGTGCGCGCTGTCCATCAACAGCCCCAGCAGCGGCGCCGGGTTCGGGTACGCCGCCACGCTGGCACCCTTGAGCAGCCACAGCGGGGTCATCACGCACAGCAGGCACACCAGGATTCGCCAGAAATGCCCACGGGTCAGGCGCAAACTCTCCTTCATCGCCTCCAGCGCCGACATGCCGCGCAGCACCAGCAGGTACTCGGCAAACGCCAGCACCACCATCAGCCACAGGCCCGGCAGGAAATACAACGAGAGCCCGAGCAGAATCAACAAGGTGCTCATGGCCGTCAGCAGGGCGAAACGTGGCCACAGGGTCAGGGCCATCGCCCACACATCCCGGGTGCTCGGCGACTCGCCACGGGTGCGGGCGTCGAGAAACAAAATCAAGGCACCGGTGTACAGCGGGTACACCAATAAACCCACGATCACGCTGTAGCCGGGAAACGCATCGGCGCCCAGCGTGTGGTCCAGAATCTGTTGCAGGAAGGCTTCGAGGACCACCAACGGCAGGCACAGCTGAACGATGGCGCCCAGGTTGCTCCGGGTAAAACGGAAGGAGTCGCGCAATACGTCTAACGGATTCATCAGGTTCATCGCAGGCCTGGAAACAAGGGCGACACTTTAACCGATCACAGTCGCAGAGGCACAAACGTAAACCTTGAGTAAAGACCATTGAAACAACTGGTAACACCCCCATAACTAAGCGTGCACCCGGCCTGATTGCAGGCGGGGCCACGATTTCTACCGGCAATCTAACGAGGTCGCCATGAACAGCGAAGAGCAAACCCTGATCGACGGACTGTTTTCACGTTTGCAGCAAGCCGAAACGGACTCAGCCCCCCGCGATGCGCAAGCAGAAGCGCGGATCAAGGAGCACATGACTCGCCAACCGGCGGCCGGGTACTACATGACCCAGTCGATCCTGGTGCAGGAACACGCGCTTAAAAGCCTGGACGCGAAGAATAAAGAGCAGGCGCAGCAGATTCAGCAATTGCAGGACGAGTTGCAGCGGGCCAAGTCCGCGCCACCGACCCCTGCGAGCAGCGGTGGGTTTTTGTCGAGCATCTTTGGCGGCGGCGCTTCCCGTGATCCGCAACCAGCACCAAGCAATTCGGGCGGTGGCTGGCGTGAACCGACGCGGCCTGCGTTCGGTGGCCAGCCTGCGCCACAACAAAACTATCAACAGCCACAACAATCCGCCGCCGCTCCGGTGGGCAGTGGCTTCCTTGGCGGTGCGATGAAAACTGCCGCCGGCGTTGCCGGTGGGGTGTTGCTGGCCGAGGGCATCAGCAGCCTGTTTCATCACAACCAGCAGCCGCAGGTGGTGGAAGAAATCATCGAGCAACCGGCCCCGGCCAGCGATCAAGGCGGTTGGGGCAACGATGACCAGAAATTTGCCGGCAATGACAACTGGGGCGGCAACAACTCGGACAGCTTCGCCGACAGCGATTATTCCGACGACTCCTCTTCGTTCGGCGACGACGATTCCTTCGTCTGACACCGCCATGCCGGGGCGCTTCGTCGCCCCGGTCTGATTTTTCCCGGAAACGTTCCTGCGGCTGGCATACTGGCAGCCTTTCCGGGCCCAGGCGCCTGGCTGTCATGAGGAAGTGCGGTGAAGAAAATTGCAGTGTTCGCCGATGTGCAAAACCTCTACTACACCGTTCGCCAAGCCTATGGCTGCCACTTCAACTATGCCGCGTTGTGGGCTGATATCAGTTCGCGCGGGCAGATTGTCGAGGCGTACGCGTATGCCATCGACCGTGGTGACAGTAAGCAGCAGCAGTTCCAGCAGATCCTGCGTAACCTGGGCTTTACGGTAAAACTCAAGCCCTACATTCAGCGCAGCGACGGCTCGGCCAAGGGTGACTGGGACGTGGGCATCACCATCGACATCATGGACGCTGCCGACCACGTCGACGAAATCGTGCTGGCCTCCGGCGACGGTGATTTCGATATGCTGCTCGACCGCATCATCCACAAGCATGGCGTCGAAGCCGTGGCGTATGGCGTGCCGGGCCTTACCGCCAATTCGCTGATACGCGCCGCCAGCCGCTACGTGCCGATCGAAGGCGCGTTGCTGCTCAAATAAAGCGCTGCGGCTTAATAACTAGTTAGACGGAGTTGGAACAGGTTTGGAACGTATAGCGGTCATCGACTTTGAAACCACCGGCATCACCCCGAGCAGCCACTGCCGCGCCACCGAAATCGCCGTGGTCATCCTCGAACGTGGCCAGATCGTGGACCGCTACCAGAGCCTGATGAACACCGGCGTGCGCGTGCCGGGTTTTATCGAACAACTCACCGGCATCAGCAACGCCATGCTGCGCACCGCCCCGCCGGCCGAGCGGGTGATGAACGAAGTGAACGAGTTCGTCGGCACCACGCCACTGCTGGCGCACAACGCCGCGTTTGACCAAAAATTCTGGGATTTCGAGCTGGGCCTGATCCGCCGCACGCGCCTGCAGAAATTCGCCTGCTCCCTGCTCCTGGCCCGCCGCCTCATGCCGGCCGCGCCGAACCATAAACTCGGCACGTTGAATTCATTCGCAAAACTGCCCCACACCGGCCAGGCCCACCGGGCGATGGCGGATGCGGAAATGGCGGCCAACCTCACCGCGCACCTCGCTCAGGAACTGCGCGCGACGCATGGTTTGCGCGAACTGTCCCACGACCTGCTGTGCACCCTGCAGAAAGTGCCAGCGGCGAAGATCAATGAACACCTGAAAAAGCATCGCGGGTTCTGATCCCAATACAGAATCGAGTGGATATCTTCTGTGGCGAGCGGGCTTGCCCGCGTTGGGTTGCGAAGCAGCCCCAAAACCTGCAAACCCGTCTAACTCAAGAAACGCGGCGCCCTGATTGGGGCCGCTGCGCAGCCCAACGCGGGCAAGCCCGCTCGCCACAAAAGCCCATTCATCACAGAACTTGATTCGTCAGCCTATCGGGGCTCCACACACTCCAACGCCCGATCCACCACCCCCTTCGCCATCTCCACCAAATGCATCACCGTCCGCTGCTGCACATCCATCACCTCCCCCGACACCTGCGTAGTGCCCACCGCGCAATGCAGCAAGTCGGCCGCGTGGGCGAGGGCGTCTTCCAGGCTCAGGTTGTCATTCAGGGTGAAGGCGGGCGCATCCGGGGCGGAAGCTTTTAGGTAGTAGTCGATGGCGCGACGGTTGAGAAGGGCGTCTTCGCTGAGAAAACTGGGTGGATCGGGGGTTACTTTGACCATGGTGAAACTCCTTTTGTGTAGTAAGGAGCTGCGCCGTTCGCTTGCACGCGAATGAGGGTGGCAGCAGTACGCGGGTGTGCAAGACCGGGACAAAAGACAAACCCAGCAGATCCGAAGATCTCCCGCGCACGGCTGCCATAAAAATATTGATGCCGCTTATCAAAACTGGGCACCAATGGAATAAGGCATCTGAACTGCTTTTGTTTGGTCGGACTTGCACGTCCGGCCATCGAACATTCGATGACCAAGCGAGACTAGCTACCTGATCCGACGGAAACAAGGCCGAGGAATTCTCTAGGAAACGTCCCGCAAATGAAAGGGATCGCTCTTGCTGGCCACTTAAATATCAGATCTTTGTGGGGGCTTTAATCTGATTTCTGAATAGGCGGTAGGCTTGACCCTACTGTCTCGTAGGACCTCTCTGAATTTCTACTGCTCCCATCTATCGCTCTTCGCTGCGACCTAACATCCAGCCTGTCATTTACGTAAAGGGACTACGTCATGCAGGAAAGCGATCTTCACACTGCAATTATGAAAAGTCAGTTTGAGCTCGAACGAAACGGCATCAATTTTGGCTCAACTTCAAGCATGGCGTTTCATTTAGGCAATACGATGATGAGTTGCCCTGCGGTCATGGTGCTCCCATATTCGCCAGGCCTAACCAATCTCGGCAACTTCCAATTACTTAAACCCATTCATGTCGACACCAAGGCTCCGAGCACTACTGTCGAAGACCTTTGGAGATGTACGCAGGAACACTATGGGCTCACGGCGGCAACTGTAATTACAGGAGCAGCAGGCATACCGATCAGCAAAATTGCTGTAGGTACCTGGGTTCATGTCGGCTCCAGCAAGACCACGAATCTAGCAAGCCTGATCGGAATGCGCTTTTTTCCTCGTACACTGATCAGGCAGCCGACAATGGCCAGGATGGCGAAAGCAACCTTTGGCACTGTTCGGGTATTTGGCATTATCGGTCGGGGCATTCCCTTCGTCGCTGCGGGGCTGGCCGTCTTTGATCTAGTCAGTATTGGTAAATGTGCCTATGAGGCAAGAAATGGAAGGTAACGCGACCAGAGAAGAGATCAGCGAGAAGGTGATTCAGCTGTTCGTCGACATCATCGGCTTTATCGACCGCGGCCAAGTCACGGAGCAGACGGATTTCATTCATGATTTCAAGATCATTGATGATGACTTGACCTGCTTTGTTATGCAGACCAAGTGGCAGTTTGGCCTGCGGGCGACTCAGGAAGATTGGGATCAGATAACGACCATCAAGCAGATTGTCGATTTGATTGTTCGGTGCTCGAATCCTCGGTGAAGCCTCTGACGCCATCGGGGGCAAGCCCTCTCCCACAGTTTGAATGTATTCACAGATCAGGAATGTGCTCACAGATCCAAATGTGGGAGGGGCGGTGCGACGATTCGACTTGCCCCCGATTGCGGTGGATCAGCCAGCACTTTTCCCATTCGCCTCCAGCTGCCCCAACGGCACCCGCCGTTCTATCGCGCTCGACAAGATGATCGACGTCTTGCTGAACCCGAACTTCGCCACGCGGTTAATCAAGTTCTCCAGCTCCGGCATTGAGCCCACCGCCGCTTGCATGATCACGCACGGGTCGCCCGTTACCCGGTGGCATTCGGTCAGTTCGGGAATCTCGGCCAACGCGTCGTAGACCTTCTGGCTGCCGTGGTTGGTCAGGCGCAGCTCAATCACGCACTGGATCGGCAAGCCCACCTTGGATAAGTCCACCTTGGCCTGGTATCCGGTGATCACCCCGCTGGCCTCCAGCTTGGCCACGCGTTCGGCCACGGCGGGGGCGGAGAGGTTTACCGTGCGGGCCAGTTGCGCGTAGGAGGCGCGGCCGTCTTCGAGCAGGGCGCTGAGGAGCATGCGGTCATATTTGTCCATGATAAGGCTCCAGAGACGCGTGGCTTTCGAAAGCATGGTTTATAGCCTTCATAACCATGCTTTGAAAAGTGTACTGGCGGTTTAAACAGGTTTTGTAACTTATGTTTAATCACCTGCTTTTTTAGAATAAGCCTCTCTTATATCTGCCGCAGAGCTGCCCAATGCCAGGCCCACGTCGTTTTCCTTTACCGCTGATCGCCGCCTTTTTTGCGTTGTATGTGATTTGGGGGTCCACCTACCTGGTGATCCGCATCGGCGTGGAGTACTGGCCGCCGCTGATGCTGGGCGGGATTCGCTTTTTGCTCGCGGGTGCGGCGATGTATGCCTTTTTGCGCTGGCGTGGGGCGCCTGCGCCGACCTGGGAGCAGTGGAAGGCTGCGGCCAAGATCGGCATTTTGCTGCTGACCTTTGGTAATGGTGCGGTGAGTGTGGCTGAGCATACGGGGGTGTCGTCCGGCGTGGCGGCGCTGGCGGTGGCGACGGTGCCGCTGTTTACCTTGCTGTGTGGCTACTTCTGGGGCGCGCGTAATACCCGGCTGGAGTGGGCGGGTGTGATCCTGGGGATGGTCGGCATTGCCATGCTGAATATGGGCAGCACCTTGCAATCGAGCCCGATGGGCGCGGCGTTGCTGCTGTTTGCAGCGGCGTCATGGGCGTTTGGTTCGGTGTGGAGCCGGCGCCTGCCGCTGCCGCCGGGGGCGATGGCGAGTGCCGCCGAGATGCTGGTGGCCGGCGTTACGCTGTTGCTCGCCAGCGCGCTCACCGGCGAGCACCTGCAAGCCATGCCGCCGCTGGAAGGCTGGTTGGCACTGGCTTACCTGGCTGTGTTCGGCTCGATCATCGCCTTCAACGCCTACATGTACCTGCTCAAGCACGTGCGCCCGGCGGCGGCGACCAGCTATGCCTACGTCAACCCGGCGGTGGCGGTGTTGCTGGGGATCGTGTTCATCGGCGAAACCATCGGCCTGGAAGAAGCCTTGGCGATGCTGGTGATCATCAGCGCGGTGCTGTTGATCAGCCTGCCCCAGTGGCGCAAGCCCAAGCCGGAAATAAGGTAAACTGCGGCGCAATTGCGACTTGCGCTGAATTTTCCCTACGGTAACTACATGACTTTCGCCACCCTTGGCCTGATCGAACCCTTGCTGCGCGCCCTTGAGACGCTTGGCTACCAGACCCCGACGCCGGTGCAGGCGCAAGCCATTCCGGCGGTGCTGGCCGGTCGCGACCTGATGGCTGCGGCCCAGACCGGCACCGGCAAGACCGCCGGTTTCGCACTGCCGCTCCTGCAATTGCTGACGATGGAAGGGCCGAAAGTCGCCGCCAACTCGGCGCGCGCGTTGATCCTGTGCCCGACCCGCGAGCTGGCCGAGCAGGTTCACGCCAGCGTCGCCGAGTACGCGCAGCACCTGCCACTCACCACGTACGCGGTGTACGGCGGCGTGAGCATCAACCCGCAGATGATGAAATTGCGCAAAGGCGTCGACATCCTGGTTGCCACGCCGGGCCGCTTGATCGACCTGTTCCGCCAGAACGCGCTGAAGCTCAATCAGCTGCAGACGCTGGTGCTGGATGAAGCCGACCGCATGCTCGACCTGGGCTTTTCCGAAGAGCTGGCGAACATCTATCGCATGTTGCCGAAAAAGCGCCAGACCCTGCTGTTTTCCGCAACCTTCTCCGATGACATCCGCGTGCTGGCCGGGCAGATGCTCAACGACCCGCTGAGCATTGAAGTCAGCCCGCGCAATGTCGCCGCCAACACCGTGAAGCAGTGGGTGGTGCCGGTAGACAAGAAGCGCAAGCCGGAGCTGTTTGTGCACCTGATGCGCAAAGGCCGCTGGAAACAGGTGCTGGTGTTCGCCAAGACCCGCAATGGCGTGGACGCGTTGGTGGATAAGTTGCAGGGCCTGGGCATCAATGCCGACGGCATCCATGGCGACAAACCCCAGGCCACGCGCCAACGCGCGCTGGACCGCTTCAAGAGCAGCGAAGTGCAGATCCTGGTGGCCACCGACGTGGCGGCCCGTGGCCTGGATATCGAAGACCTGCCGATGGTGGTCAACTTCGACCTGCCGATTGTGGCTGAGGACTACATCCACCGTATCGGCCGTACCGGGCGTGCGGGCAACACCGGTGAGGCGATTTCCCTGGTGTGTGCCGATGAAGTGAACATGCTCTCGGCCATCGAGATGCTCACGCGTCAGACCTTGACCCGCAAGATGGAACCGGATTTCGAACCGGAGCACCGTGTGCCGGACACCGATGCCAGCGGGCAGGTGGTGAAGAAGCCGAAAAAGCCTAAGAAGCCGAAAACATCCGGGGGTGGCGGTAAGCGCAACCTGGGTAAGTGGGTGGACAGCGGGGAGTCGGCGCCGGTGGAGCCGTCGATCAAGCCGGTGCGTAAGGTGCCGGTGTTTAATACTGGGCCGCGTAAGAAGAAGTAACTTGCGGTGTGGCTGATGGCCTCATCGGGAGCAAGCCCCCTCCTACATTTGATCGGGTTCACCCGGTCAAAACTGTGGGAGGGGGCTTGCCCCCGATAGCGGCCTTGAATTCACCGCAATCTCAGCCCTTAAGCCACTCCAACATCCCCCGCCCAGCCGCTCTGCCACTGGCAAAACACCCCGTCAGCAAATACCCCCCCGTGGGCGCTTCCCAATCCAGCATCTCCCCCGCACAGAACACTCCCGGCAATTGCTTGAGCATCAAGCGCTCATCCAGCGCCTCAAACGGCACGCCGCCGGCAGTGCTGATCGCCTCATCCATTGGCCGCGTCTTCACCAGGGTCAGTGGCAGCGCCTTGATAGCCACCGCCAATTGCGCCGGATCATTGAAGTGCTCCGCCGGTGCCAGCTCGCGCAACAACGCCGCCTTGACCCCATCCAAACCCAACTGGCTGTGCAAATGCTTGCTCATCGAGCGCGACCCGCGTGGCTTGGCCAGCGCCGCCTGGACCTTGTCCAGCGGCTTGCTCGGCAGCAGGTCGATATGCACGGTGGCCGCGCCATCGCGGTTGATCGCTTCACGAATCGGCGCCGACAGCGCGTAGATCAAGCTACCTTCGATCCCCGTCGCAGTAACCACGCATTCGCCTAAGCGTGGCTTGTCGACCCCCAGCCCGATGGCGACGTTTTTCAGCGGCGCGCCGGGGAATTTGCTGACCATCAATTCGCTCCAGGCCGACACCTCAAAGCCGCAGTTGCTCGGTTGCAACGGCACGCAGGGCACGCCGCGGTGTTCCAGCAACGTGAGCCAGGCGCCGTCAGACCCCAGGCGCGACCAGCTGCCGCCGCCCAGGGCCAGCAGCACCGCGTCGCTGTGGATAATTTTTTCGCCGTCCGGGCTGTGGATAAGTAAATCGCCCTCAGCATTCCAGCCCAGCCAACGATGCCGGGTGTGGATAACCACGCCTTGGTCGCGCAGGCGCTTGAGCCAAGCGCGTAGCAGCGGCGCGGCTTTCATGTCGGTAGGAAACACCCGCCCGGAGGTGCCGACAAAGGTCTGGATACCCAGCCCGTGTATCCACTCGCACAACGCCTCGGCGTCAAACGCACGCAGCAGCGGCGCCATGTGCGGCGCGCGCTCGGCATAGCGCGACAGGAACGCCGCGTACGCCTCGGAGTGGGTGATGTTCATACCGCCCACGCCGGCCAGCAGGAATTTACGCCCCACCGAAGGCATGCCGTCATACAGGTCTACGCGCACGCCCGCCTGGCTCAAGACTTCAGCGGCCATCAGCCCGGCGGGGCCGCCGCCGATAATAGTGACGTGTTGAGCAGGTGTCAGGGGCATGGGCAAGGCTACGGTCATCTGAATAGGCCGCACATTCTACCCGAGGACGCCGCACGTGCCTGATCAAAAAACATACAGCTTCACGCAGGCTATACGGTTATTGGCCTACAGACGCTTACGCTCAAGTTATCCACAGGCCGTTCCACAGGCATTGTGGGTAACGCCCACACTTCAATGACAGCCTGATGACGTCCACACCCGCTGGGCGCTGTGGTGCAGGATGCCGTGGCGGCGGGCCAGGGCAGGGCGGTCCTTGCTGTAGCCGCCGCCGATTACGCCCATCACCGGGATATCACGGCCCAGGCAGTGGCGCATCACGCTTTCATCACGGGCGGCCAGGCCTGCGTCTGTCAGCTTGAGGTAACCGAGGGCGTCGTCCTTGTGCACATCGACGCCGGCGTCGTACAGCACCAGGTCGGGTTGGTAGAGCGGCAGCAGGTAGTTGAGTGCGTCGTCCACCACCTTGAGGTAGTCGGCATCGCCCATGCCCATGGGCAGCGGGATGTCCCAGTCGCTCTGGGCCTTGCGCGCGGGAAAATTCTTTTCGCAGTGCAGCGACACGGTGATGGCGTCCGGCGTGTCGTGGAGGATGCGCGCGGTGCCGTCGCCCTGGTGCACGTCGCAGTCGAAGATCAGCACGCGGTTGACCCGGCCGCTGGCCAGCAGGTAACGGCTGATCACCGCGAGGTCGTTGAAGATGCAAAAGCCCGCCGGGTAATCGAAGTGCGCGTGATGGGTGCCGCCCGCCAAGTGGCAGGCCAGGCCGTGCTCCAGCGCCTGTTCGGCTGCCAGGATCGAGCCGCCCACGGCACGCACGGTGCGCCGCGCCAAGGCTTCGCTCCAGGGCAAGCCGAGGCGCCGTTGGTCTTCGCGCGACAGCTCGCCGCTCATGTAGCGGGCGATATACCCAGGTTCATGAGCCAGGGCCAGAATCTCTGCAGGGCACAGCTCGGGGCGCAGCAGTTGGCTGTCCTGGGTCAGGCCGCTGTCTACCAGGTGGTCGCGCAGCAGGCGGAACTTGTCCATGGGGAAGCGGTGGTCCGCCGGGAACGCAGGGCTGTAGTCATCGTGGTAGATCAATGGCAAAGGCATGGGATTTTCTGACGTGAACCAGCGACGGATCTTACCAGCGCTGTACACTTGCTCACAGGCCGCACTCACAGGGCAAGGGAGGGGGACCCATGGAGCCGATACTCGAATTGGAAAGCGCACGCCTGGTGTTGCGGCAATGGCGCGACACTGACCTGGCGGGTTTTGCCGCCATGTGCGCCGACCCGCAGGTGATGCGCTATTTCCCGGCCAAATTGAGCCACCTGGAAAGCGCCGCCTTGATTGGGCGGATTCGCGGGCATTTTGCCGAATACGGCTTTGGCTTCTGGGCCTTGCAGCGCAAGGACACCGGTGAATTTATCGGCCTGACCGGGCTGCAAAATGTCAGCTTTGAAGCAGGCTTTACCCCGGCGGTGGAAATCGGCTGGCGCCTGGCCCGCGAGCATTGGGGCCTGGGTTACGCCAGTGAAGCGGCCTGGACCGCTCTGCGCTGTGGTTTCGACCGCCTGCAACTGGATGAAATCGTCGCCTTCACCACCGAGGCCAATCTGCCATCACAAAAAGTCATGCAGGCCATCGGTATGCATTACGATCCGCAGTCGGATTTTGAACACCCCAAGGTCGCAGCCGATGACCCGCTGCGCCCTCATGTTTTGTATCGCATCACCCGCGCCCAATGGTTGGACACGCTGCACGGATAAGCAGCCCGGAATGCCCCATAGAATTGTAGGAGTTGCTCTATGAGCCAAGTATTGGAAGATCTGGTGGACCTGCTGACCCTGGAGCCGATTGAGGAAAACCTCTTTCGCGGCCGCAGCCAGGACCTGGGTTTTCGTCAACTGTTCGGCGGCCAGGTGCTCGGCCAGTCGCTGTCGGCCGCCAGCCAGACCGTCGAAGAAGCGCGCCACGTGCATTCCCTGCACGGTTATTTCCTGCGCCCTGGCGATGCCGCCTTGCCGGTGGTGTATTCGGTGGACCGCGTGCGTGATGGCGGCAGTTTCAGCACCCGCCGCGTGACCGCGATCCAGAAAGGCCACCCGATCTTCACCTGTACCACCTCGTTTCAGTACGACGAGCAAGGCTTCGAACACCAGACCACCATGCCCGTGGTGGTCGGCCCGGAAAACCTGCCGTCGGAGCTGGAGCTGACCCAGCAGCGCGCGCACCTGATCCCCGAGCACATGCGCGACAAGCTGCTGTGCCCCAAGCCGATCGAAGTGCGCCCGGTGACCGAGAAAGACCCGTTCAACCCGCAGCCGTCCGACCCGGTCAGGTATGTGTGGTTTCGTGCCGACGGCGCCCTGGCCGATACGCCAGCGCTGCATAAATACCTGTTGGCCTATGCTTCGGACTTCGGCCTGCTGACCACCTCGATGCTGCCCCATGGCAAGAGCGTGTGGCAGAAAGACATGCAGGTCGCCAGCCTCGACCACGCGCTGTGGTTCCACGCCGACCTGCGCGCCGATGACTGGTTGCTCTACGCCATGGACAGCCCATGGGCCGGCAATTCCCGAGGGTTCTCCCGTGGCAGCGTATACAACCGCGCCGGGCAACTGGTGGCCTCGGTGACTCAGGAAGGGTTGATCCGCCATCGCAAGGATTGGGCATGAGCCTGACCGACTTTAAGCATTGGGTTTTCGACATGGATGGCACCCTCACGGTGGCCGTGCATGATTTTGCGGCCATTCGCGTGGCCCTGGAGATTCCCCCCGAGGACGATATCCTCACCCACCTCGCCGCCTTGCCGGCGGATGTTGCGGCGGCCAAACATGCCTGGTTGCTGGAGCATGAACGCGAGCTGGCGCTAGGTTCAGTCGCGGCAGAGGGCGCGGTGGAGCTGGTGCGTGAGCTGGCAGGCCGTGGTTATCGCCTGGGCATCCTGACCCGCAATGCGCGGGAGCTGGCGCATGTGACGTTGGAAGCCATCGGCCTGGCTGACTGCTTTGCCGTCGAGGATGTGTTGGGGCGTGATGATGCGCTGCCCAAGCCAGACCCGGATGGCCTGCTTAAACTGGCTGCGGCCTGGGATGTGGCGCCGAGCGCCATGGTGATGGTGGGCG
>NZ_WKCB01000117.1 GCF_021606685.1 Pseudomonas syringae
GGTTTACAGGTGGGGTCTGTAGTGCTTATCCCGCAGTCAAGTAGGGCGTTTCTGTTCTTTTGATCTTCTCCCCCGACTACCGGCTATTGTCAGAAAATTCCCACGGGAGTACAAATGTACTCCATGACGACCCTGACTCCCCGCCGTACCGCCATCCTGACCTTTATTCGCGACCGTATCGCGCAGCAAGGTCAGCCCCCCAGCCTCGCCGAGATCGCCGAGGCGTTCGGCTTTGCCTCGCGCAGCGTTGCCCGCAAGCACGTGGTCGCGCTGACCGAAGCCGGCTTTATCGAGGTCAACCCCAACCAGGCGCGTGGTATTCGCCTGCTCAATCAACCGACCCGCCCGGAATGGCTGGATGTTCCCGTGCTTGGCCGCGTCGCCGCCGGCCTGCCCATCGGCGCCGATGCCGAGGTGCACAATCGCTTGCAACTGGACCCCGCCACTTTCGCGAAAACCCCGGACTACCTGTTGCGGGTACAGGGCGATTCGATGATCGAAGACGGTATCCTCGATGGCGACCTGGTAGGCGTACGCCGCACTGCCGAGGCCTTGAACGGGCAGATTGTGGTGGCGCGCCTGGACGGTGAAGTCACCATCAAGCGCTTCGAGCGCAACGGCAGCCATGTACGCCTGCTGCCGCGTAACCCCGCGTACCAGCCTATCGTGGTGGGGCCCGACCAGGACCTGGCCATCGAAGGCGTGTTCTGCGGCCTGGTGAGGCAAGGCTGATGGGCGCCGTGGTTGCGTTGGATACGCTGTTCAATGGCGGCCGCGTCTGGAAGGGCCGGCCTGCCGCGCCGCCGGCCAACGTGCACCCCACCGGGCTGGCGGCGCTGGATGCGGTGCTGCCCACGGGCGGCTGGCCGGAGGCGGCCTTGAGTGAAATCCTGATGGCCAAGGAAGGCGTGGGCGAGTTGCAACTGGTGCTGCCGACCCTTGCGCGGTTGTCAGCGGCAGGGGAGCGCATTGTGCTGGTGGCGCCGCCCTATACGCCGTATCCCCATGCCTGGCAGAACGCCGGGGTGGATTTGCGCCAATTGTCGGTGGTGCAGGCCGAGGACCGCGATGCGTTGTGGGCGGTGGAGCAATGCCTGCGCTCGGGCAGTTGCGGCGCGGTGCTGTGTTGGCCGCGCAAGGCCGATGACCGCGCGCTGCGGCGCTTGCAGGTGGCGGCGGAAACCGGGCAGACCCTGGCGTTTGCCTGGCGCGCACTGGCCGAAGCGATCAATCCATCGCCCGCCGCCTTGCGCCTGGCGGTCGAGGCCAGGCCTGCCCAGGTGCGGGTGCTCAAATGCCGGGGCGGCCTGGCCCACCCGGCGCCGATTGCGCTGGCGGGGCACTGAGGTTGCCATGCGCTGGGTATGTATTGTGTTCCCGCAATTGGCGCTGGACGGGGTGCAGCGCTTGCACCCTGATCCAAATCAGCCCTTGGCGCTGCTGGCCGGTACGCCGCAGCGGCGCGTGCTGCAAACCGTCAATGCAGCCGCGCGGGCTTTGGGCCTGCGCCCCGGTCAATCGCTGACGGCGGCGCATGCCCTGACCAAGAGCTTTACCTGCGCCGAATACGACCCCGCGGACATCGAGCGCTGGCAGCAATTTCTCGCGGCCTGGGCCTACCGTTTCAGCTCCCAGGTCAGTGTGTATTACCCGCGTGCCTTGCTGTTCGAGATCGAATCGAGCCTGGGCCTGTTCGGGCCCTGGCCGCAGTTCGAGGCGCGCTTGCGCGAGGAGTTGACCGAGCTGGGGTTTCGCCATCGTATCGTCGCGGCGCCGAACCCGGCGGCTGCACGTATGTTGGCGAATATCCATGATGGCCTGGCCGTCGGCGATGAGACCTTGCTGCAGGCCCTCGCGCCGCTGCCCATCGACCGCGCCGGGCTGGAGCCGCAGGCCGCCACGGCCTTGGCGCGCATGGGCCTGCGCAGCCTGGCCCAGGTGCAGGCGTTGCCCCGGCATACCCTGGCCCGACGCTTTGACGCCGCGTTGCTCAAACACCTGGACGCGTTGACCGGGCAGCGCCCATTGGCCTTGGCGTTCTATCAGCCGCCGGACCAGTTTGATGCACGCATCGAGTTGAATTTTGACGTGCAATCTCATCAGGCGTTGCTGTTTCCCTTGCGTCGCTTAACTGGCGACTTGTCGGCTTTTCTCTGCGGTCGCGACAGTGGCGTGCAGCGTTTCGACCTGCACCTGGAACATGCCCAGGCGCCGGACAGTGTGATCAAAGTCGGCCTGCTCAGTGCCGAGCGCGAGCCGGCAATGCTGTTCGAACTGGCCCGTGGGCGCCTGGAGCAGGTACAAGTCACCGCGCCGGTGCGTGGCTTGCGCCTGGTGGCGCAGGACTTGCCGGTGTTCGTGCCGCAACGTCAGGACCTGTTCGACGACCGTCCACAACAGACCTTGCCCTGGGCGCAACTGCGCGAACGCCTGCGCGCCCGTCTTGGCGATGAGGCCGTGCAAGGCCTGCGATTTCATGCCGACCATCGCCCCGAATGCGCCTGGCAAGCGGCGGCCGACAGCCAGGCGTGCCCAACCTTGAGCAAGGTGCAGCGCCCCGGTTGGCTGCTCAATGAACCGACCTTGCTGGCCGAGCAGAGCGTGCAGATTCTGATGGGCCCGGAACGCATCGAGTCTGGCTGGTGGGATGGTGCCGATGTGCGCCGCGACTATTACCTGATCCAGACCCGCGCCGGCCAGCAAGGCTGGGCTTACCGCAGCGTTGGGCAACACGACGGGCTGTGGCTGCAAGGCTGGTTTGCATGAGCTACGCCGAGCTGCATTGCCTGTCCAATTTCAGTTTCCAGCGCGGCGCCTCCAGTGCGCTGGAGTTGTTCGAACGGGCCAAGCGCCAAGGCTACAGCGCCCTGGCGATCACCGATGAATGCACCTTGGCGGGCATCGTGCGGGCCTGGCAAGCCGCCAAGGCGGTGGAGCTGCCGCTGATTATCGGCAGCGAAATGCGCATCGAAAACGGCCCGAAACTGGTCCTGCTGGTAGAGAACCTGAGCGGCTACCAACACCTGTGCCGCTTGATTACCCTGGCCCGGCGCCGTGCCGAGAAGGGCAGTTATCGCCTGTTGCAGGAAGACTTCGAACAGCCGCTGCCCGGCCTGCTGGCGCTCTGGGTGGCCGAAGACACAGACACCCAAGCCTCGATCCAATGGCTGCGCCGTACCTTCGCCGGGCGCCTGTGGCTGGCCGTGCATTTGCACTGCGGTCAGGACGACGCGCACTATTTGCAGCAGCGCCTGCAACTGGCCACCCAGCTGCAAATCCCGGCGGTGGCCTGCGGCGATGTGCATATGCATGCGCGCGGCCGCCGGGCCCTGCAAGACACCATGACCGCGATCCGCCATCACGTGCCGGTGGCACAGGCCGGCACGCGCCTGCACCCCAACGGCGAGCGGCATTTGCGCAGTCTCGACGCTCTGGCTGCGCTGTACCCGACCGCGCTGCGCGACGAAACCCTGGCGATTGCGCAACGCTGCACCTTCGACCTCAGCCAGCTGCGTTACCACTACCCGCGTGAGCTGGTGCCCGCCGGCCATGACGCCCAGTCCTGGTTGCGCCACGTGACCCAGCAAGGCATCGCCCAGCGCTGGCCCAAGGGGCTCGATGCGCAGACCTTGCAGCAGATCGACAAGGAGTTGGCGCTGATCAGCGAGCTGGGCTACGAAAGTTATTTCCTCACGGTGCATGACATCGTGAGCTTCGCCCGCAGCCGTTCGATCCTGTGCCAGGGCCGGGGCTCGGCGGCCAACTCGGCGGTGTGTTTTGCCTTGGGCATCACCGAGATCGACCCGAGCCGGACGAGTATGTTGTTCGAGCGTTTCTTGTCCAAAGAGCGTAACGAGCCGCCGGACATCGACGTCGATTTCGAACACGAGCGCCGCGAAGAAGTGCTGCAGTACGTGTTCCAGCGTTACGGCCGCACCCGCGCAGCGTTGACGGCGGTGGTCAGCAGTTACCACGCGGCGGGTGCGGTGCGCGACGTGGCCAAGGCCCTCGGCCTGCCGCCGGACCAGATCAACGCCCTGGCCGAATGCTGCGGGCGCTGGAGTGACGATGCGCCGCCGCTGGAGCGCCTGCGTGAAGGTGGCTTCGACCCGCAAAGCCCGGTCCTGCGCCGCGTGCTCACGTTGACCGAGCAACTGATCGGCTTTCCCCGGCACCTGTCCCAGCACCCCGGCGGCTTCGTGATTTCCGAATACCCGCTGGACACCTTGGTGCCGGTGGAGAACGCCGCCATGGCCGAACGCACCATTATCCAATGGGACAAGGACGACCTCGACGCCGTGGGCTTGCTCAAGGTGGATATCCTGGCCCTGGGCATGCTCAGCGCGATCCGGCGCTGTTTCGACTTGCTGCGCCGCCATCGCAACCGCGACCTGGCCCTGGCGACGATCCCCAAGGAAGACCCGGCGACTTACGCGATGATCAGCAAGGCCGACACGATTGGCGTGTTCCAGATCGAGTCGCGCGCGCAGATGTCGATGTTGCCCAGGCTCAAGCCGCAAACGTTTTATGACCTGGTGATCGAAGTCGCCATCGTGCGGCCCGGGCCGATCCAGGGCGGCATGGTGCACCCGTATCTGCGGCGGCGGAACAACGAAGAGGAAACCACTTATCCTTCTCCGCAATTGAAAGTGGTGCTGGAACGCACCCTGGGCATCCCGCTGTTCCAGGAGCAGGTGATGCAGATCGCCATGGTCGCCGCTGACTACGGGCCTGGCGAGGCAGACCAGTTGCGCCGCTCCATGGCCGCCTGGAAACGCCATGGTGGCCTGGAGCCGCACCAGCAGCGCCTGCGCAGCGGCATGCTGAAAAACGGCTACAGCGAGGCATTTGCCGCGCAGATCTTCGAGCAGATCAAGGGGTTTGGCAGCTATGGCTTCCCCGAATCCCACGCGGCCAGTTTTGCCTTGCTGACCTACGCCAGTTGCTGGCTCAAATGCCATGAGCCGGCGGCTTTTGCCTGTGCACTGATCAACAGCTGGCCCATGGGGTTCTACAGCCCGGATCAGATCCTGCAGGATGCGCGGCGCCATCACTTGCAGATTCGCCCGGTGGATGTGTTGGCCAGCGACTGGGATTGCAGCCTGGAGCCCATCGACGGCGAGCAGCCGGCCATTCGCCTGGGGCTGCGGATGATCACGGGGTTTCGCGAAGAGGATGGGCGGCGTATCGAAGTGGCGCGCCAACGCCAGGTGTTCAGTGACATTGCCGATCTGGACCAACGCGCCGGGCTGGACGCCCGCGCCCAGGCATTGCTGGCGGATGCCGGTGCCTTGCGCGCGCTGGCCGGCAATCGACACGCGGCGCGCTGGGAAGTGGCCGGGGTGCATAAGCAGCTGGGCTTGTTCGCAGGCCTGCCCAGCCCCGACGAAGCCGTGGTGGCGCTGCCGTCCCCCACGGTGGGCGAAGACTTGCAGGCCGACTACGCGATGCTCGGCACCACCCTCGGCCCGCATCCGTTGGCGTTATTGCGCGATGAACTGCGCAGGCGGCGTTGCCGCAGCTCTCAGGAGCTGATGGCGGTGGAGCATGGGCGCAATGTCAGCGTGGCGGGCTTGGTCACCGGCCGACAGCGCCCGGGCACCGCCAGCGGCGTCACATTTGTGACCCTGGAGGATGAATTCGGCAACCTCAATGTGGTGGTCTGGCGCGACCTGGCCGAACGCCAGCGCCAGGCACTGGTGGGCTCGCGGCTGCTCAAAGTGGACGGGCGCTGGGAAGCGGTGGGCGAGGTGCGCCACCTGATCGCCGGGCGGCTCACCGACCTGACGCCGCTGTTGGAAGGCATCAACGTGCGCAGCCGGGATTTTCACTGAGCAGGCGTTGCCCACGGGTTTGCGGATAAGTTATATGCAATGAAACGTTTCATGTGCGCAGGGCTCCAAGCTGTTATCAGTGCTAAAGCGCCGTCCACTCACGCTTCTGTTCGTCAAGAGCCGACCATGCAATTTTTATCCAATACCCACGGTTGCGAAGGCTGGGGCGGTGAAATGGCCCAGCGAATTCGCGCCTTCGACTGGGCGTCGACCGAGTTGGGGCCAATCGACAAGTGGTCCTGCAGCCTCAGCAGTGCCGTGCAGATGCTGTTGGCCTCGCCCATGCCCATGGTGATGCTCTGGGGGCAGGCAGGGCACATGATTTACAACGACAGCTATTCCGTCTTTGCCGGTGGTCGGCATCCTTATTTGCTGGGCACCCCCGTGGAGCTGGGCTGGCCGGAAGTGGCCGATTTCAACCGGCATGTGCTGGACACCTGCCTGGCGGGCGGCACCTTGTCCTACCGCAACTTTCCACTGGAATTGCTGCGCAATGGTCAGCCGGAAGAAGTCTGGATGGACCTTTCCTACAGTCCGGTGGCGGACGATCACCAGCAGCCCGCCGGGGTCCTGGTGATCGTTACCGAGACCACCGAGCATGTGACCTCCGAGCGACTGCGCCAGGAACTCACCCATAACCTGGAGCAACGCGTGGCCGCCGAAGTGCAGGCGCGTTCCGCGGCCGAAGATCAGTTACGCCAGTCCCAGAAGCTTGAAGCCATCGGCGGCCTGACCGGCGGCGTGGCCCACGACTTCAATAACCTGCTGCAAGTGATCTCCGGCAACCTGCATTTGCTGGCCCGTCACGAGCCGGACAATGCCCAGGTCCAGCGCCGTGTCAGTGCGGCCATCGCGGCCGTGGAGCGCGGCGCCAAGCTGTCGGCGCAACTGCTGGCCTTCGCGCGCCGCCAGCCGTTGTCGCCGGCGGTGTACAACCCGCAGCGTATCTATGCCGGGCTCGGTGAGTTGCTGCAGCGGGCGCTGGGCGAAACCATTCATATCGATGTGCAGTTGCCCAAGGAGTCGTGGTGCATCAACGTCGACCGTAACCAGCTGGAAAATGCGCTGCTCAACCTGGCAATCAATGCCCGCGATGCCATGAAGGGCGAGGGTGTGATTCGCATCAGCGGCGAGAACATCATCCTCAACCCTGACGATTGCGTGGGCAAAAGCGTAAGCCCCGGCGAGTACGTGCGCCTGGCGGTGACCGACACCGGGGTGGGCATGCCGCCGGCGATTCGCGCGAAGGTGTTCGAGCCGTTTTTTACCACCAAGCGCGATGGCCATGGTACCGGCCTGGGCTTGAGCATGGTGTTCGGGTTTGTGCGCCAAAGCGGTGGGCATGTAGAGGTCAGCAGCGAAGTCGGCCAGGGCACCGTGGTGCAATTGTATTTCCCCCGCAGCCTGGGCGAAGAAAGCCTGGAGGTGCCGGCCGAGCCTGTGGCGCCGTTGGGCGGGCAGGAAACCATCCTGGTGGTCGAAGACAATGAAGGCGTGCGCCTGACCGTGGTGGAAGTGCTCGAGCAGTCGGGCTATACGGTGATCACCGCCGAGGACGGCGACCAGGCCATGTCCAAGCTGCAAGCCGGCCTGATACCGGAGCTGATCTTCACCGACGTGGTAATGCCCGGGCGCATCAAGAGCACCGACCTCGCCGACTGGGCCCATGCGCAGTCACCTCCGGTGGCGGTGCTGTTCACCTCCGGGCATACCCGCGACATTCTTTCCAACAATCACCTGCTCAGCCCCGACATTCATTTGTTGAGCAAGCCCTACAGCCTCGAAGCCCTGACACAACGGGTGCGTAGCGTGCTCTCAGCCCACCAAGGTTGCCCATGACGTCACAGCGCAACATCCCGCCGATCACTGCCCAGCGCCCAGGCTTCGTCCGCGTGCGCGGCGCCCGCGAACATAACCTGCGTAACGTCGATGTGGACATTCCCCGGGATGCCTTGGTGGTGTTCACCGGGGTGTCCGGCTCGGGTAAATCTTCCCTGGCGTTCTCCACCGTGTATGCCGAGGCCCAGCGCCGCTATTTCGAGTCCGTGGCCCCCTATGCGCGACGGCTGATCGACCAGGTGGGCGTGCCCGATGTGGACAGCATCGAAGGCCTGCCGCCGGCCGTCGCCCTGCAACAACAGCGCGGCACGCCAAGTGCGCGCTCGTCGGTGGGCAGCGTGACGACCTTGTCGAGCTTGATCCGCATGCTGTACTCCCGCGCGGGCAGCTACCCGGCGGGGCAGGCGATGCTGTATGCCGAGGACTTTTCACCGAACCTGCCCCAGGGCGCGTGCCCACACTGCCATGGCCTGGGCCGCGTGTATGAAGTGACCGAAGCACTGATGGTGCCGGACCCCTCCCTGACCATCCGCCAGCGTGCGGTGGCGGCGTGGCCGTTGGCGTGGCAGGGGCAGAACCTGCGCGACATCCTCGTGACGCTGGGCTATGACGTCGACATCCCCTGGCGCGACCTGCCAAAAAAGCAGCGCGACTGGATCCTCTTCACCGAAGAAACCCCCACCGTGCCGGTGTACGCCGGTTTCACCCCGGCCCAAACCCGCGATGCGCTCAAACGCAAGGTGGAGCCGAGTTACCAGGGCACCTTCAGCGGTGCGCGGCGCTATATCCTGCACACCTTCACCCATACACAAAGCGCGCTGATGAAAAAGCGCGTCTCGCAGTTCATGCAGGGCAGCGCCTGCCCGGTGTGCGAGGGCAAGCGCCTGACCAAGGCGGCGTTGTCGGTGAAGTTCGCCGGGCTGGATATCGGCGAGTTGTCGCAACGCTCGCTGACGCAATTGGCCGAGGTGCTGCGCCCGGTCGCGGCGGGGCAGGACAAGATGAAACTGTCGGTGGAAAAGCGCCTGGCCGCCCAACGCATCGCCCAGGACCTGCTTGAGCGGGTCAGTACCTTGACCGAGTTGGGCCTGGGCTACCTGTCCCTGGAGCGCAGTACCCCGACCTTGTCGTCGGGCGAGCTGCAGCGCCTGCGCCTGGCCACGCAACTGGGTTCACAACTGTTTGGCGTGATCTACGTGCTGGATGAGCCGTCGGCGGGGCTGCACCCGGCGGATGGCGAAGCGCTGTTCACCGCCCTCGAGCGGTTGAAAGCCGCCGGCAATTCATTGTTTGTGGTGGAGCATGACCTGGAAACCATGCGCCGCGCCGACTGGCTGATCGACGTGGGCCCGGCCGCCGGCGAGCATGGCGGGCAAGTGCTGTACAGCGGGCCGCCAGCGGGCCTGGCCAAGGTCGAGGCCTCGCAGACGCGCGACTACCTGTTTGCCGAGCGGCGCCCGTTGAATCCGCCGCAACGTCAACCCAGCGGCTGGCTCAAGCTGCAAGGCGTAACGCGCAATAACCTTAAGGGCCTGGACGTGGACTTTGCGCTGGGCTGCTTTACGGCCGTCACCGGGATTTCCGGCTCGGGCAAGTCCAGCCTCGTCAGCCAGGCGCTGTTGGAGCTGGTTGGCAGCGGCCTCGGCAGCCGGGTGGCAGACAGCGACGAAGCTCCGAGTTTGGAAGACGACGCCCCGCAAACCAGCGGCGGGCGCATCAGCGCGGGCCTGGAGCAGATTCGCCGGCTGGTGCAGGTGGACCAGAAACCCATCGGCCGCACGCCACGCTCCAACCTGGCGACCTACACCGGCTTGTTCGACAACGTGCGCAAACTGTTCGCCGCCACCCCGGCGGCCAAAAAGCGCCATTACGACGCCGGGCAATTCTCTTTCAACGTCGCCAAGGGCCGCTGCCCGAACTGCGAAGGCGAGGGGTTTGTCAGCGTCGAGTTGCTGTTCATGCCCAGCGTGTACGCGCCATGCCCGACCTGCCACGGCGCGCGTTACAACCCCGAAACCCTTGCGATCAAGTGGCAGGGCCTGAGCATCGCCCAGGTGCTCGGGCTTACGGTGGAGCAGGCGGTGGAGGTGTTCGCCGAGCAGCCTGGCGTACTGCGCTCGCTGCAGGTGTTGCGGGATATCGGCTTGGGCTACCTGCGCCTTGGCCAGCCTGCGACGGAACTCTCCGGCGGCGAGGCGCAGCGCATCAAGCTGGCCACCGAGCTGCAACGCAATGCCCGCGGCGCCACACTCTATGTGCTGGACGAACCCACCACCGGCTTGCACCCAAGAGATGTCGACCGCTTGCTCAGCCAGCTCAATCACTTGGTGGACGCGGGGCACACAGTGGTTGTGGTGGAGCACGAAATGCGCGTGGTGGCGCAGAGTGACTGGGTGATCGATATCGGCCCAGGGGCGGGGGATTTGGGCGGGAAGGTGGTGGCGTGTGGTACGCCGCAGAAAGTTGCCAAGAGTAAAACCAGCCGTACTGCGCCGTTTCTGGCCAGAGAGCTGATCTAACAGGCAACTTAGTTCAAATGTGGGAGGGGGCAAGTCGAATCGTCGCACCGCCCCTCCCACATTTATTATGTTTTAGTCAGTTGAATCTGTTGCTTGGCCTGCTTCACCACATTCTCCACAGTAAACCCGAACTGCGCCTGCAACTTGGCCAACGGCGCCGATGCCCCGAAGCTGTTCATCACCACTTTGGCGCCGGTCTGCCCGACGTAGCGGTCCCATCCCAGGGGGCCGGCCTGTTCCACCACCACCCGCGCTTTCACTGCTGGCGGCAATACGCTGTCGCGGTAGGCCTGGTCCTGGTCTTCGAACAATTCCCAACTGGGCATCGACACGACTTGCGCGCTAATCCCTTCGCGCTCCAACTGTTCGTAGGCCGCCACCGCCAGGCTCACTTCGCTGCCGGTCGCCAACAGCAGGACTTTGGCATCGCGTGCACCCGCCAACACATAGGCGCCCTTGGCTGCGCCGGATGCCGCGGCATATCGGCTTCGATCAAGCGTCGGCAGCGGCTGGCGTGACAACACCAGGCAACTCGGCCGATGGGTTTGCGCCAGGGCGACCTTCCACAGTTCCAGGGTTTCGTTGGCATCGCCCGGGCGCAGGGTCAGCAACCCCGGTGTGGCGCGCAGTTGGGTCAGATGCTCGATGGGCTGGTGTGTCGGCCCATCTTCACCGACGCCGATCGAGTCATGGGTGAACACGAACACCACCGGCAACTCCATGATCGCCGCGAGGCGGATCGGCGGTTTCATGTAGTCGCTGAACACCAGGAAGGTCGAGGTATAGGGCCGCAGGTAGGACAGCGCCATGCCATTGGCAATCGCGCCCATGGCGTGCTCACGGATGCCAAAGTGCAGGTTGCGCCCGCTGTAGTCGTCCGCGCTGAAACGCCCGGCGCCGTCAAAGGTGAGGTTGGTCTTGGTCGATGGCGACAAGTCCGCCGAGCCACCCAGCAGCCACGGGATCTGGCGGGCGAATGCATTCAACACTTCGCCCCCGGCGGCGCGGCTGGCCACGCCTTTGGCGTCGGTGTCGAAGCTGGGCAGGTCGTCCTGCCAATGCTCGGGCATTTCGCCTGCGCGCATGCGGCGCAGTTCGTCGGCCAGTTCCGGCTCGTACTGCTCAAGCTGCGACAGGTGCTCGGTCCAGTGTTGATACAGCGGCTGGCTGCGCTCCAGTAGCGCATCACGCAACACCGTGCGCGCCTCATCGGGCACCAGGAAGCTGGAATCCTCGGGCCAGCCGTACGCGGCCTTGGTCAAGCGGATTTCCTCGTCACCCAACGGCTCACCATGGGCGGCGGCCGTGTTGTGCTTGTGGGGCGAGCCGTAGCCGATCACGCTGTCGACCACAATCAGGGTCGGCGCGCCGGTGTTCGCCTGGAACGTCTGCAGGGCGGCGCTCAGGGCCTGCAAATCATTGGCGTCGGTGACATGCAGCGTGTGCCAGCCGTAGGCCTGGAAGCGCTTGATCACGTCTTCACTGAACGCCAGCTCGGTGTGCCCCTCGATGCTGATGGTGTTGTTGTCGTAGATCCAGCACAGGTTATCCAGCTTCAAGTGCCCGGCCATCGACGCTGCTTCGCTGCTGATGCCCTCCATCATGTCGCCGTCGCCGCACAGGGTGTAGACGTTGTAATCGAACAGCACCTTACCGTCGCGGTTGAAACGTTGGCCCAACCAGCGCTCGGCCATCGCCATGCCCACACTGTTGGCACAGCCTTGGCCGAGGGGGCCGGTGGTGGTTTCGACGCCTGTGGTCATGCGGTACTCGGGATGGCCCGGCGTCTTGGAGCCCATCTGCCGGAACTGCTTGATACCGTCCAGGCTGATCGCCGGTTGCCCGGAGCGTTTGCCGTGGGCATCGATCTCGATCACCCCGGCCAGGTGCAGCAGCGAGTAGAGCAGCATCGACGCATGCCCCACCGACAGCACAAAACGGTCACGGTTGGGCCAGTCGGGATGCATGGGGTGGTAACGCAGGAAGCGGCTCCACAGCGTATACCCCACCGGCGCCAGGCCCATGGGCGTACCTGGGTGGCCGGAGTTGGCCTTCTGCACGGCGTCCATCGCCAGGGTGCGAAGGGTGTTGATGCATTGGGTGTCGACAGCAGTGGCAGCGTGAGTCATGAAACCGGTCCCCCGTGAGTGACGATCTACAGTGGAGGGCAGGGCGCGGCAAAGGTTTGATCCTATCGGCCATAGCGCGACGAACGGGAAGCGCACGCTTCAAACATGACAAGACCCCCTGCAATGGTCTAGCTTCAAGGGCGTAAGCCATTGATCAACATGCGGAGGTACGCCATGCCAGTGAAACACGACCTGTATCAGGATTTGGGGTTGAGCAAGGAAGTCGTTCACGAACGCAGGGCAAGCGACAAACGCCTGGACTCGCTGCTCACTCAATACGACGCTGCCGACGCGCTGGTGCTCAAGGCGGAATCGGCCAGTGCCAGCGATGAGGATGTGGAGAAACTCAAGAAAAAGCGCTTGTTGGTCAAAGATGAGATTGTGGGGCGATTGGGGTAAAGGGACGGTCCTACAAAGCAGTCGTCATATTTGTTCAGATTTATCTGAGAGACACGGCGCTTTTAGC
>NZ_WKCB01000118.1 GCF_021606685.1 Pseudomonas syringae
CAAAATGGCCCACATGTTTCAGACAGCCCCAAACCTCTGTGGCGAGCGCGCTTGTTGTGGCTTTCGAGCTTATTGTGGCGAGCGGGCTTGCCCGCGTTGGGCTGCGCAGCAGCCCCAATGGACTCACCGTAATTCTTCAGCTGGATTTCGGTTGAATGGTTTTGGGGCCGCTGCGCGCCCCAACGCGGGCAAGCCCGCTCGCCACAAAAAACCTACTAGCCACCAAAAACCTACCAGCCATTACAAACCGGCTAGCCAAGACTGGCACTTTTGCCGCAGTGGCCCCGCGATCAGTCGTGCAGGGCTTTCGCCGCGGCGAGTAACCCCTGGAACTTGCGGTAGCGCGCTTCCAATACCGCCTGATGCACGGCATCCGGCCAATACCGCGCTTTAACCGGCATACCCGACGCCAGCAAATCCTGCCCCTGCCCGATCGCCAAAAACCCCAGCTTCGCCGCCCCCACACACGCGCTCAATTCGCTGCCGTGCAAGGTGTAGATTTCCCGTTGCAGAATATTTGCCAGCAACTGCGCCCAGTACACGCTGCGTGCACCGCCCCCCACCAGCGCGCAGGCGGTGACGTCGGCACCGGTCGATTGCACCGCGCGTAACGCATCGAGCAGGCCAAAACCCACACCTTCCATCACCGCATAACCGAGCATGGCCGGGCTGCAGTCGTGGCCCAGGCCCATAAAACCGCCGCGCAACAACGGGTCGTTGTGCGGGGTCCGCTCGCCGGCGAGGTACGGCAGAAACAACGGCGTGTCCAGCGGCACCGGTTGCGTGACCGGCAGTTGCGCCTCAACCTGATCGAGCAGTGTTTGCTCATCGACCATGCCCACCAACCGCGTGACCCAGCGCAGGCAACTGGCACCGGCCAGCATGGCCCCCATGGTGTACCAGCGGTCGGGCAGCGCGTGGCAGAAGCTGTGCACGGCGCTGGCCGGGTTGCCCGCCGCGTGGTCGGTGATCGCCACAATCGCCGCACTGGTGCCCAGCGTGATAAACCCGTCCCCGGCGTTGATCGCGCCGATCCCCACGGCTGCCACCGGGTTATCGCCACCGCCACCGGCCACCACCACCCCGGGCGGCAAGCCCAGGCGCGCCGCCACTTCAGCACTGACAACCGCACTCGCCGCACCGCCCTCCACCAACCGCGGCATTTGCCGCAGCGCAAGGCCGGTGGCGTGCAGCATGGGGCTGAACCATTGGCGTTGCGCCACATCCAGCCACAAGGTGCCGGCGGCATCGGACATCTCGCTGATACGCTCCCCGCTCAAGCACAAGCGCAGGTAATCCTTGGGCGACAGCACACAGTCGATGGCGCTGAACACCTCGGGTTCGATGCGCTGCAGCCACAGCAGTTTTGGCGCGGTCAGCCCGGCCATGGGCAAGCTGCCGGTCACGTCCGCAAACGCCACGCCGAGGCTGTCAGCCTCGGCCATGGCCCGTGAGTCGTCCCACAGGATCGCCGGGTACAACACGCGGTTGTCCTCGCCCAATACAACCGCGCCGTGCATCTGCCCCGACAAACCGATGCACGCCACACGGGCATAGGCCGCGTGGCTGCGCAGTTGCTCGAGCGCTTGCAGGCAGGCCAGCCACCAGTCCTGCGGCGCCTGCTCGGACCAGCCGCTACGGCGCCGCGACACGTTCAGGCGCACACCGGCGTGGGCCAATACGCTGCCATCGGCGTCCATCAGGATGGCCTTGAGTTCCGAGGTGCCGAGGTCGATGCCGAGGGATACAGGATTGCTCATACGCAGGTCATTCCAATCAAAGACAGCCACATGAATTACGCACTTGCAGGGTCGGCGCCAGGCGCACACTTTCAGTCGGTGCCTCGGGCGCCGCCATGCGTTGCAGCAGCCTGTGCACCGCGCGCGCGCCCAGAGCCTTGATCGGCTGGGCAATCAAGGTCAGGCGGGGCACGAAAAAATCCGCCCAGTCAAAGTCATCAAAGCCCACCAGGGCCATCTGCCCGGGTACTTCCATCTGCGCATCACGCAAGGCGTGCATGGCGCCGAGGGTCATCAGGTTATTCCCGGCCATGATCGCGGTGGGCGGCACCGGCAAGGCCAGCAATTGCGCCGTGGCTTGGCGCGCCGGCTCACTGTCGGAGCCGCCGTTGACCAGCAGCTGCGGTTCAAATGCCAGGCCTGCCGCCTGCAACGCCGCGCGATAGCCGGCCACGCGTTCATCGGTAGTGCCAAGCCCCGCGCGCCCGGCGATAAAGCCGATACGACGGTGCCCGTGTTCAATCAGGTGAGTGACCAGGGCCTGGGTGGACGCCGTATTCTCCACCCCGACCTGGTCGAATTGCGCACTCATCATGCGGTCCACCAGCACCGTCGGCACCTCGTTGGCCTGCAGGTACGCAAGGGCCCGCGAGCCGGGCGACGGCGCCAGCAGCACGCCGTCGACACGCCGGTGATGCAGCGCCGTGACCACCCGCAGCTCCTGCTCGGGGTCGTCGTGGGTGTCGACAAACAGCATCATGTAGCCGTGCTTGGCGCACTCGGTTTCAATCGCGTGCACCGTCTCGCTGAAGTAATGGTTGGACAGCGCCGAAATCGCCACGCCAATCGTGCTGGTACTGGAACGGGCCAGCGAGCGCGCCAGGGTGTTGGGGATATACCCCAGTTCCTGGATCGCGCGCTGCACCGCAAGCACCGTAGCCGGGCTGACCTTGCGCGTACCGTTCAATACATGGGACACGGTCGACGACGACACCCCCGCCCTGCTTGCCACGTCATCCATGGTGACCACGGCGCGTTCCCCTTACCTCAAAAAGATCAATGTTTACTCGACCAGCCGCTGTAGGTGCCGACGTTTTCGCGGGTGATCAGTTTTGGCGTCAGCAGGGTAACCGCTTGGGCCGGGGCTTTGTCATTGAGCAGGTCATTGCCGACATCCACCGCCGTCTGGGCCATGGCCCAGGGGTCCTGGCTGGCAGACGCCTGGATCTGCGTGTCGGTCTTGAGCGCATTCTCGATATCCGGCGCGCCGTCCACCGAGGTAATGATGATGCCGCTGCGCTTGAGCTGCTTGGCCGCGAGGTCGCTGCCGATGGCTTGCGGGTCGTTGATCGCGAACAAACCGTCGATTTTCGGGAAGCGCGTGAGGTAACCCTGCATCGCGTTCAACCCGCCTTCGCGCGACCCCTTGGCATCCTGGTCATCGGACAGCACCTTGATCTGTGGCGCGGCGGCCAGCGCAGCCTTGCAGCCTTTGACGCGATCGGTCACGGCGGTGACCTGCGGGCCGTTCTGGATAATCACATTGCCCTTGCCCGCAAGCTTGTCCACCAGGTACTGGCAGGCCAGCTTGCCGGCTTCGACGTTGTCGGTCTGCACTGTCGCATTCACGCCTTTGGCGTCCACATCCACGGCCACCACCACGATCCCGGCATCCCGGGCTTTCTTGATGGCCGAGGCCATGGCGGAAGGGTCGACGGCGTTGATCAGGATCAGGTCGACCTTGGACGAGATAAAGTTATCGATCTGCGAAAACTGCTTGCTCAAGTCATAGTCGGCCGACACCGAGGTGACCTTCACGTTGGGGTTCAACTCCTTGGCACGGGCACTGGCGCCGTCGGCCAGGGTCACGAAATACGGGTTACCCAGCGAGCCCATGCTGATACCGAGGGCTTTCAACTCGCGCGCCTCGACCACGTGGGACATCAGGGCAGCCAAGGCCAGGACGGGAAACATGCGTTTAAGGTTCATGGGGTGCTCTCTTGTGATTGTTGTATGAATGAAATCAGGTGCGCGCGCCGGATTGGCGATAACGATCCAGCGCCACCGCGCCGATGATCACGATGCCCTTGATGATGTATTGCCAGATATCCGAGACCCCCAGCAGTACCAGGCCATTGGTCAATACGGCGATGATCAGCGCACCGATCAGGGTGCCGCCGATAGTGCCCACGCCGCCGGTAAAGCTGGTGCCGCCGAGGATCACCGCGGCAATCGCGTCCAGCTCGTAGGATTGCCCCAATTGCAGGCCGTTGGCGGCAAACAGGCGCGAGGCACTCATCACCGCGCCAAGCCCGGCCAGCGCACCGGACATCGCGTAGACGAACAACAGCACCTTCCACACCTTGATCCCCGACAAGCGCGCCGCTTCCGGGTTGCCGCCTACCGAGTAAATCTGCACGCCCATCACCGTGCGGCGCAGGATGAACCACGACAGCGCCACCACTGCCACGGCGATCACTACCAGCCAAGGCACGCCAAGGATCGATTCATTACCGATAAAGGCAAACGGCAGGTCGGGGTTGAACACGGTTTTGTCATCGGCCAACAGGCGCGCCAGCCCGCGCATGGCGGTCAGTGCTCCAAGGGTGACGATAAACGGCGGCAGACGCATAAAGGCGATCAAGCCACCGTTGACCAGGCCCAGCAACAGGCCGAAGCCGATCCCGGCGGCGATCCCGAACATGCCGAACTGCGGCGACATCGACGCCTGCAGCGCCACCACCGCCGAGGCGGCGAGAATCGCGCCGACCGACAGGTCGATGCCCGCCGTGAGAATCACAAAGGTCATGCCGGCCGCCAGCACCACGTTGACCGATGCCTGCTGGGTGATGATCGACAGGTTTTGCATCGTCAGGAAGTTTTCGCTGGCCAGGGCAAAGCCCACCAGCAACAGGATCAGCACTGGCAGCATGCCCACCGTGCGCATCAGTTCACGCACGCGCTCTGCCTTGCCTGTTGTTGCAATCATCGAATCAGCCATGGGCAACCACCTGATCGCCACCGGTGGCGAGGTCAATAATACGTTCCTGGGAAATGACGTGGCCGGACGCCCCGCCGACTTCGGCCACCAACTGGCCTTCACGCATGATCAACACGCGATCGCACGTGCCGATGATTTCCGGCAACTCGCTGGAAATCACCACAATGCCCACACCGGCCTCGGCCAGTTGATTGATGATGCGGTAGATCTCGGACTTGGAGCCGATGTCCACGCCCCGTGTAGGCTCGTCGAGGATCAGCACATGCGGCTTGACCTCCAGCAGCCGCGCCAGCAAGACCTTCTGCTGGTTACCACCGGACAGCGCGCCGACATTGACCTTGCCCGAAGCCACACGAATCGACAGGGACTTGATCGCGTCATTCGCGCGCTGCGCCGCATGGCCACGGTCGAGCACGCCGCCGGCATGGGCATCCGGCACACACGCGCAGACATTGATGTTGTCGGCCACGCTCATGTCGAGGAACAGCCCCTGGGCCTTGCGGTCTTCGGTGAGGTACACCACACCTGCGCGAATCGCGTCCGCCGGGGTGCGCAGTTGGGTGACCGTCTTGCCCACCACCTCCAGGGTGCCGGAGGTGCGCGGGTCGGCGGCGAAGATCAAGCGTGCCAGCTCAGTGCGCCCTGCCCCCACCAGCCCGGCAATGCCCAGCACCTCACCGGCATGCAGGTCGAAACTGCAATTACGCACGCGCTTGCCGTCGGCCATATCGCGCACGCGCATCACCACGTTGCCGGGGTTGTAGGCGGCATGCTGTTTTTTATAGAAGCCGGAGAGATCGCGGCCAACCATCATTTTCACCAGCACTTCAGCCGACAACGCGTCGCGGGTCAGCTCGCCGATGTATTGGCCGTCACGCAGCACTGAAACGCGGTCCGACAGCTCATAAATCTCGGCCATGCGATGGCTGATATAAATAATCGCCAGGCCCTGGCTGCGCAATTGCTTGATCAGCGCGAAGAGCCGATCCGTCTCGCGCGACGACAGCGGCGTGGTCGGTTCGTCCATGACCAGGATCCTGGCGTGGGCATGCAGCGCACGGGCGATTTCCACCAGTTGGCGCTCGGCAATCGACAAGCTGCTCACCGGGGTCGCGGCGCCGAACTCGGCGCCCAGGCGTTGCAGCACCTCAGCGCAGCCGGCTTGCATGCCCTTGCGGTCGATGGTCCAGCCACGCCGCAGTTCGCGGCCCAGGTAGATGTTCTCGGCCACGCTGAGGTTGGGGCACAGGCTCAGCTCCTGATAGATCACAGCGATACCGAGGGCTTTGGCGGTGGCGGGGTCGAAGGTGGCGACGGGCTGGCCGTCAATGCGGATTTCACCGCCGGGGTCGGCCTGGTAGGCGCCGGAGAGGATCTTCATGAGGGTGGATTTGCCGGCGCCGTTCTCGCCCATCAAGGCGTGGATTTCGCCTGGGTAGACTTTGAGGCCGACAGCTTTGAGCACACGCAAACCGTTGAAGGTTTTGCTGATGCCCTGCATCTCGAGCAAGGGTTCAAGGCTCATGGATGAGCTCCTGGATTTATTATTTTTGTAGTCGTTGCCGGCGACTCTAATGCAGATACATTTGCTTACGCAAGCGCTTGCATGCCCCATTAATCGATTAGTGAAACGTTTCATCAGCGAACAATCACCGAATGTATCTAAATGAGTGAAAGCCCATTCAAAAGAGTGCTTATACCCCTCTGAACTGCAAAATCTCTGCTATTGTCCAAAGACCTCATCTCCTCCTCATCGCCTCCCAGCGATCTTCTGTGAGCATGCTCTGCGCCCTCGCCAATCGACGACGGCGGGCCTGAACATCACGGAACGCCCAAGCGATGGACACACCTCTACCCAGCACCACGCAATCACGCGCCGAAAAAATCGTTGAATTCAAACGCCAGAAAACCCTGCTCAAGACCGGCGCGCTGCAGGACGCTATCTTCAACAGCGCGTACTTTTCCAGCATCGCCACTGACGAAAAAGGCGTGATCCAGATCTTCAACGTCGGCGCCGAACGCATGCTCGGGTATGCCGCCGCCGATGTGGTCAACCGCATTACCCCCGCCGACATCTCCGACCCTGCCGAACTGATAACCCGCGCCGCCGCCCTCAGCCTGGAACTCGACACGCCGATTACCCCGGGGTTCGAAGCCCTGGTGTTCAAGGCCTCGCGTGGCATCGAAGACATCTACGAGCTGACCTATATCCGCAAGGACGGCAGCCGCTTGTCAGCCATGGTCTCGGTCACCGCGTTGCGCAACCGCAGCGACACGATCATCGGCTACCTGCTCATCGGCACCGACAACACCGCACGCAAACAGGAAGAGGCCGAGCGCAAAGGCTTCGAGCGCGCCCTGGAGGAAAAGAACCTGGAGCTGGAACACGCCAACCATATGAAGTCGGAGTTCCTCGCCACCATGTCCCATGAACTGCGCACCCCGCTGAACGCAGTCATCGGTTTTTCCGAGGCGCTCAAGGACGGCCTGGTCGGGGACATGAGCGAGGTGCAGCGCGAATACATCGGCGACATCTTCACCAGCGGCCAGCATTTACTCTCGCTGATCAACGACATTCTCGACCTGTCCAAGGTCGAGGCCGGGATGATGGACCTGGAGCTGGAAGCCGTAGAGCTGGCAGGCCTGTTGGCCAACAGCTTGCTGATCGTGCGCGAAAAGGCCGCCCTGCAGCGCATCCAATTGAAGCTCGACAGCCAGGGTGACCTCGGTTGCCTGCAACTGGACCTGCGCAAGACCAAGCAGATCGTCTACAACCTGTTGGCCAACGCGGTCAAATTCAGCGAGCACGGCAGTTCGGTGACCCTGGCGGTGCGCGAGGTCAGCCGCGCGCAGGTTGGCCAGGTGCCGGGCGACTGGCCAGTGCACAGCTTTGCCCTGCTGCCCAGCGCCCACCAGCAATTTCTGGAACTGAGCGTGAGCGATACCGGCATCGGCATAGCCGCGGATGACATGGGCAAGCTGTTCAAGGCGTTCAGCCAGATCGACAGCAGCCTGGCGCGCAAATTCGAGGGCACCGGCCTGGGCCTGGCGATGGTCAAGCAACTCACCGACCTGCACGGCGGCAGCGTCGCTGTGGCCAGCCGTGCAGGCCTCGGCGCACGCTTTGTGGTGTGGCTGCCGCTGCACCGGGCAACGGAGGCCACATGGCTGAAATCCTGATCGTCGAAGACAACGAGGCCAATATGCGCCTGGCCCGCCTGCTGCTGGTGAATGCCGGCCACAGCGTACTATGGGCCGCCGACGGCGAAACCGGCCTGACCATGGCCCGCGAACATCAGCCGGCGCTGATCCTGATGGACATTCAATTGCCAGGCATGGACGGCCTGGCAGCAACCCGACTGCTCAAGCAAAACCCGCAGACCGCGCACATCCCGGTGATTGCCCTGACCGCCATGGCCATGAAGGAGGACCGCGAAAAAACCCGCCTGGCCGGTTGCGACGCCTATGTCATCAAGCCCTTGCGCTACAAGGAGCTGTACCAGGTGATCGACGCACTGCTGAACCCCACCATTACACCTCTCGCATGAGTTCTCTCCATGGCCAGCTCACCCGCAACGCTGTTGATCGTTGATGACGAACCCCAGGTTCGCAAGCTGTTGGAAACCCTGCTGCAGCACGAGGGCTACCAGACCCTGAGCGCGAGCAACGGCGAAGAAGCCTTGCAGTTGGTGGCGCAACAACCGCCCGACCTGATCCTGCTGGATATCATGATGCCGGGCATGGACGGCTATGAAGTCGCCAGCCAGCTCAAGGGCAACCCGGCGACGGCGAATATCCCGATCATCATGCTCTCGGCCTTGAGCGAATCCAGCGCGCGGCTCAGCGGCCTGGAAACCGGCGCTGAGGAGTTCATCAGCAAACCGGTGGAACGCGTCGAGCTATGGTTGCGGGTGCGCAACCTGCTGCGGCTCAAGGCCCACGGCGACCAGCTGCAACAGCACAGCCGCAGGCTTGAACAACAGCTGTCGCAGCACAGCGACGAAAACGTGCGGATGAACGTGCATGACCAGGCGCGTATCGACCTGGAAAAAGCCTTGCGCCATGCCGTTGAACGCGATGAGTTCACACTGCATTACCAACCCAAGGTCGAGCTGGCCAGCGGGGCCGTGTGTGCCCTCGAAGCCTTGCTGCGCTGGGATCGGCCCGGCTTCGGCGCGGTATCGCCAGCGGTGTTCGTGCCAGTGCTGGAAAGCCTCGGGCTGATCGTGCCGGTCGGGCGCTGGGTGATCGACCGGGTGTGCCAACAGATCGCCGCGTGGCAGCGCAGCGCGATTGGGGCGGTGGAAGTCTCGGTGAACGTCTCCGGCCACCAGTTGATCGAGGGTGACCTGATTGCCGATATCGCGCTGATTCTGGCCAGCCACGACGTTGATCCCCACTGGCTGGAGGTTGAGCTGACCGAAGGCTCGCTGATGGAAAACACCCAGCACACCATCGCCGGCCTGCAACGCCTGCGCGCCATGGGCGTGAAGATCTCGATTGATGACTTTGGCACCGGCTATTCCAGCCTGGCGTACCTGCGCCGTTTTCCCATCGACACGCTCAAGATCGACATCGCGTTCATTCGCGAAGTGACCAGCAACCCCCAGGACGCGGCGATCACCCGCACCATCATCGAGCTGGCCCACAGCCTGAACCTGCGCGTCGTCGCCGAAGGCGTCGAAACCCAGGCGCAGCTGGCCTTCTTGAAGGCCGCGGGCTGCGATCAGATCCAGGGGTACCTGTTCAGCCGGCCGTTGCCGATGCAGGAGCTTGAACGTTTGCTGCTGGAAAAACGTGGCTTACTGGGCGTGTAATCGTTGATCGGCTGATGGCGCCAATGATTGAGAAGACGCCTGGCGCAACCATTGAAATAACCATCGGCGATATCGGTAGCACGCCCAAGCGTGTAACGGCGCCGATCAACTCCCAACCTAAGAAATTTGGCAAAGCCAATATGGCCCATTTTGATTGGGCTTGAACCATATTGAACCTGTGCCTGGCCATGGCCCTCCAACGCGGATAGACCACGGCCCGGAACACGCTTGATGACTTTTATCCTATGGTTGGCCGTACTGGGCGCGGTGTTGCTCACCCTCGCCCTCACCTCTTCTTTCCTGCGCTGGATGCCGGTGACCACCTCGGCGGTGTGCTTGTTGCTGGGTGTGGGCATCGGCCCACTGGGCGTAGACCTGCTGCACCTGGACATCCAGGACTCGGCGCGCTGGATGGAACACCTCACGGAAGTCGCAGTGCTGTTTTCGCTGTTTGTCAGCGGGCTCAAGCTGCGCCTGCCGCTCAAGCACCGCACCTGGCGCATCGCGTTTGGCATGGCCGGACCGGTGATGTTGTTGACCATCCTGGGCACCTGCCTGGCACTGCATTACCTGTTCGAGTTGTCGTGGGGCGTGTCACTGCTGGTCGGCGCGATTCTGGCACCCACCGACCCGGTGTTGGCCGGCCTGGTGCAGGTCAACAATGCCCAGGACTACGACGCGCTGCGTTTCGGGCTGTCCGGTGAGGCCGGTCTGAACGATGGTACGGCTTTTCCGTTTGTCATCTTTGCGCTGCTGTTCATGCAGCACGGCGGGTTTGACGGTGACTGGCTAGGTGGCTGGGCGCTCAAGAATCTGCTGTGGGCGGTGCCCGCCGGGCTGCTGATCGGCTACTGGATGGGCCGAGGCATCGGCCGTGTGACCTTGTGGCTGCGCATCACCAATGCCGACAGCACGTTATCCCCCAACGACTACCTGACCCTGGCGCTGATTGCCCTGGCCTACGTGGTGGCTGAGGCCGTGGGTGGTTATGGCTTTTTGTCGGTGTTCGCTGCCGGGCTGGGCCTGCGTCAGGCGGAGTTCAGGTCCACAGGCAGCGCGCAGACGCCGTCGGAGCATTTGGCCTTGCCGGTGGTGGGCCATCTGGAGGTGGAACCCGAGCGTGCGCTGCAAGGCGATGTCAGCCAGTTGGCGGACACGCAAATCGCCGCCGGCGTGATGATGGGCGACATGCTCTCGTTCGGCAGCCTGGTGGAGCGCTCGATGGAGGTGTTTCTGGTCACGCTGTTGGGCATCGTGCTGGTCAGCCATTGGGACTGGCGCGCACTGCCGCTCGCGGCGTTGCTGTTCTGTGTGATCCGACCGTTCAGCGTCTGCGCGATGCCCTGGGGCAGCCTGGTCGATCGCCAGCAACGCGGCTTGATGGGCTGGTTCGGGATTCGTGGGATCGGCAGCATCTACTACCTGTTCTACGCGCTCAACCACGGGTTGATCGGTACCAGCAGCGCGGTGGCGGTGAACCTGACCTTGTCGGTGATCGCCTTGAGCATCGTCGTTCATGGCCTCAGTACCCAGCCGATGCTGGTGTGGTATGAACGACGTGCCAAGGCGAAAGCTCAACAGGTAACCACTCAGTCCTGATCTTGGGTATTGCCCACATCCGCCGCTTCATCCAGATCGTTGAGCGGCACTTCTGCATCATCCATCAGCGAGCCCGGGTCTTCATTGCCTGGGTCGTTGAGTTCGTCATCGAGTTCTTTGGACATGATCGTCTCCTCTAACCGCCTTGAGTATCGATGTCAGCATCGGTTTCAGGCTTGACCTCGGGCTCGGGCTTGAAGTCTGGACTGTAGTCGTTTTCCTTGGCCCTGGGGTCACTGGCGGGCTTTGGATCTTTCGGCGCGTCGGCAGCAGTGCCGGGCGCCGGCTCGCCGCCGTCGATGGCCGGATCGTTGCGGTTGCTGACTTGGGGATCGTTGTCTGTGCTCATGGGTCACCTCGGTTGAAAAACGCAGACTGCGTAAAGGTAAGGTCATGCGCGCAAGGGCGAAGTTCCAATTGCTTAGGAACCCGGGTTATCGACCTGGATGTAAAACGCGTAGGCCCCCAGCAACACCCAGAACACCATGAACAGCCAGGGCGCACGCATCGAGAACAGCAGCGACTTGCGATAGCCCTTGTGGGAGGACTCCATCTCGGCAAACAGCGGCGATTCATCGTACGCCATACCCATCACCGGCTCGCTGCGCAGCAGTTCGCTCTGCTTGTAATGCCAGTGGTCGATGATTTCGTAAGCGGCCCGGATGCCCGGCCAGGCATTCAGCGAGCTGAGGATGCCGAGCAAGGCCAGAAACACCGGCACCACCAGGGTGAACAGCTTGCCCCACTCCGGGTTGAGGTTGCCCATGCCCGAGACAAACGCGATCACCAGGAACGACTGCGCCGTGAGGTAAGCGTCGGTTCGGTTGGCCAGGATAGACGTTTCGTATTGGATCTCGCGGCGATAGAAGTCCAAACGGTCCTTGGGCGAACCGAAGATCTTGGCGTTATGTTCGCTGTGATCGGTCAGGTTCGATTCGGGGGTGTCGGGTGAAATGATTCTGGGCACATCCGTGCTCCCTGCTGGGCTGAGACCCTTTAGAAGAATCGCGGCGGTGCGAAGTTCAGTTTGTTCGCGCACCAATTTGGAGCACCCCATGCCCGAGTGATGAGCGGATTGGTTGTACCCGGTGGGCATTTGTGGCGAAGGGGGTGTGCGAGCGTGGGGTGGGTGGGGGGCCCAAGCAAAAAACGGGAGTCACGCCGCTGCACGCCGCCGCGCCGCCCCGCCGCCACGCGCCGCACTCGGCCCCCCACGAAACGCC
>NZ_WKCB01000119.1 GCF_021606685.1 Pseudomonas syringae
TCTGGGCTTGGATGAACTCAAGCAACTCGCTGTCGAATCTCGCATAACTCTTTGTTTACCAAGGAGTTTTCCGTTTCGACTGCGCCGGAAGTGGGGCGAATTATAGACTTCCAGAATCTGCCGTCAAGCACTAATTACACTTTTGTTGCAGAAGATGGTTTTTTCGCGATAAGGCGGGGGATTCGGCGCATTACCGGCGGAATCCGTACCACCAGAAGCAACGCACCTATAGAAGCATAGATAGCCCACTCCTTGAGATCCGCCCGCACGATCCACAACATATGCAGCAAGCCTAGCCCCAGAATCACATACACCAGACGGTGAAGCGTCTTCCAGCGACTGCCCAGCCGGCGCTGACTATAGCGATTAGAGGTCACTGCCAATACCAGCAACGACAGGAAACCCAACGCACCGACAATAATGTAGGGCCGCTTACGTAGCTCTACCCCCAACTGCGACCAATCCAACCCCAATACAAAAACGCAATAGGCCGCCAGGTGCAGCACTGCATAAGTAAAGCACCACAAACCCAGCTGTCGGCGCACCGCTATCCACCCGGGCCAACCGCTCAATTTCTGCAGCGGCGTCATCCCCAAGGTGATCAGCAAGAGAATCAACGTCCCCAGGCCGAGCCGATCAACCAGCACTTTCCCGGGATCAGGCCCCAGAGCGAACGCCCAAGCTTCATATAGCCACCACAGCGGCCACACTGCCGCAGCTATAAAGACGCCAATGCGCCAGATCGGATAACGCATCAATAGTTCTTCCGCAAATCAAGGCCCGTATAAAGAGAGGCAACCTCGTCCGAGTACCCATTGAACATCTGCGTCTCGCGGACATTGGGACTGAACAGGCCGCTCGGCAGGCGACGTTCTCGGGCCTGGGTCCAACGAGGATGATCAACGGTAGGGTTCACGTTCGCGTAGAACCCGTACTCATCCGCTGCAATGCTCTGCCACGTTGTCTTGGGTTGCTCGCTCACGAGACTGATCCGCACAATCGACTTCACGCTCTTGAAGCCATACTTCCACGGCACCACCAAACGCAACGGCGCACCGTTCTGATTTGGCAGCTCTCGCCCATACATCCCCACCGCCAGGATCGCCAAAGGGTTCATCGCTTCGTCAAGACGCAGCCCCTCTACATAAGGCCAGTCGATCAAGCCAAAACTCGAACGCTGCCCCGGCATGCTTTTGGGGTCCTGGAGGGTTTCGAAGCGGATGTATTTGGCTTTGGAAGTCGGCTCAACCTGCTTGAGCAAGGCCGAGATCGGAAAACCGATCCATGGAATGACCATCGACCACGCCTCGACACAGCGCAAACGGTAGATACGCTCTTCCAACTGGTAAGGCTTCATGAAGTCTTCCAAGGCATAACGCCCCGGTTTTGCGACCTCCCCGTCAATGACAACCGTCCAGGGTTCAGTCTTGAGCGACCCTGCATTGGCCGCAGGGTCGCCCTTATCCGTACCGAACTCATAAAAGTTGTTGTAGTGGGTGGCGTCCTTGAAAGGCGTGATCGCCTCGTCCTTGACGGATATTGCCTGCCACTGGGTACTCGGCAGCTTCTCGGCAAACCAACCGGGGGCCTTGCCGGGCTCGACATCAGCATAGCGCGAGGCATCATCCGCACTGGCCCAACGCGGCAGGCTGCTGGCGGCCATGCCGGCAAGCGCACCACCGAGCAAGCTACGGCGAGAAAGGTAGAAGGATTCAGGCGTGACATCCGATTCATGGCAATCGGACGCTTTGGGCAATTTGATTAACATGGCTAACTCCGCAGCATTGGAGAACTGATGCACCAATAGACTGCGGAGTATGGGGGAAATTACATTAAGACAATGTTTTGTCCCGACGCATATGCAGCAAGTACTGAATCGGCCCCGATGCCGCGTAAGCCAGGAACGCCAGCAGCAGAATACGCGGCGGATCACTGAACACCACCGCAAATACCAGCACCACCACCAGGATCGCCACGAAAGGCACCCGCCCTTTCAGGTCCAATTCCTTGAAGCTGTTGTACTTGATGTTGCTGACCATCAACATGCCAGCCGCCGCAACCATCAGCGCCACCAGGAACGACATCTTGGAGCCCTGGATGCCGTAGTCGCTGAACGCCCAAACGATACCCGCCACCACACCCGCAGCCGCCGGGCTGGCCAGACCGATGAAGTAACGCTTGTCGGCAGTCCCCACCTGGGTATTGAAGCGCGCCAGACGCAACGCGGCGCCGGCAACATAGATGAAGGCGACCATCCAGCCGACCTTGCCCATGTCACCCAGCGCCCAGGCAAACGCCAACAGCGCAGGCGCGACACCAAAGGCAACCATGTCCGACAACGAGTCGTACTCGGCACCGAAGGCGCTTTGGGTATTGGTCATGCGCGCTACACGGCCATCAAGACCGTCGAGCACCATGGCCACGAAGATTGCGATGGCAGCAAATCCGAAATACTTGCTGGCACTCGCCGCATCACCTGCCGCCAATGCGCTCTGGGCACTCATGGAGTTGATGATGGAGTAGAACCCGGCAAACAGGTTCGCCGTGGTGAACAAATTGGGCAGCAGATAGATGCCACGATGCCGGACCTTGCGGCCTTCTGCGTCATGCCCTTCTTCGACATGCTCATCGATTGGTAGCAGGCTTTCGGCGTCAGAAGCCTGGTTTGGCTCTTCGGGACGTTCGCTCATGGACTTTACCTTGCAACGGTGTGAAAAAAATTCGACAAATACTTGCGGCGAGTGTTCGCCCGCAAACGATGCAGCTTTATACCAGAACCAGCTCCCCAAACGAAAAAACGCGGCCTAAGCCGCGTTTTCCCTTGATGCGTACGACTTAGTTTTTGTCTTTGTCGACGATCTTGTTGGCACCGATCCACGGCATCATGGAGCGCAGTTGCTCGCCGATGACTTCGATACCGTGTGCGGCGTTGTTACGACGCTTGGCGGTCATCGAAGGGTAGCCGGTAGCGCCTTCGGAGATGAACATTTTGGCGTATTCGCCGTCCTGAATACGTTTCAGAGCGTTGCGCATAGCCTGACGGGACTCGGCGTTGATCACTTCCGGGCCAGTCACGTACTCGCCGTACTCGGCGTTGTTGGAGATCGAGTAGTTCATGTTGGCGATACCGCCTTCGTACATGAGGTCAACGATCAGCTTGAGTTCGTGCAGGCATTCGAAGTATGCCATTTCCGGCGCGTAGCCAGCTTCAACCAGGGTTTCGAAACCGGCTTTTACCAGCTCAACGGTACCGCCGCACAGAACGGCTTGTTCGCCGAACAGGTCGGTTTCAGTCTCGTCCTTGAAGGTGGTTTCGATGATGCCGGTACGGCCGCCGCCAACGCCTGCAGCGTAGGACAGTGCAACGTTTTTGGCATTGCCCGATGCGTCCTGGTAGATCGCGATCAGGTCAGGGATACCGCCGCCTTTGACGAACTCGGAACGAACGGTGTGGCCCGGTGCTTTCGGCGCGATCATGATCACGTCGAGGTCAGCGCGTGGCACTACCTGGTTGTAGTGAATCGCGAAGCCGTGGGAGAAGGCCAGAGTAGCGCCCTTCTTGATGTTCGGCTCGATTTCGTTCTTGTACAGCGCGGACTGGAACTCGTCCGGGGTCAGGATCATGACCAGGTCGGCAGCAGCAACGGCGGAAGCAACGTCAGTCACTTTCAGGCCGTGGGCCTCAGCTTTGGCAACAGTGGCCGAGCCTTTGCGCAGGCCAACAGTCACGTCAACGCCGGAATCTTTCAGGTTGCAAGCTTGCGCGTGACCCTGGGAGCCGTAGCCGATGATGGCGACTTTCTTGCCCTGGATGATCGACAGGTCACAATCTTTATCGTAATAAACTTTCATGAGGTTCCTCTATATATCCAGGCCGTAAGGCCATTCGCTAATTTGGTTTAGATGCTGAGTACTTTGTCGCCACGGGCAATCCCGGTGACACCACTGCGTACCGTTTCCAGAATCGAGGCCGTCCCGATCGACTGGATGAAGCTGTCCAGCTTGTCGCTAGTACCGGTCAGTTGAATGGTATAAACGCTGGCGCTCACATCGACGATCTGCCCGCGATAAATGTCGGTAGTCCGTTTGATCTCGGCACGTTGGGCACCCGTAGCCTTGACCTTTACCAACATCAGCTCGCGCTCGATGTGGGCACTTTCCGACAGGTCGACCAGCTTGACCACTTCGATCAGCTTGTTGAGGTTCTTGGTGATCTGCTCGATCACCTCATCGTGGCCCACGGTGGTCAACGTCAGGCGCGACAGGGTCGGGTCTTCGGTCGGGGCCACGGTCAGGCTTTCGATGTTGTAGTTGCGTTGCGAAAACAGGCCGACAACACGGGACAGAGCGCCGGGTTCGTTCTCCAGAAGCAGGGAGATAATGTGCCGCATGATTAAGTACGCTCCGTCTTGTTCAACCACATGTCGCGCATAGAGCCGTCTTTGATCTGCATCGGATAGACGTGCTCGCTGGTATCCACCTGAATATCGATGAACACCAGGCGATCCTTCATGGCGAACGCCTCTTCCATCTTGGGCTTCAGATCTTTCAGATCGGTGATGCGAATGCCGACGTGGCCATAGGCTTCAACCAACTTGACGAAATCCGGCAGCGATTCCATGTAGGAATGGGAGTGACGGCTGTTGTAGCTCATGTCCTGCCACTGACGAACCATGCCCAACACGCCGTTGTTCAGGCAGACGATCTTCACCGGAAGGCCGTACTGCAGGCACGTCGACAGTTCCTGGATGTTCATCTGGATGCTGCCCTCGCCGGTGACGCACGCAACGTCGGTGTCCGGGAAGCTCAGCTTCACACCCATGGCCGCAGGGAAACCAAAGCCCATCGTGCCCAGGCCACCGGAGTTGATCCAGCGGTTAGGCTTGTCGAACTTGTAGTACTGCGCGGCGAACATCTGGTGCTGGCCCACGTCGGAGGTCACAAAGGCGTCGCCCTTGGTCACTTCGCACAGGGTCTCGATCACGGTTTGTGGCTTGATGATGCTGCCGTCACCCTTGTCGTAAGGGAACAGGCCGCGATCACCGCGCCATTCGTCGATCTGTTTCCACCAGCTGGCAACGGATTCCTTGTTCGGCGTTTCGCCGATGTCCTTGAGCGCCGCGACCATTTCGGTCAGCACGCTTTCCACAGGACCCACGATCGGCACGTCGGCCTTGATGGTCTTGGAGATGGACGCCGGGTCGATGTCGATATGGATAATCTTGGCATTCGGGCAGAATTTGCTCGCGCCGTTGATCACACGGTCATCGAACCGCGCGCCGACCGCCAGGATCACGTCAGCGTGGTGCATGGCCAGGTTGGCGGTGTAGCTGCCGTGCATACCGAGCATGCCGACGAACTGACGGTCCGTACCCGGGAAGGCGCCAAGGCCCATCAGGGTATTGGTAACCGGCAAGTTGAGCAGCTTGGCCAGTTCGGTCAACGGTGCGGAACCGCCGCCCAGAATCACGCCACCGCCCGAGTACAGCACGGGGCGCTTGGCCGCCAGGAGCATTTCTGCAGCCTTGCGGATTTGGCCCGAGTGCCCACGAACGGCCGGGCTGTAGGAGCGCAGCTTGGCTTTCTTGGGGAAAATGTATTCGAATTTCTCAGCCGGGTTAGTCATGTCTTTCGGGATATCGACCACGACAGGGCCCGGGCGACCGGACTGTGCGAGGTAGAAGGCCTTTTTCATGACTTCCGGGATTTCCGACGCATGCTTGATCATGAAGCTGTGTTTCACGATCGGCCGGGAGATACCGATCATGTCGGTTTCCTGGAATGCGTCGGTGCCAACCATGGTACTTGCGACCTGGCCGGAAATGATCACCATCGGGATGGAGTCCATATACGCAGTCGCGATGCCGGTAATGGCATTGGTTGCGCCTGGGCCGGACGTTACCAGCACCACGCCGGCTTTACCGGTGGCACGGGCATAACCGTCAGCCATATGGGTCGCGGCCTGTTCGTGGCGAACCAGGATGTGGGTAACAGCCGGTTCCTTGAACAGTGCGTCGTAAACATGCAGCAGAGCACCACCTGGGTACCCGTAGATATAGTCGACGCCTTCGTCACGCAAAAAGCGGACGAGCATCTCACCGCCAGATAAAAGCTCCACGTTGTTCACCTCTAAAACGCCAGAATACCGTCCGTTGAAAACCGACGGGTCTTAATAGGTTTACTTCTCAACAGAGCATGAGCGACGGTGGTCGCCGACTACGTCAGCACTGACTGAGCAAGTATTGGGATCGTCCCAAGTGTTGCGGGCTTTTCCCACCCAGCGCGAGGTAACGCGTTGCGGGTGTAACAGGTCGGCGCGGATGTGCGCCTCATGATCTGCTGAGCGGGCCTGCTTCTGGCAGTCCCGATACAGCGGACTTTGGATTCTTCTGTTTCAGCCCCTTCAAGTCAAGCAATAATTGCGCTTTTTTCCAACTAAGCGCATGAGAACGTATAAGAAAGGGCTTTGAGGAGGGATAAAACTCGCCTGAATGTCGTCAAGCGGTAGAAATGTGCGCAAGACTGCCGGAAAACCCGACAGTCAGGCAATTAACGAGCGTCGACGATCAGTTGGTCGAACTTTTTCAGCGCATTGCGCAATCCCAGGCTCTCACGCGGACGGTCGGCATAGACCATCTCGGCCATCTCCAGGATCCCGGACGCATTGGGCAATGGCAGGTCCTGTTCGAGGATCTGCTTCATGCGCCCAAGGAAGATCCACTGCAGCCACTGGTGAAAATCCAGGGTGTCCACCGCGAAGGGCTCGACACTGCTGAGCGCTTCGATGCTGGGGGGCACTTCGTCCCACCAGCCCTGCACGCGCAATTCGCGCTCAATCAGCAATAACTGTTCGGCAATCGCTGGAAAACGCGCATCCATCAGAGGCTGACCTTGGCTTTTTGCCGCGCCTGCGCCGCACCGGCAGCATCGCCTTGTGCAGCACGCGCATCACCGATCAACGCCCACAGGCTGGCTTGCAGGTCAGGCCGACCATTGGCCAGGGTCAAGCCACGACGCGCGAACTGTTCGGCTTGCGGCGCATCGCCCTGGGCCATGCGTACCTGGGCCAGGCGATACAGCACTTGCGGCTCGCGAGGCGCCACACGCTGGGCACGCTCAAGGCTCGACGATGCGCCGTTCAAATCGCCACCGGCCTGCTGTTGCTGCGCAGTGGTCAGCAGGGCCAGTACCGGGCCATCCAATTGCTCGTCAGCCGACAGGCCACCGGCGCTGGAAGACGACGGAATGCCGCTAGGCGTCGACGGCATGGTGTAGGCGCCCTGGTTGATCGGTGCCGTTTGAATCGGCGCGGTGTCGATCGGGCCCGAGGCGCTTGGCCCTGGGGTCCACGGCTCGGCACTGATCGGCGCGGACGTAGCGGCGCCCGCCCCCGGCACCATCACCACCACGCCCGAATCCTGCGGCACCGCCTGGGTCGCGGGTTGGGCGGGACGGTTGGTCACGGTCTGGCGGAAGCCGCCATTGGCCGAGATCCGGTCGTTATTGGAGACGGCAGTGCTCGAGTCCACCACGGGAATGGAGCCGCGCTGCACGCTGGCGCAACCGTTGAGCAAAGCCAGAGCTGTAATAGCTGGAATCCACCACTTGTTCACTTGAAACCCTCTTTGCTTAATTCATCCAGCCCTTGACCCAATCCATCACCGATTCCGCGTCAGCAGGCGTACTGCCACCGCACGCGGCGCCGGGTGGTGGTTCGCTGCCGCGAATATACGGCATCTGCACCGCGCCTGGGCAGTTGGCATCAGAGCCCTGACCGGTATGCGGGTCAATCCAGGCCTGCACGATGTTGTCCGGCTGCGGCATGTTCAGCGGCAGCGGGTCGGCCTTGCGCATAAAGCTGGTCCAAACCTGCAATGCACCGGTCGCGCCGGTAAATGGCGTCTTGCCGTTGTCGTCACGGCCCAGCCACACCACCGCCAGCACATCCTGGCCGAAACCGGCGAACCAGCTGTCACGCGAGTCGTTACTGGTACCGGTCTTGCCCGCCAGCGTCAGGTTCGACGGCAGCACTTTATAGACCGAGCTGCCGGTACCTTCGCGCATCACACGCTGCATGGCGTTCTGGATCAGGTAGATGGAGCCTGCATCGAAGCGCTGCTGAATCTGGAACGGGTAGCGTTTGAGCGGCTCGCCCTCGGCGGTCAGCACGCTACGGATGCCGCGCATCGGCGTATTGAAACCACCATTGGCGAGGGTCTGGTACATGGTCGCGACTTCCATCGGAGTCATTGCGCCAGCGCCCAGCAGGATCGATGGGAACGCCGGAAATTCGCGGGTGATACCCAGGCGCGCCAGCGTCTTGAGAACGTTTGGCACGCCCACTTCCAGGCCGAGTCGCGACGTGGAGATGTTGTAGGAATGCGCCAGTCCCTGATACAGGAACACCGTACCGTGGGAACGCCGGTCGAAGTTCTGTGGCGTCCACACCTGGCCATCGGCACCTTTGACCGACAACGGGTCATCCGACAGCCAACTGGTCAGCGAATACTTGCTCGGTTTCTCCAGCGCGGTCAGGTAGACCGCCGGCTTGACCAGCGAACCAATCGGCCGCACGGCATCCAGTGCACGGTTGAAGCCGGCGAAACTGGCCTGGCGACTGCCGATCATGGCCTGCACTTCACCGGTTTCCGGGTTGGTCACGACCATCGCCGCTTCGACTTCGTCGGAGCCTTTACGGCCTGTCAGACGTTTGAACGTGTCGTTGACCGACGCTTCGGCTTTCATCTGCAGAATCGGGTCGAAACTGGTGAAGATCCGCAGACCTTCTTCGGTCAAGTCTTCATCGCGGTAGTCTTCACGCAACTGGCGTTTGACCAGGTCGATAAAGCCCGGGAAGGAACTGTCTGCCAGCTTGCCGCGAGTGGTAACACCCAGTGGCATTTTCTTCGCGGCTTCAACTTGCTCAGTGGTAGCCACGCCCTGCTGCTCAAGCACATCGAGCACCAGATTGCGGCGCGCCAACGCACGTTCAGGGTTGCGACGCGGGTTGTAGTAGGACGGCCCCTTGACCATGCCCACCAGCAAAGCAACCTGATGCAGCTTGAGCTCGGACAGCGGCTGACCGAAGAAGAACTGGCTGGCCAGACCGAACCCGTGCACCGCGCGCTGGCCATCCTGACCGATGAATACTTCGTTGAGGTAGGCCTCAAGGATTTCCTGCTTGTTGTAATGCAGCTCAAGCAGCATCGCCATCATGGCTTCGGTGAGCTTACGGGTCAGGCTGCGCTCGTTGGTGAGGTAGAAGTTCTTCACCAATTGCTGGGTCAACGTACTGCCGCCCTGGGTCATCTTGCCGCCCGACGTATTGACCCAGATGGCACGGGCAATCGACTTGGGCGAAACGCCCCAGTGGCTGTAGAAATCCCGGTCTTCCACCGCAACCAGGGTTTCGAGCAGGTACGGCGGCACCTGATCGAGCTTGATCAGGATGCGATCCTCAAGGTTCTTGGGGTAAATGCCGCCGATCATCAGCGGTTCCAGACGCACCACCGGCAGCTTGGAACCGTTGAGTGACGACAGTTCAGCCACGTAGTCGCCGGAAAAGCGCACACGCACCGGCTGGGCTTTTTCCAGGCCTTCATAGAACTGGAAGCCACGGGTATTCAAATCGACGGTATTGCCACTGACGGCTGCCGCACCCGGGCCGTTGCTCACTGGCTCACGGCGGTAGCCCAAGGCGTCGAGTTCGGTGAGGAAGTCCTCTTTGCTCAGTTTTTGGCCGGTGAAGAGTTCCAGCGGGCGGGCATACACCTTGGCTGGAATGGTCCAGCGCTTGCCGGAGAACTTCTCCTGGACGACCGCGTCGAGGTACACCGCGAAGCCGGCGAGTACGACAAGGCCCACCAGGCCGAGCTTGAGCGCCCAGCCGAGCCAGGGGCGCAGGCCACGGGAAGGAGGTTTTTTACGGGAACGGGGAGATCGGGATCGAGTCATGGCGGCGGATTATACGCACTTTATTGATGATCAACATGAGCCGGACAGCGGTTTGCACCACCGGCTGTAACCGCCATAATGCTGGCCATGAATTCCCCCAGACTTTGAAGGATCGCCCGTGAGCCAGTCCCTGATCGCCGCCCTGCAAAACCCGGCGTTGTACCCCCATCCTGTTGAAGCGTTTCAAGTTATCGAAACCCATATTTCCTGGGTCATCCTGACCGGTCCCTACGCTTATAAACTGAAAAAGCCAATGAACTTCGGCTTTCTGGATTTCACCCAACTGGACGATCGGGGCCACTTCTGCAACGAAGAGCTACGCCTCAACCAGCGCCTGACCGAAGATTTGTATCTTGAAGTGTTGCCGATTACCGGCACCGCCGAGGCCCCGCAACTCGGCGGCGAAGGGCCAGCCATCGAATACGCGCTGAAAATGCGCCAGTTCCCACAGAGCCAGCTGCTCAGCACGCTGCAAGCCAACGGCGAGCTGACCAGCGCGCACATCGATGAGATGGCCAAGCAGATCGCGCACTTCCACCTGACTGCGCCTAAGGTCCCGCAAGCCCACGCGGCCGGCACGCCGGACGAGGTCATGGCGCCAGTACGACAGAACTTCGACCAGATCCGCCCGTTCCTCAGTGACAAGGCCGACCTGGCTCAACTCGAAGCCTTGCAAGCGTGGGCCGAAAGCAGCTTTGAACGCCTAAAGCCGCTGCTGGCCCAGCGCAAGCTGGACGGTTTTACCCGCGAATGCCATGGCGACATCCACCTGGGCAACGCGACCCTGATCGACGGCCACGTGGTGATTTTCGACTGCATCGAATTCAACGAGCCTTTCCGCTTCACCGACGTCTGGGCCGACACCGGTTTCCTGGCCATGGACCTCGAAGACCGTGGCCTCAAGTCCCTGGCGCGGCGCTTCATCAGCCAATACCTGGAGCTGACCGGTGACTATCAGGGCCTGGAAGTCTTGAACTTCTATAAAGCCTATCGCGCACTGGTACGCGCCAAAGTCTCGCTGTTCAGCATGCCAAGCGAAGCCAGCCCTGTGCAGCGTGCCACTACGCTGCGTCAATACCGCAACTACGCCAACCTGGCCGAAAGCTACAGCACTATTCCATCGCGCTTCCTGGCCATTACCCACGGTGTTTCGGCTGTAGGCAAAAGCCATGTTGCCATGCGCCTGGTAGAAGCCTTGGGCGCCGTGCGCGTGCGCTCGGATGTGGAGCGCAAACGCCTGTTCGGCGAGCAGCAGGTAGAAAACACCCCACAGGCCGGTATCTATGCGGCGGATGCCAGCGTGACGACCTACGCTCGCCTGAATGAAATCGCCGACACCATACTGCGCGCGGGCTACCCGGTGGTACTGGATGCCACCTTCCTTAAACGCGACCAACGCGACGCCGCTGCCAAGGTTGCCGAAGCCACCGGTGCGCCGTTCCTGATTCTGGATTGCAACGCACCACACGCTGTTATCGCCAGTTGGCTGGAACAACGTCACGCGCAAAACAACGACCCGTCCGACGCCACACTGAGCGTTATCGAACAGCAGCAGGCGAGTCGCGACCCACTGACGGCCGAAGAGCTGCTGCTGAGCAAGCGTGTGGAAACCAATCAAAGCGGGACCCTCGACGCTCTGGTTGCACAGATTCGCCAACGCCTGCCTGGCCTGTAAGAAATATTTCTTGGTCGTGTCGTCTACTTGGGCGCACGGCCAAGCAATAGTGGCACTATAATGGCGTCATAAATCCAACAGGAGTCGCCTTCATGAGTCAGCCCAAGCTTCTCGATACCCCGCTCTACTCGCTCCTGCACAACGACAATATCCGCGGCTTCAACCAGGAACGTCCAAAAGACGGCGCCATCGACATGCGTGGGGGCGACTTCCGTGGGCTGGACCTGCGTGAGTTGAATGCCACCGGCGTGGACTTCACCGACGCGTACTTCCGCTCCGCCGACTTGCGCGGCCTGGATTTGCGCGACTGCTCACTGGAAGGCGCCAGCCTGGCGCATGCGCAGATCTCGGGCACCTACTTCCCACCTGAGCTGACCGCCGACGAGATCCTCATGTCGGTCAACTTTGGCACTCGCCTGCGCTATCGCACCAAGTAACCCCGCCGCTTGCAC
>NZ_WKCB01000012.1 GCF_021606685.1 Pseudomonas syringae
AGCCCCTCTTAATGCCTACCGGTTTTACCTGACACACCGCGTTAACCTTTTTGGGGCCGCTTCGCGCCCCAACGCGGGCAAGCCCGCTCGCCACAGAAGCTCGCATGCACAGCAAGCCCGCTCGCCACAGAAGCTCGCATGCACAGCAAGCTCGCATGCCACAACAAGCCGGCTTGCCACACAAGCCCGCATGACGATGCACCATTACCGTGCAATACTCGCCGCCCTTACACCCCGCTGATCTGGCTTGGCCAGACGGGTTTGCCCATAAGGCAGGCCCGCTATCAAGGCGTCGTGGCTTACCGGCTGCGGCCTGCGAGACTCGGTGGCTCATCTCCAATAACAAGACGAGGTTGTACTCTATGCCCGCTGGCAATCACCTGCCCCACGGCGACACCGCTCAAGGCGGCCCGCTGAAACGCGAACTCGGCGAACGGCATATTCGCCTGATGGCCCTCGGCGCCTGTATCGGTGTCGGTCTGTTTCTCGGCTCGGCCAAGGCCATTGAAATGGCCGGCCCGGCGATCATGCTGTCCTACATCATCGGTGGCCTGGCGATCCTGGTGATCATGCGCGCGCTTGGTGAAATGGCCGTGCACAACCCGGTCGCCGGCTCCTTCAGCCGCTATGCCCAGGATTACCTCGGCCCGTTGGCGGGTTTTCTCACCGGCTGGAACTATTGGTTTTTGTGGCTGGTGACCTGCGTCGCGGAAATCACCGCCGTGGCCGTGTACATGGGCGTGTGGTTCCCCGATACCCCCCGCTGGATCTGGGCCCTGGCGGCGCTGGTCAGCATGGGCACCATCAACCTGATCGCGGTCAAGGCGTTCGGTGAGTTCGAGTTCTGGTTTGCGTTGATCAAGATCGTCACCATCATTGCCATGGTGATCGGCGGCGTGGGCATCATCGCGTTCGGTTTCGGCAATGACGGGGTCGCGCTGGGGGTTTCCAACCTCTGGGCCCACGGCGGCTTTATGCCCAATGGCGTGCAGGGCGTGTTGATGTCCCTGCAAATGGTGATGTTCGCCTACCTGGGAGTCGAGATGATCGGCCTCACCGCCGGTGAAGCGAAGAACCCGCAGAAGACCATCCCCCGCGCCATCGGCTCGGTGTTCTGGCGCATCCTGCTGTTCTACGTCGGTGCGTTGTTCGTGATTCTGTCGATCTACCCGTGGAATGAAATCGGCACCCAGGGCAGCCCGTTCGTGATGACCTTCGAGCGCCTGGGTATCAAGACCGCCGCCGGGATCATCAACTTTGTGGTGATCACGGCGGCGTTGTCCTCGTGCAACGGTGGTATTTTCAGCACCGGTCGCATGCTTTACAGCCTGGCGCAGAACGGCCAGGCCCCGGCGACCTTTGGCACCACCTCGCGTAACGGGGTGCCACGCAAGGCACTGCTGCTGTCGATTTTCGCGCTGTTGCTCGGCGTGTTGCTCAACTATCTGGTGCCGGAAAAAGTCTTCGTCTGGGTCACCTCCATCGCCACCTTCGGCGCGATCTGGACTTGGGTGATGATCCTGCTGGCCCAGCTCAAGTTCCGTAAGAGCCTGAGCCCGACCGAGCAAAAAAACCTCAAGTACCGCATGTGGTTGTACCCGGTCAGTTCGTACCTGGCGCTGGCGTTCCTGGTGCTGGTGGTGGGCCTGATGGCGTACTTCCCCGACACCCGGATTGCGCTGTATGTAGGCCCGGTGTTCCTGGTGTTGCTCACGGTGTTGTTCTACACCTTCAAGCTGCAACCGACCCAGGCCAGCCAGGCTGAAACGCACGCCGCGTGACACGTGGCCGGTACTGGCCTGCGCCAGTACCGGCTCGCCTCAGGGGCGGCTCTGGCCGATTTGCACCGCCAGGGTCAATTGCCGGATCAGGCGTTGACGCTCGGCCACTTCATGGTCGGCAATCGATTGGCGCCTTTCCAGGTAAGTGTCCGATTGCCGGTCCACCACCTCCTTGTCGAGCTTTTGGGTTTCCACGCGGGCGACCTCGCGAATGGTCACGAAAGGTTCCGGCAGGCAGTGGGTCAGGTATTCAATCCAGAACTCTTCGCTCAGCAACATTTCCTGTAGCGCACCGGTGGTAGCCGCGAGCGTCAGGGTGTTGCGTGCCCTCTGGATGACTTCCCCGGTCACATACCCCTCGACGGTGTACAGCAATTCCATCGGGTGCAGGGGCAGGTCGAACTCCGTGGCTAATTTGTAGCGCAGGTAGATGGTCACTTCGGCGCGATCTACCTCCAGCCCGGCCTGTTCGCGGCTGCGGTTGAAATCATAGGAAAACTGATCCAGCTGGCGCAGGTAAAACACGCCCTTGGCCAGCTCCAACAGTGCCTTGTCTGCTTCGCGGCTGCTGGGCATGGACCTGGCTTGATGGATGCGATGTTCCAACTCCATATTGGTGAACGCCAGCAATACGCTGTCGCCGCAGTCGCCGGCACCGTAGGTGTTGAGGAAGACGTTGTTGCGCAATTGTGCCGACTGCGCCATGGCGTCCAGCAGCACCCAGACTCGGGCGGTGAGGGCCTCGCGGGTTTGCGGCGAATGGATATATGCGTAGGTGTTGGTCAAGTCGGCGAGCACCCGAAAGGCGTCGTCTGGCTGGGCCTCTTCACTGTCGAGCAGCTGTTGCCACACGGTTCGGCGCTGGCCCTGTTCAGTGCCGGGAATGCCGGCCAGCCAGTCGTCGATGCCGCCCGTCGGCGGCGCCACGTGAGCCAGGCCCGGCAGTGGGCCCACGCGTACGCCGTGCGTGATCCGGTGTTGGTGGATGCGCCGCTGAACCTCCTCGGGGAACGGATTGCCATGCAGGTACAACTGTCGGTTCAGGTTGCGCGGGTGCCGTTGGGTGAACACCTCATCCGGAACGCTGGTGAGCTGGTTTTCCTGCAAAGCCAGGTATTCCAGGTTAGGCAGGCTCCAGAAGCCCGTTGGCCATTGGCTGATGCCTGCCACTTCGAGTTGCAGGTGGGTCAGGTGGGTCATGCGGGTGACGTCCGGCGCCAGGCCAAGGCGGTTGCGGTTGAGCAGCAGGCGACGCAGGTTGACCATGCCGGCCAGCCGCTCGACGGCGCCCTGATCGAGTTGGATAAGGTTGTCACTCAGGTCCAGATGGGTGAGCTGGGTCATCTCGGTGATGCTGCTGGGGAGTGCTGTCATCTCGTAGTCCAGCTTGAGGCTGGTGAGGTTGGAAAAACGCCGCAGGAACCCGTCAGCCTCAACTGGAAAACGGTCCCCGGTGATCTGCAGATGCTCGATATGTGCGAAGGCGTCAGGATGGGTGATGACGCTGGGCGGCGGCAGCGGTTGAGCATCTAGCTGCAGCACCAGTGAGGGCGTGTCGAACAGGCCGTGCAAGTACAACGTGCTTGGGCTTTCCCGGCGCCAGGCGGCCAGCAGTTTTTGCATGATCATCAGGCGCGGTGCGCGGTCCCAGTAAGTGTCGAGCTGGCGCGGGTCATCGTGGCCCGGGTAGGACGCGTCTGCCCAGCGCCGCAGTTCGGTCTCAAGGGCTGCGTACTCGGCCTGGCGCCGTTCCAGTTCAAGCAGGGCGGCGGGTTCGCTGAGGCCCAGCGCACCCAGAAAGTCCCGCGCCTGGGTGGTGCTGAAACTGGGGTACAACTCCTTGACCTTGGCGATCAGGTCCGGTGGCCGGGTACCGCCAAACGGCCACAACCAACTCCAGAGTGGGTAGGCGATGAACGAACTGTTGACCTGCATGGGCGGCAGCAGCCAGGGTTGCAAATGCGGCAAGCCCAGCAGGGCCTTGATCTCCACACGCTTGCTCAAGGCCAGTTGGGCGATCTGCTCGCGCAAGGGGTCGCTGTGCATTTCGTGGGCCGCGCCCAGCGCTGTGCGCTCGGTGGCGGTGAGGGTCAGCACCAGCGCTTCGAGGAGCGGCCCCGGCGGGTGGTCGCTGCCTTGGGCCTGGTAACCCAACGAGGTCTTCAGCAGCTTTTTGCGCAGCGCCCCGTTCAGGTGGCCGGCGCTGGCGATAGGCGTGCCCTGCAGGCTGCCTTGATGGATATCCAGGCGTGCTGTGGCGGGCCAGCCGGGTACTGACTTGAGCAGGTGCAGGGTGATTTTTTCACTGTCCGGATTGTTCAAGGCATTCAGAAACAGCCCTTCGTACGCCCGATTCAGGCGCACGTCGGCAGCCGACAGGCGCGCCTGTTCCGTCAGACGCAAACCGACCCGGTCGTGTTCGCGCAGTTGTTTGAGTTCCTGGGGCGTGGCGCGGTCGAGGATGGCATTGATCAGGCTGTTCGGCAGCGCCGGGTGCTGGCGCTTGAAGCGTTTTTGCGGGTCGCTGACTTTGTCCTCGCTCATGGCATAAAACGAATCGAACAAACTGCCCATATTGCTGTTGGCATAGGTGACGATTTTCTTCACCAACTTGAACAGCCGCTCATCCACCGACACCGGCAATTCGCCCAGCAGGCCCTGCGTGATGTGCGTGTCTTGTACCAGCGTCGGCAGCAGCTTGCCGTCGAGGTAACTGACCTCGCTGATTGGCACGGTAATGCGCCGAGTCGCCCCAGGCGGATATTGCTTGAGTACCTGGCCCTGGCTGTCGGTGATTTGCAGGGTATGGCTGTCGGGCCAGCCGGGCAGCGCCAGCAGGATCAGCAACTGCGCGGCAGGCTGAGCGGTGCGCGACGTCGGGTCGGTGCGCATGGTGTCGAGCAGGTGCTGCAGTTGTTGTTCGAGCGTGAAGCGTTTGCAGGTATCGGCCAGCAGCGGCGGCGCGGGTTGGCCGGTGCGGTGTACCTGGCGCAGCGCCTGGGCCGAGGTGTCGGTGAGGGCGAGGATATTCTTCGCGGTGGCCTGGGGGAAATCATATTGGTTGCGCCCCAGGCGTTGGAACAGACGCTGGTCCTCCCAGTGCATCGGGTTCTCGCTGGCCAGGCGCCAGGCGCCGTCGTTGTTGTGTTCGAGCAGTGGGGTGTCGACGCCGACTTTGTCCGGGTGCTTGAGCCGCCACTTGAGCAGGTTCTTATCGAAAATGATGCGGTACAGCGACCCGAACAGCGGCAGGTATTCCTTGCCGTCCTGGCGCACGATGCCATTTGCCGCCGTTTGGGTCTGGGGCGCCACAACCAGGCGATGTTCGTATTGCACCAGGGAACCGTTGGCCAGGCTGACATAGCCTTCGGGGCTGCGCTGGTTACTCATGAAGTCCCCCAGGGTCTTGCGCAGGCCTTTGGCATCCGTGACGCCTTGCATGCCGAGCAATTGCCGCTCATGGGGTTGCAGTACCGCGCCAACGGCCAGGTAGAAACTGTCGATCAGCGGCGTCACGGCAATCGTCGACGCGTTATGCAGGTCGTAGGCCTCATAGTGGCCGTTGCCGTAGTGACGCAGTTCCACCGTCAGGTCATCGGGACCACTGGATTCGTAGGGCTTGCTGATCACTCCGTCGACCACTTCGGTGACCACGAAGTCGCGCTTGAGGGTCTTGCGCACCAAGGCCGAGGCAAACTCGCGCGCCCACAGGTCGATGTCCTGATTAAAGGTGCGGGGATGGTACAGACCGTCGATGACGGCGTCGATTCGCAGCGCCGTGCGGTGATGGTCGAGCTGGTCGGCGAAGGCGGTGGGCAAGGTGCCGGCGCGGAGAAATGCCTGTTGCTGCTCAGGAGACAGCGGGTAAATCTCCAGGATTTGTTGCAAGTTTGCGGCGGACAGCGGAGGGTTCAGCTCCCGCAGTTTTTTCAGCAGCGGCGTGACAGTGACCAGTGGCGCCGAGGTCTTGCGGGGCAGGAAGCGGCGGATGTCGGCCGGCACGCTGAGGTCATTCTGTTCGCGGTCTGCGTAGTCGAACAGGGCCCTGAACAAGGTCGGGCGTTCGGCCCTGGCCAGGGCGGCAACCTGCTCGCGTACCAGGGCGATACGACCGGTCTCCGAGCGACTTGGCAGGTCGTCCTTGCCGAGAGTGGATGCGCCGGGTTGGCCACGAATGATCAGTTGCATCAAGTGTTCTTCGACCGTGGGGGCCAGCCCAGGATCGTCCAGGGCGACGTAGCTGCCATCCTCCCGGCGTTTGAGGTCGATGCGGTGGGCGGGGCTCGTCGAGGCGTTGGCCGGGGCATAACTCTCGATCAGTTCGCCCAAGTGATCATGCACGTTCAGCACAGTATCCAAAGGCCAGTTCGGCAGCTGGGTCAGCAGGCAAAACACGCTGCTGTCGGCATGGACCGGCAGGCTGGCGCGTTGATGGAAATCGTCGATGATCTGTTGGATCACCCGGTCGACTTGCAGGCGCCGCACGCCCTCGATCAGGTTGAGCGGCGCCGGTGTCTGGCTGGTCCAGATATTGTCCAGGGTGGTACGGGTGGTGCAGGTGCTGCGCAGCATGTTTTCCAGGTCGACGTCGGGGGTGATCGTGGAGCCGTTGGGCAGCATGCGTTGCAGCAATTGCAGGTCACTGAAGGTGTGGGCGTTGTGCAGGTCGAACACCCAGGCCTGGAGCGTTGGCTCGAACACGATCGAGGGGGTGTGATGGTCACCGTTGTGGTGTTTGAGCCCGTAACGCTGGGCCTGTGGGTCCAGCACGACTTCCACTACCAGCGTTGTTGAGTTCTGCCGCAGTTTTGCATACTGGCGACCATTGACCGTGTAGATGCCCAGTGCGTCGGCGCTCTTGCCGTTGAGCAAATATTGATTGTCGATTGCGTAGGGGCGGGCGTCTGGTGTCCAGAGTTTATCGATGCCGTCGGCTGTGGTGACTTTGCGGGGGTTGCCCAATGCTTGAAGGTTTTGCAGAACCCGGCGCCGATGGGCCTGGCCGGCGGTGATCATCAAACGGCCGCTGATGGCCAGGTCGGCGATATCGCTCAGGGAGGCGGCGAACCCACTGGTATCACCTTTGGCGGCCTCGCTGACGGCCACGGTGAAACTGTAGGCGAGCGAGCCGAACACGGCGGTCAGCATGATGCGGTTCATGCCGGTGACGCCACCGGGCAGCGGGATCAGCAACAGGTTGAGGATTTCCCCGGCGATTGCGGCGGCGCCGTCCTTGAGGGCCTGCCAGTCGGCGGCCGTCTTGGTGGTAGCGAGCACTTGCAGGTTGGCCTGGTAGCGCTGGATATGCCGGTACGTCAGGGTTTGCACCAGGGTTTGCGTGCGCTCGGCCTTGATATCGGTGCTGAACCTCACCGTGTCCAAGGTGGTTTTCGGGAACGCCTTGTGAAAGCCGTCATACAGTGCGCCCGCCAGCCAGGTCATGCCCTCGGGGCGCGGCTCCTGGGTGATCAGGTGCCGGAACAGCGACAGCCCGACCAGGGGTAATTGCCGGGCAAACCAGCCCAAGTCCTGTTGCTCATGGCTGTCGTGCAAGGCCTGGCGAAATGCCGATTCGGCGGCCTGGCTGTCGATGTGGTACTGCAGCGCCCCCGAGGGGCGATAGGGGAAGTAGGACAGCACCCCGAGGCTGGCGACCTTGATCAGCATCAGCGGCAGGGGCAAGTGGGTTTCCCAGGGCACCACCAGCACCGCGCCCAGGGGCGTCGTGCCGGCGAGCAGGCTCAGGGTGTCGAACTGCGGTTGGGCGCCTCCTTCAAGCAGTGCGGCAGTGAGCAGGTCGTATATCGGCTGCGTCACGCCGCTGGCGGTGCGGTCGCGGTAGGCTTCCAGCACGTCCAGCCGAAAGCTGGCCAGGGTGGCCGCCCCGATCAACTGGCGCAGCTTGCCGTCGGCGGCCAGGGCGGTTTCGGTCTGCCGTTTGAGTTGGCCCCCCAGGTTCAGCTCCCGCGCCACAGTGATAAAGGTCAGCGCCTTGAGGCTTTTATCGCCGTCGGGGCCCACCACCTCACTGGCCTCCACCAGGCTGAAGCCGGAGTCCTGGGGGATCGAGTGGGTAAAGCCGAAGTTCAGGCACGCCGCTTCCCACAGGCTCATGCGCCGGGTGTGTTCCTTGTACTGCCAGTCGTCGTAGGCCCGACGCGATCGGTAGCCGAGTTCCTGAATATGCGGTTCCCAGGGGAAGGGTTGCTCGCGTTTTTCCAGGTAGGTGGTGTAGAGGTAATACTGCTCGGGGTCGCGTCCGCCGAGCTTGCTGCGCAGTTGCGCCAGGCCGAGGGTTTTGAACGACGTTTCCAGGCGCACTCTCTCCTCCTCGACCGCCTTGAGGGCGGCCAGGGCCTGGCGTTGCAAGGTAACGTAGAGGCGCCGCTGTTCCGCTGACAGGCTGCTCATGGCCTGGGTGACGTTGTGCTGGATCAGCTCGAGGGCCTGTTGCTGCGACCAGAGGGTGCTGGACTGCAGGTTCCCCGACATACCGTTGAGCAATTGGTGAGTCGACATGTGTTGCGACCTTTCACGATGAGTGGAAGGTCAATGGAAACACCGCGCCGAGCCGCTCCGGGGCTAACTATTTAAGCCGGGTTTGCGCAGCCGGTTGGCCTGCTCCGCGTCCAACCGCTTGTTGAATTCCAGCCACGCCGCCAGCGCTGCCATCAACCCGGCGCCGATCATCGCCGTCAGCAATTGCATGGCCACGGCATCGTGGGCCATGGCGTTGACCATGTCCGCCAGCGGCGCGAGCAGCACGCCCAGGCAAAACACCTCCAGGGAAAAACGGCCCATGCGGCAGGTTTGCTGCCCCAGCCAGTTCTGCGTCCAACCGCTGGTAGGTAACAGCTTGGCGGTGACGTAGGCCAGGGCCAGGAAATGCAGGAGGCGCAGCGGCGACAAGTCGGTCTTGCTGATCGGGTACAACAGGTTGCTGAGGGCCGACGGCATCAGCGCGTCGTGCACCTCGGGCCAGCGCCACGACAGCGTCAGCACCCCCGCCAGCACGGTGTACAGCGCCGCCGCCAGAAACAACGGCTGGCGCAGCAGTGGCCGGTGTTCCACCGGCCGCGCTCGCCCGGCATGAATCGCTGCGGCGCCACCGAGAATGAACAGGAACTGCCAGGTCACCGGGTTGAAGTACCACACGCCGTCGGCAATCGCGCGCAGGTTCCAGCCCATCCAGGGCGCCAGGAAATACACCGTGGCCGACACCGCCACCACCGGCCAGGCCTTGCGCAGCATAAGCGGCAACACCAGCGGCAAGCCCGCCAGCAGCACGATGTACAGCGGCAACGGGTCCATCAGGTTCGGCTTGAAGCGCAGCAGCAGTTCGTCGGTGAGGGCCTGTTGCGGGTGGGTGACGAAGTGCGTCAGGCCCATCTCCTCAACCAGGTCGCGGGTTTCCACATGGCTGTTGGCGAAGAACACGATGCCCATCAGCATCGCCAGCAAGAAGATATGCACCACGTACAACACCCACGCGCGACGCAGGATTTTCAGTGAGGCCATCCAGTAGCCGTCGCGTTGCATGATCTTGCCGTAGGCCAGTACCGAGGCGTAACCGGCGAGGAACACAAACACCTCTGCCGCGTCGCTGAAACCGATATTGCGCAGGGTGATCTGGCCCAGCGGGTTGTGGGGGACGTGATCCCAGAAAATGAAGATCAACGCCAGGCCCCGAAAAAAATCGATGCGTGGGTCGCGTCCGTTCAGCATGGCAGCGGGCTCTTGAACAAAAGGTTTAGTAATGACAGGCGAGCGAGCAAGTAGTCGTACGCCGCACGTCGGGCGCGCGCAGGTTGGCCGTATTTGTAAGCAATTGCAAAGGTTGGGTATTACTGGATGTCTCTAGACGTCAATGATCACAAGCGTACCTTGGCTGCCGGCGAGCACGGCATGTGCGATGCCGGCGTGCACCAGGTACATCTGGCCCGCCTCCACGCGGGTTTCACTGCCGCCGATGCTCAGGCGCAAGCACCCGCTGATCACCAGCAGCCCTTCGTTGTAGTCATGGGTTTCCTCAGCGTGTGCCTGCTCATCCATGCGCAGCACTTTGACCCGCGCCGGGCCGACCTGGCCCAGGCAGGTGGATTTCCAAGTGGTGGGCAACTGCCCTGCGATGTCGGCGAAGTCCAGTAACGGCATGTGAATCTCCTTGTGTGATCAATGCCGTCGGTGGTCCGGTTCAGCGCGGTGTGGGTATTTTCAGAACGCATCCATCAACAACACCCGGCAGGGTTTGGCCTGGTAGGCGTTGATCTGCGGCACCAGACGGGTGAAGTGTTCCGTCTGGCAGTGTGCATCCAGGGCGGCTTGATCGGGCCATTGCTCGATAAAAATAAAGTGCCCCGGGTCTTTTTGATCGACAAACAGATCGTAGGCGATACACAGCGGTTCCAGGCGGGTTTTTTCCACCAGTTCGGCGTACCAGGGGCGCACGGTTTCCAGGTGTTCTGGCTTGATGAAATCTTCAGCGATGACTTTCAACATGATCAATTCCCTTTAGGCGGCAGCGCTTTCATGCGGTTCAAAACTGTCGGCCCGCGCCATCTGCCACATGCGTGAATAGAACTCGCCGTTGACGTCGCCGGTGAGCAATTCGCCAGGTTTCAAGAACACGTGCAACTGCGAGAACAATTTGATTTCGGTCGCCGACATGCGCCGCACCAAGTGCTTGGCCGACAGCTGCGAAGGATGGTCCAGGCCCGCCGCCGCGAGCATCTCGGCCAGGGCCTTGAGGGTGTTGCGGTGGAAGTTGAACACGCGTTGGGCCTTGTCCGGCACCACCAGCGCGCGCTGGCGCAGTGGGTCTTGGGTGGCGACACCGGTGGGGCATTTGTTGGTGTGGCAGCTTTGCGACTGGATGCAGCCGATGGCAAACATGAAGCCGCGCGCCGAGTTGGCCCAGTCAGCGCCGATGGCCAGCACGCTGGCGATATCGAACGCGCTGACGATCTTGCCGCTGGCACCCAGCTTGATCTTGTCGCGCAGGTTCAGGCCCACCAGGGTGTTGTGCACAAACAGCAGGCCTTCACGCAGCGGCACGCCGATATGGTCGGTGAACTCCACGGGCGCGGCGCCGGTGCCGCCTTCCTTGCCGTCGACCACAATAAAGTCCGGGAGGATGCCGGTTTCGAGCATGGCCTTGGCGATGCCCATGAACTCCCACGGGTGACCCAGGCAGAACTTGAAACCCACCGGTTTGCCGCCGGACAGCTCGCGCAGTTGCTTGATGAACTGCATCAGTTCGATCGGTGTGGAAAACGCGCTGTGGCGTGACGGCGAGATGCAGTCTTCGCCCATCAGGATGCCGCGGGTTTCGGCAATTTCCCGGGTGACTTTATGCTTGGGCAGGATCCCGCCATGGCCGGGTTTGGCGCCTTGGCTCATCTTGATCTCGATCATGCGCACTTGCGGGTTCTGCGCCTGCACGGCGAAGCGCTCCGGGTCGAAGCGGCCGTCGCTGGTGCGGCAGCCGAAGTAGCCGCTGCCCAGCTCCCAGGTCAGGTCGCCGCCGTTTTCGCGGTGGTAGGGGCTGATGCTGCCCTCGCCGGTGTCATGCGCGAAGTTGCCAAGCTTGGCGCCCTGGTTCAGCGCGCGGATCGCGTTGGCGCTCAGCGAGCCAAAGCTCATCGCCGAGATATTGAACACCGAGGCCGAGTACGGCTGTGTGCACTGTGGGCCGCCGACCATCACGCGAAATGCGCTGGGGTCACTCAGCGGCGCGGGGCGCATGGAGTGGCCGATAAACTCGAAGCCCGACTGGTACACATCGATCAGGGTGCCGAAGGGTTTGTCGGCGGTTTCGTTCTTGGCGCGCGAATACACCAGCGAGCGCTGCGCCCGGGAGAAGGGCAGGGCGTCGCTGTCGGATTCGAGCAGGTACTGGCGGATTTCCGGGCGGATGGCTTCCACCAGGTAACGGATATTGCCCAGGATCGGGTAGTTGCGGCGTACCGCATGGGGGCTTTGCAGCAGGTCGAACAGGCCGATCAGGCTGAGTGCGCCAGTGACCAGGGTGATGGGCCACAGCCATTCATGCTGGATAAAGGGCAGGCTGGCGAGGGTGAAAATGACGCACACGGCAAAGAACGCGTAGCGGCTGAGTAGCGACAGGCTCATACGGTTTTCCTTGGGTTCGGACTCATCGGCCAGGCGTTGTGCGCCTGTAGAAAGATCGAGAACAGCGCCGACTGGGATTTGTTGCCTAGCTTGCTGGAGCAACCGCTGAGCATCAAGTGGCCGCGCGCAACCCCTGCGTTACGAGTCGACCCGACAGGCAGCGTGGGGCGAGCGGGCAAGCCGTATTCATGGCTCGTCAGGGAGAAATGCAGGGGCTTGATGGGGGCTGCTTTGCAGCCCAACGCGGGCAAGCCCGCTCGCCACGAAGGGCCAGGAAAACCTTATGGTCTATGCTTATTGCAATCGGTTCTCGTTTGGGTGCATGATTTGCGTTACTGTATAACACTTGAAATGCACCCAGATGCCCCGGAGGCCTTATGAAAGCTGGTATCCATCCCGACTACCGCACCGTGCTGTTCCACGACACTGCCGCCGATGTGTTCTTCCTGATCGGCTCCACTGCCGACAGCGACCGCACCCATACACACAGCGACGGCAACACCTACCCCTACATCCCGTTGGACGTCTCCAGCGCTTCGCACCCGATCTACACCGGCCAGCAACGCAAGACCCAGGCCGAGGGCCGTATCGCCGGGTTCAACAAGCGTTTTGCCTCGTTCGGCTCAACCCCGAAAAAAGCCGAGGCGTGAGGGCAGCACGCTTCACCTCGAAAGCCGCTCCTGTTTCTGGAGCGGCTTTTTTATGCATTGATGTCGTAAAGCCATTATTTTGTTTAAAACCGACTAAACTCCTCAGTAATCGCCAAGGAGGCCGTGACTTACAACTCTAAGGAATGCATACCGACGATCCGAGGTGTCCCATGGGAGAGTCAGTGACCTTTACCGATGCCGACCGTGCCGTGGTCTTGCTGATCGACGCTCACTCCGACGTCCTGCACAGCCTCACGCAGTTGCTGCACCTGGAACCCTTCGAACTGCACAGCGCCATCTGCGCCGCTGATGCACTGGCCATCCTCGCCACCCAACCCGTCGACCTGGTGATGAGCGCCGCGCGCCTGCCGGACATGGACGGCGCTTCCTTGCTGGCCCATATCCACCAGCACTATCCCCACACGGTGCGCATCCTGCTGACCAGCGAAACCGACCTGACCCTGATCATCAAAGCCATCAATGAGGGCGAGATCTACCGCTACCTCAGCAAGCCCTGGAAGGATGAAGAATTACTGCTCGCCCTGCGCCAGTCCCTGGCTCATCAGCATTCGGAGCGCGAGCGCGGGCGTCTGGAGCAACTGATCCAGCGGCAGAACGAGGAACTCAAGCAACTCAACGCCACCCTGGAAAAACGCGTGGCCTCGCGCACCAGTGAGCTGCAGCAAACCGCCGATATGCTCGACCTGGCCTACGAAGAACTCAAACACAGCTACGCCACCGGCACCGAAGTGTTCTCGTTGCTGGCCAACCTGCGCCTGCCGCGCGCCAAGCAGACCAACCGGCAGATCATCGAATTGGTGCGCACCTGGTGCGTGGCCCATGGCGAAGACTGCGCCAGCAACCGCGACCTGACCATGGCCGCCGCGCTCTATAACATCGGCAAGCTGAGCTGGAGCGACAGCATGATGGCCTCGCCTTCGGACCTGCTGCACAGCACTGACCGCGAGCGCTATCGCGCCTATGCGACCCAGAGCGAGTCGTTGCTGATGACCCTGGAGCCGATGAAAGATGCCGCGCGGCTGATCCGCCATCATCAGGAGCGCTGGGACGGCAGTGGTTTTCCCGACCACCTCAAGGGCGACGCGATCCCTGCCGGCTCACGCTTGCTCAAACTGGCGGTGGACTTTATCGAGCTGCAAAAAGGCCTGATCCTGGAGCGGCAGATGAACAGCGACGAAGCGCTGCTGTACATCCGCAAGTACGCCGGGCGGCTGTATGACCCGGTGATGGTCGAGGACTTTGTACGCGTGTGCGCCACCTACCTCCATGACGTGACCCTGGGCGACCCCAACGTCAAAGTGCTCGGCACCCGCGAATTGGAGGAAGGCATGGTGCTGGCGCGCAACCTCAACGCCGACAACGGCATGCTGCTGCTCAACGCCGGCAAGGTGCTGAACCTGCCGCTGGTGGATAAGCTGATTGCCTTCGAAACCATGGAGGGCGCGCGCTACAGCGTGTTCATCAAGGACCAGGCCGTGATCCCAAGCTGAACGCTCCCACGCATAATTGCGACATGCCCGCTGACATGTGATGCTTGCGTCTTTGCCTCCAAGGAAGACTGTTCATGCCCTCCACCCTCCGTATCGCTGCCGCCCTGCTGATCGGCAGCGACGGCCAGACCCTGCTGGTACGCAAGCGCGGCACCCAGGCCTTCATGCAGCCGGGCGGCAAGATCGACGCGGGTGAACAACCTGCCGAGGCCCTGGCCCGTGAGCTGTACGAAGAACTGAACCTGCAGATTGAGCCAAGCGACGCCATTTACCTCGGCACGTTTTCAGCCCCGGCGGCCAATGAGCCAGGCTTTACCGTGGAAGCCGAGTTGTTCCAGGTGCAGATCGACGTGCCGGTGAGCCCCGCGGCAGAGATCGAAGAAGTGCGTTGGATCGACCCGGCCGGCGACGGCGGCCTGCAGTTGGCACCGTTGACGCGGGATCTGATCCTGCCGTTTTATCGTGAATCGCTGACGGCATGATCATCCGCACCCTGGGGGCCAGCGACGCCGAGGCTTATCGGGCGTTGATGCTGGAGGCGTATGGCGTGTACCCCCAGGCGTTCACCTCCAGCGTGGCGGAGCGTGCGGCGATGCCATTGAGCTGGTGGCAAAAGCGCCTCGACACGCCACTGGATCGGCTGTTGGGCGCTTTCCACGGCGATGCGCTGGCGGGCATTGTCGGCCTGGCGTTCGAGCCTCGGGAAAAGGCGCGCCACAAGGTGACCTTGTTCGGCATGTACGTGAACCAGGCTTATCAACACCAAGGCCTCGGCCGTCGATTGGTCGAGGCGGCGCTGGATGAAGCGCGCCAGCACCCGCGCCTGAAAGTGATCCAGCTGACCGTCACCGCCGGCAACGCCGCGGCCTTTGCGCTGTACCAGCGCTGCGGGTTTATCCAGTACGGCCTGGAACCGCTGGCGGTGCGGGTGGGCGTCGAGTATTTCGACAAGATCCACATGTGGCGTGAATTGCAGCACCCCTGATATTCACCGTGGGAGCGGCGCTCAGCGCACCGCGCTGACCCCATCGAGGGTCGAAAACGACGTGTCCTTGGCCGTCAGCAGGAAGTCGCGCATATACGGCGCATCCAGCATGTCTGCACGAATGCCCGCGTACAGCGTCGCAAACAACCCTTTCTCACCCAGGCGCTTGGCCTTCACGTAGCCGCGCGAGCTGTATTCATGCAACGCCCAGTGGGGCATACCGCATACGCCACGGCCGCTGGCGACCAGTTGCATCATCATCACCGTCAGCTCCGAGGTGCGTACCTGGGCCGGTTCCACGTCGGCAGGCTCGAGGAAGCGCGTGAAGATGTCCAGGCGGTCACGCTCCACGGGGTAGGTGATCAGGGTTTCGTTCAGCAGGTCTTCCGGCACGATGTACGACTTGTTCGCCAGCGCGTGCTGGTTGGCCACGGCCAGCATGGCTTCGTAGGTGAACAGCGGCACGTAGGTGATGCCCGGCAACTCTTGCGGGTCGGACGTGACCACCAGGTCCAGGTCGCCACGGGCCAGGGCCGGCAGCGGCGCAAAGGCAAAACCCGAAGCCAGGTCCAGCTCGACTTCCGGCCAGGCATCGCGGAACTGGTCGATGGTCGGCATCAGCCACTGGAAGCAGCTGTGGCACTCGATCGCCATGTGCAGACGCCCAGCGGTGCCGCCCGCCAGCCGTGCGATATCACGCTCGGCGCCGCGCAGCAGCGGCAGGGTGGCGTCGGCCAGTTGCAGCAGGCGCAGGCCGGCGCTGGTGAAGCGCAGCGGCTTGGTCTTGCGCACGAACAACTGCATGCCCAGGCGCTCCTCCAGCTCCTTGAACTGGTGGGACAGCGCCGACTGCGTCAGGTGCAGGCGTTCGGCGGCTTCCACCAGGCTGTCGGCTTCGCGCAAGGCGTGCAGGGTCTTGAGGTGACGGATCTCGAGCACGGGCTCTCCATGAAGACAATTTGTGACGAAGTTGAATAGCGTGAGTTTGTCTCATGTTGCAGGCCGTGTCGACCGTGACCACTGGGCACTCTTCATCAAACTGTCACGTAACTGTGGCAGCGCGCTTGAACAAACTTCATCAGACTCGCGCTCTACTGGGGTTCTGCGTTTCGGTGTTTTTCATGCGCGTGGTGTTTTTACTGGCCGCTCTACTGTTCGGCCTGCCGTCTTTTGCGGCTTCTCGATGTGATGTCAATGTTGCGACCCAAACGGTCGACCTGGCTCAGGTGAGCATCGCCTACCAGAGTATCGGGCGTGCGTCCGACCCTGCCTTGCTACTGGTGATGGGCCTGGGCGGGCAGTTGATCCACTGGCCGGACGAAGTGGTTGTGGCCCTGTGTGAGCAAGGTTTCCGGGTGATCCGCTATGACAATCGGGACGTCGGTCTGTCCACCTGGCGCCAGGCTCCGGCCAGCGCCAACCTGACCTTTGAGGTGCTGCGCTACAAGCTCGGCCTGCCGGTGGCGGCGCCTTACACGCTGACCGACATGGCCGACGATGCCCTGGGCTTGATGGACGCGTTGCAGGTCCGCCAATTCCACGTGTTGGGCGCGAGCATGGGCGGCATGATCGCCCAGCACCTGGCGGCCATGGCGCCGCAGCGGGTCGAGAGCCTGACGCTGATCATGACCAGTTCCGGTGCCGAAGGCCTGCCGGCGCCAAGTGCCGCGCTGGTGCAGTTGCTGTCGCGGCGGGGCGCACCGAATCGTGAAGTGGCGCTGGAGCAACAGGCCGACTTACTCGCGGCATTGGGCAGCCCGAACGTGCAGGATGATCGCCAAGCCTTGCTGCACCAGGCGGCGCTGTCCTACGACCGCGCCTTCAACCCCGAGGGCGTGAAGCGTCAGATCATGGCGATCCTTGCCGAGCCAAGCCGCGTACCGTTGCTCAACCAGCTGCGCGTGCCGACGCTGGTGGTGCATGGCACTGCCGACCCGTTATTGCCGGTGATGCACGGCGTGCACCTGGCGGCGCATATCCAGGGCAGTCAATTGAAGCTGATCCCCGGCATGGCGCATCGTTTCCAGGAGGCGTTCAAGGCGCCGCTGCTGACGGCGGTGCTGCCGTACCTGCAAGCCCATCGCGAAGATGCCGCGCATTGGGCGCAGATCGATCAGGGCCCGCCTTCGAAGGTCTTGTAAAGTTGGTGTATCGTGCAACCTTTGTGGCGCATTCACTGCCAGCGAGGTTGCCTACCATGAGTACTCCCCTGAAAATCGATTTCGTCAGCGACGTGTCCTGCCCCTGGTGCATCATCGGCCTGCGCGGCCTGACCGACGCCCTCGACCAGCTTGGCGCCGAGGTGCAGGCCGAGATTCATTTCCAGCCGTTCGAGCTGAACCCGAATATGCCCGCCGAGGGCCAGAACATCGTCGAGCACATCACCGAAAAATACGGCTCCACGGCTGAAGAATCCCAGGCCAACCGTGCACGTATCCGCGACATGGGCGCCGCGCTGGGCTTTGCCTTTCGCACCGATGGCCAGAGCCGTATCTACAACACCTTCGACGCACACCGCCTGCTGCATTGGGCCGGGCTGGAAGGCTTGCAGTACAACCTCAAGGAAGCGCTGTTCAAAGCGTATTTCAGCGACGGGCAGGACCCCTCCGATCCCGCCACCCTGGCGATCATCGCCGAAAGCGTCGGCCTGGATATCCAGCGCGCGGCCCAGATTCTCGCCAGTGACGACTACGCCGCCGAGGTCCGCGAGCAAGAGCAATTGTGGATCTCCCGTGGCGTGACCTCGGTGCCGACCATCGTGTTCAACGACCAGTACGCGGTAAGCGGTGGCCAGCCAGCCGAAGCGTTCGTGGGCGCGATTCGCCAGATCATTCGTGAGAGCAAAGCCTAAGCACAAGCGGCTTTCGTGGCGAGCGGGCTTGCCCGCGTTGGGTGGCGAAGCCGCCCCAAAACCTGTGCCCCGGTTAAGCCTGACACACCGCGGTTAAATCTTCTGGGGCCGCTGCGCAGCCCAACGCGGGCAAGCCCGCTCGCCACAGTGTTTTGTGGGGTGTCAGCGGACGATCTTGTCTACTTGAATGCCCAGCTTCTTCAGGCGATACCAGAAGCTGCGTTCGGTAATTCCGATCTTCTGTGCCGCTGCCGCCTGCACGCCGTTGCTCTCGTGCAGCGCCGCCAGAATGTAGGCTTTCTCGACCTCCGCCAGCGCCGCGTCCAGGTCCTGGGGAACGCCTGGGCCATCGCTGAGGATCGCCGTGACGCCGCCTTCGCTTGGCTTGGAGGCAAACAGATACCCCGGCAGGTCGATATCCTCGATCACCGGCGAGGCGGCGACGATGGTTGCGCGCTCCACACAGTTTTGCAGCTCGCGGATATTGCCCGGCCAGTGGTACGCCGCCATCGCCTGCAACGCCTCGGGGCTGAAGCCGGTGATGCGCTTGCCGGCGGTGGCACTGAGGGTCTGGGCAAAGTGGCGGGCCAGGGGCGCGATGTCTTCCACACGCTCGCGCAGGGCGGGCAGCGGGATCGGGAACACGTTGAGGCGGTAATACAGGTCCTCGCGAAACTCCTTGTTGGCCACCGCTTCCAACAGGTTCTTGTTGGTCGCGGCGATCACCCGCACATCCACCTTGCGCTCGCGCGGGTCGCCCACCGGCTCGATCACCCGCTCCTGCAACGCCCGCAGAATCTTGGCCTGCAACGCCAGCGGCATGTCGCCCACTTCATCAAGAAACAGCGTGCCCTTGTCGGCCTGTTGAAAGCGCCCGATCCGGTCCGCCACGGCGCCGGTAAAGGCGCCCTTGCGATGGCCGAACATTTCGCTTTCCAACAGGCCTTCGGGGATGGCCGCGCAGTTGACCGCGACGAAGGGTTTGTCGGCCCGGCTGCCGTGTTTGTGGATGGCGCGAGCGACCATTTCCTTGCCGGTGCCGCTTTCGCCGGTCAACAGGATCGTGGCGCTGCTGTCGCGCACCGAGTCCACCGCTTGCAGCACCGTGCGAAACGCCGGGCTGTCGCCCACCAGGCTGTCGAACTGCGCGTGCGCGTCCAGCTCGGCGCGCATGCGTGCGTTGTCGCGCATGATGTCGCGAAACTGCAAAGCCTTGGCCACGGTGATGTCCAGCTCGTCGATATCGAATGGCTTGGCGATGTAGTCATAGGCACCGTTGCGCATCGACTGCACGGCGTTTTTCACCGTGCTGTAGGCGGTCATCACAATCACCGGCACCTGCGGGTAGCGCAGTTTTATCTCCGCGAGCAGGGCCGGGCCGTCCATGCCCGGCATGCGCCAGTCGCTGATCACCAGGTCGATGTCTTCCTGCTCCAGCACCTTGAGCGCATGCAGGCCGTTGCCGGCAATGAACACCTCGATGCCGCTGTGGCCCAGGGCCGAGGCCAGCAGGTCGCAGAGCTTGGGTTCGTCGTCGACTACCAGAATGTTATGCGTCATGACTGTCCTCGTCGTCTTCGCCCATCGGCGGAATGTACAGGCTGAAGGTGGCGCCTGCATCGTTCTCGCTGGCACATTCGATGCTGCCGTCGTGACTTTCCATGATCGAATAGACTTTGGCCAGGCCTAAACCGGTGCCGGAGGCCTTGGTGGTGACGAAGGGCGTGAAGATGCGCTCGAGCATCTGCGCCGGGATGCCCTGGCCGCTGTCGCCGACGCTGATAATCGTGGTGTCAGCCTCGCTGCGAATGCCCAGGGTCAGGCGACCGCCTTGGGGCATCGCGTCGATGGCGTTGAGAATCAGGTTGAGGCACGCCTGCTTGAGTTGCTTGGCGTCCGCGTAAATCGTCGCCCCCGGCGACTGGTCGTCGATCTGCGCTTCGATACTGTGGCTGGCCAGTTCCGGCGCGCAAAAACCGAGGATCTCCTCCACCAGCGGGCGGGCCGGCTGCACCACGCGCAAGGGCGGGTTGGGCTTGGCAAAGTCGAGGAACTCGGTGATCAGGTCATTGATGCGGCTGACTTCGCTGATCACGTATTCCAGGTGGCGTTTGTCGGCCTCTGGCAGGTCGGCGCGGCGGTGCAGCAATTGCGTGGCGGTCTTGATGATGCCCAGCGGGTTGCGGATCTCGTGGGCCAGGCCCATGGCGACTTCGCCCAGGGCATGCAGGCGATCACGCCGACGTAGCTGCGCTTCGAGGTGATGCAGCTCGCCCAGGCGCTCGGTCATGTGGTTGAAGGTGCTGCTCAACTGCGCCAACTCGTCGCCGCCGGTAACCTGCACGCGGTGCTCGTAGTTGCCCGAAATCACTGCCCCCACACCTTGGGACAAATCCCGCAACGGCTTGGTCAGGCGTCGTGAGACCAGCACTCCCGCCGCCAGGGACAGCGCCGAGCTGACCAGGAAAATCAGCACGAACAGATTGCTCTGGTTCACCAGCCCCACCAGGCTGGTGTGGCGCAGCAGGCCGCTGAAAATCACGCCTTGCAAGTCGCCGTCATCATTGAAGATCGGCCAGTACAAACCGCTGTAGTTATTGGTGAACTGCTCGCTGGGCTGCTTGGTGCTGCGCATTGACGTCTCGACATTTTTCGGGATGCGCGACGGGTGATCTTCAAAGCGCTGGGTCGAGAAAATTTCCGAGAAACCGTCGGGGTTGGCCAGGTACAGGCGCAGGTCGAGGGAATGCACATCGGCCACGCTGGTGAGGAAACTGCTGTCCAGGTAGGTCGCCACCAGCAATAAATAGTCGACGCCATCCTGGGTGGTCTCGAAGGTGGAAACCACTATGCCGGTACTGACGCCGGCCACCTGCACGGTCTGCAGCACCGCATTGCTGGTCAGGCTGATCTGTTTGACGATGTCGTCGGAGGCCGTGCTGAACACCACTTTTTTGTCGCTGGCGCGGATCAGCGCGACCACGTCGATATCGGTGGCATCAGCGATGTCGGCGGTCAGGCGGTCATGCCGGGCGGCCATCTTGTTGGAGGGTGGGCTGGTGTAGCGCAGGAACAATTTGGCCATGCGCGCGTTGTCGTGAAGGATGTCGCCGATCTCGTCCTTGACGATCTTGGTCGACTCCTGCAGCCAGATGCGCACGTTGCTGTCGAAGATCTGCGACAGGGTGGTGGCCGCCAGCTCTGCGGCGATCATGGTCGGGATTACGCTGACTAACCAGAACGCCAGCACCAGCTTGCGCTGGACGCTCCAGCGGGAAATGGCAAAGGGGCGGGCTTTCTGGCGGGTCTTGGTGATCATCAGGTTTCGCTTATCGCAGCAGCCATGGCAGGGTCGGAACGATCCGGTCGAATAAACAGTTTTACCAGCCTGAGCAGGCCGTTGACCAGCCGGTTGCGGTGCCGGAAATACACACGGTTGCCCTGGAACTCGCAGCCCAGGCGCAGCTTACTGGCATACCCGGCCTGCCCGCACTCATACAGCGCAATCTTGTGTTCAATACAGTAGTCGACGTTGGTCAGCCAACTGCGGAAGTACAGGTTGTAGTCGCGGGTGAACGCGACGTCATGCGCGAAAAACTTGTCCACCAGCCGATGTTCGTCGACCAGCAGCAGGTTGAACGCCACGACGTGCTCGTCGACCCAGTACAGGGCACACACGGCGCGCCCTTCAAGGCGTTCGAGCACCCCGGTGAAGTAGCCGGCAGGCAACCGCTCGAACTGCAGCTCGGCACGCGCCAGGGTCGCTTCATACAGGCGCATGATGTCGGGCAACACGTCGTCGATGTTGCGCCGCCACTCTACGCGTGGCCCTGCTGCGCGCAGTTTGCGGCGCAGGTCCTTGCGCGTGGACTTGCCCAGCGAGCCGAGGTAGGCGTCCACCGAACCGTAGGGCAGCGGCAACACGCCCGTGGGCAGACTCGGCATGCTCTGGAAACCGGCGCCGTGGCAACTGTCGACCCAATGCGGGTCATCGCTCGGCGCGTCCTTGACCGCCAGCAAGCCGATACCCAATGCATCGGCATCCTGGCGCGCAGCGTGCAACAGCTGCTTGAGCAGCAACGCGCGACGCGTCTCGCGCACGTGGCTTGCGAACCCGGCGTCGCAGCGCTCGGCCACCGGCGAGCCGATGGCATACAACCCCACCTGCAAAAGCCCCGGCCACAGCCGTTCCAGGCGTGCGGTCAAACGCTTGCCGGCGCCCGACACCGTGGTGTCGAGCCGGTAATGGGTGATGAACGCCGGGGCCACGGCCACCAGCGTGTCCTCTTCATACACCGCCAGGTAGCGCCACTGGAAATCAGCGATGCTGGCGTTTTCCACGGCGACGTAATAGTCCCAGTCCTCCAGGGCACCGGGAAAGCAGTCGTTCCAGGCGCTACGCTGGATGCCCCGGATGGTTGGGAAGGCTTGGGTGGTAATCACAGAGTTCCCTTAGTCGTGAGCAGATTTATCTGGCAAGCAGGTTTGTTGTGGCAAGGGCTTATGCGGCACCCGGGCTTTTGTGGCGAGCGGGCTTGCCCGCGTTGGGCTGCGAAGCAGCCCTAAAACCATTCACCGCCTATCTATCTGAAAGTATGGAGTGATCTTATTGGGGCCGCTTCGCGCCCCAACGCGGGCAAGCCCGCTCGCCACAGAAGCCCACTTGCCACAGAAAACCGCCTCCCACATAAGCCCGCTTTCCACATAAGCCCGTTCGCCAACCAATCAGGCGGCGTTTGCGAGACGGGTATTCAGCTCCACAAAGTCGGTACTCAACTCGATCACCCGACGGTATTGCAGGTCCACCGTGATCATGTGGTAGCAGTTGTCCAACAGGATCTTGGTCACCGGCCCGCCGAGGTGGCGTTCTACATAGTCGGCATTCCAGCGGCTGGTGATGTCGTCCTCGATGGAGTGCACCACCAGGGCCGGCACCCGGACCTCGGGCATGCGTTTCTTGACCACCGCGTTCATCCGGTGCAACTCGCGCACGGTGATGCCCTCCATGGTCAGCAAGCCCGCTTCGCTGCTTTCGCCTTCCTTCATCTGCCGCTCGACGATGGCCCGCAGGCGTTCGTTCTTGATGCCGTAGGGCGGTTTTTCTTCGAAGCTGCAAAGGTGCACGCCGAACGGGATCCTCATCAGCAACGGCGTGAGAAACGCCAGCTTGTTGATGCTCCAGCCGTCGTACTTCAAGGTGGTGGAATACATCAGCAGCCCGGCCACTTGCCCAGGGTGTTCGGCGGCCATGTACATCGACATCACCGCGCCCATGGACAAGCCTCCGACAAACACCTGCGCATGCCGCTGCCGCACCTGTACGAAGGTCTTGCGCACGCCTTCGTACCAGTCGCGCCAGCCGGTCGCCTGCAGGTCGCTGTTGTCGCCGCAGTGCCCGGCCAGGGTCGGCACATACACCGTGCAGTTGCCCGCCTTGGCCAGGCCCTTGGCGACCTGGCGCAATTCCGTCGGGGTGCCGGTCAGGCCGTGGATCAACAAGACCCCGACCGGACCTTCACCGAGAACGAAGCCGGCTGAACCTTCGCCGAGGTCGATCTCAGCGGCCTTCACCGTTTAGTCGCTCGAACCAGCAACTGCTCGAGCAGCTTGAGACCCAGGTCGATTTCCGGGTAGCTGATTTCCAGGGATGGGGCCAGGGTGATCACGTTTTTGTAGTAACCGCCCACGTCGAGGATCAGGCCGAGTTTCTGGCCGTCGACCACCATGTCGCCTTTCATGCCTTCTTCGACCATGTAGTCCAGCGTCGCCTTGTCTGGCGTGAAGCCATCCGGGCCGCAGATTTCGCAGCGCAGGGCCAGGCCCAGGCCGTCGACGTCGCCGATGATCGGGAAGCGTTTTTGCAGGTCTTGCAGGCCTTCGAGGAAGTATTTGCCCTTGGCCATGACCATCGCGCCGTAGTCGACTTCGTTGGTCATCTTGAACATTTCCAGGCCTACCGCAGTGCCCAACGGGTTGGAGGCGAAGGTGGAGTGGGTGGAGCCTGGCGGGAAGATTTTCGGGTTGATCAACTCTTCACGGGCCCAGATGCCGCCCAGTGGGTTGAGGCCGTTGGTCAGTGCCTTGCCGAACACGATCACGTCCGGTTGCACGTCGAAGTGCTCGATCGACCAGAGTTTACCGGTGCGGTAGAAGCCCATCTGGATCTCGTCGGAGACCATCAGAATGCCGTGCTGGTCCAGCACGTGCTTGAGTTCGCGGTAGAAGTTCATCGGCGGGATTACGTAGCCGCCAGTGCCCTGGATCGGCTCGACGTAGAACGCGGCGTATTCGCTCTGGCCGACTTTCGGGTCCCACACGCCGTTGTATTCAGTCTCGAACAAACGCGCGAATTGCTGCACGCAGTGGCTGCCGTATTCTTCTTTGGTCATGCCTTTAGGGCCACGGAAGTGATACGGGAACGGGATGAACTGCGCACGCTCGCCGAAGTGGCCATAGCGGCGACGGTAGCGGTAGCTGGAGGTGATCGACGAGGCGCCGAGGGTACGCCCGTGGTAGCCGCCTTCGAAGGCGAACATCAGGCTTTTGCCGTTGGTGGCGTTACGCACCACTTTCAGCGAGTCTTCGATGGACTGCGAGCCGCCGACGTTGAAGTGCACGCGGCCGTCGAGGCCGAACTTGTTTTTGGCGTCGACCGCGATCATTTCCGACAGCTCGATCTTGCCCTTGTGCAGGTACTGGCTGGCGATTTGCGGCAGGGTGTCGATCTGCTGTTTCAGCGCGTTGTTCAGGCGCGGGTTGGCGTAGCCGAAGTTGACGGCCGAGTACCACATTTGCAGGTCGAGGTAGGCCTGGTCTTCGGTGTCCCACACGTAGGAGCCTTCGCAGCGGCTGAAAATACGCGGCGGCTCGATGTAGTGAACGGTGTCGCCGTAGGAGCAGTATTTGGCTTCTTTATCCAGAAGGATCTGGTCGTCGGCGGTAGCGATGCGGATATCAGACATGGTGGAAGAGTTCCTGGTTGTCGGCAGCAAAAGCGTTGGCGTTGGCGGCGATGCCCTGAGGGAGCAGCGCCAGCAATTCAGGGAGTTGGGCGAAGGTGTCGAAGCGCGCGTGAGGGATGTGGTTGGCCACGCAGTAGTCGGCGAGGCTGCCCTTGGCGAACACGAAGTCGGCGGTGGCGGCCACGCACATGTCGGACTTGCCGTCGCCGATCACCAGCACACGCTTGTTGCGTGGGGTGGATTTGCACTTGCAGTTGCCCGACGCGGCGCGGCAGGCGTCGCTGGCGTACGGGAAGTCGATGCGCCAGCTGTTCTGGTCGACCTGGCGCAGGCGGTTGGCAATTATCGGCAGCAAGGTCACGTAGTTGCGTGACAGGATCCGCGCGATGCCTTGCTCGATGCCGTCGCTGACCACTTCGAGGGAGGCGCCCAGGCCGATCACGTGATCGACGAAGTCGGGGAAATCCGGGTCGATCTCGACGCTGTCGAAATACGCCAGCAGTTCGCTCGGCGTCGCCTTGATCAGCGCCAGTTGGCGGCTCAGGCATTCGCGTGAACCGATATGCCCATCCAGCCATTCCTGTTCGATGGTTTCCCACTCGGGACCGGCGAAGCGTTGGAGGACGTTGTCGATGACGTCGGTGGGCGTGATGGTCCCATCGAAGTCACACACGATATGCCAGTGGATCATTGCGTTTACCCTTGTAGGAGCGCGCTCTGTGCGCTTGCAGAAGGGGTAGAGCAGGGACTGTGCCAAGTGGCCTGCGCCCAGCGGGGCTGGGGCTTCGCTCGGTGTGGCGGGGAATTTGTGTCGTGGGAGCTACAATTTTTGTAGCTTGCTACAAACAACATGAGTGCTTGCGCGGCGGCAGCCCTTCGCGCGTTCATGCGCGTATGCCCAGCCAAGGAAACCGACCCATGCTCAAGCTCACTTCTGCTGTATTTGTTGCGTTAAGCGGGCTGTGGGGCGTGTCCGGTAGCGTGCTGGCGGCCCCGATCACCGGCGACGTCGGCGCGGGCATCAGCTATCAACCCCATGACCCGACCGGCAGTCGCTACGAAACGCGCCCGGTGCCTTACCTGGATCTGGACTGGGGCAACGTCAGCCTGAGCACCGATGACGGCCTGACCTGGAACGCCTTGAATAGCCATGGCGTGACCGCCGGCCCGTATATCAATTACTTGCAGGGGCGCACCTCCAACGGTTCGCTGCAAGGCCTGCGCAATGTGTCGGACATGGCCGAGGTGGGCGGCTTTGTGCAATACGCGCCGGCTGATTTCTGGCGGGTCTACGCGCGGCTGGGCCAGGCGGTGGGCGGCGGGCATGCGCAAAGTGGCGCGCTCGGCAAGGTCGGCGGTGAACTCGGCTACCCGCTGGGCGGCGGAGTTATTGGCAGCAGCGGCCTAGCGGCCAATTTCGCCGATGCCCGCCAGACCCAGACCTATTTCGGCGTGGACGATAACGAGGCGGCGGCCACGGGATTCAAGCCGTACAACGCCAGCGGCGGGTTCCAGAATGTCACGCTGAGCCAGAGTTTTGCGTTCCCGCTGGCGCCCAACTGGTCGCTGCTGACCAGCGCCAGCTGGGTGCACCTGGTGGGCTCGGCGGCGAACAGCAGTATCGTCAAGCAGACCGGCAACGTGAACCAGGGCCAGGTGCAGACGGCGATCAGCTACACCTTCGACTGATTCACCTGATGCATGGCGATCAAATGATGTGTGCAGATCAAATGATGTGTGGAGATCAAATGTGGGAGGGGGCTTGCTCCCGATGGCGGTGGGTCAGTTAAGTATTTATCAACTGACACTCCCTCATCGGGAGCAAGCCCCCTCCCACATTTGCCTGCATTTCATGCTCGCTATCAGTTTTCCTCGCCCTCCGCCAACAGCGCGATCCCGCCGATAATCACCGCCACGCCCACCCAGTGCAGCGGGCTGATATGCTCCCCCAGCCCCAGCCAAGAGCCGAGCAACACCACCACAAACACCAGTGAACTCAGGGGAAAGGCCAGGGACAGGCTGCTGCGCCGCAGGATCAGCATCCACACGAAAAACGCCCCGATGTAGCAGGCGATCGCCGCCAGAATCCCTGGGTTACGCGCCACCTCGGCGAGCCACAACCAACTGAAGTCCATCTGCCCCAATTGGTCCCCGGCCACCTTGGTAAACAGCTGCCCGGCACTCTCGGTGCAGATCAGCAAAGCCCACAGCACCACGGTGCCGAGGCGCCCGTGCAACCAACCGGTATGCATCGTTTGCGTACTCATGCCTGACTCCCTGCAATTGCCACCAACATCACGCCCAACGTAATCACCCCTGTGCCCAGCCAACGGCGGCGGCTGACGGTTTCGCCGAGCACCACCTTGCCCGCCAGTACCACGCCGCAATAAGCCAGTGCCGCCGCCGGGAACAACAGGCTCAACGGCGCACGGGACAGGGCTTCGAGCCAAACGAAAAACTCAATCACATACGCGCCGATCCCGGCCCACAACAACGGCGCATTGAACACCTGGCCCCAGAAGGCATTCAGGCGAAAGCCGCCTTCCAGCTCCGGCAAACGGTCGAGGCCGAGCTTGAAACATAGCTGGCCGATTACATCGAGCACGATGGAAAACGCCACCAGCAGCACCACGGTCAGGGTCATGGGAACAGCTCCTCAAACAGGTCGATCAGGGCTTCATTGGTCGCGGCGTTGCGCTGCAGGTCCTGGGCGCTCCAGCGTTCCGGCGGCGGCTGGTCGGACTTGGCTTCCCAGCGTTTGAACGCATTGCTGAAAGCCGGCGTGGCGAACTCGCCACACACGTCGATCCCGATGATGCGCTTGCGTGCCGCCAGGGCCCGCAGGGCTTGCAGCAAGTGGCTCAGGCGCATGCCGCCCTGGTCCCAGTTGGTGGCCGCGTCTTCGCTGGCCAGCACGTCTTTGTCGAGGGTGATCCAGATCGCCTCGGTGGGCAGGCTGCTGATCATCTGGTCGAGAAACGCGGCCCAGTCCAGCTCCGCCAGGTTGCGCCAGTGCAGGTGGTTTTCCTGCTGCTGGTGGCCGGCACCGTCGCCCACCCGGCCCCAGACTTTCGACGGTGGATGCTGCCAGGGAAACAGCTGCAAGTGCCCGCGTTTCAGGGCGCCGAGGTTGCCGCCGCGCAGTTGCGGGTTATGCAGGTCATCGCTGCACGGGCCCAGGGTGACGATGCGTTTGATCGCCGGCAGCTTCAATGCGCGATTGACCCACGAACCACAGTGACGCCTGGGCGCAAAGCGCACCCAGTCGGGGTGGTTGTCGAAGTGGATCAGGCTGATCGGCTCCTTGAGGTCGGCGAGAAACGCCGGCGTCAGGTGGTGGTAATCGCCGGAACCGACAAAGAAGATCTCCGGCCGCGCACCGCTGGGGCGAGGCCGTGTGGCCAGGCGTCGGGCAAAGTTTTGATAGGTTTTTTCGGTAGACCAGAGGCGCAATTTCGGCCCAAGGTCCAGCAAGTCCAGGCGGGTGGCCTGGCCACTGGCAAGGCGCTGGGCAATCGGCGTCTGGCTGGTGAGGCTGTGGTCGAGGTCAAGAATGTTCACGGAGCGGTTTCACCCATGGCAGCGCCCGTTCAGACACTGGGCTCATCGCTCATGAACTCCAGCCGAATGGGCTTTGCAGGGTGAATGCAAGGGGCGGGCCAGGGGTCAGGCGTGCACGCGAACCCACACGCTGACCAACACCGTCGCCGCCATCAACCACGCCACGGCCGCTACGGCAAGAGAGGCTTCCAGGCGCATGCGGTCGACCATCACGTACAGCGTCGCCAGGTACACGAAGTACGGAATGATCGACCACATCCCGAACAGGATGGTGGTCTTCAAGTCGTCCACCGAACGGCCCTTGCCGACGATGTAGTGGGCGATCAGGGCGAAGGTCGGAAACAGCGGCACCAACCCCGCGATGTAATAGTTTTTGGTCTTGGCCAACGCGGCCAGTATCAACACCACCGCCGCGCCGAGGGCGGCCTTCAATAGCAGATCCACGCTGCGCTCCTTAGTGGCTCAGGCCGTACTTCTTGACCTTGTCGAACAGGGTGGTCTTGGCCATCCCCAGTTCCTGACTGGCTTGGGTCAGGTTGCCGCCGCTGCGCTGCAGCGCGTCCACCAGCAGGTTGCGTTCAAAGGCTTCCACCGCTTCGGTAAAGGCCAGGCCATGGCCGCTGCCGCTGGCGCCGCTTTTCTTGAAGGCGGGCAGGCCGAGGGCAAAGCGTTCAGCGACGTTGCGCAGTTCGCGCACGTTGCCCGGCCAGTCGTGGCTCATCAGGCTCGACACGGTCTGGTTGTCGAGTTCCGGCGCGGCGCGATCAAAGCGCAGGGACGACTGCTGCAGAAAGTGCTCGAACAGTTGCAGGATGTCTTCGCGGCGTTCGCGCAGGGGCGGCAGCTCCAGCGTGACCACGTTCAGCCGGTAATACAGGTCGCTGCGAAACTGGTTGGCGCGGCTCAGTTCGTCGAGGTCGGACTTGGTGGCAGCAATCACCCGGCAATCCACCGCCACGCTCTGGTTCGATCCCAGGCGTTCCAGGGTGCGTTCCTGCAGCACCCGCAGCAGCTTGATCTGCAGGTTGATCGGCATGCTTTCGACTTCATCGAGGAACAACGTGCCTTCGTGGGCGTGCTCGATCTTGCCGATGCGGCGCTTGCCGGCGCCGGTAAAGGCGTTGGCCTCGTGGCCGAAAATCTCGCTTTCGAACAGGTTCTCCGGCAGGCCGCCGCAGTTCAGGGCGACGAACTGATGGGCATGACGCCGACTGAAATCATGCAGGCAGCGTGCGACCAGTTCCTTGCCGGTGCCGGTCTCGCCCTCGATCAATACGTTGGCCGACGTATCGGCGACGTTGGCGATCAGCTCGCGAAGGTTCTGCATGGCCGGCGAGCGGCCGATGATGCGGCCTTCCAGGGAGTCGCGCTCGGCCAGTTGGCGGCGCAGCGACCAGACTTCCCGCGCCAGCCCACGCTGCTCCAGGGCACGGCGAGCGACATCCACCAGACGTTCCGGGGAGAAGGGTTTCTCCATGAAGTCATAGGCGCCGCTGCGCATGGCGCCGACGGCCATGGAGATGTCGCCATGCCCGGTGATCAGCACCACCGGCAGGCTTTTATCCAGGGTCTTGAGGCGCGTGAGCAGCTCCAGGCCGTCGATGCCCGGCAGGCGGATATCGCTGATGACGATACCCGCGAAGTTTTCGCCGATACGCTTCAACGCCTCTTCGGCACTGCCCACGCCCACGCTGGGAATGTCTTCCAGCGCCAGCGCCTGCTGGCAGCCGAGCAGTACATGGGGGTCGTCTTCGACGATCAGCACGGTGAGGTTGTCTGTAGCGTCTGTATTCATGTCGACTCAGCTTGTTGAGTGCTCACCAGCGGCAGGCACAGGACAAAGGCCGTACCACCACTGGCCGGGTGTTCCACGGCGAGGTTGCCGCCGGTGGCCGCGGCGAGGCTGGCGGACAGGGTCAGGCCCAGGCCCAGGCCTTGTTCGCCGGGTTTGGTGGTGAAGAACGGTTCGAATAAATGCTTGCGGGCCTCGGGGTCGATGCCGTGGCCGTTGTCGCGCACCAGCAGGCGGTATTTGCCGTCGGCGATGCTGCCTTGCAGCCACAGCTCAGGGGCCGGCTGCGCCTGCATGGCGTCCAGGGCGTTGCCGATCAGGTTGACCAGGATCTGTTCCAGGCGCGTCTGGTCGATCTGCAATTGCACGCTGCTGAACTCGCGATGCACGCTCAGCGGCAGGCCGTCCAGGCGCGCGCCGAGCACCTGGAACGCGGCGTCCACGGCCTTGCCGAGGCTGGCTTCGCCCTGGTCATCACCGCGCCGGGCAAAGGAGCGCAGGCTGGCGGTGATGCGGCCCATGCGGTCGATCAGTTCATTGATGGTCTTGAGGTTGGCGCTGGCCGTGTCCAGGGCGCCGCGCTCGAGGAAACGCACGGTGTTGCCCGACAGCGTACGCAGCGCGGCCAGGGGCTGGTTCAGTTCGTGGGCGATGCTGGTGGACATCTGGCCGATGGCCGCCAGTTTGCCGGCCTGCACCAGTTCATCCTGGGCGCGGCGCAGGGTTTCCTCGGCCTGGCGGCGTTCGCGGATCTGGCCTTTGAGCCGCTCGTTGCTGGCGCGCAGGTCGGTGGTGCGTTCGGCAATCCGACGCTCCAGCTGGCTGTTGGCTTCCTGCAAGGCTTCCCGCGCGGCGAGGCGGGTGGCGATGACCTTGCGACGTTCGTTCCAGGCAATCAACAGGAAGGCCACCAGGCCAAAGGCCACGGCCACCAGGATGCCCTGGTTGATGGCCGCGCGGCGCAGGTCGTTGAGCGGCGTGAGCAGGGTGAAGTTCCACGGCGTGTCGTTGAGCGGCCGGGTTTGCGCGAGGTAGCTGACGGCGTGCTCGTCGTTGACCACTTCGCTGTTGGCCGGGAAGGTCAGCTTCTCGGTGCCTTCATTCAGGCGCTCACGGGCCAGGGGTTCGAGTTCGTTCAGCGTCGCCCAGTAATACTGCAGGCTGTGGGCCAGGCGGTCTTTGGTTTCTTCGCTCAGCGGGCGCACGGCCTTGAGACGGCGGGCCGGGTCGCTGGAGAGGATGATGATGCCGTTCTCGTCGCTCACAAAGGCTTCGAGGCGCGCGCGCTGCCAGCGTTCTTCCAGGGCTTCGAGGCGCACCTTGACCACGGCGACGCCGATGATCTTGCCGTGCTCCTCGAGGCCGTGGGCCAGGTAGTAGCCGGGTTCGCCGTTGGTACTGCCGATGCCGTAGAAGCGTCCGGGCTGGCCGCGCACGGCGTTCTGGAAATACGCGCGAAAGGACAGGTCTTCACCCTGGTAACTGTCGGCATCGCGCCAGTTACTGGTGGCCAGCACGCGGCCGGTGGTGTCCATCACGTAGATGGCCCGACTGCGACTGCGTCGGTTCAGGCCTTCAAGGTAATCGTTGACGGTTTTGCGGGTGTCCTGGTTGGGGTCGGCCAGCAGCTTGGAAACGCTGGACTCCAGTTCCAGCAGACTGGGCAGGTAGGTGTATTTGCTCAGTTCGCTTTCGACGGTACGGGCATGCAGCTCCAGCTGGCGTTCGCCGGTGTCGCTGAGGGTGCGGATGCCATAGTACTCACTGATCCAGAAGCCGATATAACCCAGGCCGACCATCAGGGCGATGATCAACGGCGGCAGGAACAGTTGGCGAATCAGGCGAGGTTTCACGGCAAGTGATGGCGGTGCGGCGCGAAATTGGTTGGGGTCGCATTTCATCACAGATGCCTTGGGTCAACCAGAGCTTGCCGGCCTGTGCGGTCCAGTGTGGGAGGGGGCTTGCCCCCGATTGCAGTCTGTCAGTCGGTCTATCTATCGCTGATCCACCGCTATCGGGGGCAAGCCCCCTCCCACATTGGCCCGGTTTCCACAGTTGGCGCTATGTAGGGCTTAGTGCTGCAGGATTTTCTCAAGGAAGTGCTGCGCGCGTTCGGAGCGGGCGCTGATGTCGCCGAAGAACTCTTCTTTCGGGCAGTCTTCGATGATCTTGCCGGCGTCCATGAAAATCACGCGGTCGGCCACTTTGCGGGCGAAGCCCATTTCGTGGGTCACACACATCATGGTCATGCCTTCGTGGGCCAGCTGCACCATCACGTCGAGCACTTCGTTGACCATTTCCGGGTCCAGGGCCGAGGTCGGTTCGTCGAACAGCATGACGATCGGGTCCATGGCCAGGGCGCGGGCAATCGCCACACGCTGCTGCTGGCCACCGGACAGTTGGCCTGGGTGCTTGTGGGCGTGTGCCGACAGGCCGACGCGCTCAAGCAGTTGCAGGCCCTTCTTGGTGGCTTCTTCCTTGCTGCGGCCGAGCACCTTGATCTGCGCGATGGTCAGGTTTTCGGTGATGGTCAGGTGCGGGAACAGCTCGAAATGCTGGAACACCATGCCCACGCGCGAACGCAGTTTCGGCAGGTTGGTCTTGGGGTCGGCAATGGAGGTGCCGTCGACCACGATGTCGCCTTTCTGGAACGGCTCCAGCGCGTTGACGCACTTGATCAGCGTGGACTTGCCCGAGCCCGATGGCCCGCACACCACGATCACTTCGCCTTTTTTGACATCAGTGCTGCAATCAGTCAGCACCTGGAAGTCGCCATACCACTTGTTGATGTTCTTGATAGAGATCATACGGCAAACCTTTTTTGCAGACGCTTGACCAGCAGCGAGGCGGAAAAGCTGATGATGAAGTAGACGACACCGGCGAAGATCAGGAACTCATTGGAGCGGCCGATGATGTCGCCGTTGGAGCGGGCGGAGTTGAGGAAGTCCACCAGGCCCACGGTGTAAACCAGCGAGGTGTCCTGGAACAGGATGATGCTCTGTTGCAGCAGCAACGGGGTCATCTTGCGGAACGCCTGGGGCAGGATGATCAGGCGCATGGTCTGGCCATAGGTCATGCCCATCGCTTGTGCCGCACCCATCTGGCCCTTGGGGATCGACTGCACGCCGGCCCGCACGATCTCACAGAAGTACGCGGCTTCGAACATCATGAAGGCCACGACGCAGGAGGTGAACGCGCCGATCGGCGTGTCTTCGCCGGTGATCCAGCGCAACACGAACGGCACCGCCAGGTAGAACCAGGTGATCACCAGCAGCAGCGGGATCGAACGGAAGTAGTTCACGTAGGCGCCGGCCACGCGGGACAGCAGTTTGCTCGACGACAAGCGCATCAGCGCCAGCACCGTCCCCAGCGCGATACCGCCGATCACGCCCATGACCATCAACTGCAGGGTCATGACCATGCCGTTCCACAGGCCGGGGATGGCGGGGATGATGCCACTGAAATCAAAGTCCATTATTTACCCCCCACGGAGATCAGGCCGGGCACGGCGACTTTCTTCTCGACCAGGCGCATCAGCAGCATCAGGCTCATGTTCAGGGTGAAGTAGATCAGCGTGGCCAGGGTGAAGGCTTCGAACAGGTTGGCCGAGAACTCGGCGGTCTGCTTGGTTTGCGCCAGCAGTTCCATCAGGCCGATCAAGGACGCCACGGAGGAGTTCTTGAATACGTTGAGGAATTCCGAGGTAAGCGGCGGAATGATGATGCGGTAGGCCTGGGGCAGCAGCACGTTCCAGTAGATCTGCGGCAGCTTGAAGCCCATGGCCCGCGCGGCTGATTCCTGGCCGCGTGGTAACGCCTGGATGCCGGTGCGCACTTGCTCGCACACACGGGCGGCGGTGAACAGGCCCAGGCACACGACGACGCTCAGGTAGGCCGAGGTGGTCGGGTTCAGGTCTTGCTTGTACCAGTCCTGCAGGTTTTGCGGCAGCAGGTCGGGTATCAGGAAGTACCAGATGAACAGCTGAACCAGCAGCGGCACGTTACGAAACAGTTCCACGTAGCAGGTCGCGATGCCGGCCACGATGCGGTTTGGCACCGTGCGCATGACCCCCAGAATGGAGCCCAGCAGCAAGGCGATAATCCATGCCACGACAGCGATGGCGATGGTCCAGCCCAAACCGGCGATGTACCAGTCGAGATACGTCTCGCTGCCCACGCCGGTGGACTTGAAGAACACGCCCCAGTCCCAGTTGTAATTCATTAGGGTCTCCCCTCGAGATCGATCGATGTACAAGCACCCGCTTGGGGAAAATCCCTTCCCGCCCGGCGATGAACGCCAGGCACACGCGATCGGCTCGAAAACCGCCAGGTCGAGTGTTCCAAGTTAAAACCAGCAGGTAATTACAGACGCCTGAGGGAGGGTTGCCCCCCTCAGGAGATAAGGTTAGATCAGTGTCAGATTTTTACGTCAGGCGCTGGCTTGTCGCTTGGGTTGGCGATCAGCTCTTTAACCTTGTCACTCATCGGGAAGTTCAGGTTCAGGCCTTTAGGTGGAATCGGGCTCTCGAACCACTTGCTGTAGATCTTGTTGATTTCACCGGATTTGTACAGGGCGGTGATGGCGCCATCTACGGCTTTCTTGAAGTCTGGATCGCCTTTGCGAACCATGCACGCGTAGGCTTCGAAGGACTGTGGAGTACCGGTGATGACCCAGTCATCCGGCTTCTTGGCCTTGGCTTCTTCACCGGCCAGCAGGGCGTCATCCATCATGAACGCAACGGCGCGGCCGCTTTCGAGCATCTGGAAGGATTCACCGTGGTCTTTGGCGGAGATGACGTTCATGCCCATCTGCTTGTCGGCGTTCATTGCTTTGATGATGCGCTCGGACGTGGTGCCAGCGGTGGTCACGACGTTCTTGCCTTTCAGGTCGGCAAAGTCGTTGTAGGACGGCTTGCCTTCCTTGTCTTTCTTGACCAGCAGACGGGTGCCGATTTCGAAGATGTTGACGGTGAAGTCGACTTGCTGGGCACGCTCGGCGTTGTTGGTGGTGGAACCGCACTCAAGGTCCGCCGTGCCGTTCTGGATCAGCGGAATGCGCGTTTGCGAGGTGACCAGGTTGTACTTGGTCTTGAGGTCGGGCTTGTTCAGGTCTTTTTTCAGTTGCTCGACGACAGCTACCTGGATGTCGTGGGAGTAGCCAACCGGTTTGCCCGAACCATCCGCGATGTAGGAAAACGGAATGGAGCTGTCGCGGTGCGCGAGGGTGATGGTGCCGGAGTCGTTGATTTTCTTCAGTGTGCCGGTGAGTTCGGCGGCAAAAACTGGAGTGCTGATCAGAGCAGCAGCGATAGCTGCGCCCAGGATATGGGGAACGATGCGCATCAATACTTCCTCGACATTTGTTTTTTTTATGAAGCCAGTTAAGCGGCTCTCTTGTACTGCGAATGCCCGTGACGGCTCCTGAGGCGTCTCAGGCAATCGTCAAGGAGTGTAGAGCATGAGTCGTGCCAGGCTGCCAATAAAAGCTTAACTAGCTGATTTATATGAATATTAACTTTGTGTGACGGGAGATGTTCGACGCATGGGTCCGGCAAACCGAATAGGCCGGCATGCGACGTTCGGAAAACCGAATGAAAGCCCCGGCTAAAGTGCCCGGCATAAAAAAGCCCCTGAACCTTGCGGCACAGGGGCTTTTGTAGGAAATGCCTGTCAGGCTGCTTCGATCTTTCTGCGGCTCTGCTCAACCTTGGACAGGTAGCGCTGCACGTTGTCCTGCTCTTGCGCGGTGGTGAACAGGCCCAGCTTGGTACGGCGCCACAGCACGTCCTGGGGTTGGGTCACCCATTCCTCGGCGCACAGGTAGTCAACCTCACGGGTGTACAGGCCGCCACCCAAGTGGTCACCCAGGTCGGCCAGCGACTGCACGCCTTCGAGCAGGCGCCAGGTGCGGCTGCCGTAGGTGGTGGACCAGCGGCGCGCGATTTCGCTCGGCACCCAGTCGAATTTGGCACGAATGGCGTCGGCCAGGGCTTCAGGCGTGGTCATGTCTTCGCCGCCCGGCAGGCTGGCCGTGGCCGTCCAGCTTGGGCGCATCTGTGTGAAATACGGCGCCAGTTGCGCCATCGCCGACTCGGCGAGTTTGCGGTAGGTGGTCAGCTTGCCACCGAACACCGACAGGATCGGCGCCTCGCCAGTCGCGCCGGACAGCGCCAGGGTGTAGTCACGGGTGATGGCCGACGGGTTGTCCGACTCGTCGTTGCACAGCGGGCGCACGCCCGAGTAGGTGTGGACGATATCGTCGCGGCTCAGTTGCTTCTTGAAGTGTGCGTTAACCACCTTGAGCATGTAGTCGGTTTCACCTTCGGTGATCGCAACTTTCGCCGGATCGCCGGTGTATTCGCGGTCGGTGGTGCCGATGATGGTCAGGTGGTTCAGGTACGGAATGGTGAAGACGATTCGCTGGTCTTCGTTCTGCAGGATGTGCGCGTGCGCGCCTTCGTACAGTTTCGGCACGATCAAGTGGCTGCCCTGGATCAGGCGGATGCCGTAGGGCGAGGTCAGCTTGAGGTCGTCCTTGATGAACTTGGCGACCCATGGGCCTGCCGCGTTGACCAGTGCGCGGGCGCGAATCGAGAACAGGCTGCCGTCGGCGCGTTCCATGTTCATTTCCCACATGCCGTTGCTGCGGTGCGCGCTGATGCAACGGGTCTGGGTGTGGATGTGCGCGCCTTTTTCGCGGGCGGCCATGGCGTTGAGCACAACCAGGCGGGCGTCGTCGACCCAGCAATCGGAGTACTCAAAACCTTTGGTGATTTCGCTTTTGAGCGGGCTGTCGGCACCGAACTTGAGGCTTTTAGAGCCGGCGAGCTTCTCGCGCTTGCCCAGGTGGTCATACAGGAACAGGCCGGCACGAATCATCCACGCCGGGCGCAGGTGCGGGCGATGGGGCAGCACAAAACGCATCTGCTTGACGATGTGCGGCGCCTTGGCCAGCAGCACTTCGCGTTCGGCCAGGGCTTCGCGCACCAGGCGGAATTCGTAATGTTCGAGGTAACGCAGGCCGCCGTGGATCAGTTTGCTGCTGGCGGAGGAGGTGTGGCTGGCCAGGTCGTCCTTTTCGCAAAGGAATACCGACAAACCGCGCCCGGCTGCGTCTGCTGCAATGCCGACGCCGTTGATCCCGCCACCGATAACGGCAACGTCATAGACTTCGGCAAGCGGTGGGGCAGGCAAGGTAGAAGGGTTCATCGGCTGGCCTCGCGATCTTTTTCGTATTGGAATTCGAACATTAATGTTCATTTGCGAAAATGGTAGCTGATAAACGCGGGCACAGCCACCCGACTTCGATTGAAAAAACTCATCGAAGGGCGGGAAAAGGAAGAATTGTGAACATGGGCCTGGGGGAGGGGGGGCCAGATAGATTGCTATCGGGGGCAAGCCCCCTCCCACATTTTGACCGCATTCCTACATTAGAAACACGGTCACCTGTGGGAGGGGGCTTGCCCCCGATGGCGGTAGTGCAGTCGCTAAACCACTTCCAGCCGAACCTTATGCTCATTCAACAACTGCACCAGCGCCGGCACCGGCTGCTGATCGGTCACCAAACAGTCCACCAAACTGATCGGCCCCAGGCGAATCATGGCGTTGCGCCCGAATTTGCTTGAGTCCGCCGCCAGGATCACCTGGCGTGCATTGGCAATAATCGCCTGGGAAACCCGCACCTCCTGGTAATCGAAGTCGAGCAAACTGCCGTCTTCGTCGATGCCGCTGATGCCCACCAGGGCGAAGTCGACCTTGAACTGGTTGATAAAGTCGACGCTCGCCTGGCCCACCACACCGCCGTCCCGGCGTACGTTACCGCCGGTCAGCAAGACATCAAAGTCGTCCTTGGCACTGAGCATGGTGGCGACGTTGAGGTTGTTGGTGATGATTTTCAGGTGGTTGTGGTTGAGCAGCGCGCGGGCGATGGATTCGGTGGTAGTACCGATATTGATGAACAGCGAGGCGTGATCGGGGATTTGCGCGGCGATGGCTTCGCCGATGCGCTGTTTCTCGTCGCGCATCTGGTCGGCACGCATGGCGTACGCGGTGTTTTCGACACTGGAGTCATAGGCCGCGCCGCCGTGGTAGCGGCGCAGCAGATTGGCGTCCGCCAGCTGGTTGATATCGCGGCGGATGGTTTGCGGGGTGACAACGAAGAGCTGCGCCATTTCCTCGATACTGACGTAGCCGCGTTCGCGGACCAGTTCGAGGATTTGTTGCTGGCGGGGAGGCAGATTCATGGGGCGTCCTTTGGGCTGCCGTACAAAAGTGGCCCATGATGACGCAGGAATCTGCTCCCTGCCAGTTACAACCCGACGTTGGCTTATTCAGCGCCTTCGTGCGGTTCCCAGTCGCGGGTGCGGCTGACCGCTTTCTGCCAGCCGGCGTAGAGCTTCTCCTTGGCCACTTCATCCAGCTGCGGCTCGAATTCGCGCTCGATCACAGCCTTGCCGCGCAACTCGTCCAGGCTGCCCCAGAACCCGCAGGCCAGGCCGGCCAGGTAGGCGGCGCCGAGTGCGGTGGTTTCGCGCATTTGTGGGCGCTCAACCTGGGTGCCGAGGATGTCGGCCTGGAATTGCATCAGGAAGTTGTTGGCCACCGCACCGCCGTCCACACGCAGGGCCTTGAGGCGTTCGCCGGAATCCTGCTGCATCGCGTCAAGTACGTCGCGGGTCTGGTAGGCGATCGACTCCAGTGCTGCGCGAATAATGTGATCCACGCGTACGCCACGGGTCAGGCCGAACAGCGCGCCACGGGCATACGGGTCCCAGTAGGGAGCGCCCAGGCCGGTGAAGGCCGGGACCAGGTACACGCCGTTGCTGTCCTTGACCTTGCCGGCAAAGTACTCGGTGTCGGTGGCGTCGGCGATGATTTTCAGCTCGTCACGCAGCCACTGCACGGTGGAGCCGCCGTTGAATACGGCGCCTTCCAGCGCGTAGGCCACTTCGCCGCGCGGCCCGCAGGCGATGGTGGTGAGCATGCCGTGCTTGGATTTAACCGCCTTGTCGCCGGTGTTCATCAGCAGGAAGCAGCCGGTGCCGTAGGTGTTCTTGGCCTGGCCGGCTTCAACGCACATCTGGCCGAACAGTGCCGCTTGCTGGTCACCGGCGATACCGCCGATGGCGATGCCGCTTTTGGTACGGCCGTAGATTTCCGAGGAGGACTTCACTTCCGGCAGCATTTCACGCGGCACGTCGAGAATCTCCAGCATCTTCGCATCCCACTCCAGGGTGTGGATGTTGAAGAGCATGGTGCGCGAGGCGTTGGTGTAGTCGGTAACGTGGGTCTTGCCGCCGGTAAATTTCCAGATCAGCCAGCTGTCGATGGTGCCGAACAGCAGTTCGCCGTTGCGCGCACGCTCGCGGCTGCCTTCGACGTTGTCGAGGATCCACTTGAGCTTGGTGCCGGAGAAGTACGGGTCGGTAACCAGGCCCGTGGCGTCGTTGATGTATTGCTCATGGCCGTCGCGCTTGAGCTGCTGGCAAATCTCGGTGCTGCGGCGGCACTGCCAGACGATCGCGTTGTAGATCGGGCGGCCGGTGATTTTGTCCCATACCACCGTGGTTTCACGCTGGTTAGTAATACCGATGGCGGCGACCTGGTCATGGTGCAGGCCGGCTTGTGCCAGGGCCTCGACCATCACCGCGCTCTGAGTGGCGAAGATTTCCATCGGGTCGTGTTCGACCCAGCCCGCCTGCGGGTAGTGCTGAGTGAATTCACGCTGAGCGGTGCAGACCACGTTGGCGTCACGATCGAAGATGATCGCGCGGGAACTGGTGGTGCCCTGATCGAGGGCAATGATGTAGTTCTTATTCTCGATATCGGTCATGTGAATTGCCTTGGAAGAAATAAGGAAGTCAGAAATCAGCCTGGGCCGCGAAGGGCAGGGGACCAGGCTGGCGCTTTCAGGAAATACGAGTCTTGCCGTTGACAGCCGTGTCAGGTATTTCAGCTATAGCAGGTTCGGAGCTTGGCAGATGGCGGGCAATCAGCCCGCGATACGCCGCAGCACCGAGGCATGCGCCGACAATTGGCGCGAAAACTGGAATCAGGAAGTAAGGAATATCGCGACCGCCGGTAAAGGCCATTTCACCCCAGCCGGCGAAAAAGGTCATCAGTTTGGGGCCGAAATCCCGCGCCGGGTTCATCGCAAAGCCGGTCAAAGGGCCCATGGCGCTGCCGATCACGGCGATCAGCAGGCCGATCAGCAGGGGAGCCAGCGGGCCGCGTGGCAAGCCGTTGTTGTCATCGGTGAGGGCCATGATCACGCCCATCAGGATCGCGGTGATGACCATTTCCACCAGGAACGCCTGGGCGGTGCTCAACAGTGCATGGGGGTAGGTGGAGAACACCGAGGCCAATTCCAGGCTGGCTTGCGTGCCGCGGACCAGATGGTGAGTTTGTTCGTAATCGAAAAACAGATTGCTGTAGAGCGTGTACACCAAGGCCGCCGAGCAGAACGCGCCGGCGACTTGGGCGAGGATATAGAAGGGCAGTTTGCGCTTGTCGAAGTCGGCAAAAATACACAGGGCGATACTGACCGCCGGATTGAGGTGGGCCCCGGAAATACCGGCGCTCAGGTAGATCGCCATGCTGACGCCGAGCCCCCAGATGATGCTGATTTCCCATAAGCCAAAGCTGGCACCCGCGACCTTGAGGGCAGCAACACATCCTGTACCGAAGAAGATCAGCAGCGCAGTCCCCAGGAATTCGGCCATGCATTGGCTCGAAAGTGAAGGCTGTTGAAGAGCAGTTGTCATGGAAAACCTCAATTGTTGTTCTTGTCTGGCGATTGGCCTCAACGGGCCATGCGCGATTTTCACCGTGACGCAGATCCCCATCTGCGACACGGCTTACTGCTCGATTACTGTAGTTCTATTCCTACAGTATTCGGAAACGAAAAAATATAGACAAGAATCACGGCTGTCAAAGGTCGAAAGTGAACTGCCGGTCACTTTCTAACTATTGGTCTGGTGAATGATCACACTTGCGCCGCTGCCTGTGTGGCGGGAGAGGGGGCGTACTAGAGCGTTTTGCGCGGGCTTGGCCTAGAATTGGCCGTCCGTTTGCCACGCCCGGAGAGGCCATGACCCCCGCTTTGGATTTGTTGAAAAAAGTTCGCGCCGAACATCGCATCCACAGTTACGAGCACGACCCCAAGGCGGCCTCGTATGGCCTGGAGGCCGCGGAAAAATTGAGCCTCGACCCGGCGCAGGTGTTCAAGACCTTGTTGGCCAGCAGTGAAAAGGGTGAATTATTGGTGGCGGTGGTGCCGGTCGTCGGAAGTCTGGACCTCAAGGCCCTGGCTCAAGCGGCCGGCGTGAAAAAAGTCGAGATGGCCGACCCGGCAGCGGCGCAGCGTTCCACCGGTTACCTGCTGGGCGGTATCAGCCCCTTGGGGCAGAAGAAGCGTCTGCGCACGTTTATCGATGTGACGGCCCAACCGTTCGCGACGATTTTTGTGAGTGCCGGCAGGAGGGGCCTGGAAGTGGAGCTGCCGGCGGCGGTGCTGGCGGAGCATACCCAGGCCAAATTCGCGCCGATTGGCCGGGCCTGACATCGACTTTGAAATGCATGAGCCCCAATGTAGGAGGGGGCTTGCCCCCGATGGCGGTGTATCAGTCAGCTTATCTCTAACTGACCCAGCGCTATCGGGGGCAAGCCCCCTCCCACATTGGTTCTTTGTGTTTTCAGATAATCAGTTGGCCGGGCTGTAGCGGCGCACGCCGGATTCGGCCTGAGGAATTTGCGCGGCAGTACTGCCGCAGGCCTGGAACAGGACTAAATGCTCGGCGGCCACACGAATCCCCACGTCCGCGCCCACTTGATGGTCGGCATGGCTGGGGAAAATCGACTCCAGCTGCGCGCCCGTCGGCAGTTGCAGGCGGTACAGGGTCGAGGCGCCAAGGAAAGTCTTGCCGACGATCCGCGCTTTGAGCGCGCTGTCCGGCGCGTAGACGATGTCATCCGGGCGTAGCAGCACATCCACCGCGCCACCCGTTGGCCAGGTGTAGGCGCGGTTGCCGCGCAGGTCGCCCAGCTCGGTATGCACCGACTCCGGTGAACTCAGTTGACCACGGATGAAGTAGCCCTGGCCGATAAAGCTGGCGACGTAAGGCGTCTGCGGTTCGTGGTAAAGGTTGTAGGGCGTGTCCCACTGCTCAAGCCGACCTTCCTTGAAAACACCGACCTGATCGCTCACGGCGAACGCTTCTTCCTGGTCATGGGTGACCAGAATCGCACTGGTGCCGCGAGCCTTGAGGATGTCGCGCACCTCGTGGCTGAGCTTGCGGCGCAGTTCGCCGTCAAGGTTGGAGAACGGCTCATCCAGCAACAGCAACTGGGGCTCGGGCGCCAGAGCACGAGCCAGGGCGACGCGTTGCTGCTGGCCGCCGGAAAGCTCGTGGGGGAAGCGCTTGCCCAGGTTCTTGAGGTTGACCAGCTCCAGCAGCTCGGCGACCACGCGATCCTTTTGCGGATGCTTGCGGATACCGAATGCGATGTTGTCGGCCACACTCAGGTGGGGAAATAGCGCGTAGTCCTGGAACACCATGCCGATCCGACGTTTCTCCGGGGCCAGGGTGAAACCGGCGCTGGAGATGACTTCACCGGCCAGGCTGATTTCGCCTTCATGCACCGGCTCAAACCCGGCGATCGCGCGCAGGGTGGTGGTTTTACCGCAGCCCGAGGAGCCCAGCAGGCAACCGATGTCGCCGGCATTGAGGTGCAGGTTGAGGTTCTGTACCACCCGTTGATCTTGATAGCCGCATGCCAGATTGCGCAGGTTCAGCAGTAATGGCTGGCTCATGCGTGGTGGTACGCCGGCTCGACCAGGAATTCCAGCAGGGCCTTTTGTGCGTGCAGACGGTTTTCCGCCTGGTCCCAGGCTACGGAGCGTGGGTCGTCGAGCAGGTCGAGGCTGATTTCTTCGCCACGGTGGGCCGGCAGGCAGTGCATGAACAGCACGTCCGGTGCGGCCGTGTCGAGCAGGGCACGGGTGACCTGGTAGGGCGCAAACAGGGCCAGGCGCTTGGCGGTTTCGTCTTCCTGGCCCATGGAGGTCCAGACGTCGGTACTGACCAGGTGAGCGCCGATCACGGCGTCACGCGGGTCGCGCACCAGCGTCACACGGTCACCGGCTTGTTCGAGGAAGCGCGCGTCGGGCTCATAGCCTTCCGGGCATGCGATGCGCAGTTGGAAGTCGAACTGGATCGCCGCTTCTATATAGCTGTTGCACATGTTGTTGCCGTCGCCGATCCAGGCCACGGTCTTGCCCTGGATCGAACCACGGTGCTCCAGGAAGGTTTGCATGTCGGCCAGCAACTGGCAGGGGTGCAGGTCATCGGACAGGCCGTTGATCACCGGCACGCGCGAGTTGGCGGAAAATTCGGTGAGGATGCTGTGGGCAAAGGTGCGGATCATCACTGCGTCGAGCATGCGCGACATCACAATGGCGCAGTCGCTGATCGGCTCGCCACGGCCCAGTTGGGTGTCGCGCGGTGACAGGAAGATGGCCTGGCCACCCAGTTGAATCATGCCGGCTTCGAAGGACAGACGCGTGCGGGTCGACGACTTCTCGAAAATCATCCCGAGTACGCGGTTTTTCAAAGGCTCGAACAGTACGCCGCGGTTACGCAGGTCTTTAAGCTCAATGCCTCGACGGATCACGCTGACCAGCTCTTGGGGCGTGCAATCCATCAGGGAGAGAAAGTGCCTTGCGCTCATCATTAACTACCTTTTTGCAACAGACCGCAGATACTCAAAGCCTTGTTTATTGTGACAACGGGCGAGACCTGCGGCGAAAGCCGCACGGGGCGACGAAATAGGGGAAGGCGCGATCTTATAATTAAATGTCGCGTCTTACCAATAGGGCTACGGTTTTTAAGGGCGTTCAAGCAGGGCGCCAAAGCGCTTTTGAAGACGATTTCCTGACAGCAGCGGGCCATTTGTACACTGGCGTTGCAACCTTTTGCAATGCGCGGGGGCGGGGCCAGGCCAGGTTATGTCGGTTTCAGCGGCTGCACGTGAAGTTTCTGAAACATTTGCTCACGCTTGGCCATGGCCTGGCCTGATGCCCGTCGATTCACGGGGCGAACGTTACTGGTGCCCGAGCGGGTCGCGGCCCATAGTGAAGTCAAAGCCCCTATAAAGAGACTGGCCATGACCAAGACTCTCCACCACCGTGCCTGCCATCTGTGTGAAGCCATCTGCGGCCTGACCCTGGAAACCACCCAAGCCGACGACGGCAGCCTGGCGATCACCTCGATCAAGGGCGATACGCTGGATACTTTCAGTCGCGGGCATATCTGCCCCAAGGCCGTGGCCCTGCAGGACATCCAGAATGACCCGGACCGCCTGCACCAGCCCATGTTGCGTGTGGGCAGCGAATGGCAGCCGATTGCGTGGGAAGACGCCTTTGCGCTGGTAGCCGAACGCCTGTCGGGCATTCAGGCGCGCCATGGGCAGAATGCGGTGGCGGTGTATCAGGGCAACCCCAGCGTGCACAATTATGGGCTGATGACCCACAGCAACTACTTTCTCGGCCAGCTCAAGACGCGCAACCGGTTCTCCGCCACGTCGGTGGACCAGTTGCCCCATCACCTCACCAGCCACCTGATGTACGGGCACGGGATGTTGCTGCCGATCCCGGACATCGACCACACCGACTTCATGCTGATCCTGGGGGGTAACCCGTTGGCGTCCAACGGCAGCATCATGACCGTGCCCGACGTGGAGAAGCGCCTCAAGGCCATCCAGGCGCGGGGCGGCAAAGTGGTGGTGGTCGACCCACGGCGCAGCGAGACGGCGGCGATGGCCGATCAGCATCTGTTCGTGCGGCCCGGTGGCGATGCGGCGCTGTTGTTCGGCGTGCTAAACACCTTGTTTGCCGAGCACCTGACCCGCGACAGCCACTTGCCGATCGAGGGCCTGGACGATGTGCGCGCGGCGATTGCCGGGTTTACCGCCGACGCCATGAGCCGCCAGTGTGCAGTGCCCGCCGAGCAGATCCGCCAGCTGGCGCGGGACTTTGCCGCCGCTGACAAGGCCGTGTGTTATGGGCGCATGGGCGTCTCGACCCAGGCGTTCGGTACCTTGTGTCATTGGTTGGTGCAGCTGATCAACCTGGTGACCGGCAACCTCGACCGCGTCGGTGGCGCGGTGTGCACTACACCGGCGGTAGACCTGGTGGCGTCTACCGGCGGCGGGCATTTCAATCGCTGGCAGAGCCGGGTTTCGGCGCGCCCGGAATACGGTGGCGAGTTACCGGTGTCGGCGTTGGCCGAAGAAATGCTCACCGCAGGCGAGGGGCAGATCCGCGCCTTGGTGACGGTGGCGGGCAACCCGGTGTTGTCGACGCCCAATGGTCGCCAGTTGGAACAGGCGCTGGACGGGCTGGAGTTCATGGTCAGCATCGACCTGTATATCAACGAGACGACGCGATACGCCGACCTGATTCTGCCGTCTACTTCTGCCTTGGAAAACGATCACTACGACACTACGTTCAACATGTTCGCGGTGCGCAACGTGACGCGTTTCAACCGCGCAATCCTGCCCAAGCCCGCTGGGGCGCTGCACGACTGGGAGATTTTCGTCGGTCTGGCCAAGGCGTTTGCCGCTCAGACCGGCGCCGCGCTCAAACCGACCCTGCCTCCGGCGCAGATGATCGACTTGGGGCTGCGCGCGGGTGTGTACGGTGATGCGTCCGCGCATAAGCTGTCGGTCGAGAGGCTCGCGGATCACCCGCATGGCATGGACCTGGGACCGCTCAGGCCCAACTTGGCTGCCCGTTTGAAAACCGCAGACGGCAAAGTGCAGGCCGCACCGGCGGTGATCCTCGCGGACTTGGCACGGTTTGCCGCGCAGCCCTTGCCGGTGGCCGACGAACTGCTGTTGATCGGCCGTCGTCATGTGCGCAGCAATAATTCCTGGATGCATAACTATCACCGGTTGGTGAAGGGCAAGCCGAGGCACCAGTTGCTGATGCATCCCGACGACCTGAGCCACCGGCAGTTGAGCGATGGCCAGCGGGTGCGCGTGAGTTCACGTATCGGCATGATCGAGGTGGAGGTGGTGGCCAGCCTGGACATGATGCCTGGCGTAGTCAGCCTGCCGCATGGCTGGGGGCACGGCCGCCCGGGGGTGCAGATGGCTATTGCCAGCGGGCAGCCGGGCGCGAGCGCGAATGACTTGACCGACGAGCGGCAGTTGGACGAATTGTCGGGCAACGCGGCGTTGAATGGGGTGCCGGTGCAGGTGGCGGCTGCGTAAGGTGCCCGAGCACCACGCTGGGATTTTGCGTTACAATGCGCCACCGTGCCGACCTGTGAGTCGCAAAGTTCCAGCCGAGGTGTTCCATGGATATCATCGAAACGATCAAAGAGCAGATTGCCAACAACACCATTCTGCTTTACATGAAGGGCGCTCCGAATGCTCCTCAGTGCGGTTTCTCCGCGAAGGCGTCCCAGGCCATCATGGCGTGCGGCGAGAAATTCGCTTATGTGGATATCCTGCAAAACCCGGAAATCCGCGCCAACCTGCCCAAGTACGCCAACTGGCCTACTTTCCCACAACTGTGGGTGGCCGGTGAGCTGGTCGGCGGTAGCGACATCATCACTGAAATGGCAGCTGATGGTTCGTTGCAAGCGCTGATCAAAGACGCAGCGGCCAACGCGGCAGCCAAGACTGACGCGTAATTCGCTTGCAATAAAAAGCCCCGCTTCTCCAAGAGAGCGGGGCTTTTTTGTACCTGTCGCCTAAGGGTTATTCACCCATTTGCGATTGCAGGTAGTTCTCCAGGCTGACCTTGTCGATCAAGCCAAGCTGGGTTTCCAGCCAGTCGATATGCTCTTCCTGATCTTCCAGGATATCTTCCAACAGCTCACGGCTGCCGAAGTCGCCCTTGGTTTCGCAGTGAGCAATGGCGGCCTTGAGGTCACTGTGGCTCTTGCGTTCAAAGCCCAGGTCGCTGCTGATCATTTCCTGGGTGTGCTCGCCGATGTTCAGCTTGCCCAGGTCCTGTACGTTCGGCAGGCCTTCCAGGAACAGGATGCGCTTGATCAGCGCGTCCGCGTCTTTCATGGCTTTGATGGATTCTTTGTATTCACGCTTGCCGAGCTTTTCCAGGCCCCAATCGTCGTACATGCGCGCATGCAGAAAGTACTGATTGATCGCGACCAGTTCATTGGCAAGGATTTTGTTGAGTTGCTGGATGACTGAGATGTCGCCTTTCATGACTGGGGTCCTGCCCTGTAATAGCTGTATATAGGCGGAGTTTGAGCGGCGAATTCTCTAGTGTCAAACCTAAGTTATTGAATAATAAATGAAAATTAATCGGAATAAGAATGTTTGTGTTCCGCGTCTTGGCGCTAACTAATTGAATTACGGGCATAAAAAAACCGGACACTAAGTCCGGTTCTTTAAAACACGCCAATTTAAGCGTGTGTAAATTCTGCTGAGTAGGGGAGCGCGGCCTGGGCTGTCTGCAGCTGCGTCAGGGTTTCCCGTACCACTTGCTTGGCGAGGCAGGCACATTTACCACACTGGCTGGCAACGCCGGTGGTTTCGCGCACTTCCTTGTAGCTGCAGCAACCTTCATAGATTGCTTCGCGGATTTGTCCGTCGGTGACGCCAGTACAGAGGCACACATACATAAGGGAGAACCGTCGCGGGTTAAGGCTTGAGTGCGTTGGATCTTAATGTTAACGAGAATGATTGTCAAAGTAGATTCGTAGGGCATTCACCTTCAGGGCCCTCCCACTGACGAACGGTTTTTTCAGTGTATGATGGTCGGTCATCACGAAGCGTGACTGCGTCACAGGGCTGTCGCTTGCGTGCGGCAGACTCAAGGCCGGTCGTTTTACTTCAATCGTCACCCTTACATCAGGAGATATCCAATGAGCGTACTCGTCGGCAAACAAGCCCCGGATTTCGACGTACCTGCCGTCCTCGGCAATGGCGAAATCGTAGACAGCTTCAAACTGTCTGAAGCCATCAAAGGCAAATACGGCCTGGTATTCTTCTACCCGCTGGACTTCACCTTCGTCTGCCCTTCGGAGCTGATCGCTCTGGACCACCGCATGGACGATTTCAAGGCGCGCAACGTTGAAGTGGTCGCCGTTTCCATCGACTCCCATTTCACCCACAACGCCTGGCGTAACACTGCCATCAATGATGGCGGCATCGGCAAAGTCAAATACACCATGGCTGCCGACATGAAGCACGACATCGCCAAGGCCTACGACGTTGAGTCTGAAGGCGGCGTGGCGTTCCGTGGCGCGTTCCTGATCGACGACAAGGGCGTTGTCCGTTCGCAGATCATCAACGACCTGCCGCTGGGCCGTAACATGGAAGAGCTGATCCGTCTGGTCGACGCGCTGCAATTTCACGAAGAGCACGGCGAAGTCTGCCCTGCCAACTGGAAAAAAGGCGACAAAGGCATGAACGCTTCGCCAGAAGGCGTTGCGGCTTACCTGACCGAGAACGCCGGCAAGCTGTAAGCCCGCGTCGAGGTACAAAAAAACCGGCCTGAGAAGGCCGGTTTTTTTATGCGCTGCGTTTGACTCGGAGGCGAGCTGGCTTGTGGTGGCCAGCTGGTTTTTTTTGGCTAGCGGGCTCTTGTGGCGAGCGGGCTTGCCCGCGTTGGGGTGCGAAGCAGCCCCAAAACCTGATACCGCGGTTCAACAGTTAAACCGTGGCGGCCTTACTGGGGCCGCTACGCAGCCCAACGCGGGCAAGCCCGCTCGCCACAACAAACCTGCTTTTCACAGAGGCCTGCTAGCCACACCAAGCCTGCTTTTCACAGAGGCCTGCTAGCCACACCAAGCCTGCTTTTCACAGAGGCCTGCTAGCCACACCAAGCCTGCTTTTCACAGAGGCCTGCTTGCCACAACAAGCCAGCTAGCCACAGAAGCCCGCTTGTTCGGGCCAGTATCAGTCGTTGAAGTCTTCCCAGCCGCCCATCTGCTTCCAGCGGTTGACGATGCCGCAGAACAGCTCGGCGGTCTTCTCGGTGTCGTAGCGAGCCGAGTGGGCCTCGCGGCCGTCGAAGTCGATGCCGGCTGCCTGGCAGGCTTTGGCCAGCACGGTCTGGCCATAAGCCAGGCCGGCGAGGGTGGCGGTGTCGAAGCTGGAGAACGGGTGGAACGGGTTGCGCTTCATGTCCAGGCGCGTCACGGCAGCGTTCAGGAAACCCAGGTCGAAGCTGCTGTTGTGGCCCACCAGGATCGCGCGTTTGCAGCCATTGGCCTTCAACGCCTTGCGCACACCACGGAAGATATCGGTCAGCGCCGCTTCTTCACTCACGGCCATGCGCAGCGGGTGATCGAGCTTGATCCCGGTAAATTCCAGGGCCGCCGCTTCGATATTGGCGCCTTCAAACGGCTCGACGCGGAAGAAGTGGGTGTGTTCCGGGTACACGAAACCCTGCTCATCCATGCCGATGGTGGTTGCGGCGATTTCCAGCAGGGCATCGGTGGCGCAGTTGAAGCCGCCGGTTTCTACGTCGATAACGACAGGCAGGTAGCCACGGAAACGCTCAGCCATCGGGTGGCGCGAACCACCGCCACCGCTGTGTTCCTGGTCGTCATCGTAATGGTCTTCACTCACTTGCTTTCCTCCAGCAGGCGCCAGCGCAGTGTTTCACCGGCGCGCAGCGGGATAACAGTCAGCTCGCCAAACGGCAGGCTGGCAGGGGCGGTCCAGTCTTCACGAACCAGGGTAATGCGGTCGGTATTCGCCGGCAGGCCGTAGAAACGCGGGCCATTAAGGCTGGCGAAGCCTTCGAGTTTGTCCAGGGCGTTGCGCTGTTCGAATGCTTCGGCGTACAGCTCGATGGCGGCATACGCGGTGTAGCAACCGGCACAGCCGCACGCGGCTTCCTTGGCGTGTTGGGCATGGGGCGCCGAGTCGGTGCCAAGGAAGAACTTGGGGCTGCCGCTGGTGGCGGCGTCGAGCAAGGCCACCTGGTGGGTGTTGCGCTTGAGGATCGGCAGGCAATAAAAATGCGGCCGAATCCCGCCCACCAGCATGTGGTTGCGGTTGTACAGCAGGTGATGCGCGGTGATGGTCGCGCCCACGTTGGCCGAGGCCTCGCTGACGAACTGCACGGCATCGGCGGTGGTGATGTGCTCGAACACCACCTTGAGGGTCGGGAACAGCTCGACCACACGGCGCATATGCTCGTCGATGAAGATCTTCTCGCGATCAAACACGTCGACATCGCCACGGGTGACTTCACCGTGGATCAGCAGCGGCATGCCGACTTCAGCCATGGCTTCGATGGCCGGCAGGATCTTGTCGATGCTGGTCACACCGGAATCGGAGTTGGTGGTCGCGCCAGCCGGGTATAGCTTGGCGGCGTGCACAAAACCGGTCGCCTTGGCAGCGCGAATTTCTTCAGGCTGGGTACGGTCGGTGAGGTAGAGCACCATCAACGGTTCGAAACGGCTGCCGGCCGGTCGTGCAGCGAGGATGCGCTGGCGATAGGCGTCGGCTTCAGCGGCGTTACGCACCGGAGGTACCAGATTGGGCATGATGATGGCGCGGCCAAATGTGCGCGCTACATCGGCCACGGTTTGGGGTAACGCAGCACCATCGCGAAGATGAATATGCCAGTCGTCGGGACGCAGCAGGGTCAGGCGGTCGGACATTGGGGATTCCAGGCGGGTCAATCTGGTGGGAATGCTACCGGAAAAGACTCTTGCAGGCACTCGCTATCAAGTTTTGCCGGATGCATCCGATAGCCTTTCGTATGCCTTATCGATGTATGACGCTTTGAAGTGTTGTAGAAACCAGTGGAGCCTCCCGTGCGCCAGCATTATCTAGCCCTGCTCAGTGTGTTCGCCAGCCTGCCTGCGATGGCCCTCACGTTCCAGACACGTCTGGAGAATATTGAGTGGAAGGTGGACGGCGACCAGTTCGAGTGCCGCCTTACCCAGCCGATCACCGATTTCGGTTCGGGCGAGTTCGTGCGTCGGGCCGGCGAGCAGGCGACGTTTCGCCTCAAAGCCTATAACGGTTCGCTGGGCGCGGGCTCGGCCACGTTGTTGGCGGCGGCAGCCCCTTGGCAGCCGGGCCGGGGCGATATCAACCTCGGCGCCGTGCGTGCTGGCAGTGGCGATGTACTCTTTAACAGCTCGCAAGCCCAGGCTGGCCGGCTGTTTACGGGCTTGCTGGAAGGGCGCAGCCCGACGGTGCGGCATTACGGGCGCGAAGGCGGTTATTCGGAAATCCGCCTGCTGCCGGTGAAGTTCAACAAGGCCTACAACGACTATCAGTTGTGCACCACCAAGCTGTTGCCGATGAATTACGACCAAGTGAAACAGACCGAAGTCGGCTTCCCCGGTGGCGGTATCGAGCTGGACGCGGCAGCCAAAAAGAAACTGGACGTGATTCTTGCGTACATGAAAGCCGACCCGACGGTTAACCATGTCGAATTGAACGGCCATTCGGACAACAGTGGCAACCGCCTGACCAACCGTGACGTCTCACGCCGCCGTGCGCTGGCGGTGATGGACTACCTGAAGGCCAACGGTATCCAGGAATCGCAGATCACCATGCGCTTCCACGGCGAAAGTTACCCCCTGGCACCCAACACCAATGCTGCCAATCGGGCACGCAACCGTCGCGTGAATATCCAGCTTGAGCGCGTGGCAACCCCCGAAAAACCGGCGCCTCAGGCCGTTGGTCCAAGCAACCCGGCCCATACGTCGTAACGTGCGGCCATCGGTCGCCCGCTCGACATAATCTGTCGCTTTATCTTCATTTGCTGTCGCGCCCCTGTAAATTCACGGTTTTGGTCGGTAGAATCGACGGCTTTCCGTACAACCCCGTGGAGTGATGGCATGGCCGACGTAAACAAGGTCGTTCTCGCGTATTCCGGCGGCCTGGACACTTCGGTGATCCTCAAGTGGCTGCAGGATACTTATAACTGTGAAGTGGTGACCTTCACCGCTGACCTGGGTCAGGGCGAAGAGGTCGAACCTGCACGTGCCAAGGCGCAAGCCATGGGCGTGAAAGAGATCTACATTGACGACCTGCGCGAAGAGTTCGTCCGCGATTTCGTCTTCCCGATGTTTCGCGCCAACACCGTCTACGAAGGCGAGTACCTGCTGGGTACCTCCATCGCACGTCCGCTGATCGCCAAGCGCCTTATCGAAATCGCCAACGAAACCGGCGCCGACGCCATTTCCCATGGCGCTACCGGCAAGGGCAACGACCAGGTGCGTTTCGAGCTGGGTGCCTACGCGCTCAAGCCTGGCGTGAAAGTGATTGCTCCTTGGCGTGAATGGGACCTGCTGTCCCGTGAAAAACTGATGGATTACGCTGAAAAGCACGCCATCCCGATCGAGCGCCACGGCAAGAAGAAGTCCCCGTACTCGATGGACGCCAACCTGCTGCACATCTCCTATGAAGGCGGCGTGCTGGAAGACACCTGGACCGAGCACGAAGAAGACATGTGGAAATGGACCGTCTCCCCGGAGAACGCGCCAGACAAGCCACAGTACCTGGAACTGACCTACCGCAACGGCGACATCGTCGCGCTGGACGGCGTCGAAATGACCCCGGCCACCGTGCTGGCGACCCTGAACCGTATCGGTGGCGAACACGGTATCGGCCGTCTCGACATCGTCGAAAACCGTTACGTGGGCATGAAGTCCCGTGGCTGCTACGAAACCCCGGGCGGCACCATCATGTTGCGCGCTCACCGCGCCATCGAGTCCATCACCCTGGACCGTGAAGTGGCTCACCTCAAAGACGAGTTGATGCCCAAGTACGCCAGCCTGATCTACACCGGCTACTGGTGGAGCCCTGAGCGTGTGATGCTGCAACAGATGATCGACGCGTCCCAGGCCCACGTGAACGGCGTTGTGCGCCTCAAGCTGTACAAGGGCAATGTGATCGTGACCGGTCGCAAGTCCGATGAGTCGCTGTTCGATGCCAACATCGCCACCTTCGAAGAAGATGGCGGCGCTTACAACCAGGCGGACGCAGCAGGCTTTATCAAGTTGAACGCACTGCGCATGCGCATTGCGGCCAACAAGGGCCGTAAGTTGTTCTGAATGTTCCAAATGATGTGAAAAATGGCCCCTTGTTCAGGGGCCATTTTTTTTTGGCTGTATATAAATGGAAACCCTCTTGTTTATAAATGTTTAAGTTTGCTGATGCCCGGGGGCGCAAAAAGAGTTGAATGCGAATGATGGTCGGGTTTTGCCTGTGTGAATGAATTATTTACACCTGGATAGGAACTATGTCTTACAGAAAATTCACACAAGAAAGTGTTTTGTGAATATAAAAAATAGAAAGTTCTGTAGGAAATCAGGAGTGTTAATGAATGTGTCTAATGGAACTGAAATACGTGGGCCTTTTTTGCCGGCTCGTCACCGAGGACGCTGCAAGCAAGGGACGTTTCCTGAAACTTGTGTGCGCTACGTTTACCACCTTCCCCTTATCCATTGGATATTTCACTCAAAACGTGTGCAGCCCCGGAAAGATCTGAAAGGCTCTATAAAACTCGATACACCTGAGTTAGCGTTTTTTTTGTAGGCTAATTCCTAGCTGGTTGTGGGTTGCGTCTCTGCTTACTCATACTTGGGGGGGGAATGCTATGCCAACTAGGAAACGACTAGGCTATTGTGTTTGCTCTGAATAATTCGAACAGCGAAATTGGACTTTCTCATGAATAAAGTGCTGATCGTGGATGATCATCCCGTCATTCGTCTTGCTGTGCGTATGCTAATGGAGCGTCATGGTTATGAGGTCGTTGCCGAGACCGATAACGGTGTCGATGCGTTGCAACTTGCGCGGGAGCATATGCCGGACATTGTCATACTGGATATTGGAATTCCCAAGCTCGATGGCCTGGAAGTTATCTGCCGACTGTCTTCTGCCAAACAGCCGGCACCGTTCAAGGTGTTGGTGCTCACGTCCCAGGCACCGGGCCATTTCTCCATGCGGTGCATGCAAGCGGGCGCCGCCGGCTATGTGTGCAAGCAACAGGACCTGACCGAGTTGTTGAGCGCCATAAAAGCGGTGCTCTCCGGCTACAGCTACTTCCCGAACCAGGCGCTCAATTCGGTGCGCTCCACCATGGGCAACGCCAGCGAGGCCGATATGGTCGAGCGTCTTTCGGGTCGGGAGATGATGGTGTTGCAACAGCTGGCCCGGGGCAAAACCAACAAGGAGATCGCGGATGGCATGTTCCTCAGTAACAAGACCGTCAGCACTTATAAGACACGCTTGCTGCTCAAGCTCAATGCGCGTTCGCTGGTGGACCTGATCGAGTTGGCCCAACGCAACGGCCTGGTATAGGAGGAGGGCGAGATTCAAGTGAACCGGCACAAAAAAGCCTCCGTCAGGGAGGCTTCCGGCCGTTACAGGCTCTGTCAGAGGTCGAAGTCGTAGTCGGCCAGCTGTTTTTGCAAGCGTCGCTCTTCCAGAAGATTGTCGATAGTGCGGCGTTTGCTCAAATTGGTCTTGGCCACCTCTGCCACAGGTGCTTCAGCCCCGTCCTCATCCGACTCAACGAGGTCGTCTTCCACTTCCAGTTGTTCTTTGCCAGTGCTCATAAGGTTAACTCCGGGCTAAGACTGCCGTTGGCGCTCCTTATAACGATAATCCATGGGCGGGTAAAAAAGATTTTTTCAATCGCCTGATCGAGAAAACCAATGATCCCTCAATCGTCAGAGGTTTTTTCCTTGTATTCGCACAGGTCCTCAATGCGACAGCTGCCGCAACGAGGCTTGCGGGCCTGGCAGACGTAGCGTCCGTGAAGGATCAACCAGTGGTGGGAATCGAGCAGGTACGGCTTGGGTACGAACTTCATCAACTGCTTTTCCACCTCCACCACGTTCTTCCCGCGTGCAATGCCGGTACGGTTGCTGACGCGGAAAATATGCGTATCTACCGCCATCGTTAGTTGCCTGAACGCGGTGTTGAGCACCACATTGGCGGTTTTACGGCCAACCCCCGGCAGCGCTTCGAGGGCTTCGCGGGTTTGCGGCACCTGGCTGCCATGCAACTCGACCAGCAGACGGCAGGTTTCGATAACGTTTTTGGCCTTGCTGTTATACAGGCCGATGGTCTTGATGTATTCGGATAACCCTTCCACCCCCAGGGCATGGATCGCCTCGGGTGTGTTCGCTACGGGGTATAGCTTTGCCGTCGCCTTGTTGACGCCAACGTCTGTGGATTGGGCCGACAGGATCACCGCAATCAGCAACTCGAACGGGGTGGTGTAGGCCAGTTCGGTCTTGGGTTCCGGATTGTCTTCGTGAAGCCTGCGGAAAATTTCCAGGCGTTTTGCGGCATTCATGGGGCGGTCGGTTCCTTGCAGGCGGTCAGCGCGGTTTCGAATAATGGGCCCAGGCTTGATACCCGGCGAGCAATAGCCCGAGCAGGATAAACCCGGCGGGCATCAATGTGGTGACGGTGCTCGCACGTAACAAGCCCATGCTGACCATCAACACGCCAAACAGGCCGAACAAGCGCCATTGGGCCTTGCGCTGGCCTGCTGTGAAAAAGCCTGAATATTCCAGCACGATGCACTGCACGCTGATCAGCGCAAGGTAGGCACTCAATTGCAGATACACGGGCAGCGCGAATGCCTGCAGCAGCACCTGCGCACTGCTGACCAGGGAGGCCGCCAGCATCAGGCTGGCAACCCATCGCGCTGGTGCGCCAAGGCGCGTACGCACCGCGCCCATGGCCACTGCGTAAAGCGCTACGATCAGTGCGTACACCCCGAGGAAACTCAAGGCGTTGGCCAGTGTGTCCGTCACCCCGAGCAGCGGAACGAGCATCAGCGCATGGGCCAGGCCAACGGTTTTACTCATGGGCGTCGCGCTCCAGCAATGACGATCGATGCTCATCGAAATAGCGCAATGCGTCCTGAACCGCATGGGTCACGGCGCGGGACGTCACGGTCGCGCTGGCCATGTGATCGAATGGCGGCGGGTTATCACGTGAATGACCTTTGAACGCCGCCATCCATAGGTTGCCGTGCTCACTGATAAGGCCGCCAATGTTCGGGGTTTCTGACTGCACCAGGGTTTTGACCCCCAGCAACTGACCGTCGCGGTCGATGGCGACCAGTAACTCGATCGGCCCGACATAGCCGTCGGCGCGCAGCCGCAGCAGCAGCGCGCTGGGGTGGCCGGACAGCGTCGCGAGGTAGCCACCCTGCAACTGGCTGTTGGCCAGTGGCTGCACGGCGATCGCCAAGGGGTGAGCGAGCGGGGCATTGTCGTAGTGTGCATCGGGGAGCAGGTCGAGCAACGCCCGGCCTTGTTGCGTTTGGGCCTGGCGGGCGGCCTGCTCGCCGGTGAGGTGTTGAAGGCCCAGAGGCAGCGCGACCCCCAACGTGGCGATCAGCGCGGCCCATGCCCAGCCTTTGGCGGCGTTCATGCGTCCACCGCCGACGATGTCGACGCCACCCAACGCTCCAGGGCCGGCACGGCCAAATTCATCAGCAGCACCGCAAAGGCCACACCGTCCGGGTAACCGCCCCACGTGCGAATCAGATAAGTCAGCACCCCAACACCCGCGCCGAACAGCAGGCGCGCCCTTGGGTGGCGAGGGCCGGACACCGGCTCGGTGACGATAAAAAATGCGCCGAGCAGGGTGGCGCCGCTCAACAGATGAAACAGGGGCGAGCCCTGGGAGTCAGACCCCGAGCCGTTCCAGAACAGCATGCTGCTCACAAACAGGCCCGCCAGCATGCCCACCGGGGCATGCCAACTGATTACCCGTTGTTGCAGTAGCAGAAGCCCGCCTGCCAGGTAGGCCAGGCCTACCCACTCACTGCCCTTGGCTCCCCACACGCCAAACGCCGGGCTGCGCGCGAACAACTCGTCGATGGTCAGGCTGTTATTGGTGCGCAGGGTATCCAGCGCGGTGGCCTGGGCCCAGGCGTCGGGCGCAGTGCCCTGCAATCCCAACACCTGCTGCACGCCAGCCAGCAGGTCCAGGCCATGGGCAGCGGGCCAGTGGCTCATGGATTGCGGAAAGGCAATCAGCATCAAGGCATAGCCGACCATCGCCGGGTTGAACGGGTTGCGATTGCCACCATACAGGTGCTTGCCCAGCAGCAGCCCACTGGCAACGGCCGCCACGCACAGCCACCAGGGGCAATACGGCGGCAGCGCCAGGGCCAGCAGTGTCGCCGTGACCAGGCTGCTCAGGTCATTCACGCGACGTCCCCGCAAGCGCTGTGCACCTGCATCCACCAGCACTGCACATACGCCGGCCAGCGCCAGATTGATCAGCACGCCCCAGCCGTAGAACCAGCACAGTGTCGCCACGCCTGGCAGGGTCGCCAGCAATACACGCTGCAGGGCGTGTTGCGGGTCAGCGGCCACCATGGGCGTCCACCTGGCGCTGCGCGGCGTCGAGCTTGCCTTGCGCTTCGGCCAACTGCTGCGGATCGGCATTCTGGTCCTGGGCTTTTTTCAGTTCGGCGCGACGCATGGCCAATTGGATCTTGGCGCGCTTGAGGTCGGCCAGCGTGCTCGCGGGCGGCGCGGCCACGGCGACGCTGTTGGCCTCCAGGGCGCCAAGCGCTTGCTCGGCCGCCTCGAACTGCTGTTGCAGGATGATCAGTTGCGACTGTTGCTCGAACGTGGGGGGATGACCAAACGCCTTCAAGGATTTGTGTAACTGCGCGCGACTCATCGCCAGGTTGATTTTGGCTTTCTTGATCGCCGCATCCAGGGCTGCCTGTTGGCTATCCTGCGGTGCCGCTTCGACCGCGGCTGTGCGCTTGGCCCGCGCTAGCCGTTCGGCGATCTTGTGTTCCTCTTCGCGTTGCAGGCGCGCGTGGCGTTGTTCAAAGCGCCGCCGTGCGCGGTCACGTTTGAGGTCGCGCGCGCGGCGCTCGGCATCATTGGCCGCCAGGCCGCCGACTATCGGCACTACCGTGGTCGGCGGGCGCATCTCGATGCAGTCGACCGGGCACGGTGCGACGCAGAGGTCGCAGCCCGTGCATTCGTCGACGATCACCGTGTGCATCAACTTGGCGGCCCCGACAATCGCATCCACCGGGCACGCCTGGATGCATTTGGTGCAGCCGATGCACTCGGCCTCGCGGATATACGCAACCTGCGCAGGCGCCTCGCCCCGGGTGGTGTCCAGAGCCAACACCGGCACGTTCAGCAAGTGCGCCAATCCATCGAGGGTTTCCTGCCCGCCCGGCGGGCACTTGTTGATCGCCTCGCCCTGGGCGATGCCCTCAGCGTAAGGTCTGCAGCCCGGGTGCCCGCATTTGCCGCATTGGGTCTGCGGTAGCAGTGCGTCGATACGTTGAATCAGGTTCATGCTTTGATCATTGCGTTGAAACCGAGGAAAGCCACCGCCATCAGCCCGGCGCTGATCAGCTCCACCGGCAGGCCGCGAAAGGGCAGGGGGATGTCATTGTCGGCGATGCGTTCGTGCAAGTCGCTGTACAGGCTCAATAGCAGCCAAAAACCCAGCCCGCTGCCAAGGCTCAGTGCGGTCATGTGGATCAAGCCCTGATCATCCTGAGTAGCCAGCAGCACCACGTCCAATAGGCCTGCGTTGCCCAGCAGCAAAAACCACAGGCCTTCCCACTGCATGGACGGTCGCAGGCGGGCAAGCAGGCGAAGTACGGGGCTGATCAACAAGGCGGTGAGCGGCAGGAACACGAACAGCCGCAGGGCGGTCAGCGCCAGTGGTTGCAATAAATAGTGGTCCAGCAGATAGCCCAGCACTCCACTCAGTAGCATCAGCAGCGTGGTGGCGAGCCCCAGGGCGTGCACCTGTTGGCGAGCAAGCGGGGCCAACACCGGGTCGACCGCCAGCGGCATCTGCAACACGAGGTTGCTGATGAGAGCAGCGCTGAGGAGGGTGAAGAGCATATCGGTCATGGGTATGCCGGCTGAGCGAACGGTATTTTGTAAGGGGTGGGCTTGTTGCAATGCCCCGGCCTGCGGTAGTGATCTGGCGTTTTGCCAGCGCTTTACCAGCGCATTACCAGCTATTTGCCAGCCATTGCCAGTTTGTTGCCAGCTTTGTGTGGCGAGCGGGCTTGCCCGCGCTGGGCTGCGTAGCGGCCCCAATAGGGCCACCGCAGTTTTTACAGTTGGAGCGGGGTGTCTGGTTTGGGGGCGCTGCGCGCCCCAACGCGGGCAAGCCCGCTCGCCACAACAGCCCCATTGGCCACAACAAGCCTACTGGCCACAACAACCCCATTGGCCACAAACAAACCGGCTAGCCACGACAAGCCTGGTTGCCAACAAGCCCGCTCGGCATTACCCGCCGGGCCACCACAGCCTGTCGCTTACTTGATGCGTTGACCCGGCTTGGCGCCGCTGTCAGGGCTCAGCAGGTAGATTTCTTCGCCACCAGGGCCGGCCGCCATCACCATGCCTTCGGAAATGCCGAATTTCATTTTCCGTGGCTTGAGGTTGGCGATCATCATGGTCAGGCGACCGTCGAGCTTGGACGGGTCCGGATACGCGCTCTTGATCCCGGAGAACACATTACGTTGCTCGCCGCCGAGGTCCAGGGTCAGGCGCAGCAGCTTGTCTGCGCCCTCAACGGCTTCGGCCTTGACGATCAGCGCAACGCGCAGGTCCACGGCGGCAAAGGCGTCGAAATCGATCTCCGCAGAGATCGGGTCCTTGGCCAGCTCACCGTTGCCGGCTGGCGCAGCCGAGCCGGTGTCGGTCTGGCTGGCGGCGAGGTCTTCTTTCGAAGCGTCGGTCATGGCCTGGACTTTTACCGGGTCGATGCGCGTCATCAGCGGCTTGAACGCATTCAACTGATGGTTGCTGAGCAGCGTCGCGTGGTCGTTCCAGGTCAGCGGCGCAACGTTGAGGAATGCCTCGGCATCGGCGGCCAGCAATGGCAGCACCGGCTTGAGGAAGATCACCAACTGGCGGAACAGGTTGACGCCCGTGGCGCAGATCGCCTGGACTTCAGCCTCCTTGCCTTCCTGCTTGTTCAGCGACCACGGTGCCTTGTCGGCGATCCAGGCGTTAGCGCGGTCGGCCAGGCCCATGATCTCGCGCATGGCGCGGGCAAAGTCACGGGCTTCATAGGCATCGGCGATGCTTGGCGCGGCGGCCAGGAAGGCTTCAGTCAGTTCCGGCGCGGCATTCTCGGCCACCAGCACACCGGCATTGCCCTTGTGGATGAACCCGGCGCAACGGCTGGCGATGTTGACGACTTTGCCCACGAGGTCCGAGTTGACCTTCTGTACGAAGTCTTCCAGGTTCAGGTCGAGGTCATCGACACCACGGCCCAGCTTGGAGGCGTAGTAGTAGCGCAGGTATTCCGGCGACAGATGGTCCAGGTAGGTGCGCGCCTTGATGAAGGTGCCACGGGACTTGGACATTTTCTGGCCGTTGACCGTCAGGTAGCCGTGCACCGCGATGCCGGTTGGCTTGCGGTAGCCCGAACCTTCGAGCATGGCCGGCCAGAACAGGGCGTGGAAGTTGACGATGTCCTTGCCGATGAAGTGGTACAGCTCGGCGGTGGAATCCTTGGCCCAGAACGCGTCGAAGTCCAGCTCAGGTGTGCGGTCACAGAGGTTCTTGAAGCTGGCCATGTAGCCGATCGGCGCGTCCAGCCACACATAGAAGTACTTGCCCGGCTCGCCGGGGATCTCGAAGCCGAAGTACGGCGCATCGCGGGAGATGTCCCACTGCTGCAGGCCGGCGTCTAGCCATTCGGCGATCTTGTTGGCCACGGCGTCCTGCAGGGTGCCGCTGCGGGTCCAGGTCTGCAGCATCTGCTGGAAGTCCGGGAGCTTGAAGAAGAAGTGCTGGGAATCCTTGAGCACCGGGGTGGCGCCGGAGATTGCCGACTTGGGGTCCTTCAAGTCAGTCGGTGCGTAGGTAGCACCGCATTTCTCGCAGTTGTCGCCGTATTGGTCTTCGGTGCCGCATTTCGGGCAGGTGCCCTTGATGAAGCGGTCGGCCAGGAACATTTTCTTTTCCGGGTCGAAATATTGGGTGATCGAACGCGTGGCGATGTGCCCGGCGTCCTTCAACCGCAGGTAGATCTGGCTCGACAGCTCACGGTTTTCGTCGGAGTGGGTCGAATGGAAGTTGTCGAAATCCACCAGGAACTCGGCAAAGTCGGCGCTGTGTTCAGCCTGCACATTGGCGATCAGTTGTTCCGGAGTGATCCCTTCCTTTTCGGCACGCAGCATGATGGCCGAACCGTGGGCGTCGTCCGCGCAGACATAAATGCATTGGTTGCCGCGATGCTTCTGGAAGCGCACCCACATATCGGTCTGGATGTACTCAAGCATATGGCCAAGATGGATAGAACCATTGGCATAGGGCAGGGCGCTGGTGACGAGGATCTTGCGTGGCTCGGACATGGGGCTCGGCTACTTGATGAAACGGAGGTCGGCCACTATAAAGCGCCGGGGAATTTATTTCACCCCGTGGCGTTGTTTCAGAACCTTCCCGATCTGCGAAAGCATGCCGCTATACCGCTGGAACGGTTAGGATAGCCGCCTGTTTTAGTCAGTCTTTTTCGGGAGTAGCCCATGAGCGCCGTCAATCGCGCAGCGGTGGAAGCCGTTCTTCGCCAGTACACCGACCCCTATTTGAACCAGGACCCGGTCAGTGCCGGTTGTGTACGCGCCATCGAGATCCAGGGTGATCAGGTGTCGGTCCACATGGAGCTGGGCTATGCCGCAGGTCTGTTCAAAAGTGGTTGGGCGCAGATGCTGCAAATGGCCATTGAAGGCCTCGACGGCGTGGCCTCGGCCAAGGTCGACATTCAGTGCGTGATCGCGCCGCACAAGGCCCAGGCGCAGATCCCGGGCCTGGCCAACGTCAAGAACGTGGTGGCGGTGGCGTCCGGCAAGGGCGGCGTGGGTAAATCCACGACTGCCGCCAACCTGGCCCTGGCCCTGGCGCGTGAAGGCGCGCGGGTCGGTATCCTCGACGCTGATATCTACGGCCCGAGCCAAGGTGTGATGTTTGGCATTGCCGAGGGCACGCGGCCCAAGGTCAAGGACCAGAAGTGGTTCGTGCCGATCGAGTCGATGGGTGTGGAGGTGATGTCCATGGCCTTCCTTACCGACGACAACACGCCGATGGTCTGGCGCGGCCCGATGGTCTCGGGCGCGTTGCTGCAACTGGTCACCCAGACCGCCTGGGGCGACCTGGATTACCTGGTCATCGATATGCCGCCCGGCACCGGTGACATCCAACTGACCCTGGCACAGAAAGTCCCGGTGGCCGGTTCCGTGATCGTGACCACGCCCCAGGACCTGGCGCTGCTCGACGCGAAGAAAGGCGTGGAGATGTTCCGCAAGGTCAATATCCCGGTGCTGGGTGTGGTCGAAAACATGGCGGTGCACATCTGCTCCAACTGCGGCCACGCCGAGCACCTGTTTGGCGAAGGTGGTGGCGAAAAGTTGGCGACCCAATACGGCGTTGAACTGCTGGCCTCGTTGCCGCTGTCCATGGTGATCCGCGAGCAGGCCGACGGCGGCAAGCCCACAGTGGCAGCCGAGCCGGATGGCCAGATTGCCATGATCTATCAGGAGCTGGCCCGCCATGTCGGTGCGCGGATCGTCCTGCAGGAAGCCGCTGCCCCGGCGATGCCGACCATCACGGTCAGCGACGACTGAGCGGCTCCGCCTAAGAAAAGCCTCGACCGTGTCGGGGCTTTTTTTTGCCGCAAGGGCGCTCGACGGGGCCCGGTTACGCTTTTACGTAATTGCGCGTGTAAGCATTCGCTTACTTTTTCGTAAGTGTTTGGGTTTTTTACCCGGCGGGGTCGTCTCGAACTGTTGAGAGAAATTTATAACCGATTGAAATATAACAATTATTTATATCGGTTTTAGCTTCGGTATCTGTTTTGAGTCTGGTTGGATCCCATTGAAGTTCCCCGGGAACTCTTTAACATCAGCCCTGTGTCCACGGATTGGCACGGCCATCAAGGAACGATGGTTTGAAGGAACGTCGCAGGATGCGATTCATCAGGACGATGAAAAGGAATACAGGGACTAGGGAAAAAATGTGGGCGGGTCATACCGCCCCTTTTTTTTGCCTGTAGAAAAGTGAAACCGGCCATCCAGAAACGCAAAAAGGCCCGCAAGGGGCCTTTTGGGAAGCGACGCTATCAGCGTTCGAGGTCTGCAATCTTACCTTTTTTGCCATCCCACTCCGCTGCGTCCGGCATCGGGTCTTTGCGCTCAGTGATATTCGGCCAGATTTCCGCCAGCTCGACGTTCAACTGAATAAATTCCTGCATCTCTGCCGGGACTTCGTCCTCGGAGAAAATAGCGACGGCCGGGCATTCCGGCTCACACAGGGCGCAGTCGATGCACTCATCCGGGTGGATTACCAGGAAATTCGGGCCTTCGTAGAAGCAGTCCACCGGACACACTTCGACGCAGTCGGTGTACTTGCACTTGATGCAGTTGTCGGTAACGACGAAGGTCATTTCTAATTTTCTCCTCAGGCGGCGGCAGCGAAACCCTTTGTGGCAGGGCTCGCGAGGTTCGGGAGCGATAGTCTGCAGGCCAGGCTAAAAGCCTGCAGCATCCCAAACCGCGCGAGAGTCTACCAGCTTGCACGCCTGTGCGTTATATCCGAACTTGCAGTGCATATAACATTTCTAACGCTTTACGCGGGGTCAAGCCGTCCAGGTCAAGCTTCGCCAACTCATCCAGCACCGGATGGGGCAGGCTGGCGAACAGGTCGCTCTGGTGCGGCGCGGCGGGTTTGCTGCTGGCTTTGGCCGGCCTGGCGACCACGGTTTCGTGGGGCAGGGCGGTGGTTTCCAAGCGGCTGAGGTGCTCGCGGGCGCGGCTGATCACCTCGTTCGGCACGCCGGCCAGTTGTGCCACGGCCAGGCCATAACTCTGGCTGGCCGGCCCCGGCAGCACGTGGTGCAGGAACACGATGCGCTCGTTGTGCTCGGTGGCATTCAGGTGCACGTTGGCCACCAGCGGCTCGTTTTCCGGTAGTACGGTGAGCTCGAAGTAGTGGGTGGCAAACAGCGTGTAGGCACGCAATTGCGCCAGACGCTCGGCCGCTGCCCACGCCAGGGACAGGCCGTCGAAGGTGCTGGTACCGCGGCCCACTTCGTCCATCAGCACCAGGCTGCGCTCGGTGGCATTGTGCAGGATGTTCGCGGTTTCGCTCATTTCCACCATAAAGGTCGAACGGCCACCGGCCAGGTCATCGCTGGAACCGATCCGCGTGAAAATCCGGTCTACCAGGGACAGCTCGCAGCTGGCCGCCGGCACAAAGCTGCCGATATGCGCCAGCAATACGATCAATGCGGTCTGCCGCATGTAGGTGGATTTACCGCCCATGTTCGGACCGGTGATCACCAACATGCGGGTATCGTCATCCAGCGACAGGTCGTTGGCGACGAACGGTGTGGTCAACACTTGTTCTACCACTGGGTGGCGACCCTGCACGATGCGCATGCACGGCTCGCTGACAAAGCGCGGGCAGTTCAGGTCAAGGTTCAGCGCACGCTCGGCGAGGTTGCTCAGTACATCCAGCTCGGCCAGGGCGCCGGCGGTGTCCTGCAGCGGCGCCAATTGGCTGATCAGGTCTTCGAGCAAGGCCTCGTAGAGCATTTTTTCCCGCGCCAGGGCGCGGCTTTTGGCCGATAGCGCCTTGTCTTCGAACTCTTTCAGCTCAGGCGTGATAAAGCGCTCGGCACCTTTAAGGGTTTGACGACGCTGATAATCAATCGGTGCCGACTCCGCCTGCTTGCTCGGCAGCTCAATAAAGTAGCCATGTACACGGTTGTAGCCGACCTTGAGGTTGGCCAGGCCGGTGCGCGCTTTTTCGCGGGCTTCCAGATCGATCAGGAACTGCCCGGCGTTTTCGCTCAGGGACTGCAGCTCATCCAGTTCGCTGTCGTAACCGGTCTTCAGCACGCCGCCGTCACGGATGATCGCGGGCGGGTTGTCGATGATGGCTTTTTCCAGCAGCGCTGCCAGTTCCGGGTAGGTCCCGGCAGTCACGGCCAGCTGCTGCAGGTGCGGCGTGTCCAGTTCGGTCATCGCGGTTTGCAACTGCGGCAGGGCGCCAAGTGCATCGCGCAGGCGCGCGAGGTCACGCGGCCGCGCGTTGCGCAGGCCGATTCGCGCCAGGATGCGTTCGATATCGCCGATTTCCTTGAGCTGCGGTTGCAGCTTTTCAAAGCGATAGCCATCCAGCAGGCACGTGATGGACGTCTGACGCGCTTGCAGCACCGTCAAGTCGCGCAATGGACGGTTCAGCCAACGCGTCAGCAAACGGCTGCCCATGGCGGTCTGGCAACGGTCGACCACCGACTGCAAGGTGTTGTCACGGCCGCCGGCCAGGTTGGTGTCCAACTCCAGGTTGCGACGGCTGGCGCCATCGAGCACCACGGTGTCGTCCAGGCGCTCATGGCGCAGGCTGCGCAAGTGCGGCAGGGCGGTGCGCTGGGTTTCCTTGGCATAGCCAAGCAAACAACCGGCGGCGCCGATGGCCAGGGTCAGGGTTTCGCAACCAAAGCCTTTGAGGTCCTGCACCGAAAACTGCTGGCACAGACTTTTCAGCGCCGAGTCACGTTCGAAATCCCACGGCGCGCGACGTTTGGTCCCACGGCGTTTTTCCGCCGGCAGATCTTTGGGCCAATCATCCGGAATCAACAGCTCCACCGGATTGATGCGCTCCAGCTCCGCGAGCAGATTCTCCCAGCCCTTGATCTCCAGCACGCTGAAATTGCCGCTGGTGATATCCAGTACCGACAGGCCGAACAAACGCTCATCGCCCAGCACCGCGGCGATCAGGTTATCGCGGCGCTCATCGAGCAACGCCTCATCACTCACCGTGCCCGGCGTGATAATGCGCACCACCTGGCGCTCCACTGGGCCTTTGCTCGTCGCCGGGTCACCGATCTGCTCGCAGATCACCACCGACTCGCCCAGCTTCACCAGCTTGACCAGATAACCTTCCAACGAATGGTAAGGAATCCCACACATCGGAATCGACTGCCCCGCCGACTGCCCGCGCGCGGTCAGGGTGATGTCGAGCAACTTGGCGGCCTTCTTCGCGTCTTCGTAGAAGATCTCGTAGAAGTCGCCCATGCGATAGAACATCAACTGATCAGGGTGCTGGTTTTTCAGGCGCCAGTACTGCTGCATCATCGGCGTGTGGGAGGACAGATCGGACGTGTTTTTACTCATTGGATAGTAGGCAAATTCGTTGAAAGTGATGGGGCAAAGGGGGCGCTTGGCCCAGCATTTTTTGCGATGGCGGCAAGGTTAACACGCGAGGTCGGGGGTTCGCAGGTCGCAAACGGATAGGTACAGGGCATGGCAAATGCATAAAATATGCAAATTAGCATTTGCCAACCCCAAAAACTGCCGTCACTATCGCCGTTATGCAAAAACGCAACGTTTCTATCGTATTAAGAGAGCTGCTGGACCGCGACCGGATCTCCCCCACGGAGCTTCACCGGCGTACCGGCGTGCCTCAATCCACGCTGTCGCGGATCCTCGGCGGCAAGATCGTTGATCCGTCGGACAAGCACATCTCGCGCATAGCCGAGTATTTCCGCGTGAGCACCGACCAGTTGCGCGGACGCGCGGCGCTGGGCGCTTTGCGCGATGACGGGCGCGACCCGATGCATTCGGAACTCAAGGACATAAGCCTGTGGGACGACGACACGCCCGTTAATGATGACGAGGTGTCGATCCCCTTTCTGCGCGAGGTTGAATTGGCTGCTGGATCAGGAAGATTCGTCATCGAGGAAAGCGAAAAGGCCAGCTTGCGTTTCGGCAAGCGCAGCCTGCGACATAACGGTGTGCAGTTCGACCAGGCCAAGTGTGTGACGGTGCGCGGCAACAGTATGTTGCCGGTGCTGCGTGATGGCGCGACGGTCGGGGTGAATGCGGGCAAGAGTGGGATCGGTGACATCGTGGATGGTGATTTATATGCCATCAATCACAATGGCCAGCTGCGCGTTAAACAGCTCTATCGCCTGCCTTCCGGGATTCGCCTGCGCAGTTTCAACCGCGATGAGCACCCGGACGAGGACTACAGCTTCCAGGATATCCAGGACGAGCAGATCAGCATCCTCGGTCATGTGTTCTGGTGGGGCATGTACGCTCGTTAACCTCCCCGCGTAAGACAAAGCCCGCCAATGCGCGGGCTTTTTTTCGCCTGTGGAAAATCGGTAAACCCCTGACCCGCAAGGAGTAAAATGCATAAATGCATTTGTTGGTGGAAAATAAATGCATTGATGCATTGACTGTATATGCATACATGCATATTCTTCATCTCAAGCCAGCCAAACAAGGCGGGTGGAGGCGGCAAGGATGCTGCTTAGGAAGACAAGGAAGGCACGCGACATCGGCAAGGACGCCATCAGAGCGATGGCAGGGAAGCCAGGCAACACCGGCAAGGATGCCGACGCTCTTTAGTTTCAATGCTTCAAAAAAGGCAGCAATGAACCGGCCTGATAACGGTTCAGAGGGTTGGCAACTGACCCGGGTGTGCAGCGTAAAACACCACAAGCAGTTATCCGGCAGACAAGGATCGTGGTCGGAAAAACATCGAGGAAAGGTCCGTACCGCGCCAGTAGCGCCGAAAGACCGAGGACATCATTACTGAAAAGCCCGGGCAATCGGGCTTTTTGGAATGCCTACCTACCCATGGATTCACCCAAGAGCCGGCCCTTCGCCGGCAGTGCTCAGCCAGGAGGCGTGACATGACAAACGAGCAGCAAGCGTTAGCGGAACTGCCTATCTGGCTGGTGATCGTACTGGCCCTGATCGGTGGGGTGTCTGGGGAAATGTGGCGCGCCGACAAGGAGGGCGCCCGCGGTTGGTCGCTGGTACGGCGCCTGGCGCTGCGGTCCGGCGCGTGCATGGTCTGCGGCGTCTCGGCATTGATGCTGTGCTACGCCGCCGGCATGTCGATCTGGACCGCGGGCGCCATCGGCTGCCTCACGGCCATGGCCGGCGCGGACGTGGCAATCGGCCTTTATGAACGCTGGGCGGCCAAGCGTATCGGGGTCAACGACCCCCCGACCTCTCGCCCGGACCAGCAGTAACCGCTGCAAGGATGCAAGCACATGGCCCTTCTCGAAAAACCTTCCCAACTGCAGGTGGCGATTGCGGACGCGCTGAAGAGCGCGTTCCCACACCTGCGCGTAGGCAATCACCATGACTTCCCGGGCATGGGTGATAACACCGGAATCTCGGTCAGCGTCGAGCGCAGTGGTCCAGGCGTTCGCTCCCTTGCAGGGGGCAAAGCGCATGCCTGGTCGGTTTCGCTCAAGGCCATGGTTGCCAGCGGCTCAGCGCCCTTTAATGCCTGCGGCCTTGCCAGCCAGATGATGGACCTAGCCCTGGATAACCGCTGGGGCCTGGCGCCTGACCAGTGCGGCCGGCCGACGATGATCGTCGCGGCACCTTGCGCGCCCATTGGGGCGGAAACGGACTACGACATTTGGACTGTTTCCTTCATTCAAAACTTCTTTCTAAGACCGTCGCTGTTCGAACGTCCCACAGGCATGCCGCTGTTTGCCTGCGCTTGGGGAGTGTCGAATATCGACGACGCCGGCCAATATCGCCCGTTGCAGGAGTAGTCCATGTTGGATGCACCGTTACACCTGTAATTGGGGCCGTTAACCTCTTGTGCCAGTCTGTCGCTTGCATGCGCGATTTGCTCCTGTAGGGTAGGCAAACCCCCGCCCCTATCTGGAGATGACCGTGAAGGAAATCACTCAACTTGCCGCTGATCTGGGCCGCCGCTTGCAGGTGCTCAATGCGCACGTCACCACTGCCGAATCCTGCACCGGCGGCGGTATCGCCGAAGCCATCACGCGGATTCCGGGGAGTTCTGCCTGGTTCGAGGCGGGGTATGTCACCTATTCCAATCGCCAGAAGACCCGGCAGTTGAATGTGCCGCAGGCGTTGTTTCCAAAAGTCGGCGCTGTCAGCCAGGAAGTAGTGGAAGCCATGGTTCGCGGCGCGCAGGAAAAAAGCCTGGCGCGCTTTGCCGTGGCGGTCAGCGGCGTGGCAGGCCCCGATGGCGGTTCGCCGGACAAGCCGGTGGGCACTGTATGGTTGGCCTTTGGCGTAGGCGACGAGGTCACGGCGGAGTTACAGCACTTCACCGGCAACCGCGACGAGGTCCGTCGACAAACGGTGAAGGCTGCGCTGGAGGGGTTGTTGCGACGAGCTGCAGCAGAAATAGACAATCAGGGGTAGGCGATCTCCGATCTTTGTGGAACAATACTGTCTACTTATACAGGTGTTGGCCGTCAGGCCTTATTGATTACGTGAGGACTTTAATGGACGACAACAAGAAGAAAGCCTTGGCTGCGGCCCTGGGTCAGATCGAACGTCAATTCGGCAAGGGTGCCGTAATGCGTATGGGCGATCACGACCGTCAGGCGATCCCGGCTATTTCCACTGGCTCTCTGGGTCTGGACATCGCACTCGGCATTGGCGGCCTGCCAAAAGGCCGTATCGTTGAAATCTACGGTCCTGAATCTTCCGGTAAAACCACCCTGACCCTGTCGGTGATTGCCCAGGCGCAAAAAATGGGCGCCACCTGCGCGTTCGTCGACGCCGAGCACGCCCTCGACCCTGAATACGCCGGCAAACTGGGTGTCAACGTTGACGACCTGCTGGTTTCCCAGCCGGACACCGGTGAGCAAGCCCTGGAAATCACCGACATGCTGGTGCGTTCCAACGCCATCGATGTGATCGTGGTCGACTCCGTGGCTGCCCTGGTACCCAAGGCTGAAATCGAAGGCGAAATGGGTGACATGCACGTGGGCCTGCAAGCCCGTCTGATGTCCCAGGCGCTGCGTAAAATCACCGGTAACATCAAGAACGCGAACTGCCTGGTGATCTTCATCAACCAGATCCGTATGAAGATCGGCGTGATGTTCGGCAGCCCGGAAACCACCACCGGTGGTAACGCGCTCAAGTTTTACGCGTCGGTCCGTCTCGACATCCGCCGTACCGGCGCGGTGAAGGAAGGCGACGAGGTGGTTGGTAGCGAAACCCGCGTTAAAGTCGTGAAGAACAAAGTAGCTCCGCCTTTCCGTCAGGCCGAATTCCAGATTCTCTACGGCAAGGGTATCTACCTGAACGGCGAGATGATCGACCTGGGCGTGTTGCACGGTTTCGTCGAGAAGTCCGGTGCCTGGTATGCCTACAACGGCAGCAAGATCGGCCAAGGTAAGGCCAACTCGGCCAAGTTCCTGGCGGACAACCCGGATATCGCCGCTACGCTTGAGAAGCAGATTCGCGACAAGCTGCTGACCGCAGCACCAGACGTGAAGGCTGCTGCCAACCGCGAGCCGGTTGAAGAAGTAGAAGAAGCCGACACTGATATCTGAACCAAGCGATGACTGTTGTACTGGATACACTCGTCGCCGTTCGGCGCACTGCGATGGACTTGCTCGCTCGCCGCGAGCATGGTCGAGTCGAGCTGACGCGTAAACTGCGTCAGCGCGGTGCGGACCCCGAGATGATCGACACTGCCCTTGACCGTTTGACGGAAGAAGGGTTGCTGTCGGAGTCCCGTTATCTCGAAAGTTTTGTGTCCTACCGAGCCCGCTCGGGCTATGGCCCGGCGCGGATTCGTGAAGAGCTGAGCCAGCGCGGCCTGCAACGCGCCGATATTGACCTTGCCTTGCGAGAGTGTGGTATCAGTTGGCAGGCGCAGTTGGAAGACACTTGGCGGCGCAAGTTTGCTGGCCATCTACCCATTGATGCCAGGGAACGTGCGAAGCAAGGCCGCTTTCTGAGCTATCGCGGGTTTTCGATGGAGATGATCAGTCGCCTATTGAGTGGTCGGAGCATGGACGACTGAGCAGGCGCGCGCTAATGCGGCGAGAGAGCTGGCTTCCGCTGGGCTGAGTAGCGGCCCAATCGTGTTAGCACCGGTCTACCGCAACACCACAAAAAAGCCCCACTATGAAAATAGTGGGGCTTTTTTTTTACCTAAAAATTCACGCCGGTTCCGGCGCCACGCGCTGCTGTGCTTTGCCCTGAGCCTGTGCCCAGTTCTCGGGCAAGTTGATGTAGTCCACCAATTCCCGCAGTCGGCCTTGATCCCGGCCATTGAAGTTGAACACCAAGCGCGTCAAATGGCTGAACCTCGGCTCATCATGCTCCTCCCCCGTATAGGCGAGTTGCTGGAACTCCCCACTCAGCCGCAGGCTGGCAAATTCGACTTGCAAGTGGGCCAGAGCGCGATCACTGAGCGGGTGATTCATGCGCACCACAAACTGGCGTTTCAACCAGCGCGTGGAATGGAAGTTGGCATAAAACTGGTTGATCTCCTCCACCGCTTCTTCAGCGCTGTACACCAGCCGCACGAGCTTGAGGTCGGTGGGCAATATGTAGCGATTGGCCTCCAGCTGGCTGCGAATGAAGTCTAGTGCGCCTTGCCAGAAACCACCCCCTGGCGCATCCAGCAATACCACGGGTACCAGCGGACTCTTGCCGGTCTGGATCAGGGTCAGCACTTCCAGTGCTTCATCCAGGGTGCCGAAACCGCCGGGGCACAACACTAGCGCATCGGCTTCTTTGACGAAAAACAGCTTGCGAGTGAAGAAAAAATGGAAAGACAGCAGGTTCTCGGTGCCATCAATGGTCGGGTTGGCATGCTGTTCAAATGGCAGGGTAATGTTGAAGCCCAGGCTGTGTTCCAGGCCCGCGCCTTCGTGCGCCGCTGCCATGATGCCGCCGCCGCCGCCGGTGATCACCATCAGGTCCGAGCGCGCCAGGGCGGCGCCCACTTCACGGGCCAGTGCATACAGCGGGCTTTCCACGGGCGTACGTGCAGAGCCAAATACCGTGACTTTGCGTCGGCCCTTGAATTGCTCCAACACACGGAACGCGTGGTCCAGTTCGCGGATGGCCTGCAAGGTAATCTTGGCGTTCCAACGGTTACGGTCGTCCTGGGCCATGCGTAGCACGGTGAGGATCATGTCGCGATACAGGGGGATATTCGGGCTGTCAGGGGCGATCAGCTGGAGTTGGGCTTCGACCTCTTGCGTGAGGTCGGCGCCGTCTTTTTCAAAATGCTGGAGCAGGCTGTCATTCGGTTCGTAAGGCATTCAACGTCTCCTTCTTCACAGAGGCTGGGCCGACGGCGAGAGATTCGTTCGGCCACGACACTGCATGTGTCGTTGCATGCCCAAGGCATAGCACCTGGTTGCCAGGCGGCAAAGCGCGCTCTGTATGTTCCTTGTGATTTAAAAAACCATTGCACTGCAACTCGCAGGAGGGCAACCCTCTTTTGCCCTGAAATTGTTACAGAACGGCGTGGAAACCGTTGTGAACGCGAGGTTGGGATGAGCTGATCATGGGCCGAAAAACCCTTGGCTGGCAACCGCTTATTGGTCATGCGACACGGCGATCAGCAGCAGGGGTAATTGAAGCGGGGGGAGGGCGCGCCACTGGGCAGCAGCGCGCGGAGGTCAAACGGTGCTTACTTTTTCTTCTTCGCCGCAGCCGGTGCCGGGCAGTCCGCTTCGACAAACTTGACCGACGCCACCGGGCGGTTGGTCTTGTTCTCGGTGATTTCGTAACGCATCACTGCGCCCTTGGCCATCAGCTCGCGGTAACCTTTGTTCAGGCACACGCTCTGACCCAGCTGGAAATACACAGCCTTGGGGTTGGCGCGCATCTGTTCGGCGCGGTCGGACATGACGCTCAGGTGATCGATCAGTTGCATGCCCTCAACGGTGTAAGCAACTTCCAGGGTTTTTTCGTCGATTTCACGTGGCAGGTCCTTGTTGCTTTCCGCCGCGACGCTTTGCAGCTTCTTGTTCATTTGAGCCTCCAGCAGCGAGGCCGCCTGGGCGCCCACGGGCAGAACCAGCGCAAGGGCGACGGATGGGGCAGCAAGGCGCAGCATGGAACGCAGCATGAAACTCTCCTGATTCGGTTACTGGTGCATAGACCAGCCACTGCGCTGTGCGTTCAGTGGCGCGCGATTATAGGTGACGGCTTGCCACTACAGCCAGGCGTATCGCTGGTAAACTGCGGCCACTTCAGCCTTCCACGAGTTTTTTACGTGTCGAGTTACCTCTCCCTGCGGCGCCTCCGATGAGCCACGCCGTTTCCCGCCTGCGTACCCAACGTTTGGCTCGCGCCGTGCGGCCCTTTCTCAATCGGGGCTCGCGTGCCGAACGCTGCCCTGGCTGCCGCGTGATCCCTGAGTATTGCCTGTGTGCCTGGCGCCCTCAGGTCGAGGCCAGGTCTGCCATGTGCCTGCTGATGCATGACGTCGAGCCGATGAAACCCAGCAACACCGGCTGGCTGATCGCCGATGTGATCGACGACACCACGGCCTTTGCCTGGTCGCGTACCGAGGTCGACCCGGACTTGCTCACCTTGCTGGCCGACCCGCAGTGGCAGCCTTACATCGTGTTCCCCGGTGAATTCGTTGCGCCCGAGCGCGTGGTCAGCGAAGTGACGGTGAATGAGGGCAAGCGCCCGTTGTTCATCCTGCTGGACGGCACCTGGAGTGAAGCGCGCAAGATGTTCCGCAAAAGCCCCTATCTTGAGCACTTGCCGGTCTTGAGCCTGGCGCCCGAGCAGCTCTCGCGCTACAAACTGCGCCGCTCCAAACGCGATGACCATTTCTGCACCGCCGAAGTCGCGGCGCTGTGCCTGGAGTTGGCCGACGATGGCGCGGCCAGTGAAGTGCTGGACGCCTACCTTGATGTATTCAGCACCCATTATCTGGCTGCCAAGTTCCAGTTGCCGCTGGCCTCGACAGACATCGTCCATACTCGTCTTGCGCCCTATATAGCGGCGGTATAGCCAGACGACGTTTGCATGATGGCACCCAACACTGGCAACTCGCTAAAATGCCCACGGGCGTAGTGCTTGACCCCCCAGGCTACGCTGGGCATGCTGGGCGCCGATTGGGGTGCAAGCGTGAATTTTCGACGTCGTTTCCAGTGCTTTTGGCGTTGAGCGTACCCTGTGGTGATGGCTGCCTGGCCGTTGCCTTGTGTATTGGCGAACCCTGAACCCATCAGGGCTGCCATAAAAAACAGGATCATTTAATCGATGGCCACATACGAAATCCTGATAGCCGACGACCATCCGCTGTTTCGCAGTGCGCTGCATCAAGCGGTAACCCTGGGCCTCGGCCCGGACGTGCGGCTGGTCGAAGTGGCCAGCATTGCCGAGTTGGAAGCCCGTCTTACCGAAAAATCCGACTGGGACCTGGTGCTGCTCGACCTGAACATGCCGGGTGCCTATGGTTTTTCGGGCCTGGTTTTGCTGCGCGGGCAGTACCCACAGATCCCCGTGGTGATGGTTTCGGCCCAGGAAGAAGCCGACGTGGTGGTGCGCTCCAAGGAGTTTGGCGCCAGTGGCTTCATTCCCAAGTCCAGCGCGATGGAAGATATCCAGAAGGCGGTGCGCACCGTGCTGGATGGTGACGTGTCCTGGCCGCCGCAAGCGTTTGAAGAAGTCAACGTCTCCGACGAAGCCAAGGCTGCGCGTGATGGCCTGGCCAGCCTGACACCCCAGCAGTTCCGGGTGCTGACCATGGTGTGCGAAGGGTTGCTGAACAAGCAGATTGCCTACGAGCTGAGCGTGTCGGAAGCGACCATCAAGGCCCACGTGACGGCGATCTTCCGCAAGCTGGGCGTGCGCACGCGCACCCAGGCCGCGCTGTTGTTGCAACAACTTGAGTCAATTTCCCAGCATTAAGCTGTTACCTGTTCACGCTTTTTTGACTTTGCGTGATCTAGTTTTCCCACTCTTTCAGTTCAGTTGACTACGTCTATGTCGCCTTTCAAGGGTCAAACCGGTATCAAACGTATCTTCAATGCAGGGGGTTACTCCCTGGATGGCTTGCGCGCGGCGTTCACGGGCGAGGCGGCGTTCCGTCAGTTGGTGTTGCTCAACGTTATCCTGATCCCGCTGAGCTTTTTCCTGAGTGTCAGCCGGGTCGAGCGTGCGTTGCTGATCGCCGTGTGCCTGCTGGCGTTGATCGTCGAGTTGCTCAATTCGGCGGTAGAAGCGGCCATCGACCGTATTTCCCTGGACCGTCACCCACTGTCCAAGAATGCCAAGGACATGGGCAGCGCCGCTCAATTTGTGGCGCTGACCATGATCACCCTGGTGTGGGCCGTGATCCTGATCTAAGGCTCAGGCGATGCTCGGCAGCACGATTTCGTCGCTGCGCTGAACCCCGGCGGTGAAGGTGCGGCACAGTTCCAGGAACTCGCGCATGGCCGAGGTCTGGTACTTCTGTTTATGCCAGATGAAATAGAACTGCCGGGCCAGGTCCAGGTCCGGGGTTTCCACCGGCACCAGGCTGCCACGGCGGAACGCGTCGCGCAGCGCCAGCCGGGAAATACAGCCAATCCCCAGCCCCGACTCCACCGCCCGCTTGATCGCCTCGGTGTGTTCAAGCTCCAGGCGAATGTTCAGCGAGCTGCGGTGATGGCGCATGGCCTGATCAAAGGTCAGGCGGGTGCCGGAGCCTTGCTCGCGCAGGATCCACGCTTCATGGGTCAGCTCTTCCAGGGTGGCCACGCCGCGCTTGGCCAGGTGATGCTGCGGCGCGCAGAACACCACCAGTTCGTCTTCGACCCAGGTTTGTACCTCGATGTCCGGGTGGCTGCAGTCGCCTTCGATTAGACCCAGGTCAATTTCGTAATGCGCAACCTGGTGCACGATATTCGCCGTGTTCTGCACATGCAGTTTCACCTGGCTCTCGGGGTGCTGCTGCATGAAGCTGCCGATCAGCAGGGTGGCCAGGTAGTTGCCGATGGTCAGGGTGGCGCCGACCGCCAGGGAGCCGAAGCCAGACTTGCCGTTGAGCAGGTCTTCGATTTCCTTGGCCTGGTCCAACAGCGCCACCGCCTGGGGCAACAGCTGGTGACCAAGGGCGTTGAGGCTCAGGCGTTTACCGGCTCGGTCGAACAATTGGCAGCTGGATTGGCGCTCCAGCTCGGTGATCGAGGTGCTGGCGGCGGATTGAGATAAGGCCAGAAGGCCAGCAGCGCGCGAGACGCTTTCCTGCTGGGCGACGGCGACGAATACTTGCAGTTGACGGAGAGTAAATCGCATATCGATATAACCGATAACCCTTATCTTAATAATCCAGTTAACAGATATTGTCGCCGCCATTAGAATGCTGTGCAATTGCGCACCTCATCTTTGGCGCAGACCCATTTCCAGGAGTCCCCCGTACATGAGCAACATGAACCACGAGCGTGTCCTCAGTGTTCATCACTGGAACGACACTCTGTTCAGCTTCAAGTGCACCCGCGATCCGGGCCTGCGCTTCGAGAACGGTCAGTTCGTGATGATCGGCCTGCAACAGCCTAACGGCCGCCCGCTCATGCGCGCTTACTCCATTGCCAGCCCGAACTGGGAAGAGCATCTGGAGTTCTTCAGCATCAAGGTGCCCGATGGCCCGCTGACTTCCCAATTGCAGCACTTGAAGGAAGGCGACGAGATCATCATCAGCAAAAAACCGACAGGCACCCTGGTGCTTGACGATTTGAAGCCGGGCAAGCATCTGTACCTGCTCAGCACCGGTACTGGCCTTGCTCCATTCATGAGCGTGATCCAGGACCCGGAAACCTACGAGCGTTTCGAAAAAGTGATCCTGTGCCACGGCGTGCGTTACGTCAACGAAGTCGCTTACCGCGAATTCATCACCGAGCACCTGCCGCAGAACGAATTCTTCGGCGAGGCGCTGCGTGACAAGTTGATCTACTACCCAACCGTGACCCGCGAGCCGTTCGAAAACGAAGGCCGCCTGACCGACCTGATGCGCAGCGGCAAGCTGTTCAGCGACATCGGCCTGCCGCCGATCAACCCCGAGGACGACCGCGCCATGCTGTGCGGCAGCCCGAGCATGTTGGACGAAACCAGCGAAGTGTTGAACAGCTTCGGTCTGAAAGTTTCGCCTCGTATGCGTGAGCCGGGTGATTACTTGATCGAGCGTGCGTTCGTCGAGAAGTAAGACAGTCTGGCCATGTGCTGACTTTGCAACACAGTAGATCCAAATGTGGGAGGGGGCTTGCTCCCGATAGCGGTTGTACATTCAACATCTCTGTTGACTGACACACTGCAATCGGGAGCAAGCCCCCTCCCACATTTGGTTTGCGGTTTATCCCGCCGGAACCACTTCCAGCACACAAATCATCCCGGCCTCGGGATAGTGCCAACGCACATCCACATCCCAGAACTGCGCACCGTATTCGCGTTCAGGCCCCGGCGTCTGATACGCCGGCCGTGGGTCCTGTGCCAGGCACTGATCAATCAACGCTACCAACGGCTCGCCAAGGCGCTGAGCATGGCCTTGTGCCTGTTGCAGCGCAGTCTTGAGCCACTGCACCGGAATCAGCTGCGGCGCGCCACTGGCGATGCTGTTGGTGGCCGTGTCGATAATGTCGGCATACGGCACGTACGGCTTGATATCCAACACCGGTGTGCCATCGAGCAGATCAATCCCGGATATCCACAGCCGGCCCGGCTCTACCTTGTCCAGCTTCACTACTGACTGGCCGATGCCGTTGGGCCGGTGGGTCGCGCGGGTGGCAAATACGCCCATGGACGCGTTGCCGCCCAGGCGGGGCGGGCGCACTTTCAGGCGGGGCTTGTCTTCCAGCGCCTGATGGAACAGAAACAACAGCCACACATGGCTGACCTGTTCCAGACCCTGCACCGCCTCACCCCCGTCGAACGGCGCCACCAACTCCAGCACGCCGCGGGCGGCGGGCGCCAGTTGCGGTTGGCGTGGGATGGCGAACTTCTCCTTGAAGCAGGAGCGCACGAAGCCGACGGGGGAGACGTTGTAGCTCATGGCTTACGCGCGAACCCGCAGGGTCAGGCCCTTGAGGAAGTTGCGCAGCAACTGGTCGCCACAGGTGCGGTAGTTGGTGTGGCCGAACTTGCGGAACAGCGCGCTCAGCTCAGGCTTGGACACCGGGAACTCGGCGGCCTTGAGGATGGCGTGCATGTCGTCTTCCTTGAGTTCGAAGGCCACGCGCAGCTTTTTCAGGATGATGTTGTTGGTCACCGGGGTTTCGATCGGCTGCGGCGGACGGCTTTCGTCCTTGCCGCGCTTGAAGATCACCAGGCCATCGAGGAAGTGCGCCATCACCTCGTCCGGGCAAAACACAAAACCTTCTTCCTCATCTTTCTTGAGGTAGGTCAGCAGGTCGTCCTTGGTCACGTCCATGCCACCGAGCTTGATGATCTCGACCATCTTGTTGTCGCTGATGTCGAGCATGTAGCGCACGCTGCGTAGTACGTCGTTGTGAATCATGGTGGGCAATCCTGGTATTCAACTGAGGACACCGCCCATCAGGCGGTGTCGAGAAAAGGGGAGCGGCTTAGAACTTCTCTTTGCCGGACAGGTAACGCCATTGGCCCACGGGCACCTTGCCGATGGACACGCCGCCGATGCGGATGCGGCGGATGGCGATGACTTTCAAGCCGACCGCTTCGCAGAACAGCGCGATCACACCTGGCTGCGGGTTTTTCATCGCAAAGCGCAGGCGGTTTTCGTTCTGCCAGCTGGCTTTGACCGCCGGCAGCTCTTTGCCTTTGTAGGTCAGGCCGTGGTTCAGGCGGTTAAGGCCATGGGCAACCATGTCGCCTTCGACCTCCACCACGTATTCCTGCTCGATCTTGGCGGCATCGGCCGTCAACTTGCGCAGGATTTTCCAATCCTGAGTGAACACCAACAGGCCGCTGGCCTTGGCTTGCAGGTCGGCGCTGGCGGTCAGGCGCAGGAAATGGCCCTTGAGCGGGCGCTTGCCGAAGCGGTGTTCTTCAGACAGCGTTTCGGCGCTGATCGAGGCCATCGCTGTCTCGGCGTCCACGCCAGCGGGGGCGTGCAGCAGGATGGTCACCGGCTCCGGTGCGGTGGCCTTGGCCTCGGGGTCGAGTTCGACCTTTTGGGTGGTGACCTTGAACTGCGGCTCGTCGATCACTTCACCGTCCACCGAGACCCAGCCGCCTTCGATAAACAGCTCAGCCTCCCGACGGGAGCAACCGACCAGTTCGATAAGGCGTTTGGAGAGGCGTATGGGGTCAGTCATGACAAGGGCCGTAACAAAAGGGGGCGGCTATTGTACCTGCCTGGCGCCGGTTAATCCCGGCTCCATTTCAGTGCCGTAGCTTTATCGGTAGGTACAGGGTTCAAAATGTGGGAGCGGGCTTGCTCGCGAAAGCGATAGACCAGGCAGCCCATCAGGTGGCTGACACACCGCCTTCGCGAGCAAGCGCCATATTTGTTCGGTGTGTGTCAGCCACTGCGCAGATGCTGTTGGCGCACCCGCAGATGCAATAACGGGTACGGCTGGCCCAGGCCATCATGCTCGGTGCGCCCGATCACCTCGAAGCCTTGCTTGAAGTAAAAGCCCAGCGCCTGCGGATTCTGTTCGTTGACGTCCAGCGCGTCGGCGTTCATGTGTTCGATCGCATACCCAAGCAATTGGCGGCCCAGGCCCTGGCCGCGGTGCTGCGGGTCGATGAACAGCATCTCGACCTTGCCCGCCGCGACCCCGGCAAAGCCGGTGATACGTTGGCGCGCATCCTTGGTGCAGATCAGCATCACGGCATCCAGGTAGCGGGTCAGCACCAGATTTTTCAGCAGCACAATGTAACTGTCCGGCAGAAAATCATGCGTGGCGCGTACCGAAGCCTCCCAGATTCGCGCCAGTTCGGCGTAGTCGCTGGTTTTAGGTGTGTGGATGACCGAATGCTGACGCATGCCCGCTGCCCCTTGCCGATGATTGGCGTCGATGAGCAAAACGATAGACCTAAAAAAGCCCCGCATCTTGTCCAGAAGCAGGGCTTTTTCAAATTTTTACACCGATCAGTCGCGCTTTTCAGCCCACAGGTCGTATTCGTCGGCGTCGGTCACGGTGCACCAGACCTTGTCGCCCGGCTTCAAGCCGCTGGCATCGTCGATAAACACGTTACCGTCGATTTCCGGCGCATCGAAGAAGCAACGGCCGACCGCGCCTTGCTCGTCGACTTCGTCGATCAGCACTTCGATTTCCTTGCCGATGCGCAGTTGCAGGCGCGCCGAGCTGATCGCCTGCTGGTGCGCCATGAAACGCTCCCAACGGTCCTGCTTGACGTCGTCCGGCACTACGGCCAGGTCCAGCAGGTTGGCCGGAGCACCTTCCACCGGCGAGTACTGGAAGCAACCCACGCGGTCCAGCTGCGCTTCGGTCAGCCAGTCCAGCAGGTACTGGAAGTCTTCTTCGGTTTCGCCAGGGAAGCCGACGATGAACGTGGAGCGGATGATCAGCTCGGGGCAGATCTCGCGCCAGTTCTTGATGCGCGCCAGGGTCTTGTCTTCGAAGGCCGGGCGTTTCATGGCCTTGAGCACTTTTGGGCTGGCGTGCTGGAACGGGATGTCCAGGTACGGCAGGATCTTGCCGGCGGCCATCAGCGGGATCAGCTCGTCCACGTGCGGGTACGGGTAAACGTAGTGCAGGCGCACCCACACACCCAGGCTGCTGAGGGCTTCGCACAGCTCGGTCATGCGGGTTTTCACCGGCGCGCCGTTCCAGAAACCGGTGCGGTATTTCACGTCGACGCCGTAGGCGCTGGTGTCCTGGGAGATCACCAACAGCTCTTTGACGCCGGATTTGACCAGGCGCTGGGCCTCGTCCAGTACGTCACCGACCGGGCGGCTGACGAGTTTGCCGCGCATCGACGGGATGATGCAGAAGCTGCAGCTGTGGTTGCAGCCTTCGGAAATCTTCAGGTAGGCATAGTGGCGCGGGGTCAGCTTGATGCCTTGCGGCGGCACCAGGTCGATCAGCGGGTTGTGGTCCTGACGCGGCGGCACTACCTCGTGCACGGCGTTGACCACCTGCTCGTACTGCTGCGGGCCGGTCACGGCCAGCACGCTTGGGTGCACGTTGCGGATATTGCCTTCTTCCACGCCCATGCAGCCGGTCACGATGACCTTGCCGTTTTCCTTGATGGCTTCGCCGATCACTTCCAGCGACTCCGCCTTGGCCGAGTCGATGAAGCCGCAGGTGTTGACCACCACCACGTCGGCGTCCTGGTAGGTGGACACCACGTCATAACCTTCCATGCGCAGTTGGGTCAGGATGCGTTCGGAGTCGACCAGGGCCTTTGGGCAACCCAGGGAAACAAAGCCAACCTTGGGGTTGGCCTTTGCGATGGTGGTGGACATGTCTAACCTCGGTATTGAATGACGCCGCCAGTCGGGCACGACAGGGCTGCGGACGGGCGCTTGGTGCGCCTCTGATCAAAAAGTGCGCAATTCTAGCGACGGGCAACGCACTTGACCAGCTTTATGCAGGGAAATGCGACGAGTGCTGCGCTATGCTTCGCGCCGTTGCGCACGGGTAAAACTCCTGGGTCAATAAAACGTCTGTTACGAGAAGTAAAACAGCGCATGCTAGGGTCAGCTTAGACGCGTTGTTTATAAAAGACCGCAGGTCAAAGGGCAGGAGTGGTTGATGGGTCACGCGAGTAGTCAGGCAGCAGGTGCCGAGCAGTCAAACGCCAAGCCGATTGGCATGCTGGTGGCAGCGGTCGGGGTGGTGTATGGCGATATCGGCACCAGCCCGCTCTACACCCTTAAAGAGGTGTTCAACGGCGGTTATGGGGTGCAGGTCAACCATGACGGGGTATTGGGGATCCTGGCGCTGATCTTCTGGTCGCTGATCTGGGTGGTATCGATCAAATACATGCTGTTCGTACTGCGCGCCGACAACCAGGGCGAAGGCGGCATCATGGCCCTCACGGCGCTGGCGCGACGCGCGGCGGGTGAGCGCAGGAAGCTGCGCAGTTTTCTGGTGGTGTGCGGCCTGTGTGGCGCGGCGCTGTTCTATGGCGACAGTATGATCACGCCGGCGATTTCCGTGTTGTCGGCGGTGGAAGGCCTGGAACTGGCCTTCGACGGCCTGGAAAAATGGGTGGTGCCCATCGCCCTGGTGGTGCTGGTGGCGCTGTTCCTGATCCAGAAACACGGCACCGATCGCATCGGCAAGCTGTTCGGGCCGGTGATGGTCACCTGGTTCCTGGTGTTGGGCGGCCTCGGTGTGTATGGCATCACCCTGCACCCTGAAGTGCTCCAGGCGATGAACCCGATGTGGGCCGTGCGCTTCTTCGAGGCGCACCCCGGCATTGGCGTGGCCATCCTGGGCGCGGTGGTGCTGGCGTTGACCGGAGCCGAGGCGCTGTATGCCGACATGGGTCACTTCGGCCGCAAACCCATCGCGCGTGCCTGGTTCATCCTGGTGCTGCCGGCGCTGGTGCTCAACTATTTCGGCCAGGGCGCCATGCTGCTGGGCGACCCGGAAGCCGCGCGCAACCCGTTCTACCTGCTGGCGCCGAGCTGGGCGCTGATCCCCCTGGTAGTGTTGTCGACCCTGGCCACGGTGATTGCCTCCCAGGCGGTGATTTCCGGGGCGTTCTCGTTGACGCGCCAGGCGATCCAGTTGGGTTATATCCCGCGCATGCACATTCAGCACACCTCCAGCGCCGAACAGGGCCAGATCTACATTGGCGCGGTGAACTGGTCGCTGATGGTCGGTGTGATCCTGCTGGTGCTGGGCTTCGAGTCCTCCAATGCCCTGGCGTCGGCCTACGGCGTGGCGGTGACCGGGACCATGCTGATGACCACTATCCTGGTGTCGGCCGTGATGCTGCTGCTGTGGAAGTGGCCACCGGTGCTGGCCGTGCCGGTGCTGGTCTGCTGCTTGTTGGTAGACGGCCTGTACTTTGCGGCCAACGTGCCCAAGATCATCCAGGGTGGTGCCTTCCCGGTATTGGCGGGGATCGTGCTGTTTGTGTTGATGACCACCTGGAAACGCGGCAAGCAATTGCTGGTGGAGCGCCTCGACGAAGGCGGTCTGCCGCTGCCGATCTTTATCAGCAGTATCCGCGTGCAGCCGCCCCATCGCGTGCAGGGCACCGCGGTGTTCCTCACTGCTCGCCCGGACGCTGTGCCTCATGCGTTGTTGCACAACCTGCTGCATAACCAGGTGCTGCATGAGCAAGTGGTGCTGCTGACGGTGGTGTACGAAGACATCCCGCGTGTGCCGGCTGCGCGGCGTTTTGAGGTGGATTCCTACGGAGAAGGGTTCTTCCGGGTGATCCTGCACTTCGGCTTTACCGACGAGCCGGACGTGCCTGAGGCGTTGAAGTTGTGCCACCTGGATGACCTGGATTTCAGCCCGATGCGCACCACGTATTTCCTCAGCCGTGAAACCGTGATCGCCTCGCGCATCAAGGGCATGGCCCGTTGGCGCGAGGCCTTGTTCGCCTTCATGTTGAAGAATGCCAACGGTAACCTGCGCTTCTTCAAGCTCCCGGTAAACCGGGTGATCGAGCTGGGTACCCAGGTCGAAATGTAAACCTGTGCAGCACGGGGGCCGGCAATCGGCTCCCGCTTTGCTTCTGAACCCTGTGCAATCGGTTGTTGTCGACTAGGCTCTAAGCACTGTTTGAATAGTGCCCACAGAACCCAGAAGAGGTGCGCCATGAGTCAGCTGCTCGAACCCTATACCCTGCGCCAATTGACCCTGCTCAACCGCATTGCGGTGTCGCCGATGTGCCAATACTCCAGTGTCGATGGCCTGGCCAATGACTGGCACCTCGTCCACCTCGGCAGCCGTGCAGTCGGCGGCGCCGGCCTGATTTTCACTGAAGCCACCGCCGTGACTGCCGATGGCCGCATCACTGCCGAAGACCTGGGGCTGTGGAACGACGAACAGATCGAACCGCTGCAACGCATCACCCGGTTCATTGCCGCCCAAGGCGCGGTGGCGGGCATCCAATTGGCCCACGCCGGGCGCAAGGCCAGCACCCATCGCCCGTGGATCGGCAAGCACGGCAGCGTCAAGCCAGAAGACGGCGGCTGGGTGCCGGTAGGGCCGTCGCCGATTGCCTTTGACCCGCAGCACACCCAACCCCGGCAGTTGGACGAAGGGCAGATCCAACAGGTGATCGCCGACTTTGTCGCCGCCGCCAAGCGCGCACTCACCGCCGGTTTTGAAGTGGTGGAAGTTCATGCGGCCCACGGTTACCTGCTGCATCAATTCCTCTCGCCGATCAGCAATCAGCGCCAGGACCAGTACGGCGGCTCGTTTGAAAACCGTATCCGTCTGGTGCTGCAAGTGACCGAGGCAGTGCGCGAAGTCTGGCCCCAGGAGCTGCCGCTGTTTGTGCGGGTGTCGGCCACCGACTGGGTGGAAGACGGCTGGAACCCCGATGAAACCGTGGAACTGGCGCGCCGCCTCAAAAGCCTGGGCGTGGACCTGATCGACGTGTCCTCCGGCGGCACCGCCGCCAATGCCGAGATCCCCACCGGGCCCGGCTACCAAACGCGTTTCGCCGAACGGGTGCGTAAGGAATCGGGTATCGCCACCGGCACCGTCGGCATGATCACCGAACCGGCCCAGGCCGAGCACATCCTGCGCACCTGCCAGGCCGATATCATCTTCCTGGCCCGCGAGCTGCTGCGCGACCCGTACTGGCCGCTGCATGCCGACGACGACCTGGGCGGGCGCAAGGCGACCTGGCCGGCGCAGTACCAACGCGCGACCCATCGGGATCAGCCGATTCATGAGTCTGACCTGAGGGATTGATCTGCCGTGTGCTCCAGCGAAACCCACCCTGAACCGGTGGGTTTTTTCTTGGGCGAGTCGTGAGAAATGCCTGTAGGTATTTGTTACCCAAGCGTTTTTTTAAGTGAATACTCTAAAAAAATCCCACGCGTGATGAGATTGTTTCTACGCTTAGGGTAAGTCTGACGACTGGCCCAGGCAGTCAGTCTTTTTGCCCACGCAGGCATTGCGCTTCATGGGATGCGGGGATGGGCGCCAGGAGTTTTTGATCGTTATCAGGAGAAGCAGTCCATGGCCAAGTCTTACGGTGTTGCGGGTGCAGTGGCGTCGTTTCTGTCGCGCAGAGGGTTCTTGCGCGCCAGCAGGTTGAGTTCGGATGAAGCCGAATTGCTCGCGCAGTATCGCGCCCTGACCGAGAGTGACCAGGTGGCGATGCGGTATCTGATAGGGGCGATGAAAAGTGTGTCGCGGTTCTAGAATCGATGCAGAACAAATGTGGGAGGGGCGGTGCCCCTCCCACACAAGCCTGCTACCCGATTGGCTATCAGGTGTACTTACGCAGCTCCGGCGCTGGCGGGAAGTACTGATACAACCAGGTTTCACTCAAGGTGCGGTCCTGGGTGCGGATGAACAGCCGCAGCTCTACGGGCTCAACGCTGTCGCTGGTCGGGTACCAGTCGAACAGGATGCGGTAGCCCTTGATGTTGTCGAGCACCAGCACGCTGAAGTCTTTCACTTCACCGTGGGAGCAGGTCACAACCGGCTCGATCCCGGTGCCCGCTGGCAAGCGGTCCAGGCCACCGCCCTTGAAGTCCACGGCAAAGCGGCGCGCCCAGACCTCTGGGTAATGCTCGCCCGGTGCCCAACCTTCGGTGAAGCCGCCCATGCCGGAGCGCGTCGCATCGACTTGCGCCAGCGGCGTGCTCACAGGCGGCAGGGCGCTCCAGTAGAGCTTGTAGCCATAGTTGAGCGAGTCGCCGGCGGCCACGGGTTTTTTCGGGGTCCAGAAGGCCACGATGTTATCGAGGGTTTCGCCGGTGGTGGGGATCTCTAGCAGGTCGATCGAGCCTTCGCCCCAGGCGGTGGTCGGTTCTACCCACAGGCTCGGGCGCTTGCTGTACCAGTCGACGGTGTCCTGGTAGCTGGCGAATTCGTGGTCGGTCTGCACCAGACCGAAGCCTTTCGGGTCGGTGTCGGCAAACGCGTTGAACTGCAGCTTGGCCGGATTGTTCAACGGGCGGCAGATCCACTCGCCGTTGCCGCGCCACATCGCCAGGCGGTCCGAATCGTGGATTTGCGGGTGGATGGTGTCGCACATGCGACGCTCGTGCGTGCCGCAGCTGAACATGCTGGTCATCGGCGCGATGCCGAGTTGCTCGATGGTGGTGCGCGCATTGATATTCGCGTCGATGGCCATCACCACTTGGTTGGCCTGGCAGTCGATATCGAAGCGGTAGGCGCCGGTGGCGCTCGGCGAGTCGAGCAGGGCGTAGACCACAAAGCGGGTGGCGTTCTTGTCCGGGGTTTCGAACCAGAACTGCGTGAAATCGGGGAACTCTTCGCGTTTCTTCGCGTAGGTGTCAATCGCCAGGCCACGTGCGGAAAGGCCGTATTGGCCGGTGGAATCCACCGCGCGGAAGTAGCTGGCACCGAGAAACGACAGCACGTCATGGCGATCCAGTTCCGGCGCCTTGAACAGTTTGAAACCGGAGAAACCCAGGTCGCCGGTCAGTTGCTTGGTGTCGACCGTGGTTTTTTCATAGTTGAACAGCGAAGGGCGGAAGTGCACTTCGCGGGCCTCACGGGTCTTGGGGTCGACGCTGTGCATGCGCACCGGCGTCTTGAAACCCATGCCGACGTGGAAGAACTGCACGTCGAGCTGGCCGTTCAGTTCCTTCCACAGCGAATGGTTGCCGTCGTAGCCGATGGCGTTGAAATTCTGTGGTGTCATGGTCGCCAGCGTGGGCGGCAGCACCTGTTTGGTGTCTTTGTACGCGGTCCCGGCGAGCTGCTTGGCTTGGGCCTTGAGCGTTTCGAAGTCGAACGCCACGGCCTTCCCGTCGGCGGCACGGTTGCCGGCCCAAGCCTGCGCGGCGAGCAGGCCGCTGGCCGATAAACCGGTGTAAGCCGCAATGGCCATGGACGCTTTGAGCAAATTCCTGCGGTGCATAGAGACAACCTGTCGTGAGCAAATCCCGCGCCGTTCCTGGCACGTGCTGGATCAGAAATTACGGTTCGGACATGCCTTCGGCCAAACGCAACGGACATTAAACAGACGCCGAATAGATTAAGCGGTTCGGTGACGTAGGAAAAATGATTGATAGCGGGATGATGGCGTTGCATGTGAAACAAGACATTTCCAGCTCTGTGTGCGAGCACTGTACCTGAACATTATGAAGATCCAATGTGGGAGGGGGCTTGCTCCCGATGGCAGTATGTCAGCCAACCATTAAGTGACTGACACACCGCCATCGGGAGCAAGCCCCCTCCCACATTTAAACCGTATTTCAGGCCACTTCACCCACAGCCCGATACGCCTCATCAATCGCCGCATGCGCATACGCGCTCCACGCCGCATCCGAGTTGGCGATGCTCACATGCCCCAGCGGCTTGCGCGCGAGGTTCATCAGCGCCTCACTTTCATCGGCATCATCAAACAGGCTGTTGGAAAAATACGCGTAGCCATGGGACCAGCGATTCACCGTGATCGCGAGAATGTCGGTCTGGTGGTTGAAGCCGCCCGGGCCGAGCATGCGTTGCAGTTGATCACGCAACTGCGCTTCCAACTGCTCGAACGTCTGGCCATACAACTTGCCCCGCCCGGCGCGCGCCTGGTCGCGGGCGTTCATGCCGCTGTTGGGGCTGGTGGGCACGTAGACCATGTGCAAGCCGATCGGCTGCGTCGGGTCGCGCGGGTGGTCGTAGCCGCCCATGCTCACCGGGTAGTCCAGTTTGATCCGGCTGTACGGCTGGGTGGCTGCGTAAATCTCGTGCACCCCCAGTTTCTGGAATGACTGCCAATTGCGGATCACCACCTTGGTGTACACCAGCGGGAATTTCACGTTCTGGCTCAAGGCATGCGCCTGGGGCGCCGGCAGGTCCTTGAGCAGGTAGGGGATCATCATGTTGTAGCAGGCCAGAATGCAGCGTTTGCCACTTACCTGTGCGAGTTGCCCACCCCGGCTGTAGCCGATATGCACGCCATCCCCCACATTGCGCACGCTGACCGCCGTGCTGTTCAAGCGCACGCGCACCGGTGCTTTGGGCTGGTCAAGCCTGGCGTAGTCAAAGGCCGCCAGCACGATATCGTCCATGGTGTGCCCCGGTGCCACACCCGGGATCAGGCTGCGCACCAGCAGCCGAGCGAGCGACGCGTTGCCGTCCGGGAAGTGATAGATGTAGGGCTCTTCCATTTCCGCCGCCGCTTCTTCGCTGATCGGCGCCAGGTTCATCCCGGCAAAGCCTGGGAAACCTACGCTGTAGGCATCGGACGAGGCGACTGCATCGATGCTCAAGGCCATGAAGTCATTGGTACGGCTCTGGAAGTACTTCACCGCACCTTCCGACAACCCTACGTTCTTTAGCAGAAAATCGCGGTAGCTGGTGGCGGCCAGGTAGTCGGCCTTTTCTTCGGCGCTCTTGCCCGGCAGGTAATCCTTGGGCGCCGTGTGCAGCGCGATCAGGGCCTGACGGTCGGCGGGCGGCAGCGGGAAGTCATTGATGAAATCACTGATGGCACGCGCATGCAGTTGGTCCGGGGCGATGTCGTCGGCCACCATTGGCGTCGGGTCACCGGTCACCAGTTTGTCTTCGCCGAAGTTTTCCTTGTCGAAAAACACCCCACGCGACAGCCCCAGGCCCGTGTAGAACTGGCGGTCGAAGGCCGTTTCGAAACGTTTGATATTCACCCCGAGCTTCTTCAACAGCCCGTTCACTTGCTTGCTGTACAGATGGTTGGGCGACTGGAACGCCTCGCTGCCACCGTAGCCGATAATCATGCGGCCACCGGCCTGGAACTCGTTGCGCTTGGCGTGGCCGCCGAAGTCGTCGTGGTTTTCCAGGATCAGGATCTTCGCCTTGGGGTGCTTCTCGCGGTAGAACCACGCCGCCGCCAAACCACTCAGGCCGCCGCCGACCACCACCAGGTCGTAGTCCTCGCTGATCGGCAGCTTGTCGGTGTCGAACACTTTCTTTTCCCACCCCATCTGGTGCGCCACTTCGAACGAGCCGACATGGCTGCCGCGCAGGCCGGTGAGGGCGGGCGGGTAGTAGCGACCGTCGGGCGCGGCCTGCAGAATTTGCAGCGGGGTCATGCCGGCGGCAATGGTGATGGCGACGCCGTTGAGGAAGTCGCGGCGGGTGATGTCCATGGGGAAGAACCTACGATTTTTTGTTGTTATGAAGGAGATCCCCTGTGGGAGCGGGCTTGCTCGCGAATACGGTCGACACAGATGTGTCTGATGTACCGCATTCGCGAGCAAGCCCGCTGCCAAAGGGGTAATGCGTCAGTGCTTGAACATCACATGCCGAACCGTGGTGTAGTCCTCCAGCCCGTACATGGACATGTCCTTGCCATAACCCGACAGTTTCTGACCGCCGTGGGGCATTTCGCTGACAAGCATGAAGTGGGTATTCACCCAGGTGCAGCCGTACTGCAAACGGGCGGCCAGGCGGTGAGCGCGGCCTACGTCGGCGGTCCATACGGATGACGCCAGGCCGTAGTCCGAATCGTTGGCCCAGCCCAATACCTGCGCCTCATCGGTGAACTTGGTCACCGACACCACGGGGCCAAACACCTCGCGCCGCACAATCTCGTCGTCCTGTTGCGCGTCGGCCAACACGGTCGGTTCAAAGAAGAAACCGTTGCCTTCCACCGCTTTGCCACCCGTGACCAGGCGGATATGCGGCTGTGCCACGGCGCGCTCGACAAACCCGGCCACGCGGTCGCGGTGTTGTGCGGTAATCAGCGGGCCCAGCTCGGTGCTCGGGTCGTCCTGCAGGCCGTACTTGATGCTGGCGACCGCCGCGCCGAGCTTCTCGACAAACGCGTCGTAGATGTCCGCTTGCGCATAGATGCGGCACGCGGCGGTGCAATCCTGGCCGGCGTTGTAGAAGCCGAAGGTGCGAATGCCTTCCACGGCCGCGTCGATGTCGGCGTCGTTGAAGATGATTACCGGGGCCTTGCCGCCCAGCTCCATGTGCATGCGTTTCACGCTGTCGGCAGTGCTGGCGATGATATTCGCACCCGTGGCGATGGAGCCGGTCAGCGACACCATGCGCACTTTCGGGTGAGTCACCAGCGGGCTGCCCACGGTAGGCCCACGGCCAAACACCAGGTTGAGTACACCGGCCGGGAAGATCTCCGACGCCAGTTCAACCATGCGCAGCGCGGTCAGCGGGGTTTGCTCCGACGGCTTGAGCACCACGGTATTACCGGCGGCCAGGGCCGGGGCGATTTTCCACGCGACCATCATCAGCGGGTAGTTCCACGGCGCGATGGAGGCGATCACGCCCACCGGGTCGCGGCGGATCATCGAGGTGTGGCCGGGCAGGTACTCACCGCCGGCCGAGCCGCTCATGCAGCGGCTGGCGCCGGCGAAGAAGCGGAACACGTCGGCAATCGCCGGGATCTCGTCGTTCAGCGCGGCGCTGTAGGGCTTGCCGCAGTTGTCCGATTCCAGCTTGGCCAGCTCTTCGCCATGGGCCTCGATTGCGTCCGCGAGTTTCAGCAGCAACAGTGAGCGATCCTTGGGCGCGGTTTGCGACCAGCTTTCAAAGGCGGCGTCGGCGGCACGCACGGCGGCGTCCACCTGGGCTTCGCTGGCCTCCTTGATTTCCACCAGCACGCGGCCGAGTGCCGGGTTGAATACGGCTTGGGCCGGGCCTTCGCCTTCGACCAGTTGGCCATTGATCAAGAGTTTGGTTTGCATGGTTCAGTCCTCCTCAAAACGACAGTTCTATCTCTGGGGAAACCGGCTCAACTGTGGGAGCTGGCTTGCCTGCGATAGCGGTGGTTCAGTCGATACCGCTATCGCAGGCAAGCCAGCTCCCACATTGACCGTGTTTCAACAGTGGCTATGTGTTGTCAGTTATTTACCGCCACTCCCGGCCACGCTTTCACCGCCGCGGGTCAGGTAATAGGCACCGAGAATCGGGAACATCGTCACCAGCATCACCAGCATCGCCACCACGTTGGTCACCGGCACATCGCGTGGGCGGCTGAGCTGGTTGAGCAGCCACAGCGGCAGGGTGCGCTCGTGGCCGGCGGTGAAGGTGGTGACGATGATTTCGTCAAACGACAGCGCAAACGCCAGCATGCCGCCGGCCAGCAGCGCCGAGCCGAGGTTGGGCATGATGATGTAGCGGAAGGTCTGCCAGCCGTCGGCGTCCAGGTCCATCGAGGCTTCGATCAGGCTGTGGGACGTGCGACGCAAACGCGCGATGACGTTGTTGTAGACGATCACCACGCAAAAGGTCGCGTGGCCGACGATGATGGTGAACATCCCCGGCTCGATCCCCAGGGTCTTGAACGTCGCCAGCAGCGCGATACCGGTGATGATCCCCGGCAGCGCAATCGGCAGGATCAGCATCAACGACACGCCTTGCTTGCCAAAGAACTCGCGGCGATACAGGGCCGCCGAGGCCAATGTACCGAGCACCATGGCGATCAGGGTGGCGATGGCGGCGATCTGCAGCGACAGCTTGATCGCTTCCAGCACGTCCGGTCGGGCGAACGCCACGCTGAACCACTTCAGGGTAAAGCCCTGGGGCGGGAAGCTGAACGCGGCTTCTTCGGTGTTGAAGGCGTAAAGGAAGATGATCAGGATCGGGAAGTGCAGGAAAACCAACCCACCCCAGGCCGCGATTTTTAAACTCAGTGAGGCTTTTTCAGAGTGCATCGAAGGCCCCCAGGCGTTTGACGATGGACAGGTAAACCGCGATCAGCACGATCGGCACCAGGGTGAATGCAGCGGCCATGGGCATGTTGCCGATGGCGCCTTGCTGCGCGTACACCATGCCGCCGACGAAGTAGCCCGGCGGGCCCACCAGTTGCGGCACGATGAAGTCGCCCAGGGTCAGCGAAAACGTGAAGATCGAACCGGCGGCAATCCCCGGAATCGACAGCGGCAAAATCACCTGCATAAAAGTCTGGCGCGGCTTGGCGCCCAGGTCGGCGGAGGCTTGCAGCAGCGACGGCGGTAAACGCTCAAGCGAGGCCTGGATCGGCAGGATCATGAACGGCAGCCAGATGTAAACGAAGACCATGAAGCGCCCCAGGTGCGAGGTGCTCAAGGTGCTGCCGCCCACGCCGGGGATGCCCAGCACGAACTGCAACACCGGCTCCAGGCCCAGGTGCTGCACGAACCACTGCGCCACGCCGCCCTTGGCCAGCAGCAAGGTCCAGGCGTAGGCCTTGACGATATAGCTGGCCCACATCGGCATCATCACCGCGATATAGAAGAAGGCCTTGGTCTTGCCCGTGGTGTAGCGCGCCATGTAGTAAGCGATGGGGAAGGCGACGATGGCGCTGGCGATCGACACCACAATTGCCATGCTCAAGGTGCGCAGGATGATGTCGAAGTTCGACGGCTGGAACAGCGCGGCGAAGTTGGCCAGGGTCAGGTCCGGCGTGACCGCCATGGTGAAGTCGTCGAAGGTGTAGAAACCTTGCCACAGCAGGGTCAGCAACGAGCCGAGGTAGATCGCGCCGAACCAGATCAGCGGCGGAATCAGCAGCATCGCCAGGTACAGGTTGGGCTTGCGGTACAGCAGGTTGGAAAACCTGCGCATCGGCGGTTGGGAAAGGGCCAGGCTCATGTCACACCTCGCCTGCGCTGTCAGTCAGCGGGGTCATGGCTTCCCGTGCCCAGCGGGCGGTGATCGGCTGGCCGACCACATGGCCGCTGCTGATGTCCAGCCACTGGTTGTTAGCCTGGCTGATGTTCAGCGCCTGGCCGTTTTCCAGTGTCAGTTCGTAGCGGGTGGCGCTGCCCTGGTACTGGATATCGTGGAGCAGGCCGCTGACTTCGACTTCGCCGGCGCCCAGCGGGCCATCGGCAAACCGCACGTGTTCGGGGCGGATCGAAAACGCCTGTGTGCTGCCGCTGAGGCGCTGCGCCAGCTCACCGCGAATCACGTTGGAGGTGCCGACGAATTCGGCGACGAACGCGGTGGCGGGCTTCATGTACAGGTTGCGCGGCGTGTCGACCTGCTCGATGCGGCCCTTGTTGAACACCGCCACGCGGTCGGACATCGACAGCGCTTCAGTCTGGTCATGGGTCACGAAAATAAAGGTGATGCCCAACTGGCGCTGCAGCTTTTTCAGCTCGCTTTGCATCTGCTCGCGCAGCTTGAGGTCGAGCGCGCCCAGCGGCTCATCCAGCAGCAAAACGCGTGGGCGGTTGACCAGCGCGCGGGCTAGGGCCACCCGTTGGCGCTGGCCGCCGGAGAGCTGTACCGGCTTACGCTCGCCGTAACCGCCGAGGGCGACCATGGCCAAGGCCTCTTCGGCGCGGTTCAGGCGTTCGGCCTTGGCCACGCCCTTGACCTTGAGGCCATAGGCGACGTTGTCACGCACATTCATATGGGGAAACAGCGCGTAATCCTGGAACACGGTGTTCACGTCGCGCTGATACGGCGGCAAGCCGGCGGCTTCTTCGCCATGGATACGGATCGAGCCTGCGCTCGGCTGCTCGAAACCGGCAATCAGGCGCAGGCACGTGGTTTTGCCCGAGCCGGAAGGGCCGAGCATGGAAAAGAACTCGCCGTCCTGGATATCGATGGACACCCGGTCAACGGCTTTCACTTCGCCGAACTGACGGGAAACGTGGGTGAATTGGACTGCAAGCGTCATGGTGCGGTGCTCCGAAAAGGCGCGGGTCGTCGCAGCGGCCCGGCCTGGACTTCTGAAAAAACAAAACATCTGTGAATGCGGTCAAGGTGGGAGGGGGCTTGCTCCCGATGACGGTGTGTCAGGCAACACAGGTTTGTCTGATGTACCGCTATCGGGAGCAAGCCCCCTTCCACAGGGGACCTAGATCGTCTGGAAGGCCTCAGCGGCCGCCCATGATCGCGATGTAATCCTGGGTCCAGCGGCTGTACGGCACGAACTTGCCGCCGTCAGCCTGCGGGGTTTTCCAGAAGGCGATCTTCTCGAACTGGTCGAACCCGTTGGTCTTGCAACCCTCGGCGCCGAGCAGTTCGCTCTCCTTGCAGGCCGCCGGTACGGCCGGCAGCGAGCCGAACCAGGCGGCGACATCGCCCTGCACCTTGGGTTGCAGCGACCAGTCCATCCACTTGTAAGCGCAGTTGGGGTGCTTGGCCTCGGTGTGCAGCATGGTGGTGTCGGCCCAGCCGGTGGCGCCTTCCTTGGGAATTGTCGACGCAATCGGCTGCTTCTCGTTCTGCAAACCGTTGACCTGATACGGCCAGGCGCTGGAGGCCACCACGCCTTCGTTCTTGAAGTCACTCATTTGCACGGTGGTGTCGTGCCAGTAGCGGTGGATCAGCGGCTGTTGCGCGCGCAGCAATTCGAGCACGGCCTTGTACTGGGTTTCGGTCAGTTCGTACGGGCTTTGAATGCCCAACTCCGGCTTGGTCGACTTGAGGTACAGCGCCGCGTCGGCGATGTAGATCGGGCCGTCATACGCCTGCACGCGGCCTTTGTTCGGCTTGCCGTCGGGCAGGTTCTGCGCGTTGAACAGCACGTCCCAGCTGGTGGGCGCGGTCTTGAACACGTTGGTGTTGTACATCAACACGTTCGGGCCCCACTGGTACGGGGTGCCGTAGGTTTGCTGTCCAACCACGTACCACGGCGCGTCTTTTAGGCGCGGGTCGATGTTCTTCCAGTTGGGGATCAAGGCGGTGTTGATCGGCTGAACACGCTTGCCGACGATCAACCGCAGCGACGCATCGCCAGAGGCGGTGACCAGGTCGTAGCCGCCCTTGGCCATCAGGCTGACCATTTCGTCGGAGGTGGCGGCGGTTTTCACGTTGACCTTGCAGCCGGTTTCCTTCTCGAAACCGCTGACCCAGTCGTAGGCCTTGTCGCTTTCGCCACGTTCGATGTAGCCGGGCCAGGCGACGATATCCAACTGGCCCTCGCCCGCGCCCACCGCTTTGAGCGGTTCGGCGGCCTGGAGGCTGGCGCTGGCCAGCAGCGCGGTGGTCAGGGCACTGAGCAGTGCGGTCTTGTGCGCAGACATGGGGGTTCCCTCTTCTTTAATTATGGTCGGGGCAGTGTGTGAAGCCGTAACGCATGAGCTTAGTTGTTGTTTTAAAGATGCTGGCCGTGGCGCGCCATGATGTGTCGCACCACGCTGTAGTCCTGTAGCGAATCGCTGGACAGATCTTTCCCATACCCCGAGCGTTTCAAGCCGCCGTGGGGCATTTCGCTGACCAGCATGAAATGGCTGTTGATCCAGGTGCAGCCGTATTGCAGGCGCGCTGCCACCTGCATGGCCTTGTCCAGGTTTTGGGTCCACACCGACGAGGCCAGGCCGTATTCGGAGTCGTTGGCCCAGTCCACCGCCTGTTCCAACTCGTCGAAGCGGGTCACCGTGACGACCGGGCCGAACACTTCGCGCTGCACGATTTCGTCGTTCTGTTTGCAGCCGGCGAGCAGGGTAGGTTGGTAATAGAAGCCCGCACCGGAATGCACGGCGGCACCGGTGATGCGCTCGATATGCGGCTGGCCGAGGGCGCGTTCGACAAAGCTGGCGACGCGGTCGCGCTGGCGTGTGCTGATCAGCGGGCCGAGTTCGTTGTCGGCATCGCGCTTGCCGGCAAAGCGCAGGCTGCTGACTGCCGCGCCCAGCTCGGCGACCAATTTGTCGTGGATGCCCGCCTGGGCATAAATGCGGCACGCGGCGGTGCAATCCTGGCCGGCGTTGTAGTAGCCGTAGGCGCGCACGCCCTCGACCACCGCCTGCAGGTCGGCGTCGTTGCACACGATCACGGGAGCCTTGCCACCCAGCTCGAGGTGCGTGCGTTTCAGGGTTTTGGACGCGGCCTGGAGGATTTTCTGCCCGGTGACGATATCGCCGGTCAACGACACCATGCGCACCTTGGCATGGCTGACCAAGTGGCTGCCGACGCCTTCACCGCCGCCACACAGGATGTTGATCACCCCGCGCGGTAACAGGTCTTTAAGCACCGGGGCGAGGGCCAGGATCGACAGTGGCGTGTGTTCCGACGGTTTGAACACCAGCGTATTACCGGCGGCCAGGGCGGGTGCGATCTTCCAAGCGGCCATCATCAACGGGTAATTCCAGGGCGCAATCGAGGCCACCACGCCAATCGGATCGCGGCGCACCATGCTGGTGTAGCCCGGCAGGTATTCACCGCTCAGTTGCCCGGTCTGGCAACGCACCGCGCCGGCGAAGAAGCGGAACACATCGACGGTGGCGCTCAAGTCATCCTGGCGCGCCAGGTGCAGCGGCTTGCCGCAGTTCAGCGCTTCCAGGCGGGCCAGGTAGTCGGCCTGCTTTTCGATGGCATCGGCAATGCCCAAGAGGATGTTCGAGCGTTGTTGCGGCGTGGTGCGCGACCAACCCGCAAAGGCGTGGTGGGCGGCGAGGATGGCGGTTTCGACTTGCTCGGTGCTGGCTTCGGCGATCTGGGTGAGCACTTCACCGGTGGCCGGGTTGAGGATCGGCTCGGCAAACCCCTGGCCCTGGACCAGTTCGCCGTCGATCAGCAACGCAGTGAGCAGCGGGGTGGGCGCGCCGGACATTTTTCGCGATCTCTTTTCTTGTGTGGCCATGGGCGTTCTCTTACGAGGCGCCAGACCTTCTCTATAGGAATGAACTGAGAGTAGAGGTCAGGCGCGAGGTCAACAAATACTAAATACTGAATGCAGCATTCGATTAAATAGATGGCTTGCGCGGGTGCGGCTGTTCGCGGGCCACGGTCAGGAACGGGTCGACCAAGGCCGGGCGTGCGGTGCCACGGCGCCAGGCCAGGCCTACGTCGAGGGTCTGGCTGAGGTCGGCAATCGGCCGCGCTTCAATAATGTCGCCCTCAAGCGACCAGGGGCGGTAGGTCATATCCGGTTGGATCGATACGCCAAGGCCCGCGGCCACCAGGCTGCGCACTGCTTCGGTCGACGCGGTGCGCAAGGTCACGCGCGGTTGCAGGCCCGCACCGGCCCACAGGCGCTGGGCGTTGTGGCCCATTTCATCGACGTTCAGCTGGATCAGCGGTTCGCGCGCCACATCGGCCAGGTTGATGCTGTCGTGCTCCAGCAGCGGATGTTGCGCTGGCAACCACAGGCGATGCGGCGAATGCGTGAGGACTTCGGTCTGCAAGGCGTGGCGGTCTTCGAGGTTGGAGAGGATCAGCACGCCTACGTCGATTTCGCCGCTGACCAGCAAATGCTCGATATACGGGCGCTCGTCTTCCATCACGCGGATTTCCACATTGGGGTAGGCGCGCTGGAAGCGCGTCAGCAGGTCCGCCAGGTAATAGCCGGCCACCAGGCTGGTCACGCCGATGATCAGTTGGCCGGCCACTTGGTCGGTGCTCTGTTGCAGGCTGCGCTTGGCGTTGTCGACTGTGGCGAGGATCAAGTGCGCCTGGCGCAGGAACTGGTGACCCTGGTGGGTCAGGGTCATGCCCTTGGCGTGACGGTTGAACAGGTTGACGCCGATTTCCTGCTCCAGTTGCTGGATCGCCAGGGTCAGCGTCGACTGGGAAATGAACGCGGTTTGCGCGGCGGCGGAGATTGAGCCCGTCTCGGCAACGGCGATGAAATGCCGGATTTGACGCAAGGTCATCATGCTGGAGTTACCAGTGAGGTATTTTTATAGATGTGTTCGAGTGTATATCGATTTAAGCGAAGGGCAGTGACGTTACATCTGGAAGCACTCTAGATCGGGGCTTTTTGGCACTTAGTTTTACGCTGGAGGCCTATTGGTCCTACGAACCCAGTGTCTGGAGGCTACGAATGAATACCCGTGGATTGCTCGATCAACTGCTTAAATCCGGCCAGGACATGCTGCAAAACAAGGCAGGCGGCCAGCGTAAAACCGATGAAAAGGGCGCCCTTGGCGGCCTGCTCGGCGGTGGCGGCCTGGGTAGCTTGCTCGGTGGTGCGGGCGGCGGCGCCCTGGCGGCCGGGGCGATGGGCCTGCTGCTGGGCAATAAAAAGGCGCGCAAATTCGGCGGCAAGGCCCTGACCTACGGCGGTTTGGCAGCGTTGGGCGTGATCGCCTACAAAGCCTACGGTAACTGGCAGGCCAATCAGGCCAACGCGCCCCAGGGCGAGCCGCAAACCATCGACCGTCTGCCCCCGGCGCAGGTCGAGCAACATAGCCAGGGCATCCTCAAGGCGCTGGTCGCCGCCGCCAAGGCCGACGGCCATGTGGACGAGCGCGAGCGCGAATTGATCGAAGGCGAGTTCACCAAGCTGGACAACGATCGCGAACTGCAAAGCTGGCTGCACGCCGAACTCAACAAACCCCTCGACCCGGCCGACGTGGCACGGGCTGCCGGCACGCCGGAAATGGCTGCCGAGATGTACATCGCCAGCGTGATGCTGGTGGATGAGGAAAACTTTATGGAGAAGGCCTATCTGGATGAGTTGGCCCGCCAACTCAAGCTTGAACCCGGATTGAAAGCCGAACTGGAAAAACAAGTGCGCCTGAGCCAGTAATCACGAGGTTCATGCACATCCAATGTGGGAGGGGGCTTGCTCCCGATAGCGGTGTATCAGCCAAGGACAGGTTGACTGACACTGCGCTATCGGGAGCAAGCCCCCTCCCACAGGTGTTTTTGCAGTCTGTGAGCATTCCAGCAAAACTCGTTGATAAATGAGGGCTTCTGCTCAGCTATACTCCCCCTCATTTGAATGGCACTTCGAGGAATTACTGTGAAGAACTGGACCTTGCGCCAACGGATCTTGGCAAGCTTTGCGGTCATTATCGCCATCATGCTGTTAATGGTTGTGGTCTCCTATTCACGGTTGCTCAAGATCGAAACCAGCGAGGTCGCGGTCCGTGATGACGCGGTGCCGGGGGTGTACCTCAGTTCGATGATCCGCAGCGCGTGGGTCGACAGTTACCTGCAAACCCTCGAATTGCTTGGTCTGCGTGAAGACAAGCAGCTCAGCGATAACGACAGGGCCGAGTTCAAGTCCTTCGAAGCACGCATCCTCAAGCAGATGGATAACTACGAACAAACCATCGCCGGCAGCAACGACCGTGCCGAGTTCGACAAATTCGAAGCCCTGCACCAGGCCTACAACAAGAGTTTGACGACTGTGCTGGATAGCCTGCAGCGCGGCGACCTGGCTGGCGCGCGCAAAGAGTTCGATGCACAGCTGACGCCGACCTGGACCGCAGGCCGCATGAAGCTCAACGACATCATCACCGAAAACAAGAACGTCGCCGACCGTGCGACCAACGCCATCGATGATGCAGTTTCCGCCGCCAAAATCAGCATGTTCGTGTCGCTGGCCGTGGCCATCTTCGCGGCGGGCCTGTGTGGCCTGCTGTTGATGCGCGCGATCATGGCGCCGATGCAGCGCATCGTCGAAATCCTCGAAACCATGCGCACCGGCGACCTCAGCAAGCGCCTGAACCTGGAGCGCAAGGACGAATTCAACGCGGTGGAAACCGGCTTCAACGACATGATGACCGAGCTGACAGCGCTGGTGTCCCAGGCTCAGCGGTCGTCGGTGCAGGTCACCACGTCGGTCACCGAGATTGCCGCCACCTCCAAGCAGCAACAGGCCACCGCCACCGAAACGGCAGCGACCACCACCGAAATCGGCGCCACGTCGCGGGAAATCGCCGCCACGTCCAAGGACCTGGTGCGCACCATGACCGAAGTCTCCACCGCCGCCGATCAGGCCTCGGTGGCCGCAGGTTCCGGCCAGCAAGGCCTGGCGCGCATGGAAGAAACCATGCACTCGGTGATGGGCGCCGCCGACCTGGTCAACGCCAAGCTGGCGATCCTCAATGAGAAGGCGGGCAACATCAACCAAGTGGTGGTGACCATCGTCAAGGTCGCGGACCAGACCAACCTGCTGTCGCTGAACGCGGCCATCGAGGCCGAAAAGGCCGGTGAATATGGGCGTGGTTTTGCGGTGGTTGCCACCGAAGTGCGCCGCCTGGCCGACCAGACCGCCGTGGCCACTTATGACATCGAGCAGATGGTGCGCGAGATCCAGTCAGCCGTGTCGGCGGGTGTGATGGGCATGGACAAGTTCTCCGAAGAAGTGCGTCGCGGTATGTTCGAAGTGCAGCAAGTGGGCGAGCAACTCTCGCAGATCATCCACCAGGTGCAGGCGCTGGCGCCACGGGTGTTGATGGTCAACGAAGGCATGCAGGCCCAGGCCACGGGCGCCGAGCAGATCAACCACGCGCTGGTGCAGTTGGGCGATGCCAGCAGCCAGACGGTGGAGTCCCTTCGTCAAGCAAGCTTTGCTATCGATGAACTGAGCCAGGTTGCAGTCGGTCTGCGCAGCGGCGTGTCGCGTTTCAAAGTCTGATGAGCGACCTCGCGGCTAAACGCGGCGCCGTCCCGGCAGCGAAAAAGGCGTTGTTCCTGGTGTTTCACATCGGCACCGAACGCTTTGCCCTCAGGGCCACGGAAGTGGCCGAAGTGCTGCCGCGCGTGCCCCTCAAACCCATCGCCCATGCGCCCGTGTGGGTGGCGGGGATCTTCGCCCATCGTGGTGCATTGGTGCCGGTCATCGACTTGAGCGCGCTGACCTTCGGCACGCCGGCCCAGGCGCGCACCAGCACGCGGCTGGTGCTGGTCAATTACCAGCCGCAACCCTGGATCGAGGCGCGCTGGCTGGGGCTGATCCTGGAGCAGGCCACCGATACCCTGCGGTGCAGCCTTGAAGAGTTCAAGGCCTATGGCCTGGACAACCGCGAATCGCCCTACCTGGGGCCGGTGCGCGAGGATGCCTTGGGTTTGATGCAGTGGATCGGCGTCAACGAGCTGCTCACCGAACCGGTGCGCACCCTGTTGTTCTCTGCCGAGTTGAGCCTATGAGCCACGACCCGCGCTTCTTTGCCTTCTTGAAAGAACGCATCGGCCTGGACGTCGCCTCGGTGGGCGAAGCGATCATCGAGCGCGCCCTGCGCCAGCGCAGCCAGGCCATCAAGGCACAGACCGCGCAGGATTACTGGCAGCACCTGCAAAGCTCGCATGACGAGCAGCAGGCGCTGATCGAAGCGGTGATCGTCCCCGAAACCTGGTTTTTCCGTTACCCCGAATCCTTCGCGACCCTGGCCCGCCTGGCCATCGCGCGTCTGGCCGAGATCAAGCACATGCGCGCGTTGCGCATCCTCAGCCTGCCATGCTCCACCGGCGAAGAGCCGTATTCGATTGCCATGGCGCTGCTGGACGCCGGCCTCGCGCCGCACCAGTTCAAGGTGCAGGGCATGGACGTCAGCCCGCTTTCGGTGGAGCGCGCCCGGCGCGGGGTGTACGGGAAGAATTCGTTTCGCGGCGGCGACATTGCCTTTCGCGACCGTCACTTCACTGAGTCCGGTGATGGCTTCCACATCGCCGACCGCGTGCGTGAGCAAGTGCGCCTGCAAGTCGGCAATTTGCTCGACCCAGGCTTGCTGGCCAATGAGCAAGCCTATGATTTCGTGTTCTGCCGCAACCTGTTGATCTATTTCGACCAGCCCACCCAGAAGCAAGTCTTTGATGTGCTCAAGGGCCTGACGCACGTAGACGGTGTGCTGTTTATCGGCCCCGCCGAGGGCAGCCTGTTGGGGCGCCATGGCATGCGTTCGATTGGCGTGCCGCAGTCGTTTGCCTTCAGCCGGCATGCAGAACCGGTGCCGCCTGAACCGGTATCTGTGCCAATGCCAATACCAATGCCAATGCCCATGCCGACGCCGCAACGCAGTGCGGCCCCGATTGCGCTCAAGCCCCGGCCGTTCAGCACGGCCAGCACGCCGGTGGCGCCCCTTCAGGCGCCGGCCTCGGATGCCGATACCTTACTCAGCCGCATCGCGGCCCTGGCCAACGAAGGCAAAAGCGCCGAGGCCCGGGCTGCGTGCGAACAGTACCTGAACAACCATCCGCCGGCGGCCCAGGTGTTTTACTGGCTGGGGCTGCTCAGCGATGTGGCCGGCAGCGCCCTGGAAGCCCAGGGTTATTATCGAAAAGCCTTGTACCTGGAGCCCCAGCATTCGCAGGCCTTGATGCACCTGGCCGCGTTGCTTGAGTCCCAGGGCGACAGCGCGGGGGCGCGCCGCTTGCAGGCGCGGGCCGCGCGTAGCGAGCGAGCTGACAGTGAGCACAAACGATGAGTAGCCCAGACGCGCTCGACACCGCAGGCCTTAACCTGACCCTGGCCGACACCCACGCCATCGACGACTGCTGGAACCGCATCGGCATCCATGGCGACAAGTCCTGCCCGCTGCTGGTGGACCACATCCACTGCCGCAACTGCTCGGTGTACTCCGCTGCAGCCACGCGCCTGCTGGACCGCTACGCCTTGCAGCAGGATGATCGCCACCCGCAGGCTGCCGTCGAGCGGGATGAGGAAGTGGTCACCCGCTCGCTGCTGATGTTCCGTCTGGGCGAGGAATGGCTGGGCATCGCCACCCGTTGCCTGGTGGAAGTGGCGCCGTTGCAGCCGATCCACTCGCTGCCGCACCAGCGCTCGCGGGCGCTGCTCGGCGTGGCCAATGTGCGCGGCGCGCTGGTGGCGTGCCTGTCGCTGGTGGAACTGCTGGGCCTGGACAGCACCAGCAATGGCGCTACGGGCGGGCGCATCATGCCGCGCATGTTGATCATCGCCGCGCAGGACGGGCCGGTCGTGGTACCGGTGGACGAAGTGGACGGCATCCATGCCATCGATGAACGCACCCTCAAGGCTGCGTCGGTTTCAGGCACCCAGGCCAGCGCCCGCTTCACCCAGGGTGTATTGCAATGGAAAGGCCGCAGCCTGCGCTGGCTGGACGAGGCGCAATTGTTGTCCGCCGTGACCCGGAGCCTCACATGACCCCCGACCAGATGCGTGATGCCTCGCTGCTGGAACTGTTCAGCCTGGAAGCCGATGCGCAGACCCAGGTATTGAGCGCGGGCCTGTTGGCCCTGGAGCGCAACCCGACCCAGGCCGACCAGCTCGAAGCCTGCATGCGCGCGGCGCACTCGCTCAAGGGCGCGGCGCGCATCGTGGGGGTGGACGCCGGGGTCAGTGTGTCCCATGTCATGGAGGATTGCCTGGTCAGTGCCCAGGAGGGCCGCCTGTACTTGCAACCCGAGCACATCGACGCGCTGCTGCAAGGCACAGACCTGCTGATGCGCATCGCCACGCCCGGCAATGATGTGGGGCCGGCGGATATCGAAGGCTATGTGGCGCTGATGGAGCGCCTGCTGGATCCATCGCAACTGACTGCCAAAGTCGCACC
>NZ_WKCB01000120.1 GCF_021606685.1 Pseudomonas syringae
CCCCAGCCCCGTGCGACTCAAGCTCGATTGCATGCTCGACACCGCGCTCAGCGACAGGTCGTGGTTCTTGCGCACCACATCCACAATCTCCACGGTCGCCTGGCTGGTCCTGGCCGCCAGGCTGCGCACTTCATCGGCGACTACGGCAAACCCGCGCCCATGCTCACCGGCCCGCGCCGCTTCGATCGCCGCGTTCAGCGCAAGCATATTGGTCTGCTCGGCAATGCTGCGGATGGTCTGCACAATGGCGCCGATGATGTCCGACTGCTTGCTCACCGCGTCGATACTCACCGCCGCCTGGTTCAGGTCGTGGGAAATTTCTTCGATGATCTGCACGGTCTGCTGCACCACCTCCGAGCCCTTGCGCGCGCAGGCGTCGTTTTGTACCGAGGTGGCGTGGGCCGAGTCGGCGGCGGTGCGCAGGGTAGTGACCTGGTCGGTGATGTCGCTGGCGAACTTCACCACCTTATACAGGCGCCCGCTGGCGTCGAAGATCGGGTTATAGGACGCCTCCAGAAACAGCGTCTTGCCGTATTTGTTTTTGCGCTCGAAACGGTGCGAGTGAAATTCACCGCGGTTCAGCGACGCCCAGAACGCCTTGTACGCTGGCGATTCGACCTCGCTGCGGTGGCAGAACAGGCTGTGGTGCTGGCCGACGATTTCATCCAGCGAGTACCCCACTGTCTTGAGGAAGTTTTCGTTGGCGTTGAGGATCTGCCCTTGGGGGGTGAACTCGATCACCGCCATGGAGCGGCCGATGGCGTCGATCAGGCTCTGGTTTTCATGTTCGTGATGCACCCGCGCGGAAATATCCGAGGCCACTTTGATCACACTTTGCACGTGGTCGTCGCTGTCCAGCACCGGCATGTAGCTGGCCTCGAGCCACACCTCCTGGCCGTGCTTGTTCAGGCGCATGAACGTGCCGCTCAAGGCTTCGCCGCGCGCCAGGTCACGCCACAGCTTGGCGTAGGCCTCGGTATGGGTGTAGGCCTCGTCGCAAAAGACGCGGTGATGTTTGCCGCGAATTTCGTCGAGGCTATAGCCCATGACGTTGCAGAAGTTGTCGTTGGCATTGAGGATCACGCCATCGCGGTCGAACTCGATCATCGCCATGGAGCGGCTGATGGCGGCGATTTTGGCGTTGGATTCGGTGAGAGCACAGGAGAAGCGTTGGATTTCAAGCAGGTCGGATTTGTGGTGGAGGTTGAACATGGTCAGATCACCCTGGAGTCCCGGCGCCAGAAAGGCGCATTCCATTCATTGTTGGATACTGCTGGCACAGCTTTCTGGGGAAATAACCATCCGAACCGCTTTATATGCCAAGCGTCATCAACGGTTCTGAGTGAGCATAGACAGGGCTTGGCGCTATGCAAGGCCACTAGTCCGCCAGTAATTTCAACAATGAGGGAGTGTCTGCAGCGCAGAGCAGGGGGTGCCTGCTCTGCGCTGTGGGGCGCAAGAATCGGCCGGATCGCAGGGTTGCAGCGGTGTCACTCAGTGACCGAACAGGCCCGTCTCGGATTTTTTGGCTTTCTTGTCTGCGCGTTTTTCATCGGCGGTCTTTGCCGGTTTCTTTTTTGCAGCTTTCTTTGAATCCATACCTTTGGCCATGATGCGTGCTCCACTGAAGGGGATGTAGCACTGGGTATACCACCTATTGCCGCGCAGAAGGCGCTTATAATCCCCGGCCCTTGATTATGTTGCCCAGACACCATGCCCGAACTTCACATCGAACGGCTGGCAGAACCGCTTTGGCCGCTGCTGAACAAGCTTTACCGCTGCCACAATTCGCCGATGAAAGCGCTCAAGGGTGGGCGTTTGTGGGTGGCGCGCGACAGCGAGATTGTCGCCGGGTTGTGCCTCACACCCGTGGTGGGCGGGCAGTGGTTGACCGGAGTGTTTGTCGACCCGGCCTATCGCGGCCAGGGGCTGGCGGCGCGGGTAATTGAGGCGGCGCTGGCGGATGTCGACGGTACGCTGTGGTTGCTCTGCCATCCGGACCTCGAAGGTTTGTATCAGCGCATGGGGTTCAGCCAGGACACGCTGCTGCCTCAATCCCTCAGCGAACGCTTGGTGCGTTACAAACGCAACAAACCCATGATCGCGATGGGCTTAGATCGTTTGGGCAGGTCGACCTCGGATAATGTGTGATCAGCGCGTGCGGGCCCCATGCTAGCCTCGGCGGCACAGTGGCCCCTTACAGGATGATCATGAAAACCACGCTTGCAGCTCTGTCCCTCACCGCCCTCCTCGCTCCGGCTTTCAGCCAGGCCGCCGACGCGCCGATCAGCGCCAAGCAGTACGCCAGCGTACTCGCCGGCAGTTGGCGCGAGCCCGCCAACAGCGCGCGCGACGGTTATCGCCACCCGCAGCAGACCTTGGCGTTCTTTGGCCTGGGCGCCAGGCAAACCGTGATCGAAATCACCCCGGGCGGCGGTTGGTACAGCGAACTGCTCGCGCCGCTGCTCAAGGATCACGGGCAGTACATCGCCGCCGTGCAGGCGCCGAGCAGCAGCGCTTACGCGCGTACGGCCGAAGAGAACCTGAAGAACAAATTCGCCGCCGACCCGACGCGGTACGCCAAAGCCGCCGTGGTCGAGTTCGACCCCAAGGCCCCGGTGTTCGGCAAACCCGCCTCGGCGGATGCGGTGCTGACCTTCCGCAATGTGCATAACTGGGTGGCGGCAGGCACGGCGCCGGCCACCTTCAGCGCCTTTTACAGCGTGCTCAAACCGGGCGGCGTGCTGGGCGTGGAAGACCACCGCGCCAAGGACGGGGCCGACCTGGAAGCGATCAAGGACAGCGGCTACCTGACCACCGCGCAGGTGGTGAAGCTGGCCACCGATGCCGGGTTCAAGCTGGCGGGGCAAAGTGAAGTCAACGCCAACCCGAAAGACACCAAGGACTATGCTGCGGGTGTGTGGACCCTGCCGCCGACGCTGAAATTGGGCGAACAGGACAAGGCCAAGTATGTGGCGATTGGCGAGTCGGACCGGATGACGTTGCGGTTCGTCAAACCCACCCAATAACCCGGCTTGAAATGCACTCCAAAGGTGGGAGGGGGCTTGCCCCCGATGGCGGCGTGTCAGCTACAGATTGCTGACTGATACACCACTATCGGGGGCACGCCCCCTCCCACATTTTTAACCACTGTGTGTCAGGAAGTTAGTCGTCGGCCGTGGGGTCCATATCCGGAAACATCACTTCGATAAACCCGAACTTAGTGAAGTCGGTGATCCGCGACGGGTACAGCCGACCGATCAAGTGGTCGCACTCATGCTGCACCACTCGCGCATGGAAACCTTCGGCAACGCGTACGATGGGCTCGCCCTTGGGGTCGAAGCCTTCGTAGCGGATCTGCTGGTAACGGTCCACCGCACCACGCAGGCCGGGCACCGAGAGGCAGCCTTCAAAACCTTCTTCCTTCACGGGGCTCAACGGCGTGATCAGCGGGTTGATCAGGATGGTCTGCGGCACCGGCGGCGCGTCCGGGTAGCGTTCGCTGGCCTCGAAACCGAAGATCACCAATTGCAGGTCCACACCAATCTGCGGCGCGGCCAGGCCAACGCCGCCCACGTGTTCCATGGTCTGGAACATGTCATCGATCAATTGCCACAGCTCGGGGCTGTCGAACATTTCCGGCGGAACCGGAGGCGCGATACGCAGCAGGCGTTCGTCGCCCATTTTCAGGATTTCACGGATCATCGATCAGACTTCGTCGGTAGTGGGCTTGGAATGGTCCCGGCCAAGGCCGGAGACATGCTGTTTTTCATCGGTGTGGCCCGCTTCGTCGAACTCTTTCTCGCCGGGGTCTTTGCCCTCGGCGGACATGTGCTCGATCACGGCATTCATCTCCGCGCCCAGCAGCAATACGGCGGCGGAAATATAGAAGTACAGGAGCAGGACGATGATCGCACCGATACTGCCATACATGGCGTTGTAGTCAGCGAAGGTTTTGACGTAGTAGCCAAAGCCGAGGGAGGCGATGATCCACACCACCACCGCCAGCACCGAGCCTGGGGTAATAAAGCGAAATTTCTGCTCGACGTCCGGCATCACGTAGTACATGAGGGCCACGGCGAACATCAGCAGGATCACGATCAACGGCCAGCGCACGATGGTCCACACGGTCACCACGAACTCTTGCATGCCGATCTGCCCCGCCAGCCATTCCATCACCTGCGGGCCCAGCACCATCAGCGCCGCAGCGGCCAACAGCATGCCGGCGATGCCGACGGTGTAGAAAATCGACAGCGGAAAACGCTTCCAGATCGGACGGCCCTCCACCACGTCATACGCAGCGTTCATCGCGCTCATCATCAGGCGCACGCCGGCCGACGCGGTCCACAGGGCAATCACGATACCCACCGAGAGCAGGCCACCCTTGGACTGCTGTAATTGGTCGATCACCGGGTTGACCTGCTCCAGCGCCTGGGGCGGCAGCACCAGTTCCGACTGCAGGCGCAGCCAGGTAAAAAAGTCCGGCAGGTGCAGAAAACCGATCAGGGCGATAAGGAACAGCAGGAAGGGAAACAACGAAAACAGCATCTGATAGGCCAGTGCCGAGGCGTAGGTGGGCATCTCGTCATCAACGAATTCCTTGACGGTGCGCACCAGCACTTTATGAAGCTTGAGGCCGTCTAGTACCGGAAAAATCATAGCGTCTCCTTTCGCCGCAAAAAGGTTGAGTTCGTGGGCGACTCAGGGGCCGTTTTCTACATCAAAGTAGCCCATTTGGCGACTTTGAAACAATTTCGAAAGTTTAGTTGCAACGGGTCATACAAAAACGGCCATCCGTGGATGGCCGTCAGGCTGCGCAAAAGCCGTGTTACTTGGTAGCTTTCTTTACCGCGTCTTTGGTATCGCCGACCGCTTTCTGTACTTCGCCTTTCTTTTCCTGGATCACACCTTCAGCGCGCAGCTTGTCGTTGCCGGTCACTTTGCCGACGCCTTGCTTGATGTTACCGACTGCTTCGTTGGCGACGCCTTTTACCTTGTCAGATGTGCTGCTCATGGTATTTCTCCGAAAGAACAATCAAAGGTTTTGGTCATTACCTAAAGATTGACCCGGGGCCGTTCGGCAGAGTTTCAATTATTTTTCGCCCGGCATTTCATCGCCCACCGCAGGTTGGGCTTTATGTTTTGCAGCCAACCCACGAGAATGCTCGGCACATTCAGGCCGTACCGCTGAATAACAGATCCCGTAGGAAGGTTATGAAACTCAATAAAGCACAGGCTATCGCCCGCAGAAACACCGAACTGGGCGGTGCCGTACTCGGCGTCAACAACTGCCACTTCACCGACTTGGACCGCAAACGCAACATCTGGTGGTTCGACCTGCCAGTGGGCCGTATTGCGGTGGGCCACTACGAGTGGATTCACTTGTTGATGCACGACGCAGAGACCGACCAACTGCTGCACCTCAAGGTGCCGACCGCCTTCCTGCGTGAAAAGCTCGAAGGCCTGGTGGTACGCAATGCCGGCAAGCGCAAGCCGGAGATTACCCTGGAGCTGAGCGCGGACAAGGACTCGTTCCTCAAGGACGTGCGCCCTACCGGCGCTGGTGTGAGCTTCGCGCAGTTCGCCCTGTAATCGTGGGGTGATAGCTGTTTGTGGCGAGCGGGCTTGCCCGCGTTGGGCTGCGCAGCAGCCCCAATAAGATCGCCGCGCAGGGGCATTGAAATCTCGGTTGCAGTTTTCAGGGCCACTTCGCAGCCCAACGCGGGCAAGCCCGCTCGCCACAAAAAACCCCGCATTGGCGGGTTTTTTTATTCGGTTATTTTTTGAGACCGAGTTTCTTCAGTTCTTCATCACGCAACTCACGCCGCAGAATCTTGCCCACGTTGGTGGTCGGCAATGCATCGCGAAACTCAACGGCCTTGGGCACTTTGTAGGCGGTGACGTTGGCGCGCATGTGCTCCATCACCTGCTCCTTGGTCAGGGTTGCGCCTGGTTTGACCACGATAAACAGCTTGATGTGCTCGCCGGACTTCTCGTCCGGCACGCCGATGGCCGCGCATTGCAGCACGCCCGGCAGGCCCGCCAGCACGTCTTCCAGCTCGTTGGGGTACACGTTGAAGCCGGACACCAGAATCATGTCTTTCTTGCGGTCGACAATGCGCATGTAGCCATCAGGCTGAATGATCGCGATGTCACCGGTCTTGAGCCAGCCTTCGCTATCGAGCATCTCGTCGGTGGCGTCCTGGCGCTGCCAGTAGCCTTTCATCACCTGCGGGCCCTTGACGCACAGCTCGCCGGTTTCACCCAGCGCCAGCTCCGTGCCGTCGTCGGCGATGACTTTACACACGGTGGACGGCACCGGAATGCCAATGGTGCCGATCTGGATATGCTGGATCGGGTTCACGGTGGCCACCGGGCTGGTTTCGGTCATGCCGTAACCTTCGCAGATGCCGCAACCGGTCACGGCCTTCCAGCGCTCGGCCGCTGCCAGTTGCAACGCCATGCCGCCCGACAAGGTGACTTTCAGCGCGGAGAAATCCAGCTTGCGGAAGGCTTCGTTGTTGCACAGCGCCACGAACAGCGTGTTCAAGCCGACAAAGCCGCTGAACTTCCACTTCGACAGTTCCTTGACCATCGCCGGCAGGTCGCGCGGGTTACTGATCAGGATGTTGTGGTTGCCGATCAGCATCATCGCCATGCAATGAAAGGTGAAGGCATAAATGTGGTACAGCGGCAGCGGCGTGATCAGGATCTCGCAGCCTTCATTGAGGTTGGACCCCATCAGCGCCTTGCATTGCAGCATGTTGGCGACAAGGTTGCGGTGGGTCAGCATCGCGCCCTTGGCCACGCCGGTGGTGCCGCCGGTGTATTGCAGCACCGCCACATCGCCGCTGGCGGGGCTGGCATCGTTGACCGGTTGGCCGTGGCCCTTGGCGAGCACGTCGTTGAACTTGATGGCCTGGGGCAAGTGATACGCCGGGACCATTTTCTTCACGTACTTGATGACGCTGTTGATCAGCAGGCGCTTGAGCGGCGGCAGCAGGTCGGCGACCTGGGTGACGATCACGTGCTTGACGTCGGTTTTGGGCACGACTTTTTCAGCCAGGTGCGCCATGTTGGCCAGGCACACCAGGGCCTTGGCGCCGGAGTCCTTGAACTGGTGCTCCATTTCCCGCGCGGTGTACAGCGGGTTGGTGTTGACCACGATCAGGCCGGCCCGGATGGCGCCGAACACGGCGACCGGGTATTGCAGGACGTTGGGCAGTTGCACGGCGATTCGATCGCCAGGCTTGAGGTCGGTGTGCTGTTGCAGGTACGCGGCGAAGGCGCCGGACAATTCGTACAACTCACCGTAGGTGAGTGTCTTGCCCAGGTTGCTGAAAGCCGGTTTGTTGGCGAAGCGCTGGCAGGACTGTTTCAGTACCGCCTGAATATTCGGATACTCGTCTGGATTGATTTGTGCAGCAATCCCGGCGGGGTACTTATCCTTCCAAAAGTCTTCGTTCATGGAAGCCCACTCCTCAGCGACGTCAGCGACGCGAATTCAGCATCGCATTTGATGCGATTATTATTGGTGTATGTTTTTAGGTGAATCTGGCGCTTTCAAGCAGGCCGAGACGTCACAAAGCGCGCCGAGAGTAGCAGCTTTGCCAAGGGCCGCCTAGAGCCAAAAGAGGGCCCCACAGTCATAAACATGACTGTCCTACAATAATTGGTCACACTTTATTCGTCGCTTGAATTCCCCAGTAAAAGGCTCTGGAATAGGCCCTACAGGCCAATAAATAACAAATGTGGGAGGGGGCTTGCTCCCGATAGCGGTGTATCAGCCAACACATCTGGTGCCTGATATACCGCGATCGGGAGCAAGCCCCCTCCCACATTTTTGATTGCATTTCACATCAGGCGATGTCGCGCAGCTCCCTGCGTAAAATCTTGCCCACCGGCGTCATCGGCAACGACTCGCGCAGCACAATCTGCTTGGGCACCTTGTAGCCCGTGAAGTTGGCCTTGCAGTAGCTTTTCAACTCCTCGAGGCTCACGCCCTCGGCACGCGCCACCACGAACAGCTTCACCGCCTCCCCCGTGCGTTCGTCCGGCACACCGATTACCGCACAATTGGCCACCGCCGGGTGCGCCATCACCACGTCTTCGATCTCGTTGGGGTACACGTTGAAACCCGAGACGATGATCAGGTCCTTCTTGCGGTCCACGATGCGCACAAAGCCGTCGTGGTCGATCACGGCGATGTCACCGGTCTTGAGCCAACCCTCGGCGTCCAGCGCCTCGGCGGTGGCGGCCGGTTGCTGCCAGTAGCCCTTCATGACCTGCGGCCCCTTGATGCACAGTTCGCCGCGCTCGCCCAAGGGCAACTCGGCCCCTTCGTCATCAATCACTTTCATTGCCGTGGCCGGCACGGGAATGCCCACGGTGCCCAGGCGGGATTTGTTGCCATAAGGGTTGGTGCTGGCCACCGGTGAGGTTTCGGTCAGCCCGTAACCCTCGCCAATCGCGCAACCAGTGAGCTGTTCCCAACGCTCGGCGGTGGCCTTGATCAGCGCCGTGCCGCCGGAGTTGGTGAGCTTGAGGTAGGAGAAGTCCAGGCTCTTGAAGTCGGGGTGGTCCATCAACGCCACAAACAGCGTGTTCAGCCCCAGCAACCCGGTAAAGCGCCACTTTTTCAGCTCCTTGATAAACCCGCCGATGTCGCGCGGGTTGGTGATCAGCACGTTGTGGTTGCCCGACACCATCATGCACATGCAATTGGCCGTGAATGCATAGATGTGGTACAGCGGCAGCGGCGCGATCATCACCTCCTGCCCTTCCTTGATCAGCGGGTGGCCGTCCTCGCCGGTCTGGGACATGCAAGCGCGTACCTGTTGCATGTTCGCCACCAGATTGCCGTGGGTGAGCATCGCGCCCTTGGCCAGGCCAGTGGTGCCGCCGGTGTATTGCAGCACGGCGATGTCATCCAGGCTCACCGGGTGGCGGGTCACACCCAGGCCCGCGCCCATGCGCAGGGCGCGCTTGAACGACACCGCGCGCGGCAGGCTGTAGGCCGGGACCATCTTCTTCACCTTGTCGACCAGGGTGTTGACCAGCCAACCCTTGGCAGCGGGCATGAAGTCGCCCATCTTGGCTTCGATCAGGTAGTCGATCTCGGTGTCGCTGCACACCTCCTGCACCCGCGAACCGAACAGGTTGAGGTAGACCAGCGCCCGCACGCCGGCGTCCTTGAACTGGTGGCGCATCTCGCGCGGGGTGTACAGCGGGTTGGTGTTGACGACGATGAGCCCGGCGCGCAACGCGCCGAACACGGCAATCGGGTAATGCAGTACGTTGGGCATCTGCACGGCGATGCGCTCGCCAGGCTTGAGGTCGGTGTGCTGTTGCAGGTAGCCGGCGAACGCCGCACTCTGGCGCTCAAGCTCGGCGTAGGTCAGGGTGATGCCCATGTTGCTGAATGCCGGACGGTCGGCAAAGGCCTTGCAGGAACGCTCGAAGACCTCGATCACCGACTTGTAGGCCGCAAGGTCGATGTCACTGGGAACGCCCGCCGCGCGTTTGTCATTCCAGAAATCAGGTTGCATTATTCTTGTCCTCTTACCTGAGTGTGTCCGGCCGCTTTCTGATTGCTATAAAAAGCGGAGCTTTGGGGACGTTAGCAGCTATGGCTAAACAGGCAAATACAGGAAACAGCGTCATTGATTGCGTGAATCTTCCTACAAGGGCCTGCGCTGATCAGACGCCGCCTCCAGGGATGAGCTATACACTGCAACGACGCTGAGCTGACCTTGAGCAGACGTTGAGGAAAGGAACCGCCATGAACCACCGCACCTTCTGGCTGACCGCCAATGACCGCAGTCGCCTGTACGTCAATCAATGGATGCCCGACGCCCCGCCCAAGGCCCTGGTGATGCTGTCCCACGGCATGGCCGAGCACAGCGGTCGCTACGCGCGCCTGGCCCAAGCGCTGTGCGCCGCCGGCTACGGGCTGTATGCGCTGGACCAGCGTGGCCACGGCCGCACCGCCGACGCTGGCACCTTGGGCCTGTACGCCGAGAAAGACGGCTGGAACAAAGTGGTCGGCGACCTGGCCAGCCTCAACCAGCATATCGGCCAGCAGCACCCAGGTATGCCGATTGTGCTGCTGGGCCACAGCATGGGCAGCTATATCGCCCAGGCCTACCTGCTGCACCACAGCGCGAGTCTGGATGGCGTGATTCTCAGCGGTTCGAATTTCCAGCCGGTGGCGCTGTACCGCGCAGCACGGGCAATCGCGCGGTTCGAGCGCCTGCGCCAAGGCGTACGCGGGCGCAGCGCGCTGATCGAGTTCTTGTCATTCGGATCGTTCAACAAGGCGTTCAAACCCAATCGCACCGCTTTCGACTGGCTCAGCCGCGACCCGGCTGAAGTCGACCAGTACATCAACGACCCGCTCTGCGGATTCCGCTGCACCAACCAGCTGTGGATCGACCTGCTCGGCGGCTTGCAGCAAATCAGCAAAGCGTCCAATCTCGCGCAGATCGACCCGGGCCTGCCGATCCTGGTGATCGGCGGCGAATGTGATCCGGTGAGCGAAGGCAAGCGTCTCACTGGCTTGGCCGATGCCTTGCGCGCGGCCGGCTGCCAGCACCTGCAATTGACTGTCTACCCGCAGGCGCGGCATGAAGTGTTCAATGAAACCAACCGCGATGACGTCACAGCGGATGTGCTGACGTGGCTCGACCAGGCCCTGACCTTGCGCAGGCCGGTTCGCTGCGAATAACTTTTCTTTTAAAATCAGCAGCTTAAAATCAGCCGATTAATTTACCGATTAGCCACAGGATGCACCCTTAGATGACCCAGGTAACCAACACCCCGTACGAAGCCCTCGAAGTCGGCCAGACCGCCAGCTACAGCAAATTGGTGGAAGAACGCGATATCCAGCTGTTTGCCGCGATGTCCGGCGACCACAACCCGGTGCACCTGGATGCGGAGTACGCCAAGGCGACCATGTTCAAGGAGCGTATCGCCCACGGTATGTTCAGTGGCGCGCTGATCAGCGCGGCGGTGGCCTGCGAGCTGCCTGGGCCGGGGACTATCTATATCGGCCAGCAGATGAGCTTCCAGAAGCCGGTGAAAATCGGCGACACGCTGACCGTACGTCTGGAGATCCTGGAGAAGCTGCCTAAATTCCGCGTGCGCATCGCCACCCGTGTGTTCAACCAGCGCGACGAGTTGGTAGTGGACGGTGAAGCGGAGATTCTTGCGCCGCGTAAGCAGCAAGTGGTGACGCTGACCGAGTTGCCGCCGATCAGCATCGGCTGAAAGCAATTCAAGGGTCCATGCCATGCAAATGTGGGAGGGGGCTTGCTCCCGATTGCGGTGTATCAGTCATTTAAATATCGACTGTTCTACCGCAATCGGGAGCAAGCCCCCTCCCACATTATTTGTTACCCAGCAAGGCTTACGACTGAGCGCGAGCCTGGTTACGCAGGGCTTTCACCTGGTCGTGGTTGCGTTGTACGCCGTGGTACTGACGCTCAACCAGATCACGAATGCCCAGCAGGTTGTGCTTGTTGATCTTCTCGATCGCTTCTTTATAAGCCTTCAGGGCATGGTCTTCACCACGCTCGGCTTCGTTCAGCACAGCCTCTTCATCCTTGCCGGTGAGCATCGACTTCACGTCGACCCAACCACGGTGCAGGGCACCCGCAACGCTGCCGGAATCTTCCGGATCACCACCCAGGGCACGTACGGCGGTTTTCAGTTCAGCGGCGGCGGTGGCGCAGTCAGCGGAACGCTTGGAAAACAGGGCTTTGAGTTCTGGGTGCTTGATGTCTTCAGCGCACTCCTTGAAACCCTTTTGGCCGTCGATGCTGGTCTCGATCAGGTCGTTCAGTACGGAGATCGATTCTTTATTGATGTCAGTCATTTTTCAATTCCTTGTACGGGTTAGAAGGTTGTCTTAGTGGTTGCAGCGCCCGTGCCAGGTTTTAAAAAATATAATTAACCTTATATTT
>NZ_WKCB01000121.1 GCF_021606685.1 Pseudomonas syringae
ACCAGCTCTCGGCGTTGCACAAATCCGTGCGCGGCTCCAACCCGGACGGCGCGCTGTACTGGTTTGCGCGGATGATCGACGGCGGCTGCGACCCGCTGTACCTGGCGCGCCGCGTGGTGCGCATGGCCAGCGAAGACATCGGCAACGCCGACCCGCGCGCCCTGAGCCTGTGCCTCGCCGCGTGGGATGTGCAGGAGCGCCTCGGCAGCCCGGAAGGCGAGTTGGCGGTGGCCCAGGCCATCACCTACCTGGCGTGCGCGCCAAAAAGCAACGCGGTGTATATGGGCTTCAAGTCGGCCCTGCGTGCGGCGGCTGAATACGGCTCCCTCGAAGTGCCGCTGCACCTGCGCAATGCGCCCACCAAGCTGATGAAGCAGTTGGGCTACGGCGACGAATACCGCTACGCCCACGATGAGCCGGATGCCTACGCCGCCGGCGAAGATTACTTCCCCGATGAGCTTGAGCCGCTGCCGCTGTATCAGCCGGTGCCCCGTGGCCTGGAGCTGAAGATCGGTGAAAAGCTCAATCACCTCGCCCAGCTTGACCGCCTCAGCCCGAAACAGCGGAGAAAGTAGTGCTCAAGACGATTCTTGCCGTGTCCGCAGCCGGCATCGCTGGTACATTATTGCGTTTCGCCACCGGTACGTGGGTCAGCGCCAATTGGCCTAAGCATTTTTATGCGGCGACCCTGGCGGTCAACCTGGTGGGCTGTTTGATTATCGGGTTGCTGTACGGCTGGTTCCTGCTGCGCCCGGAAGTACCGATTGAAATTCGTGCCGGCTTGATCGTCGGCTTTGTAGGCGGTCTGACGACCTTTTCATCCTTTTCACTGGATACGTTGCGCCTGCTGGAAAGCGGGCAGGCCCTGGTCGCTTTCGGCTACCTGGGCATCAGCGTGTTCGGCGGGCTGCTCGCCACCTGGGCTGGCCTGTCCTTGACCAAACTTTGATAAACGAGAGACCGACATGCTCGATTCCAAACTGTTACGTAGCAACCTTCAGGACGTAGCGGACCGCCTGGCATCCCGTGGCTTTGCCTTGGATGTTGCGCGCATCGAAGCGCTGGAAGAACAGCGCAAGACCGTCCAGACCCGCACCGAAGCACTGCAGGCTGAGCGTAATGCGCGTTCCAAATCCATCGGTCAGGCCAAGCAGCGCGGTGAAGACATCGCGCCGTTGATGGCGGATGTCGAGCGCATGGGCACCGAGCTGTCCGACGGTAAAGTCGAGCTGGACAAGATCCAGACCGAGCTGGATTCGATCCTGCTGGGCATCCCTAACGTGCCGCACGAATCGGTGCCGATTGGCGCTGACGAAGACGGCAACGTCGAAGTGCGCCGCTGGGGCACGCCGAAAGCCTTTGATTTCGAGATCAAGGACCACGTCGCCCTGGGCGAATTGACCGGCGGCCTGGATTTCGAAACTGCAGCCAAAATGTCCGGCGCGCGCTTTGCCTTGCTGCGCGGCCCTATCGCGCGCATGCACCGCGCCCTGGCGCAGTTCATGATCAACCTGCACACCGCCGAGCACGGCTACGAGGAGGCTTACACCCCGTACCTGGTTCAAGCCCCGGCGCTGATGGGCACCAGCCAGTTGCCCAAGTTCGAAGAAGACCTGTTCAAGATCAGCCGCGATGGCGAAGCCGATCTGTACCTGATCCCGACCGCCGAAGTGTCGCTGACCAATATCGTGTCCGGCGAAATCCTCGACGCCAAGCAACTGCCGCTCAAATTCGTCGCCCACAGCCCGTGCTTCCGTAGCGAAGCTGGCGCGTCGGGCCGCGACACCCGCGGCATGATCCGTCAGCACCAGTTCGACAAAGTCGAGATGGTGCAGGTGGTCGAGCCGTCGACCTCCATGGAAGCCCTGGAAGGCCTGACCGCGAATGCCGAGCGCGTCCTGCAACTGCTGGAGCTGCCGTATCGCGTACTGGCACTGTGCACCGGCGACATGGGTTTCAGCGCTGTAAAAACCTACGATCTGGAAGTGTGGGTGCCGAGCCAGGACAAATACCGCGAGATTTCGTCGTGCTCCAACTGCGGTGATTTCCAGGCCCGACGCATGCAGGCGCGTTTCCGCAACCCGGAAACCGGCAAGCCGGAACTGGTGCACACCCTCAACGGTTCCGGCCTGGCGGTAGGCCGTACCCTGGTGGCGGTACTGGAGAACTACCAGCAGGCCGACGGTTCGATCCGCGTTCCTGACGTGCTCAAGCCTTACATGGCGGGCGTTGAGGTCATTCGCTAAATGGAATTTCTGCCGCTGTTTCATAACCTGCGCGGCAGTCATGTGCTGGTCGTCGGTGGTGGGGAGATTGCCTTGCGCAAATCCCGCCTGCTGGCCGACGCCGGCGCAGTGCTGCGGGTGGTTGCTCCCCAGATCGAAGACCAGTTGCGTGAGCTGGTGCTGGGCAGTGGCGGGGAACTGATTTTGCGCGGTTATCAGGAGGCCGACCTGGAGGGTTGCGTCCTGATCATCGCGGCAACGGATGACGAGCCACTGAACGCGCAAGTGTCCAGTGATGCCAAGCGTCGTTGCGTACCGGTCAATGTGGTAGATGCGCCGGCCTTGTGCAGCGTGATCTTCCCGGCGATTGTCGATCGTTCACCCTTGGTGATCGCGGTGTCCAGCGGCGGCGATGCGCCGGTGCTGGCGCGCTTGATCCGCGCCAAGCTGGAAACCTGGATCCCCTCCACCTATGGCCAACTGGCCGGGCTGGCGGCGCGTTTTCGCGCGCAGGTCAAAGGTTTGTACCCGGACGTGCAGCAACGCCGCGCGTTCTGGGAAGAGGTGTTCCAGGGCCCGATTGCCGACCGCCAATTGGCCGGGCAGGGCGATGAAGCCGAGCGCCTGCTGATCGAAAAGGTCAACGGCGCGCCGCCGTATGCGCCGGGCGAGGTTTACCTGGTGGGGGCAGGCCCCGGTGACCCGGACCTGCTGACCTTCCGCGCCTTGCGCCTGATGCAGCAAGCCGACGTGGTGCTGTACGACCGCCTGGTGGCCCCGGCGATCCTGGACTTGTGCCGTCGCGATGCCGAGCGCGTGTATGTCGGCAAGCGGCGCGCCGATCATGCGGTGCCGCAAGATCAGATCAACCAGCAATTGGTCGACCTGGCCAAGCAGGGCAAGCGCGTGCTGCGCCTCAAGGGTGGCGATCCGTTCATCTTTGGGCGCGGTGGCGAAGAGATCGAGGAACTGGCGGCCCATGGCATCCCGTTCCAGGTGGTGCCGGGGATCACCGCAGCCAGCGGTTGCGCGGCGTATGCGGGGATTCCGCTGACCCATCGTGATTACGCGCAATCGGTTCGCTTCATCACCGGGCATTTGAAGGACGGGACATCGGACCTGCCTTGGAGTGACCTGGTAGGGCCGTCGCAGACCTTGGTGTTCTACATGGGGTTGATTGGCTTGCCGATCATCTGCGAACAGCTGATCAAGCATGGGCGCGCGGCGGATACGCCGGCGGCGTTGATCCAGCAGGGCACCACGTCGAACCAGCGCGTGTTTACCGGCACCCTGGCCGACTTGCCACGCATGGTGGCGGAGCATGAAGTGCATGCGCCGACACTGGTGATCGTGGGTGAAGTGGTGGTATTGCGCGAGAAGCTCAAGTGGTTTGAAGGCGCTCAATCCCAAGTGTGATCGCGTTCTCGTGGTGAGCACCTGTGGCGAGCGGGCTTGCCCGCGTTGGGTCGCGCAGCGACCCCGGCACTGTGCCTGAATAAATACGGGTGTCAGATTTTGGGGCTGCTTTGCAGCCCAACGCGGGCAAGCCCGCTCGCCACAGAGCTTAATGGGTGCTGACCACCGATTTTCCGCTCAGTTTGTCGCGATCATGAGCGCCCTCGAATGGCTGCAACGGCCCCTTGGGCACAATCCCCGTGGGGTTGATCGTCCGATGGCTGGCATAGTAATGCCCCTTGATATGTTCAAAATCCACCGTCTCGGCCACGCCCGGCCACTGATACATCTCCTTTAACCAATTCGACAGGTTCGGATAGTCCGCAATCCTGCGCAGGTTGCATTTGAAGTGGCTGTAATACACCGCATCAAAGCGAATCAGCGTGGTGAACAGGCGCACATCGGCTTCGGTCAGGTATTCACCGGCCAGGTAGCGATGGTCGCTCAGGTGTTGTTCCAGGTGGTCCAGCTCGGCAAACACGTCATCAAACGCGCTTTCGTAAGCCTTCTGCGAAGTGGCAAAGCCTGCGCGGTACACGCCGTTGTTCACCGCCGGGTAAATTCGCTCATTGAGCGCGTCGATGGTCGGGCGCAACGGCTCGGGGTAGAAATCCAGGGTATTGCCGGTCAGCGCGTTGAACGCGCTGTTGAACATGCGGATGATTTCCGCTGATTCATTGCTGACGATGCGCTTGAGCTTTTCGTCCCACAGCACCGGCACCGTGACGCGCCCGGTGTAGTCGGCGGTATCGGCGGTGTAGCGTTGGTGCATGAAGTCCAGATTATCCAGCGTGTCGCCGCTGGAGCCATGGGCCTTGTCGAAGGTCCAGCCGTTTTCCAGCATCAGCCAACTGACCACGGACACGTCGATCAGGCTTTCCAGACCCTTGAGCTTGCGCAGGATCAAGGTGCGATGGGCCCAGGGGCAGGCGAGGGACACATACAGGTGATAGCGCCCGGCCTCGGCCTTGAAGCCACCTTCGCCACTCGGCCCCGGCTGGCCATCGGCGGTCACCCAGTGGCGGCGTTGCGCCTGCTCCCGCTGGAACGCGCCCTCTGCGCTACTTTCGTACCACTGGTCTTTCCAGTGTCCTTCGATCAGCAAACCCATGACTGGCTCCTTGGCTAATAAGCGTTGGAGCCCAGTCTAAAGGGATGAGTTCGAACTAAAAGCGCAAAGTCCGGGCGTGAATGATCGATTAAATCGATTTGTCCCGCGCCGCCCAGTATTGCTGGGCCACGTCGAAGGCCTGTTCACGGGGGTGGCCGAGGCCGCGCAAGGCCAGTGCCATGGTGGCGATCAGCGCCAGTTGCGGGTAGCTGTCCTCGACCTCGCCACGCCACAACGCCTTCAACTGCTCGGGGTCGAGGGTGGCCGGCTTGACATGGCGTTGGGCGGAGAGGGCGGGCCACTCCTCGTCCCAGCTGGCGCCGCCGGTGGTGCCATACAGGTGGCTGATCGTGTCGGGGTTGATCTCGACTTCACCGCCGTCGCCCTTGACCACAATCACGTTGTCGCCGAGCAGGCCGCTGGCATCGCGGTGCACGCCCTGGTAACCCGGATGGAAAATGCTTTGCAGGCCCAGGCGCGCATTCAGCGGGTTGAGCAGGCGCGCCAGGGAGTGGATCGGCGAGCGCAGGCCCAGCGTGTTGCGCAGGTCAATCATGCGTTGCAATTGCGGCGCCCAATCGCCCAGCGGGATAAACGCCAGGTTGCCTTGCTCATAGGCGGCCTCGACCTGTTGCCAGTTGCGGCACAGCGGGATCTGCAAACCTTGCAGCAATTGTTCGGTGTACAGCCGACCCGCCGTGTGCGCGCCGCCGCCGTGCATGAGGATGCGCACGCCGTTTTGCGCCAGGCACTTGGCTGCCAGCAGGTACCACGGCAGGTGGCGCTTCTTGCCGGCGTAGGTCGGCCAGTCGACGTCCACATTCAGCGCCGGGGCGTTCAAGCGCTCGCGCACAGCCTCGGTGAAACCGGCGAGTTCCTCCGGGCTTTCTTCCTTGTGGCGCAGCAGCATCAGGAACGCGCCGAGCTGGGTGTCCTCGACCTTTTCGTCGAGCAGCATGCCCATGGCCTCGCGAGCTTCTTCACGGGTCAGGCTGCGCGCACCGCGCTTGCCTTTGCCCAGGATGCGCACGAATGGCGCAAACGGGTGCTCGGCAGGGGTTTCGAGGGTCAGCGGGGCAAAGTCGGTCATAAGCAATTCGTCGGCCTGGGCAGGCCCGCCAGCTTGGCGGCGAGTTTGGCGGGAGTGCCATTGAACAGGTGGTTGAGGTGCAGGCTGTTGCCCTTTTGCGCACCCAGCTTCAAGGCGGTGTACTTGATCAGCGGGCGTGTGGCCGGGGACAGCTGGAACTCGGCGTAGAAATCGCGCAGCAGTTCGAGAATTTCCCAATGGGCCGGGGTCAGTTCCAAGGCGTCGGCAGCGGCCAGGGCGTTGGCCACATCGACGGACCAGTCATTCAGGTCGACGAGGTAGCCGTCCTTGTCCAGTTCGAGGGTGCGTTCGCCTACGGTCAGGGTGTTCATAGCCAGGCGTTGACCTTGTCGTAGTCAATCGACAGTTGCACAAAACCTGGGTAGTCGACGCTGTCGGCCCAGTCGGGCAACGGCAGGTTGCGCGCCTGCATGTCTTCGGCCAGCACAAACACCTTCACGCCCTTGGTGTGCAAGGCCGCGCTGTGCAGCGCGTAGGCGCCGTCGCCGCAAAGCAGGATCGCGTCTTGGGTGCCGCAGACCCGCAGGCAGCTGTCGAGCCGGCTATCGGTAAAGGGCGAGTGAGAGAGCACATGTAAAGTCGACATCAGAGGGTCATCACTTGGTCGTAACGGTCAATCAGTTGGGAGATCTCGTCGTTGCTCAACGGTTGCGCATCGCTGGGGGGCGTCAAGCCTCGGGCGGCCAGGCTGTGGCGGCAGGCGAACACGTCGTCGACGCCGAACAGCCCCAATGCCTGCAAGTTGGCACTGAGATCTTTTTGCTGCACGGCCTTGGCGTTCTGCTGCGGCGCCAACTGAAACACACCGTCATCCAGGAACAGCAAGCCGATCGGAAGATCGAATGCGCCGCCGGCCAGCACGATATCCAGCGCTTCGCGCGCGCCCGGGCCGGACCACGGCGCCTGGCGGCTGATCACCAACAGGGATTTGGACATCTCATGGCCCTCCAAAACAGATCAAACGGTCGGCGGCCTGGGCAGCGTCGTGCAATTGCCCAAGGCCCGACAGCGCCCACGGCGCATCCAGGTTGACCGCGCTGCGCTGATAGCGCGCGGCTTCCTCGGTATTGAGCACCCCACGGCGCAGGGCGGCGGCGATACACACCACACCGTCGAGCTGGTGTTGGCTGACAAACTCGCGCCATTGGCGGGCAATATCTTGCTCGTCCTGGGGCGTAACCAGGTTATTGGCGGCGTTGAAGACACCATCCTGATAGAAAAACAGCCGCACAATCTCGTGGCCACCCGCCAACGCCGCCTGGGCGAACAGCAAGGCGCGGCGCGAGGAGGGCGCGTGGGCGGCGCTAAACACAGTAATTGCAAACTTCATGGAGCACTCTGCAAGCAAACGTGGGCCAATGATAAAGCCGCCTGCGCGAAAAAGCCCGCCATGATCAAAACGGTCACGGTTGGTGATCGTTCTGACGATTGCTGGCAGGCGCCAGGGTGCCTAGTCTATGGGGACTCAACACCCAAATGGAGTCTCCATGTCAGGTCCCTTGGCGTCCCTCAAAGTATTGGATTTTTCCACCTTGCTGCCTGGCCCGTTTGCATCCTTGATGCTGGCGGACATGGGCGCCGAGGTGCTGCGTATCGAGTCGCCCACGCGCATGGACCTGCTGCGCGTGCTGCCGCCCCACGACCAGGGCACGTCGGCGAGCCATGCCTATCTCAATCGCAACAAGCGCAGCCTGGCGCTGGACCTCAAACAGGCCGAGGCGCTGGAGATCGTGCGTGAGTTGGTCAAGGACTACGACATTGTCCTTGAGCAGTTTCGCCCTGGGGTGATGGAGCGCCTTGGCCTGGGTTATGAGGCATTGAAGGCGATCAACCCGCGGCTGATTTATGTGTCCATCACCGGGTACGGCCAGACCGGGCCCTACAAGGACCGCGCCGGGCACGACATTAATTACCTGGCACTGGCCGGAGTGGCCAGCTACACCGGGCGTCACGACAGCGGGCCTTTGCCCCTGGGCGTGCAGTTGGCGGATATCGGCGGTGGGTCGCTGCATGCCGTGGTAGGGCTGCTCGCGGCCGTTATCGCCCGCCAGCAAAGCGGAGTGGGGCAGTACCTGGATGTGAGCATGACCGACTGCTCGTTCAGCCTGAACGCGATGGCGGGCGCGGGGTACCTGGCCTGTGGGGTGGAACCGGAGCGAGAAAGCCATGTGCTGAACGGCGGTAGTTTTTACGATTATTACCGCTCGCGGGATGGCCGCTGGATGTCGGTGGGCAGCCTGGAGCCGGCGTTTATGCAGCAACTGTGTGCGGTGTTGGGGCGGCCGGAGTTGGCGGCGCAGGGGTTGTCGCCCAAGCCTGAGCAGCAGAAGGCTCTCAAGCAGGCGCTGCAGGTCGAATTCGAGAAGCGCAGTTTTGATGAGCTGTGTGCGCTGTTTGCCGAGGTCGATGCTTGTGTGGAGCCGGTGTTGAGCCTCAGTGAAGCGCTGGAGCATCCGCAGTTGAAGGCGCGGCAGGTGGTCAGCCAGGTGCCGAGAGGGGATGGCTCGACCCAGGCGCAGATTGCTTGCCCGTTGAAGTTTTCCGAGGGGTTGCCGGCGCCTCGGCATATTGGTGTGGCTGTCGGCGCACACACAGATGAGGTGTTGGCAGAATTGGGATTTACTCCTCAGAGCATAGGAGACCTGCGGCAGGCCAGGTTGGTTGGTTGACTGGTCTGGCGCTATCGGGGCCATTATTCCACCCGAGTTTCCCCGGTAAACACCAAGGTATGCCGACACCGCCGACACAAATACCTTCTTCCCTGAGCCACCATTCCATGGCGCTGCGCCGAAAACGGAAAGTCACTGTCCGCACACGGGCAACGGTAGATGTAACGAGTCACCTGGCGGCGTTTCACCGCATAGGTGTGGCAGCGGTCCGGCGGCAGTTCGTAAACCCCGCGCATGATCAATTGCCATTCCTCACCATGGGGCTGGATGCGCTCGCCGAATAATTGGTGAGCGATCAGGTGCGCGACTTCGTGAGCCACGGTCTGTTTGAGGAAATGTTGGCTGTTTTCACGGTAAAGCTGTGGGTTGAAGCGCAGCAGGTTTTCGTGCAAATGCGCGACACCGGCCTTCTGGCCCCGCAGCTTGAGGCTGACCTGGGGGCGTTTGAAGCTTCGTTTGAAAAAGGATTCGGCTTGCAGGAAACAATCTTCGACGCGGGTATTGAGTTGCTCGGGCATGCTGTACATATCTCCAGAGGCGCCCAGTATGCCGCAAAGCTGAGTGTTTCCGAATCTGTCAGGCGCCGAATGGTCATGCATAACGCACAAAGCCACCTTGCGGTGGCCTTGCCTTCCGTTTCAAGCGGTCAGTTGGTATAGATCGGGCCTACACCCAGGCCCCAGACGATCACGGTAAACGCCATGATTGCGACCAGTACCACCAGCCCGACGGCCAGTATCGAACTGGAAAACAGGAAACCCTCATCCGGATCGATGCTCATGAACGTCGGTACGCCTACGTACAACAAGTACACCGTGTAGCAAATCGCCGCGGTGCCCACCACCATGCCCAACCACATGTGCGGGTAGAGCGCCGCCAGCCCGCCGATAAACAGCGGGGTCGCTGTGTAGGTGGCAAAGGCCACGCACCGCGCCATGCTGGGATTGGCGTCATAGGTGCGCGCCATCCAGTGGATGAATGCCCCCATCACCGCCACGCCGCCGAGCATGGCTGCGTACGACATGAGGGTCATCCACAGGGCGCTTTCCTGGGTCAGCATCACCGGCGCACGGTTGCCGATGACCCAGCCGACCTGGGTGGTGCCGATAAAGGCCGACACGGCGGGAATTGCCGCGAGAATCAAGGTATGAGTGAGGTACATGTGGCTGATGCTTTCTTCTTTATCGCCACGGATTTCCCGCCATTCCTGGTCGGGATGGGTAAAAAGCCCCACGACGTGATGGATCATGCCAGTCACTCCTGTCGTTATTACCATCGCCCCCCATCGGAGCGCCCACGGGCCAAATGGCCACAAAGGTCTGGATAGTGATGTGCGACCTTACGTCGCAGTATAGAAAGGGATGACCGGAAAAACTGTAGGGCTTTAGAGCGAATTGCACTGTAAACATTGGTGCTAATCGCGGTGAGGTCTGTGAGGCAAGGCGCGATTGGAAATGTGGGAGCGGGCTTGCTCGCGAAAGCGTCGTGTCAGTTGATACATTCATCACAGGTACAGCGCTTTCGCGAGCAAGCCCGCTCCCACATTGGATCTCGACCATTCTTGGCGTTAAAATGCCCGGCTTTTCGTCACACACCTCCAGCGGATCCAAGCGCCATGGGCACTCTTACGGTCAACCAGAACAAACTGCAAAAACGCCTGCGTCGCCTGGCCGGTGAAGCAGTCGCCGATTTCAACATGATCGAGGACGGCGACAAGGTCATGGTCTGCCTCTCCGGCGGCAAAGACAGCTACACAATGCTCGACGTGCTGCTGCACCTGCAAAAGGTTGCACCGATCCAGTTCGAGATCGTCGCCGTCAACATGGACCAGAAACAGCCGGGCTTCCCCGAACACGTGCTGCCGGCTTACCTCAAGGCGCTGGGCGTCGAGTACCACATCGTCGAAAAAGACACTTACTCGGTGGTCAAGGAACTGATCCCGGAAGGCAAGACCACTTGCTCGCTGTGCTCGCGCCTGCGCCGTGGCACGCTCTACACCTTTGCCGACGAGATCGGTGCCACCAAGATGGCCCTGGGGCATCACCGCGACGATATCGTTGAAACCTTCTTCCTCAATATGTTCTTCAACGGTTCGCTCAAGGCCATGCCGCCCAAGCTGCGCGCCGATGACGGGCGCAACGTGGTGATCCGCCCGCTGGCGTATTGCAACGAGAAGGACATCCAGGCCTACTCGGACCTCAAGCAATTCCCGATCATCCCGTGCAACCTGTGCGGCTCCCAGGAAAACCTGCAGCGCCAGGTGGTCAAGGAGATGCTGCTGGACTGGGAGCGCAAGACCCCAGGCCGTACCGAAAGCATCTTCCGCAGCTTGCAGAATGTGCAGCCGTCGCAGTTGGCCGACCGCAACCTGTTCGACTTCAGCAGCCTGAAAATCGACGAGAGCGCCGCCTCGCGCTTCGTTAATGTTGTGAACCTCTGAGCCCATTCGACGCTCTGACAAACGGCGCTTGCGAGCGCCGTTTTCAATTCAATTGCCAGGAGAGGGCATGCGCGATTACAAGTGGCTGCACGAATATTGTCTGAACCGTTTCGGTTCGGCGGCCGAACTCGAAGCCCATCTGCCCGTACCCAAGACCCCGGCGCAATTGCGCAAGATCAGTGATGATCGCTACCTGTCGACCCTGGCGCTGCGCGTGTTCCGCGCGGGCTTGAAGCACAGCGTGGTGGACGCCAAGTGGCCGGCGTTCGAGCAGGTGTTTTTCGGTTTCGATCCGGAAAAAGTCGTGCTGATGGGCGCTGAACACCTTGAGCGGCTGATGCAGGACACGCGGATCATCCGCCACCTCGGCAAGCTCAAGAGCGTGCCGCGCAATGCGCAGATGATCCTGGATATCGAGCAGAAGAAGGGCAGCTTCGGCGCCTTTATCGCCGACTGGCCGGTGACTGATATCGTCGGGCTGTGGAAGTACCTGAGCAAGTACGGCCACCAGTTGGGCGGGCTGTCGGCGCCGCGCTTTTTGCGGATGGTCGGCAAGGATACCTTTGTGCCGAGCTATGACGTGGTGGCCGCGCTGAATGCGCAGAAGATCGTCGACAAGGCGCCCACCAGCCTGCGCGACCTGGCGACGGTGCAGGGCGCGTTCAACCAGTGGCATGCCGAGAGTGGGCGGCCGATGTGCCAGCTGTCGATGATGTTGGCGTACACGGTCAACCACTGATCAGTGCTTAAGGGTGACATGGCTTGTGTGGCGAGCGGGCTTGCCCGCGCTGGGCTGCGAACGGCGCCCCCGGGCTCCTGTAGGGCCGCGCGCTCCAACACGGGGGAGCCCTCGTCGCCCACAAAGCCGCTCCCCACCACAAGCCGCCGGCTTCGTTAGCCAATCG
>NZ_WKCB01000122.1 GCF_021606685.1 Pseudomonas syringae
CCATGCGCCCGCGCAATCGTGTGCGCAATACTCAACCCCAATCCATACCCCCCCGTCTCGGCATTACGTGAGCCTTCCACGCGGTAGAACGGCTCCATCACCTGCTCCAGCTGTTCCTGGGGAATCCCCGGGCCACGGTCGCTGATGACGATGTTCAAACTGTCCGCCTGGTCCTCGACCCGCACCACCACGTCACTGCCATAGCGCACCGCGTTTTCCAGCAGGTTCTGCACGCACCGCTTGAGGCTGCGCGCGTACCCCGGCAAGGGTTGCCTGGCGCGACCCTCGATCAGCACGTTTTCGCCCACGTCCTGCAGGTCCGCCTGCAAGCTTTGCAGCAGGGCGTTGATGTCGATGTTCTGGCGCGCCTCGTTGATCTCGCCGCTGCTGACAAAATCCAGGGTGCTGGACACCATGTGTTCCATTTCTTCCAGGTCGCTGCGAAAACGCTCCTTGGCAGGCGTGTCGTCGAGCATCTCCGTGCGCAGGCGCAGGCGTGTGATCGGTGAACGCAGGTCGTGGGAAATCGCCGCAAGAAAGCGCGTGCGCTCGGCAATATTGGCGATCAGCCGCTGCTGCATGGCATTGAAGGCCTGGGCCGCGCGGCGTACCTCAGTGGGGCCATCCACCGATAACGGCGGGCGCTGGATATCCCGCCCCAACGCTTCGGCCGCCTTGGCCAGGGCATTGAGCGGGCGGATGGCCAGGCGCACCGCCACCAGGGCGATCACCACCAGTACTGCTACGCGCAGCAGGTAGATGCGCATCACGTAGTCGAACAGCAAGTCCAGCGGCGAGGTGCTGGTCCAGCCCTGTTCTTCTCTGGCGTCCACCTGCAACCAGCGCCCGTCGGGCAAGCGCAGGTCGATCAGGAACTGGCCCACCACCGGCTTGGAACCGAGCAACGTCGAGAGCCCGGCGGTTTGCCCTGCGCCGTCTACCAGAGACAGGCGCAGCAGGATCAGGGTCTGGGCATAGCCGGTTTTTTCCGACAGCACCTTTTTGAGCAGGCGCTCGGTGGGCCGGTCGCTGTCGGTGAGCGTGCTGGGGGTACTGCTGGCCTGGTCGCTCAAGGTCAGGTGAAAGTGCGGCGTATCCAGCAGTTGAATCAACTGGTCGGCCTGCTGCGGGTCGCTGTGCACCAGGCGCACTACGTCCGCCAGCCGCGTGGCGATCAACCGCGCGGGAATTTCCAGCACCTGGCCATGGCGGCGGTCGTACCAGATGCTGCTGGTCAGGGCCTGGGCCGCGAGCATGCCGCTGACGAGGATCAGCACCAGCCGCCCGAACAGCGAGCGCGGCAGCAGCCTCACGTGTCCAGCACCACGTCATCGGCGGTGAGCATGTAACCCTCGTTGCGCACGGTTTTGATCAGCCCCGTCGGCAGTTGCGAGCGCAGGCGGCTGACGCACACGTCAATGGAGCGGTCGAACGGGGTGCTGTCCTTGTCGAACACGTGGTTAAGCAAAAAGTCGCGGCTCAAGGGCCGATTGGGGTGCTGCAACAGCAGGCGCAACACGCGGTAATCCGAATTGCCCAAGCTGACCACCACGCCTTCTGGCGACAGCAATTGCCGCGCCCGTGTATCGAGCTGCCAACCGGCAAAGCGAATGCTCGGCGCTTCATCCAGCCGCGCGCGATCGGGAAAACTCTGCACCCGGCGCAGCACCACCTTGATCCGCACCAGCAATTCACGGGGGTCGAAGGGTTTGGGCAGGTAGTCGTCGGCGCCGATTTCCAGGCCGACGATGCGGTCGATCAATGAGCCCTTGGCCGTCAACATCACCACCGGGATGTTGGAGCTGACCCGCAGCTCGCGGCACAGGCTCAGGCCGTCTTCGCCGGGCAGCATCAGGTCGAGCACGATCAGGTCGATCACATTCAGCGCCAGGCGGCGGCGCATTTCCTTGCCGTCGGCGGCAGTGGACACCTGGAAACCGGCATCACTCAGGTAGTCGCAGAGCAGCTGGCGGATTTGCGGGTCGTCATCGACGATCAACAAGTGGTCTTGCTTGGCCATGGGCAGTCAATCCGAAAACTCAAAACGCAGGAGATAGCCGAAAGTTCAGCCAGTGGTGTACGCAAATGTAATGGAATGTTGTGGGAAACCATAATCACGCATCAGCGATACAAAGCCCTGGAATGGCGGGCGGAATCGCTCATTAGACTACCGAACCTAAATGAGAGTAATTGTAATTTAGACTCGGAAGTAGCCCATGTCCTTGCCCACCCCCCAACGCCACACGCTGCACACGACCCTGGCGCCGATGTTCGGTTTTCTCGCTGCCGGCAGCGTGGCACCAACCGCCTGGGCCGATACTGCAGCCGTCACGCCCGACGATTCAGTGCTGAACCTGCCGCAGATCAAGGTCGACGGTGAAGCCACTTCCACCTTCAAGGTGGACCGCGTGACCTCGGCAAAAATCAGCCAGCCGCTGCTGGACGCACCGCAGAGCGTGACCATCGTGCCGCAGCAGGTGCTTAAAGAACAGAACGCGCAGACCTTGCAGGAAGTGCTGCGCAATGTGCCGGGCATCACGTTCATGTCCGGCGAGGGCAACCTGGGCTGGGGCGACCTGTTTTCGATTCGCGGCTTTTCTTCCGAGCAGAGCCTGACGGTCGACGGCGTGCGCGATGCCGGTATGTCGACGCGCACCGACACCTTCAACCTGCAACAGGCCGAAGTGTTCAAGGGCACCGGGTCCATCGAGTCCGGGGTATCCGCCGTGGGCGGCAGCGTCAACCTGGTCAGCAAGGAAGCGCACTTGGGCGATGCCAACAAGGTCTCGGCCGGCATCGGCACCCACAGCTACCGCCGCCTCACCGCCGACCTCAACAAGCAGCTCAACGACACCACTGCGGTGCGCATCAACCTGATGAAACATTACAACCAGGTGTCCGAGCGCGACGACGTGGACTACGACCGCTGGGGCATCGCCACCTCGTTCGGCTTCGGCCTGGGCACCGACACCCGCGTGTTCATCGACACCTTCTACCAAAAAGACACCAACACCCCGGATGGCGGCGTGCCGATCCAGCGCGGCACCCACGGCGATCGCATGCCCGGGGTGAAACGCTCGAACTGGTACGGCGACTCCAACCTCTACACCCAGGAAAACAAAACCACCTCGCTGACCGCACGCCTCGAACACGACTTCGACTGGAACGACGCCAACCTGCGTAACCAGACGCGCTGGGAACGCAGCGACAATTTCGCGGTGCTCTCGCCTGCGCGTTTTTTTGCCGCCGACGCCAGTGGCAACAAAACCTGCACCGGCAACCGCTGTGCGACGCTTGGCTACACCGGCGTAGGACCGATCAGCCAAGTGCCGGGCGGTACCGTCAATGCCTACACCGACTACGTGAATAACAGCAACACTGCCTACGGCATCCTGCGCGGCAGCGACTTTGGTTTGTCCAAGCGCTACACCATCCTGGACAACCAGACCGACTTTGCCTTCACGTTCAACACCGCCAGCCTGCAACACGCGGTGGTCTCGGGCCTGGAGTTCTACCACGAGACCTACGGCGGCCTGAAACGCAACGCCGAGGTGCCGGCCGGCAACCTGCTGTTCGACATGAACGACCCCAGCCATAGCTTCCCCAGCACCTACGTGACCAAGGGCGAAGGCGACCCGCGCTCGGTGATCGACAACGCCGGCCTCTACCTGGGCGACACCGTGACCCTCAATGAGCAATGGCAAGTGCTCGGTTCCCTGCGCTACGACAACTGGCGCGCACAAACCCGCCAGCGCGGCCAGGCCAGCATCAGCAGCACCGATGGCGCGGTCAGCGGTCGCGTCGGCGCGGTGTACAAGCCGCTGCCCAATGGCAGCATCTATGTGTCCTACAGCGAAGCGGCGCAACCGTCGGCGCTGGGCGCGTCCACCAACAACCAGATCTACGGCGCAGCCAGCACGCGCAATTACAGCCCTGCCAAATCGAAGACCTACGAGTTGGGCACCAAGTGGGACATCGCCCACGACCGGCTGAATGTCACGGCGGCGATCTTTCGCACCGAACTGGACAACGCCTGGGAGTACCAGGACGGCGAGTCCGCCCCGGTGCGCGCGCTGCCCGCCAAGCGCGTGGACGGCATAGAACTCGGCCTGCAAGGCAACATCACGCCACGCTGGACCGCCTACAGCGGCTTCTCGGCGCTCAAGAGCAGGCAGACCAAAGGCATCAATAAAGGCGCAGAAGCCAAGAACGTTCCGGACCTGACCGCCAACCTGTGGACCACCTACGCCGTCACCGACGCCCTGAGCCTCAGCTACGGCGAGCAATACGTCGGCCGACGTCGCTACACCGACAACAAATATGTCGGCGGCTTGAACAACAACAGCAGCTACGCCAACGGCCCGGCCGGCGTGTATGCGATCTACACCCGCGACCACGAAAAGGCCCCCGGTTACTGGCTGAGCAACGTGGCGGCGCAATACAAGGTGAACCAGGACACCACGGTCAACCTCAACCTCAACAACGTGTTCAACACCTTCTATTACAGCCAGGTCGGCGCCTCCCTCGACGGCTTCCAGCTGTATGGCATACCGGGCGCCGGGCGCACCCTCACCGCCAGTGTCGATTATGAATTCTAACTTTCCCGCATCAGGAGCTAGCGCCATGCTGAAACCCCGTAACGTGCTCAAACTCGGCGTGCTGTTCGCCGCGTTGGTCCTGGGCCACGTCGAAACCGCCGCCGCCCATGAAGTCACCGACGTGCTGGGGCGCAAGGTCGAAGTGAAAGACCACGTCAAGCGCGTGGTCCTGGGTGAAGGACGGCTGATTTCGGCATTTGCCTTGCTCGACAAAGACGCGCCGTTCGCGCGCATCGTCGGCTGGCAGAACGACTTGAGGTTGCTGGACCAGCACACCTACAACGCCTATGTGGCCAAATTCCCGACGGTCAAAGACATCCCGTTGATCGGGCAAGCGTCGGAGCAGAGTGTGAGTGCCGAGGAAATCCTCTCACTGAAACCCGACCTGGCGGTGTTCAGCATCTCAGGCCACGGCCCCACCGAACACAGCCCGGTGGCCGATGTACTGGCCAAGGCCGGCATCCCGGTGGTGTTTGTCGACTTTCGTATCAACCCGATCCAGGGCACCCACACCAGCCTGACTGCCCTCGGCCAGGCGCTGGGGCGTGAAGCCCAGGCCAAGGCGTTCCTGGCGTTCTACGACCAACACATCAAGCTCATCACCGATGCCGTCGCCACCCTGCCCGCCGAGCCGCGCCCGAGCGTGTTCCTGGAGTTGCTGGCCGGCGTCTGGCAGGCGCCGGGGCACACCACCGGCAAGAGCGGCATGGGTGAACTGATCGCCCTGGTGGGTGGGCGCAATATCGCCGCCGGCGTGGTGCCGGGCGCGTTGGGCGATATCAGCGTGGAATACGCGCTCAAGGCGGACCCGGATGTGTATGTCGCCACCGGCAACCGCAAACCCGGCCTGATCCTGGGCGCAGGCGTTGGCGACGACGAAGCCCACGAAGCCCTGGAGCGGGTCCTGGCGCGCCCCGAGTTCGCCAATCTGCGTGCGATCCGCGAAGGCAATGCCCACGGCCTGTGGCATGACTTCTACAACTCGCCGTACAACCTGCTGGCGATTGAAGCGCTGGCCAAGTGGGTGCACCCGGAGCTGTTCGCCAAGCTCGACCCGCAGGCGACCATGGCGCAGATCAACCAGCAGTTCCTGGGCCTGCCGTTGCAGGGTGCTTATTGGATAGATGCGAAATCCAAGTAGTCAATGAGCAAATGTGGGAGGGGGCTTGCCCCCGATGGCGGTGGTTCAGTCACACCTTTATTGGCTGACACACTGCCATCGGGGGCAAGCCCCCTCCCACACTTGGAACTTCATCTTGTTCAAGATTGTGGAGCCACATGACCACTCAAACCCTCGACCTCGCCAGCGCCACCCACGGCTACCGCCGCCTGCTGGCGCGGCGTGCCTGGCTGCTGGGCCTGCTCGGCACGGCGTTGGTCTGCGCCATCCTGGTGGACCTCGCCAGCGGCCCGTCGGGCATGGGCCTGCTGGCCTTGCTCGACGGCGTGCTGCACCCGTCCCACTTGAGCGCCACCGACCAGGTGATCATCTGGAATGTACGCCTGCCCTATGCCCTGATGGCGGTGCTGGTGGGCTGCGCGCTGTCGCTGGCGGGCGCCGAAATGCAGGCGATCCTGAATAACCCGCTGGCCAGCCCGTTTACCTTGGGCGTGTCATCGGCGGCGGCGCTGGGCGCGTCACTGGTCATCGTGTTTCCGGTGACCACGCTGTGGGTGTCGGCCAACACCGCGATTTCCATCTCGGCGTTCATCTTCGCCGCCGCCTCGGTGTTTTTGCTGCAAGCCATGTCACGCCTGCGCGGCGCCGGGGTGGAAAGCCTGGTGTTGTTCGGCATCGCACTGGTGTTCAGTTGCAACGCGGTGGTGGCCTTGCTGCAACTGGTGGCCACCGAGGACGTGCTGCAGCAACTGGTGTTCTGGACGTTGGGCAGTGTGACCCGCGCCAACTGGGACAAGCTCGGCATCCTGGCCCTGGTGGTCGCACTGGTGTTGCCGTTTTCCTTCGCCGCCGCCCCGCGCCTGACCTTGCTGCGCATGGGTGAAGACCGTGCGCAAAGCTTTGGCGTGGACGTGAAACGCTTGCGTTTTTTCTCGTTGCTGCGCATCAGCCTGTTGTCGGCCACCGCCGTGGCCTTCGTAGGCACGATCGGATTTATCGGCCTGGTGGGTCCGCATATCGCGCGGATTCTGGTGGGCGAAGACCAGCGCTTCCTGCTGCCGGCCAGCGCCTTGACCGGCGCGCTGCTGCTGGCGCTGTCGTCGATTGCCAGCAAGCTGATCATGCCCGGCGTGATCGTACCGGTGGGCATCGTCACCGCCCTGGTGGGGGTGCCGATTTTCGTGCTGTTGGTGTTCAAGCGTGGGAGGCAGTTATGAGTACGGGCTTGGCGGTATCCAACGCCAATGTGAGCTACGGGCGGCGGCAGATTGTGCACGACCTGAGCTTGCCGCCCCTGCCCCATGGCAGCCTGACGGCCTTGATCGGCCCCAACGGGGCGGGTAAATCCACCTTGCTGCGTGCCGTGGCCGGGCTGGAAAAGTTACAAGGCGTGGTGCGATTGGGCGACCTTGACCTGTCGGCCATGTCGGTTGCCGAGCGCGCGCGACGCGTGACCTACATGCCGCAAAACCTGCCGCCGGGCCTGAGCCTCAGCGTGATGGAAAGCGTGATCGCCGCACTGCGCGTGGCCAATGTGGACGGCATTCCCCTGTCCAGCGAAGCTTGCCTGCGCGAGGCCTTCGACGCGTTACAGCGCATCGGCATCGCGCATTTGGCCGACCAACTGCTCAGCACGCTGTCAGGCGGGCAACGCCAGTTGGTCAGCCTCGCCCAACTGATCGCGCGCCGCCCCCAGGTGATGCTGCTGGACGAACCCACCAGCGCCCTCGACCTCAATTACCAGCTCAAAGTCATGGACTGCGTACTTGGCCTGGTGCGCGAACACCACCTGATCGCCGTGGTGGTGCTGCACGACATCAACCTCGCCGCGCGGTTTGCCGACCATATCGCCGTGCTGCGCCAGGGCCGCCTGTATGCCAGCGGCGCGGCGGACGCAGTGCTGACCCCGGCGCTGTTTGCCGAGGTGTATGGCGTGCAGGTGCGTATCGAGCGGTGTTCGCAGCAGTCGTTGCAGGTGCTGGTGGACGGAGCGGTGTGAAAGGCTTCTAACCTTAGGCGTAAATATTTCATTGAATTTTCTTACGCCGAACATCACCTATACCTACAGGCACCCGCTCAAGCATCCCCCCTTTTGGAGAGCTTCATGATCGATCTGTATTACTGGACTACCCCCAACGGTCACAAAGTATCGCTGTTCCTGGAAGAAGCCGGCCTGCCCTACGAGGTGCACCCGATCAACATCGGCCAGGGCGAGCAGTTCAAACCGGACTTCCTCAAGATCGCGCCCAACAACCGCATCCCCGCCATCGTCGATCAGCAGCCGAGCGACGGCGGCGCACCGATTTCGCTGTTCGAATCCGGCGCGATCCTGCTGTATCTCGCAGAAAAGACCGGCCAGTTCCTTGCCAAAGACCTGCGCGGTCGCCAGGAAGCGTTGCAATGGTTGTTCTGGCAAATGGGCGGCTTGGGGCCGATGGCGGGGCAGAATCATCACTTCAGCCAGTTCGCGCCGGAGAAGATCCCCTACGCGATCAAGCGCTACGTGGATGAAACCGCGCGTCTCTACGGCGTGCTCGACCGTCGCCTGGCGGACCGCGCGTTTGTGGCGGGTGAGGACTACAGCATCGCCGATATGGCGATCTACCCGTGGATCGTTTCCCACAAGTGGCAGAGCCAACGGCTGGAGGACTTCCCGCATCTGCACCGCTGGTTCAACAGCATCAAGGAGCGCCCGGCGACGGTTCGGGCGTATGAATTGGTGCAGAAAGTGAATCCGCTTAAGGCCTGACCTGAAGGCTTGCACGGTCAAAATGTGGGAGGGGGCTTGCTGCCGATTGCAGTGTGTCAGTCAGCTTATTTGTAGCTGATACACCGCTATCGGGGGCAAGCCCCCTCCCACATTTGATTTGAGCCAGACTCAAGATCTAACGCTTAACCCAAACTCCCGCTTGCGTCGTTTCGCCGCGCTCACTAACGTAGCGCCTTTACTGACGCTACCCCCCGCAGGAGCTTTGCCATGGCCTCGCCAGCCCTCTCACATTTTCTTCCCCGGTTCGGCGTTGCCGCGGCAGTGGCCAGTGCATTAAGCCTGGCCGGTTGCCAGCTCCAGAGCACCCAGGACACCCTGCCGCCGGTTGCCGGCGTGCAGCCGATCAAAGGCCTGGCACAGAACGTGTCGGTGCGCCGCAATGCCCAGGGCATGCCGCTGATCGAAAGCAACACCTTCCATGACGCGCTGTTCAGCCTCGGTTATGTACACGCCAGCGATCGCATTACCCAGATGGTCACCTTGCGCCTGTTGGCCCAAGGCCGTCTGGCAGAAATGTCGGGGCCCGAGGTGCTGGATGTCGACCGTTTCATGCGTGCGGTCAACCTGAAAAAAAGCGCCGGCGAGCTGTATGGCGCCGCGTCGCCGCGCCTCAAGCGCTTCTTTGAAGTGTATGCCCGTGGCGTCAACGCCTACCTGTTCCGCTACCGCGACAAGCTGCCGCCGGACCTGGCCCAGACCGGCTACAAGCCCGAATACTGGAAGCCGGAAGATTCGGCGCTGTTGTTCTGCCTGCTGAATTTCAGCGAGTCAGCCAACCTGCAGGAAGAGATTTCATCGCTGGTGCTGGCGCAAAAGGTTGGTGTCGACAAACTCGCCTGGCTCACGCCGAGCGCGCCGGACGAACCGATCCCGCTGGCCGAAGCCGAAAAACTCAAAGGCCTGAACCTGGGCCAGATCACCGGCCTGGCCGGGCTGGACGCGGTGGGCCAGCAATTGAGCCGCCTGAATTCGCTGGCCGTGACCACGTCGAGCAACTGGGCCATCGGCCCGCAGCGCAGCCGCAGCGGTAAAAGCCTGCTGGCCGGCGACCTCGCCGCCCAGCCGCAAGCGCCGTCGCCGTGGAGCTACGTGCAGATCCGCGCGCCCAAATACCAGGCGGCCGGTGCCTCGATCGCCGGCTTGCCGACCCTGTTGTCCGGCTTCAACGGCAAGGTCGCGTGGAGCATGAGCACGGTCAAGGGCGACACCCAGGACCTGTTCCTGGAGAAGGTCAAACGCCAGGGCAATGCGCTGTACTACGAGAACAACGGCAAATGGCTGCCGGCAGGGGTGCGCAACGAAACCTTCTTCGTCAAAGGCCAACGCTCGATCCGCGAAGTGGTGTACGAAACCCGCCACGGCGCACTGCTCAACAGCAGCCAGGCACTCACCAGCGGCTTGGGCCTGGCCCTGCAAAGTGCCGACTTCAAGGATGACAAGAGCCTGGACGCGTTCTTCGACCTGTCCCGCGCGCAAAACGCCGGCAAGGCCTCGGACGCGACCCGCACCATCCGCGCAATTGCTTTGAACATGGTGTTTGCCGACGCCAGCAGCATCGGCTGGCAGGTCACCGGCCGCTTCCCCAACCGCCGCGAGGGCGAAGGCCTGCTGCCCTCGCCGGGCTGGGACACGCGCTTTGACTGGGACGGTTACGCCGACGCGATGCTGCACCCCTACGACCAAGACCCGGCCCAGGGCTGGATCGGCACCGCCAACCAGCGCACCGCGCCGCGTGGCTACGGCATGCAGCTCTCCAACTCGTGGGATGCGCCGGAGCGCAGCGAGCGCCTGGCGCAACTGGCCAATGCCGGCAAGCATGACAGCCGCAGCGTGATCGCCATGCAGTACGACCAGACCACTACGTTCGCCGCCAAACTCAAGACCATGTTCCAGGCGCCGGGCATGGCCCAGCCGCTGAAACAGGCGATTGACGCACTGCCGGCGTCCGAACAGGCCAAGGCCCGCGAAGCGCTGAGTCGCCTGATGGCCTTCGATGGTCGCCTGGCGGCCACGTCCGCCGACGCGGCGATCTACGAGCTGTTCCTGCAGGAAAGCACCAAACAGATCTTCCTCGACGAACTGGGCCCGGAAACCAGCGCCAGCTGGAAAGCCTTTGTCAGCAACGCCAGCTTGTCCTACGCCGCCCAGGCCGACCACCTGCTGGGCCGCGAAGACAGCCCATTCTGGGACGACGCACGCACCGCGCAGAAAGAAGACAAACCGGCGATCCTCGCCCGCAGCCTGGCGGCCGCGATCAGCACCGGCGACAGCCTGCTCGGTGCCGATCACAAGGCCTGGCAGTGGGGCAAACTGCACACCACCACCTGGAAAAACACCAACGGCCAAGTGATTCGCGGCCCGCTGGCGTCCGGCGGTGACCACAACACCCTGAACCCTGCGCCCTACAACTGGGGCCAGGACTTCGGCACTACCCAGGTGCCGGCGCTGCGCATGATCGTCGACTTCGGCCAAGTGGAACCGATGATGGGCCAGGGCGGCACCGGCCAGTCCGGCAACCCGGCCAGCCCGAACTATGCCAATGGCATCGACCCGTCGCTGAAGGCGCAATACCTGAGCTTCCCGATGCAGCCGCAGAACTTCGAGAAGGTGTATGGGAAGGCTCGGCTGACCCTGACGCCGGGTAAATAATCTGGTTCTACCTGAAGGAACCGGGTCAAACATGTGGGAGGGGGCTTGCTCCCGATGGCAATGTGTCAGTCAACAAATCAGTGACAGATACACCGCCATCGGGAGCAAGCCCCCTCCCACATTTGATCGCATGCAATCAGATAG
>NZ_WKCB01000123.1 GCF_021606685.1 Pseudomonas syringae
ACAGCAAGTAACTCAACACCCCCGCCCCGCTCGTCTTGGTCGCCCCCGGCCCACGCAAAAACAAGCGCAATGCCGCCGGCAATTCCTGGCGATGCCGCGCCGCGATTTCATCGATTGGCTGGCTCGGCGCAATCACCAGCACTTCGACCGGCGCCAGGCCTCGGGCCGCGCTGTCGGCTGGCTGGAAATGGCTGAACTGGTTCAGGCGCTCCAGCAGTTCGATATCACTTTCCAGGCTGTCGATAAACGTGCTGTTGAGCATATGCCCACCGATCTGCGCCAAGGTGGGCTCCTGGCCGGTGTAGGTGCGCTGCATCGACGGCTCGTTACCGCGTGGGTTGCCGCTGACACCGACCACCAGCACGCGCGTGGCCCCCAGGTGCAAGGCCGGGCTGATGGGCGCCGATTGACGCACGGCACCATCGCCAAAATATTCCTGATCGAGCTTCACCGGCGCAAACAACAAGGGAATCGCCGAACTGGCCAACAGATGTTCAACCGTCAGCTGTGTCGGCACACCGATACGCCGGTGCCGCAACCAGGCGTCGATGGTGCCGCCGCCCTGGTAGAAGGTCACCGCCTGCCCGGACTCGTAACCGAACGCGGTGACCGCCACGGCATGCAGATGCTGTTGCCGGATAGCTTCGTCGATACCCGCCAGGTGCAGCTTGTCCTGCAACAACTCGCGCAGCGGCGAACTGTTGAGCAACGCCACCGGAAACTGCCTGCCCAACCCCAGCAGGCTATGGAAAAAGAAGCGGCTCGCCTGGCGGACCACCCCCGGCCAGTCGCTGCGCAATACCCGATGGCTGCGAAAGCCCTGCCAGAACGCGGTCAAGCGTTGGATGGCGGCGGTGAAGTCCATGGCGCCACTGGCCAGGCTCACCGCATTGATCGCACCGGCCGAGGTGCCGACGATCACTGGAAAAGGATTGGGCGCCCCCGGCGGCAACAGCTCGGCAATCGCCGCCAACACCCCTACCTGATACGCCGCTCGCGCCCCGCCGCCGGAAAGAATCAAGCCTGTAACCGGTTCAGCTGGGCGCATCGCATCACTCCATGTAGGGACAGTCGTTCTTATCGACGGCGTTTTTCGTACAGCTTGGCTTCGCCCGGTGGCCGGCTCTTGAAGCGGCGATGGGTCCACAGGTACTGCTCGGGGCATTCACGCACCGAGGCTTCGACCCACTGGTTGATGCGCAGGCAATCGACTTCATCGCTTTCGCCGGGGAAGTCGGTCAGCGGCGGGTGGATCACCAGGCGGTAACCGCTGCCGTCCGCCAGACGCTCCTGGGTAAACGGCACCACCAGCGCCTTGCCCAGACGGGCAAACTTGCTGGTGGCCGTCACAGTGGCGGCCTGGATGCCGAACAGCGGCACGAAGATGCTTTGCTTGGCGCCGTAGTCCTGGTCCGGTGCGTACCAGATGGCACGGCCGGCGCGCAGCAGCTTGAGCATGCCACGCACGTCCTCGCGCTCTACCGCCAGGGAATCGAGGTTGTGGCGCTCGCGGCCACGGCGCTGGATGTAATCGAACAGCGGGTTGCCATGTTCGCGGTACATGCCATCAATGGTGTGCTTCTGCCCCAGCAGGGCGGCGCCGATTTCCAGGGTCGTAAAGTGCAGGGCCATCAGGATCACGCCCTTGCCGTCCAGTTGGGCCTGCTTGAGGTGTTCAAGGCCTTCGACATGGGCCAGGCGCGACAGGCGCTGGCGCGACCACCACCAACTCATGGCCATTTCAAAGAAGGCGATGCCGGTGGAGGCAAAGTTTTCCTTGAGCAAATGTTTACGCTCTTTGGCGGATTTTTCCGGGAAGCACAGTTCCAGGTTTCGCGCGGCGATACGCCGGCGCTCACCGGCGACGCGGTACATGCCCGCGCCCAGCAGGCGACCAATGGTCAGCAATGCACGGTAGGGCAGTTGGGTAACCAACCACAGCAGGCCGAGTCCCAGCCATAACAGCCAAAAACGCGGGTGAAAAAATACAGCTCGAAAACGCGGGCGATCCATTACAGATTCCGGTAAAGACAGGGCCGCGCATTCTACAACGGTTCGACTCGGCTTGCGGCCAGTGGATGTTCTCGTTATAAGTCTCGACACTTTTCGTGACAAGCCGCTTTTGCCGACCATGAGCCAAACCGAACCGCTAGACCAAGATCCCGTGTTCCAGCTGAAGGGCAGCATGCTCGCCATCACCGTGCTGGAACTGGCCCGCAACGACCTCGAGGCCCTGGACCGCCAGCTCGCCGCCAAGGTCGCGCTGGCGCCGAACTTCTTCAACAACGCCCCGCTGGTGCTGGCGCTGGACAAACTGCCGGCCGGCCAAGGCGTTATCGACCTGCCCGGCCTGATGCGCGTCTGCCGCTCCCATGGCCTGCGCACCCTGGCGATTCGTGCCAGCCGCATCGAAGACATCGCGGCGGCCATCGCCATTGAACTGCCAGTACTGCCGCCGTCCGGCGCGCGCGAGCGTCCGATCGAACCTTTGGTCGGCGAAGTGAAGAAAAAACCGGAAAAACCACCAGAGCCGACGATCAAGCCTACAAAGATCATCACCACGCCCGTACGCGGCGGGCAGCAAATTTACGCCCAGGGCGGCGACCTGGTGGTGATCTCCTCGGTCAGCCCCGGCGCGGAACTTCTCGCCGATGGCAACATCCATGTATACGGCCCGATGCGCGGACGTGCCCTGGCCGGCATAAAGGGTGATACCAAGGCGCGTATTTTTTGCCAGCAGTTAACCGCTGAACTAGTGTCCATCGCAGGCCAGTACAAGGTTGCAGAAGATTTGCGCCGTGATCCGCTGTGGGGGGCCGGGGTGCAGGTCAGCCTGTCGGGCGATGTGTTGAACATCATCCGTCTTTAACGGATACTGCCGCATTTTCCAAGCATCTCTAGACTCTGATAGCACAGCGAAACCGGCAAGACTTTCGTAGGAACAATTGAAGTTGGCGCTTTAACCGCGCGAACCACATCTATTCCTACAAAGGCTGTCCGCCTGCAGCGAGTTTCAAGAGATGTTTTTCAGGGACTGAAAAGTCCTTTTTCCTTAGGGGTGAAACACCTTGGCCAAGATTCTCGTGGTTACATCCGGCAAGGGTGGTGTGGGTAAGACCACCACCAGCGCCGCTATCGGTACCGGCCTCGCTCTGCGCGGCCACAAGACAGTTATCGTCGACTTCGACGTCGGTTTGCGTAACCTCGACCTGATCATGGGCTGCGAACGCCGCGTGGTGTACGACTTCGTCAACGTCGTGAACGGCGAAGCCAACCTGCAACAGGCCCTGATCAAGGACAAGCGCCTTGAGAACCTGTACGTGCTGGCCGCCAGCCAGACCCGTGACAAAGACGCGCTGACCAAAGAAGGCGTAGGCAAGGTGCTGGCCGAGCTGAAAGAAACCTTCGAATACGTGGTGTGTGACTCCCCGGCGGGTATCGAAACCGGTGCTCACCTGGCGATGTACTTCGCCGATGAAGCCATCGTCGTGACCAACCCGGAAGTGTCCTCGGTACGTGACTCGGACCGTATGCTCGGCCTGTTGGCCAGCAAGTCCAAGCGCGCCGAAGAAGGCCAGGACCCGATCAAGGAACACCTGCTGCTCACCCGCTACAACCCGGAGCGCGTCAGCAACGGCGAAATGCTCGGTGTTGAAGACGTCAAGGACATCCTTGCCGTGACCTTGCTGGGTGTGATCCCGGAATCTCAGGCAGTGCTGAAGGCATCCAACCAGGGCGTGCCGGTTATTCTTGACGACCAGAGCGACGCCGGCCAGGCGTACAGCGATGCAGTTGATCGCTTGCTGGGCAAGACCGTGGAACATCGCTTCCTCGATGTTAAGAAGAAGGGATTCTTCGAGCGTATCTTTGGGGGCAACTAAACAATGAAATTTCTCGACTTCTTTCGCGCCAATAAAAAGCCAAGTACCGCGTCGGTAGCGAAAGAGCGTCTACAGATCATCGTGGCGCACGAACGCGGCCAACGCAGCACGCCGGACTACCTGCCAGCCTTGCAGAAGGAACTGGTCGAGGTGATCCGCAAGTACGTCAACATCGGCAACGATGACGTGCATGTCGCCCTTGAAAACGACGGCAGCTGCTCGATTCTGGAACTCAATATCACCCTGCCTGATCGTTGATCGAAAAGGCGGCCGCCACGGCGGCTCGGTCACCTTGGCCCTTTTACGGGGCTGCGGTGGTCGAGCCGCCGTTGGCGTTTGTTACGAGGCTGTTTAATGCCGTTGTCCAACATTCATATCCTCCATCAGGACGCCGCCGTCCTGGTGGTGAACAAGCCGACCCTGCTGCTTTCGGTGCCTGGCCGCGCCGATGACAACAAGGACTGCCTGATCACCCGCCTGCAGGAAAACGGCTACCCTGAAGCCCGCATCGTCCACCGTCTGGACTGGGAAACCTCGGGGATCATCCTGCTGGCCCGGGACGCCGACACCCACCGCGAACTGTCCCGCCAGTTTCATGACCGCGAAACCGAAAAGGCCTACACCGCCCTGGCCTGGGGCCAGCCGGAACTGGACAGCGGCAGCATCGACCTGCCCCTGCGCTACGACCCGCCGACCAAACCACGCCACGTGGTGGACCACGAATTGGGCAAGCACGCGTTGACGTTCTGGAAAGTGCTGGAACGTTGCGGCGATTGGTGCCGCGTCGAGTTGACGCCGATCACCGGGCGCTCGCACCAACTGCGTGTGCACATGCTGTCGATCGGCCATCCGTTGCTCGGTGATGGCCTGTATGCCCATGAGCAAGCCCTGGCCGCCTGGCCGCGCTTGTGCCTGCATGCGAGCATGCTGAGCTTTACGCACCCGCAGAGCGGCGAGCGTTTGCGCTTCGAGTGCCCGGCCCCTTTCTAAAGCTGGCAACGCAATAAAATGTGGGAGGGGGCTTGCCCCCGATGGCGGAGTGTCAGTCACAGTATTTGTTGACTGGCCCACTGCCATCGGGGGCAAGCCCCCTCCCACATTTAGATCTGCATCACTTCTCGCCACCGAGTTAAACCAATACGGTAAACTCCGCGCATTGCTGTCTGGAGCTATTTATGCGCGAAGCGTTGAATCAAGGCCTGATCGACTTCCTCAAGGCCTCCCCTACTCCTTTTCATGCCACTGCCGCCCTCGCCCAGCGCCTGGAAGCGGCGGGTTACCAGCGTCTCGACGAGCGCGAAACCTGGACCACTGAACCCAACGGTCGCTACTACGTGACCCGCAACGATTCCTCGATCATCGCCTTCAAGCTCGGCCGCCACTCGCCACTGCAAGGCGGGATCCGCCTGGTCGGCGCCCACACCGACAGCCCGTGCCTGCGGGTCAAGCCCCAGCCGGAACTGCAGCGCCAGGGCTTCTGGCAGTTGGGTGTGGAAGTCTACGGCGGTGCATTGCTGGCGCCGTGGTTCGACCGCGACCTGTCCCTGGCCGGCCGCGTGACCTTCCGCCGTGACGGCAAGGTCGAGAGCCAACTGATCGACTTCAAGCTGCCCATCGCGATCATCCCCAACCTGGCCATTCACTTGAACCGTGAAGCCAACCAGGGCTGGCCGATCAATGCCCAGACCGAATTGCCGCCGATCCTGGCGCAATTTGCCGGTGATGAGCGCGTGGACTTCCGCGCCGTGCTCACCGAGCAACTGGCCCGCGAACATGGGCTGAATGCCGACGTGGTACTCGACTACGAGCTGAGCTTCTACGACACGCAAAGTGCGGCGGTGATCGGCTTGAACGGCGACTTTATCGCCGGTGCGCGCCTGGACAACCTGCTGTCGTGCTACGCCGGTCTGCAGGCCTTGCTCACCAGCGACAGCGACGAAACCTGCGTGCTCGTGTGTAACGATCATGAAGAAGTCGGCTCCTGCTCCGCCTGCGGCGCCGATGGCCCGATGCTGGAACAGACCCTACGGCGCCTGCTGCCTGAAGGGGATGAATTCGTACGCACCATTCAGAAATCGCTGTTGGTATCTGCAGACAATGCCCACGGCGTGCACCCCAACTACGCCGAGAAGCACGACGCCAACCACGGCCCCAAGCTCAATGCCGGGCCGGTGATCAAGGTCAACAGCAACCAGCGCTACGCCACCAACAGCGAAACCGCCGGGTTCTTCCGCCACCTGTGCATGGCCCAGGAAGTCCCGGTACAGAGCTTCGTGGTGCGCAGCGACATGGGTTGCGGTTCGACCATCGGGCCGATCACCGCCAGCCACCTGGGCGTGCGCACCGTGGACATCGGCTTGCCGACGTTTGCCATGCACTCGATTCGCGAGCTGTGCGGCAGCCACGACCTGGCGCATCTGGTGAAGGTATTGGGCGCGTTCTACGCGAGCCACGACCTGCCCTGATACCGAGGCCAGGCCATCGCGGGCAAGCCCCTTCCCACCTTTGAATATATTCACCGTTCAAGATGTGGGAAGGGGCTTGCTCCCGATGACGGTGGGTCAGCTAAAAACAACCTGACTGGTAGACCGCTATCGGGAGCAAGCCTCCTCCCAGATTTGGTGTGGTGTGTGCCTGATCTATATCACCTGCATTTCCTGCAATCCGACCTAGACTTGTCATTATTCCCACTCTGACAAGGCCGTCGTCCGATGATCTCCATGTCCTCCTTCCACGCCATGCTGATCCCCATTCTGATCGGCATGATCATGCTCGCAGTCGGTTTCAACTTTCGCGACAAGCCCCTCGGCGTGTTCGGCATGTGGCTCGGCATGCTGCTGATCCTGGGCACCGTGGTGTACAAGATCCTCGCCAAACTGGCCGAATGACGCGTGCACTCGTACACTCGCTCAACCTGCCGTTTTCAAGGTTGACCGCCTCGTGCTTTCCCGTCTGTTTGCGCTGCCCTGCTACCTCCTCATCGCCCTGCTCACGCTGCTGCCGTTCACGCCTGCCCAGGCCGTGAGCCTGCCCGGTCTGCTGGGCAATACCAACAAAAGCCAACCCCAGGCCGACGTGCCCCTCGGCCAGTCGCTGGACGAGGTGATCAAGACCCTGGAAAACGACCAGCAACGCACCCAGTTGTTGAGCGACCTGAAAAAACTGCGCGCAGCCACGCAAAAGGCGCAACCGGCCGCCGAACAGGGCGTGCTCGGGTTGATCGGCAGCACGCTGTCGGGCCTGGAGCAGCAGTTTTCCGGCGCCGACAGCCCGCTGGGGCGCTGGTCGAATGAAGTCGACCTGGCCAAGGAGGAACTCGGCGCGTTGATGCTGCCGGCCAGCGAATGGCTGCCGATCATCCTCGGCTTTGCCTTGATCCTGGCGTTATGGAGCCTGCTCGCCGCTGCGTTGATCTGGCTTAGCCACCGGGTACGCGAACGCTTCGGCCTGCCCGAAGAACTGCCGCAACACCCACGCACCTGGGACATGGTGCGGTTTGCCCTGCGCAAACTCGGGCCCTGGCTGATTGCCTTGGTGATCACGGTTTACCTGAGTTACGCGCTACCTTCGTCCCTGGGCAAATCCCTGGCGATGGTGCTGGCCTACGCCCTGGTGGTCGGCACCTGCTTCTCGGCCATTTGCGTGATCGCGTTTTCGCTGCTCGACGGGCCGCACCGTCACCGCGCGCTGTACATCCTGCGCCACCAGGCCTTCCGCCCGTTATGGTGGATCGGCAGCTTTGCCGCCTTTGGCGAAGCCTTGAGCGACCCACGGCTGGTCGCAGCGCTGGGCCAGCACTTGGCTCATACCGCCGCGACCGTCGCCAATGTAATGGCGGCACTGTCCACCGGCGTGTTTATCCTGCGCTTCCGCCGCCCGATCGCGCACCTGATCCGCAACCAGCCGCTGTCGCGCCGCCTCACGCGCCGCGCCCTCACCGACACCCTCTCGATCATCGGCGCCTTCTGGTACATTCCGGCCTTGCTGCTGGTGGGCATCTCGCTGTTCGCCACATTCCTGTCCGCCGGCGACACCAGTACCGCCCTGCGTCAGTCGCTGCTGTGCACGGTGCTGCTGGTGTTGTGCATGGTCATCAACGGGCTGGTACGCCGCCACGCCCTCAAGCCGCAACGCGGGCACAAGCGCCACGCGCTGTACTCCGAGCGCCTGAAAAGCTTCGTCTACACCCTGGCTCACCTGATGGTGTGGCTGGTGTTTATCGAGCTCGGCCTGCGGGTTTGGGGCCTGTCACTGATTCGCTTCACCGAGGGCGATGGTCATGAGATCAGCGTCAAGTTGTTCGGCCTCGGCGGCACCCTGCTGTTTGCCTGGCTGATCTGGATCCTCAGCGACACCGCGATCCACCACGCCCTCACCCGCTCGCGCAAAGGCCTGGCCAATGCGCGTGCGCAAACCATGATGCCGCTGATCCGCAACGTGCTGTTCGTGACCATCTTTATCATCGCGGCCATCGTCGCCCTGGCGAACATGGGCATGAACGTCACGCCTCTGCTGGCCGGTGCCGGTGTGATCGGTCTGGCCATCGGTTTCGGTGCACAGTCGCTGGTCGCGGACCTGATCACCGGCCTGTTCATCATCATCGAGGACTCGCTGGCCATCGACGACTACGTGGACGTCGGCGGCCACCTCGGCACGGTCGAAGGCCTGACGATCCGCACCGTGCGCCTGCGCGATATCGACGGCATCGTGCACACCATCCCGTTCAGTGAGATCAAGAGCATCAAGAACTACTCGCGGGAGTTCGGCTACGCGATTTTCCGGGTGGCGATCCCTTACAACATGGACATCGACGGCGCGATCAAGCTGATCCGCGATGTCGGCCAGAAAATCCGCAACGACCCGCTGCAGCGTCGCAACATCTGGTCGCCGCTGGAGATCCAGGGCGTGGAAAGTTTCGAATCCGGCAGCGCGATTCTGCGGGCGCGGTTCAAGACGGCGCCGATCAAGCAATGGGAAGTGTCGCGGGCGTTCAACTTGTCGCTGAAACGGCATCTGGATGAAGCCGGGCTGGACCTGGCCACGCCGCGCTTGAGCGTGCAGGTGGTGACGGGGGCTACCGGAGGGCTGACAAAAGAGGCTGAATAATTGTGGCGAAGGCGCTTGTGTGGCAAGCGGGCTTGTTGTGGCGAGCGGGTCTGTTGTGGCAAGCCCGCTCGCCACACAAGCCGGCTCGCCACAACAGGCCCCTTGCCACAACAGGCCTGCTCGCCACAGAACGCTAATGTGCGGACGGATCAGGCCAGCGCGGCGCCGTCCATCTTCTGGCGCAGGCTCAAGGGGCGCATATCGGTCCAGGTTTCTTCGATGTAGGCCAGGCACTCTTTCTTCATGCCGCTCTTGCCGACGGTGCGCCAGCCTTCTGGCACAGCCTTGTAGTCGGGCCAGATGGAATACTGTTCTTCATGGTTGACCACTACCTGAAACAGGATGTCGTCGCGGTCAAATACTGAGGTCATTGCTGTTCTCCATCGCTCAAAGGCTGGCTGCGCACCACGCGCAGCGCTGATATCTGTAGAAACGTACCAAGCGCACGAAAAATTAGAGGCTGGCCACCGCCGCCGCCAGCGCGCGACCGAAGATCTCGGCCACCCGGTCGACTTCCGTCGCGGTGATCACCAGCGGTGGCAGGAAGCGCACCACGCTGCCATGCCGACCGCCCAGCTCCAGGATCAGGCCGCGCTTGAGGCATTCACGCTGCACCAGCGGCGCCAACTGGCGATGCACCGGGGGGTGGCCCTGGATATCCAGCGTGCCCTCCGGCTCGACCAGTTCCACACCCAGCATCAGGCCACGCCCACGAATATCCCCCAGGTGCGGGAAGTCGCGCTGCAGGATGCGCAGGTGTTCGCCCAGGCGCTCGCCCATGGCCGCCGCGTGGCCGGCCAGGTCGTGCTCCTTGAGGTAGCGCATCACCGCCGAGCCCGCAGCCATGGCCATCTGATTGCCCCGGAACGTCCCGGCATGGGCACCCGGCAGCCACGTGTCGAGCCAGTCGCGATACACCACCACCGCCAACGGCAGGCTGCCGCCGATGGCCTTGGACATCACCACTACATCCGGAATGATGCCGGCGTGTTCGAAGGCAAACATCTTGCCGGTGCGGCCGAACCCGCTCTGGATTTCGTCCACGATCAACGCCACGCCCGCCTGCTCGGTAATCCGTCGCAGGCCGCGCAGCCAGTCGAGATCGGCCGGGATCACCCCGCCCTCACCCTGGACCACTTCGACAATCACCGCTGCTGGCAGCAACACCCCGGCTTCCGGGTCGTTGAGCAGGTTTTCCAGGTAATGCAGGTTGACCCGCACCCCTTCAGCACCGCCCAAGCCGAATGGGCAGCGGTAATCGTAGGGGTACGGTAGAAACTGCACGCCATTGCCGAGCAAGGCGCCCAAGGGCTTTTTCGGCCCCAGGCTGCCCATCAGGCTCAACGCGCCCTGGCTCATGCCGTGATAACCGCCCTGGAACGACAGCACCGTGCTGCGGCCTGTAGCGGTACGCACCAGCTTCAATGCAGCTTCCACCGCATCGGTGCCGGTTGGGCCGCAGAACTGGATCTTGGCTTCCCGCGCCAGTGCTTGCGGCAGCAGGCCAAACAGGTCCTGTACGAATTGGTCCTTGACCGGCGTGGTCAGGTCCAGGGTGTGCAGTGGCAGTTCGTCAGCCAGCACTTGCTGGATGGCTTCGATCACTGCCGGGTGGTTATGCCCCAACGCCAGAGTGCCGGCGCCGGCCAGGCAGTCGATGAAACTGCGGCCCTCCACGTCTTCCACATAGATGCCTTTGGCGCGCTTGAGCGCCAGAGGGATGCGCCGTGGGTAGCTACGGGCGTTGGATTCCTGCTGGCGCTGGCGGGCCAGCAAGGGGGTTTCTTCGAACTGGTAGAGCGTTTCCGGTACCGGGCTGACATGCACCGGGGCGTCTTCGATACGGCTGGTAGCGACTGACATCTCTCGATCCCTCAATACGCTGATGATGGTGACCAAACTGCCGATCCGTTGGCGTCTGGCCCAAGGGCATGCGCACGGATTTCCTGTTCTGGAGACGCATAAGCGTGGGGGGGATTTAGGGGCGGGTGGTTTTTCTGCTGGGTGAATATCCGTTTTTTTGGTGATGGCGGGGATTGGTTCCGCTCTTACAGCGAGTCACTTTGGAAAAGAGCCCCAAAGTAACCAAAGGGCTCTTGCCCCACCACTCGGCACCTCGCTCACGCTTCGGTGTGCCCGCCCGCAGCCTTGAATCCGTGGGCCGCCGCGATGGGCCATCCTTGGCCCAGCGCGGCTAACCCGGCGTCCTGCCGGGTTA
>NZ_WKCB01000124.1 GCF_021606685.1 Pseudomonas syringae
ACATAAGCCCGCTCGCCACACAAGCCCTGCAACCACATAAGCTCTGCGACCACACAAGCTCGCGTGCCACACGGGTTTGGCCAATCCCCGTATAATCACCGCTTTTCTCCAAGGCACCCTTCCCCGTGGGCAATAAACGCTACAGCTGCATCGGTCTGTATAACCCCAAATCCCCCGAAAACGTCGGCTCGGTCATGCGTGCCGCCGGCTGCTACGGCGTGGCCTCGGTGTTCTACACCGGCGTGCGTTACGAGCGCGCCCGGGACTTCATCACCGACACCAAGAAGGTCCACCACGATATTCCGTTGATCGGTATCGACGACCTGAAAAAGATCCTGCCACTGGGCTGCATCCCCGTCGCGGTGGAGCTGGTGGAAGGCGCCCGCCCCCTGCCCGAATACACCCATCCAGACCGCGCGCTGTATATCTTCGGCCCCGAAGATGGCTCGCTGGACAAAGAGATCCGCGACTGGTGTGAAGACGTCGTGTACATCCCAACCACCGGCTGCATGAACCTCGCCGCCACCGTCAACGTGGTGCTCTACGACCGTCTGGCCAAGGGCAACAACACCCGTTCGGGCCCCAAGTACTGATTTTTTGGGAACATCCGGCGCCTGCCAGCAGTCAGCTGCATACACTTGCCCTTGTTGGAGACAGACCATGAGCGACAGCAAAACCGTGCGACCTATCATCGAACACACGCCATTTGAAACCCAGCCCACACAAAATGTGCACGGTTGGGAACGCATCGGCTCGGTCGCCGGCGGCGTAATGATGGTCGGTAAAGGCCTGCGCCGTGGCGGGATTTTCGGTTTGATCCAGGTGGCAATCGGCGGCGTGGCGCTGGCTCGCGGCTTTACTGGCCACAGCTCGCTCAAGGACAAGCTCGAACAGGGCCGTCAAGAGATGAACAGCGTACGCACGAAGATCGAGCGTGCCGGTGCCGAGTTGAAAAACTTGAAGACCAAGGCTGAAGTGGCGGCTGAGAAGACCATCAAATAGTTAGACTCAACCACCATCAAATGTGGGAGGGGGCTTGCTCCCGATAGCAGAGCGTCAGTCACTACGCAAAGTGACTGAGCCACCGCTATCGGGAGCAAGCCCCCTCCTACATTTTGGCTTTGTGCAGGGCTTGGGCTCAGTGCAACAACTTCGAATCCAGCACCACCGACGACTCGCCGATGATGCTCTCGGCCAACTGCACAAACTCCGCCGTAGTAATGCTATTGGCCCGCATGACCGCCTGTGCGAGGTCATCCAGGGAACGCTTGTTGTGGGTTTTCACGCGGATCTCGCGGTCCAGCTCCTGCAACACCACCACCGCCCGTGACACCGTCGCGCCGCTGATATGTTCGCCGCGCAGGCTGCTCACGTCCTTGCCTTCCTTCACCAATCGCGCCTGGATCGCCTGGTACCGTTCATCGGTGATGCCGCCGGCACGGCGCAGCAGTTCGATGGCGTAGTACTCGCCCAGACCCTCGCTGATCCAGTCACTGGTGTCGTGATCATTGAAGCGCCCGATCGCCTGCACCACCTCGCGGATCAACGGGCTGCTGCCGTTTTCGGCGACCAGCGGCGTACGGCTGTTGAGGTAGATCGAGTCCCGCGCCGAGAACGCGCCACGGCGCATCGGGTCGCTGGCGCCCACCACCAACAACTTGGCCGGATGACGCGGGAACGCCGCTTCCACCTGTGGCCAGACGAACGTCAGCAAGGTCAGCACGTCCATGCGGCGCATGGCCTGGCCCTTGGGCGAGGCCACCGTCACTTCGCTCTCGCCCAGGCGTACCCGGCGGCTGCCCAGGTGACCGGCAAGCATCCAGCCGGTGGGGCGGTCGAACAGGCGCGAGACGTTATCAATACGGAATTTGTGCTTGCCGATGCGCGGCCAGGCGGTTTCGACACTTTTCCAGCCCGCCGGCAACTCGAACACCAGGCGCGAAACCAGCTCGACACCGTCCTGCTGGTCCAGGCGCGCGGGCGGCACCAGATCGTCGCCGCGAAACAGCGCCCAGCTCGGGGTCATGCGCGCCTCGTAAATGCCCGGTTTGCGCGCATGGGTGAGGCGTACGCGGTAGGTCAGGCTGGCCTTGCTGGCGCTGGGTTGCCACAAGCCCCGGTGCTCGCTGACGCTCCACTGGCCATCGGCCTTGAAGTCGCTGTAGTCACCGTCGTGGCCCAGGTCAAAGGTGAGGCTGCGCACCGCCGAGCCCTGGGACAGGCTCACGCGCACCTCGGCCTGGTCACTCTGGGGCAGGAGCTTGACGTGATAATCCAGGTCGACTTTTTTCGCGCACCACGCCGGCATGCTCATCGCCAGCACCATCAGCGCTGCCGCCAGCTTGAATCCCCGCCTCATACACACTCCTCGTTCAGCCCGCGCGGAAAATCAGGTAATCCTCCCAGTCGTCCTCGGGCACGCTGCCTTCGCTGAGCATGCGCCCGGACTGGGAAATGCGCTCGTGGTGCACGGCGTCGCGGTCGCCACAGACCAGGTGATGCCACAACGGCAGGTCTTTGCGCTCGCTGACCAAGCGATAGCCGCAGGTGGGCGGCAGCCATTTGAACTGATCGGCCTGGCCCGGCGTAAGCTGGATGCAGTCCGGCACCGAGGCGCGGCGGTTGGGGTAGTCGCTGCACTGGCAGGTTTTCAGGTCGAGCAGTTTGCAGGCGATACGCGTGTAATAGACGCTGTTGTCGTCCTCATCCTCAAGCTTTTGCAGGCAGCACAGGCCACAGCCGTCGCACAAAGACTCCCACTCCTCCTGATCGAGGTGTTCAAGGGTTTTGCGTATCCAGAAAGGTTCGACTTTGGCGGCCATGGCTCTACATCAGTATCGGTAGGTGAAAAGGCCGCCAGTCTAGTGCCCAAGCCCCTTATAACCAAGTGCTTACGACTGGCGGTGTAACAACACTTGTCAGTCTAGTGGCTGCGCAGTAGTTTTGAACGCCGAATTGACGATCAGGAACTGCTCATGACCCGTGTTGCCGACTATCCGATCCACCCCCAGTTCACCGACCGCTGGTCGCCTCGCGCGTTCACCGGCGAGAGCATCCCCCAGGAAACCCTGCTGAGCTTCTTCGAAGCCGCACGCTGGGCACCCTCGGCCTACAACTCGCAGCCTTGGCGTTTTCTGTATGCGCGCCGCGACACGCCGGACTGGGAACGCTTTCTGGGCCTGCTGAATGAATTCAACCGTAACTGGGCGCAGCATGTGTCGGCCCTGGTGATCATCGCTTCGAAAACCGACTTCATCGCCCCCGGCGCCACGGAAGAAACCCCGGCGCTGTGGCATACCTTCGACACGGGCTCGGCGTGGGGCCACCTGGCGCTGCAAGCCAGCCTCAGCGGCTGGCACACCCACGGCATGGCCGGCTTCGACCAGGAGCTGACCCGCAAAGAGCTGAAGATTCCAGAAGGTTACGCGCTGCACGCGGCCGTAGCCGTCGGCAAGCTGGGGGACAAATCGACCCTGCCCGAATACCTGCAAGGCCGTGAAGCGCCAAGCCCGCGCAAGCCGCTGAGCGAGCTGGTATCCGAGGGTGACTTCAGCCTCTGAGCCTGATGCCGTAAAAAATGTGGGAGGGGGCTTGCCCCCGATTGCGCAATGCCAGTCGCTACATGTGCTGACTGACCCACCGCTATCGGGGGCAAGCCCCCTCCCACATTTTGATCTTTGGTGTGTCAGTAGCCGCGCTCGAAGCTGACTTCCCCGCGCAAGGCTTGCTTGGCCTGATACGCGCGCACGTTTTCCAGGAACAGCTCCACCATCATCGGCGGCGAGGTCGGCGCAGAACTGTGCCCAGTCAGCAGCAGGCCCCAGGCCGTCCAGAACGGATGACGCTGCGGCAACGGCTCCTGGCGGCAGACATCGATCACTGCACCGGCCAGGTGCCCCTCTTTCAAGGCTTCGACCAGGTCGGCATCGACCACCGCCACACCACGCCCGACGTTGATGAACAAACCGCTTGGCTTGAATTGCTTGAACAGCGCAGCGTCGTACAGGTCATGGGTGTTCGGCGTATTGGGCAGCAGGTTGATCACGTAATCCACCTCCCCCACCAGCCGGCCCAGTTGGTCGAGCCCGGCCACTTCGAGAAACGGCGCCTGTTCCCGTGCGGTGCTGGCGATGCCGTACAGTTTGACGCCAAATGGCACGAGGAACTCGGCGACACGTTGGCCGATATCGCCGGTGCCGACGATCAGCACCTTGCGCCCCGCCAGGCTCTGGCCGGTGCGGCTGTCCCACTTGCGCTCGACTTGGCTGACCAGGCGCGCGAGCACTTCGCGCTCATGACCGAGCATGTAGGTGAGGACGAATTCGGCCATGACCTGGCCATAGATGCCGACCGCACGGGTCAGGCGATAGTCGCGTGGCAGGCCTTCGGCCAACAACGGCGTGATGCCAGCCCAGGTCGACTGCAGCCATTGCGGGCGATGCCCCTGGCGCAACAGCGTGGCCAGCAGGTCCGGCTGGCCCAGCCATACCGGGCAATCGGCGGCCAGGCGCGAGAGTTCGGCCGAGTCGCCGCTGGTGAGCACCTCAAGGTCCGGCGCCGCTTCGTTGAGCAGTTGGGCGTAAAGCGGGTGATCCTGTTCAGCAATCAGAACACGCATGGTTCAAACCTTTCAAAAACAGTGCAGACGGCCGCCCGCTTCCTTACGGCCACCGCCCACTAATACGATTTCAGTCAAACACGTGCCCCGGACAGGGCACGGACCCGATCACATCGGGTCGTTGCGACGCAGCAGCTCTTCGGGCAAGTGTTCGATGTACTCGTCCTCGGCCGGCGGCATTTGCAGGTGGTAGCCCTGCTTGTCAAGGTTTTCCAGGACCACCGTGATGTCTTCACGCGACAGCTTGCGCTCCGGCGTCAGGATCATCTCGAACGCCAGATGGGCCTTGCCGAACGCGGCCATCAACGGTTCCGGCACACGTTCCAGGGCGTCGCTCTTGAGCACGTAGAGGTACATGCCGTCTTTTTTCAGGCTGCGGTAGATGGAGCAAATACGTTTCAAGGCTGTTCTCCGGCAGTGGCCAGGCTGTCGAGCAGCGCCTGGCCCATCAACTCGCGGCGCCAGCCACGCAGCGAGTCTGGCAATTTATAAGGCCCATCGGGGTAGCCACTTTTAACCAGGGCTTCGAGGGTTTTCTTGCGCAGCATCAGTTCCGGCGCCATGTCGAGACGCTCGGCTTGCGCCTGGCCCAGGGCGCGCAGGTGCTTGATCAGCGTCGCGGCGTCTACCGGTAACGGCTCAGCCACGGCGGGCGGCCATTGGTCCATGGGGACGCTGCCGGCACGCTTGATCAGGTCGAGCAAAAACTGGCCATCCTGACGCACGGTGCGCGGGTGCATGTCTTCAATCTTGCCCAGGGCGACGAGGTTATCCGGCTGGGATTTGGCCAGGGGCCACAGCGAGTGTTCGCGAATGATGCGATTGCGCGGCAGGTCACGGGCCCGCGCCTGCTGCTCGCGCCAGGCGCACAGTTCGCGCAACACCGCGAGCTGGGCACGCGAGAGTTTCCACGCCAGTTTGGCGTCGCGGTACACCTCGTACGGGTCGACCTCGCGGCGCAGGTTGGCCACCAGTTCGGCGCCGTCTTCCAGCACCCAGGCGTATTTGTCTTCCGACAGCTGCGGACGCAGGCGTACGTAAACCTCGGCCAGGTGCAGCGCGTCTTCGGCGGCGTAGCTGATTTGCGTCTCGGACAATGGCCGCTGCAGCCAGTCGGAGCGGGTTTCGCCCTTGGGCAGTTCGATATCGAGCACGGCCTGCACCAGGCGCGAGTAGCCCATGGAGAACCCGAGGTTCAGGTAAGCGGCGGCCAATTGGGTGTCGAACAACGGCACCGGCAAGCTGCCGGTCAGGCGCAACAACACTTCCAGGTCTTCGCTGCAGGCGTGCACCACCTTGATCACCGCCGGGTTTTCCAGCAAGGCGGCCAAGGGTTGCCAGTTGTCGATGGTCAGGGGGTCGATCAGGTAAGCGCGTACGCCATCGCCGATCTGGATCAGCCCGGCAATGGGGTAAAAGGTGTCGACCCGCATGAATTCGGTGTCGAGGGCGACGAATGGCAACTGCTGCCATTCGGCGCAATGCTGGCCGAGGCTATCGTTGTCGCAGATCCAGTGAATATCGATGGCCACACGGCTCTCCCTTGAAGAATGGCGCGCAGTATATATCGCGAAAGGGGCTTGCGAGCATCCGCAGTGCACAGGCGACCATGAAAACTCAGACAGGATAAGAAGAATAGTCTGACAGTCAGGACTTAGCCTGCCTTACGCAGCACGTAGACGCGCCAGAGGCTGGAGCCTGGCATGAATTCCTGGTGATGAAGGATTTTGAAGCCAGCTTCACGGAACTCCCCCTCTACCGGGGTGCGTGCGGGCACCGAGACGATCACCGTGTCCCGGCTGACCCGGTGGAACTCCCGCAGCAACGCCAGGCGCCCGTCGCTGCTGGGCACATGACGAAACAACTCCAGGCAGAAGATGCAATCCACCGCATTCGCCGATAAACCAATGGAAAACGCCGAGCCCTGGAACGTCTTGACCCGTTTGAGCAATGACGCCGGGTGATGGGTAAGGGCGTGGTCGAGCATGTCCTGGGAGTTGTCCGAGGCCAGTACCACGCGGTTGACGTGTTCGGCCAACACCGGCCAGAAGCGTCCCGAGCCACAGGCCAGGTCCAGCACCAGGCCCGGTTCGCCGGCGACTTTCAGCGCCTGGCGCACCATCCATTCGTCGCGCCAGGAGGCCAGGCGCCGCCGCAACCCGGGCGGCCGGGTGTCACCGCAGACCCTGGCGTGCTCACGGTCACAGCGCTCGGCGTATTCAATCTCGATGGAAGAAGGAGGTTGTGGCGACATCACGGGCTCATATGAATAAACAGGTAGTGAACGACCTTGATCCGCAGCTTAACCACTGCAATGTCAAAAAAAGGTCGAAAGCCGCGCCCCCGGCATATTGTGGCAAGCGGGCTTGTTGAAGTGAGTGGGCATGTTGTGGCGAACGGGGCTTGTTGTGGTGAGCGGGCTTGTGTGGCGAGCGGGCTTGCCCGCGTTGGGGCGCGAAGCGGCCCTGAAACCATTCACCGCAGTTCTGTCTGAACGGACGGAGCGGCCTGATTGGGGCGGCTGCGCCACCCAACGCGGGCAAGCCCGCTCGCCACACCAAGTCCGCTCGCCACACAAGCCCGCTTGCCACAAGAAGCCCGCTCGCCACGCCGTTCACTTACGCCTGGTGCAGGTACCAGCGCCAATCCTGCTCGCCCACCTCGCCCATGAATTGGCGGTATTCGGCGCGTTTTACCGCCAGGTACACGCCGAGAAACTCGGGGCCGAATGCCTCCCGGGCCCAGCTGGAACCTTCGAGCGCGCGCAAAGTGGTGAGCCAGTCGGTGGGCAGCAATTCCTTGGCCTGGGCATACCCGTTGCCTTGCACCGGGGCGCCGGGGTCAAGTTGTTCACGGATGCCGCGGTGGATACCGGCGAGGATCGCGGCCGCCGCGAGGTAGGGGTTGGCGTCGGCGCCGCAGATGCGGTGTTCGATATGCCGCGAATAGGCCGGGCCGCCGGGCACGCGCAGGCTCACGGTGCGGTTGTCCACGCCCCAGGTGGCGGCCAGCGGCGCATAGCTGTTGGTCTGGAAGCGCCGATAGGAGTTGGCGTTGGGGCAGAACAGCAGCAACGAATCGAGCAACGTGCTGAGCATGCCGCCCACCGCCTGGCGCAGCAACGGCGTGCCGTCGGTGGCCTCACTGGCGAACAGGTTATTGCCCTCGGCGTCCGCCAGGCTCACGTGCATATGCATGCCGGTGCCGGCCAGGTCATCGAACGGCTTGGCCATGAAGCAGGCTGTCATCCCGTGCTTGTGCGCCACGCCTTTGACCAGGCGCTTGTAGCGCACGGCTTCGTCCATGGCCTGCAACGCATCAGCGCGGTGCTCCAGAGTGATCTCGACCTGGCCCGGGGCGTATTCGGAGATGGCCGTGCGTGCCGGGATGCCTTGAAGCTTGCAGGCGCTGTACAAATCGGCGAGAAACGGCTCGATCTGCTCCAGCTCGCGCAGGCCGTAGACCTGGGTCGAGCGTGGGCGCCCACCATCCATGTCCCGTGCCGGTTGCGGGCGGCCGTTGCCGTCGGGTTTCTGGTCGAGCAGGTAGAACTCCAGCTCCGCCGCCATCACCGGGTAATAGCCGTCGGCCTGCAGCCCTTCAATCACCTTGGCGAGCAAGTGCCGAGGGTCGGCCACGGTGGCGGGCAGGCCTTCGGTGGGGTGCATGCTGACCTGCACGGCTGCGGTCGGTATCAGCCGCCACGGCATGCGCTGCAAACTGCCGCTGATCGGGTAGGCGCGGCAGTCGATATCGCCCACCTCCCACACCAGCCCGGAGTTTTCCACGTCATCGCCATTGATGGTCAGGCCGAGGATGGTGCTGGGCAACGGCCGGCCGCTTGCATACACCGCCAAGAGTTCGTCGCGGTGCAGCAACTTGCCACGCGGCACGCCGTTGTTGTCGAGGATAAACAGCTCGAACAGCTCGATGTCCGGGTTTTGGTCGAGGAAGGATTGGGCTTCGTGCAGGCAGGCAAAAACACTCATGGGCATTCTCATTCGTCGGTGTGAGGCAGGCGCGCAGACGCGCGCCATCCAGGGGATGGATCAACGCAGGAATGAGGTATCTGGTGGGCGTGCGTGCCGGCAGTGGAACAGGGCCCAGAACGCGAGATCGGACGGCAGTGTCGCGGGGTGAGTGTCGAGAGAGCCGTCCATGCGGGAATCACAGTGCTAGAGATAACCACCAGCGTCACACGCCCGCATAGGGGGTTAAATTCAGGGTTGACGGAGTTTGGTTGCAACCTGGCTAAACATTCACGGCCCTTGCCAGCTGGCTGCCCTGCTGGAAATAATGACCGCCCCCGAGCATGCCCCAAGGACTCGACCGCATGAAAACAACAATAACCCTGTGCGTACTGGCGAGCCTGGCAACCACTGCCCTGGCCGACACCGCGCCCTCGCGCCTGGACGAAGTGCTGCAGCGCGGCACGCTGACCGTCTGCACCACCGGCGACTACAAGCCCTACACCTCGCTGCGCGCCGATGGCAGTTATGAAGGCATCGACATTGCCATGGCCGAGTCCCTGGCCAAGAGCCTCAACGCCAGGATCACCTGGGTGCCCACCACCTGGAAAAGCCTGATGCCGGACTTCCTCGCCCAGCGCTGCGATATCGCCGTCGGCGGTATTTCGGTGTCGCTGGAACGCCAGAAAAAAGCCTTCTTCAGCCAGGCCCTGGGGGTCGACGGCAAGATCCCGCTGGTGCGTTGCGCCGATGTGCAGCGCTACCAGACGGTCGAGCAGATCAACCAGCCCCAGGTGCGCGTGATCGAACCGGCGGGCGGCACCAACGAAGTCTTTGCCCGCGCCCACCTGGGCCAGGCGCAGATCCGCCTGCATGACAACGTGACCATCTTCGACGAACTGCTGGCGGGCAAGGCCGACGTGATGATCACCGACGCCAGCGAAGCGCGTTATCAACAAAAGCAGAAGCCCGGGCTGTGTGCGGTGAACCCGGAGCGGCAGATGCAGTACAGCGAGAAAGCCTTCCTGCTGCCCCGCGATGACGTGGCGTGGAAGAGCTATGTCGACCAGTGGTTGCACCTGAGCGTGGCCACCGGGGTGTACGACGGCATCGTCAATCAATGGTTGGCGGCGCCCTGAGCCACAGCCGTCTACGCTCTGGTCACACCAATAACAATGAGGGACGGGTCATGAAGGGATTGCTCCGCATCACGTGGCTGCTGCTGTTGTGTTTCAGCCAGGTGCACGCCGCCACAACGCAGGACGAGGACGCCGAGGCGGCCAAGGCCTTGCTGGAAAAAGCCCTGGCCTACTACCAGAGCAACGGTGACAAGGCGTTTGCCGCGTTCAGCCGCCAGGGCGAGTTTATCGACCAGGACCGCTATGTGTTCGTGGTCGATACCCGTGGGGTGCTGCTGGCGAGTGGCGGGCCCTCCGCCGCGTTGATCGGCCGTGACGTGAGCGAAGTGTTGGGAGCGGATTTACGCCAATCGTTCAAGGAGGCGCTCAGCGTGCCGGAGGGCCAGGGCATTCAGCAGGCCGATTACCGTTGGCAGAACTGGAACGATGGCAAGGTGGAGCACAAGCATGTGTTTTACCAGCGGGTGGGCGAGCGGATCCTGGCGGTGGGTTACTACCTGCCCCGGGCGACGCCGGAACAGGCGCGGGCGTTGCGTAACAAGGCGGTGAATGCGCTGCTCAAGGATGAGGTGGGTACGCTCAAGGCCATCAACTCATTGCAGGGTGGGTTTCTGCAGGATGACTTGTATGTGTTTGTGGTGGATCTCAGGACTCAGCGCTATGTGGCGCATGGGACTAACTTGCGGCTGATCAATACTGACTTTGGCAAGGTCAAGGACCCTGACGGTAAACCGGTGGGGGAGCCGATTCTCAAGCTGATGGGGGAGCAGGACCAGGGGGAGTACAAGTATCGCTGGAGAAATCCGGTGACGGATAGGGTTGAGAATAAACATGCCTATGTGCGTAAGGCGGGGCATTTTATGGTGGCTGTGGGGTATTACAGTCCTTGAGGGTTGGGG
>NZ_WKCB01000125.1 GCF_021606685.1 Pseudomonas syringae
GCCAACAACCCCACCCCCTCGATCGCCGTGATCGCACATTGCTCGTCAATGTCCGACGTATCCCCACTGATCCCGATCGCCCCCAACACCACACCCTGCTGATCCCGAATCAACACCCCACCCGGTGCCGGCACCACGCTGCCCTGCCCCAGGCTGTTCAACGCCGCGATAAACGCCGGGCGCTGCTGCGCGTCCAGCGCCAACAGCCGTGAACCCTTGCCCAAGGCAATCGCGCCCCAGGCCTTGCCGATGGCGATCTGCGGGCGCAGCAGGCTGGCGCCGTCTTCGCGTTGCAGGGTAATCAAGTGGCCGCCGCTGTCGAGCACCGCGATGGTCAACGGCGCGGCCGAAATCGTGCGGCCTGCGGTAAGGGCCTGACTGGTCAGTTGGGTGGCTATTTTCAAGGTTAAAGCGCTCATGGTGCCGTCCTTCTTTTGTTATTGGGAATGCGGTGGAGGTCTGAAGGATCAGATGCTCGATCAAACAAATAGAACACAATGGCATTTGATTTTGTATACAATGTTTTCGCACAAACACTCCATACGTCGAAAAATTGCGTTCCGACGAACGAAAAGGTCAAAGAATAAAATGCATTGACCTGCGCCGCTCGCCGTGAATACACTTTGGCCAGACACCACTTGTATACAATTACAAAACGCAAGAGGCACCAAAATCATGAGCAAAATGAGAGCAATCGAAGCCGCCGTCCTGGTGATGCGCCGTGAAGGTGTCGATACCGCCTTCGGTATCCCAGGCGCCGCGATCAACCCGCTGTATTCGGCCTTGCAGAAAGTGGGTGGCATCGATCACGTCCTTGCTCGCCACGTTGAAGGCGCCTCACACATGGCCGAGGGTTACACCCGCACCAAGGCCGGTAATATCGGTGTGTGCATCGGCACCTCGGGCCCGGCGGGCACCGACATGGTCACTGGTCTGTACAGCGCCTCGGCCGATTCGATCCCAATTCTGTGCATCACCGGCCAGGCCCCGCGTGCGCGGATGCACAAGGAAGACTTCCAGGCCGTGGACATCACCAGCATCGTCAAGCCGGTGACCAAGTGGGCGACCACCGTGCTCGAACCCGGCCAGGTGCCCTACGCGTTCCAGAAAGCCTTTTATGAAATGCGCTCCGGTCGCCCCGGCCCGGTGCTGATCGACCTGCCGTTCGACGTGCAGATGGCCGAGATCGAATTCGACATCGACGCCTACCAGCCGCTGCCGCTGGCCAAGCCTCTGGCCACGCGCATCCAGGTGGAAAAAGCCCTGGCCTTGCTCGACCAGGCTGAACGCCCCTTGCTGGTGAGTGGCGGCGGTGTGATCAACGCCGACGCCAGCGAGCTGCTGGTGGAGTTCGCCGAGCTGACCGGTATCCCGGTGATCCCGACCCTGATGGGCTGGGGCACCATCCCCGACGATCACCCGCAAATGGTCGGCATGGTCGGCCTGCAAACCTCCCACCGGTATGGCAACGCGACGCTGCTCAAGTCAGACGTGGTGCTCGGTATCGGCAACCGCTGGGCCAACCGCCACACCGGTTCGGTGGAGGTCTACACCGAAGGGCGCAAGTTCATCCACGTCGACATCGAGCCGACGCAGATTGGCCGCGTATTTACCCCGGACCTGGGCATCGTGTCCGACGCCGGTTCCGCCCTGACCCTGTTCATTGAAGTCGCCCGCGAGTGGAAAGCCGCCGGCAAGCTCAAGGACCGCAGCGCCTGGCTGCACGACTGCCAGCAGCGCAAAGCCACCCTGCACCGCAAAACCCACTTCGATAACGTACCGGTCAAGCCGCAACGCGTGTACGAAGAAATGAACCAAGTGTTCGGCAAAGACACCTGCTACGTCAGCACCATCGGCCTGTCGCAGATTGCCGGCGCGCAATTTCTGCACGTCTACAAGCCGCGCCACTGGATCAACTGTGGCCAGGCCGGCCCATTGGGTTGGACCATCCCGGCGGCACTGGGCGTGGTCAAGGCCGACCCGAGCCGCAAGGTGGTGGCGCTGTCGGGCGACTATGACTTCCAGTTCATGATCGAAGAGCTGGCCGTGGGCGCGCAGTTCAAGCTGCCGTACATCCACGTGGTGGTGAACAACTCCTACCTGGGGTTGATCCGCCAGGCCCAGCGCGGTTTTGAGATGGACTACTGCGTGCAGCTGTCTTTCGACAACCTCAACGCGCCGGAACTCAACGGCTATGGCGTGGACCACGTGACCGTCGCCGAAGGCCTGGGCTGCAAAGCATTGCGTGTGTTCGAACCCGGCCAGATCGCGCCCGCCCTGCGCCGCGCCGAGGAAATGATCGAAGAATTCAAGGTGCCGGTGATTGTTGAGATTATTCTGGAGCGCGTGACCAATATTTCCATGGGCACCGAGATCAACGCCGTCAACGAATTCGAAGATCTGGCACTGGTCGGCAACGACGCACCAACTGCCATTTCCCTGCTCGATTAAGGAGAACCCTATGCCGCGCTTTGCCGCCAACCTGTCCATGCTGTTTACCGAGCAGGACTTTCTCGCCCGCTTCAAAGCCGCCGCCGATGCCGGTTTCGAAGGCGTGGAGTACCTGTTCCCGTATGAATTCAGCTCCGCCGAAATCAAGGCGCAACTCGACGCCCATGGCCTGACCCAGGTGCTGTTCAACCTGCCGGCCGGTGACTGGGCCAAGGGCGAGCGCGGCGTGGCGTGCCACCCGGACCGTGTCGAGGAATTTCGCGCCGGGGTCAACCTGGCCATCGCCTACGCCCAGGTGCTGGGCAATACGCAGATCAACTGCCTGGCGGGTATCCGGCCTCAGGGCGTTGACGACGAAACACTGGAAAAAACCTTTGTCGCCAACCTCAAGTACGCCGCCGACAAGCTGCAAGCGGTGGGCATCAAGCTCGTGATGGAAGCGATCAACACCCGCGACATCCCGGGTTTCTACCTGAACAACACCGCGCAAGCCCTGTCGATTCGCGAGCAGGTGGGCAGCGCCAACCTGTTCCTGCAATACGACATCTATCACATGCAAATCATGGAAGGCGACCTGGCCCGCACCATGGCTGCGCACCTGGGTGAGATCAACCATATCCAGTTGGCGGACAACCCTGGGCGCAACGAGCCGGGCACCGGCGAGATCAACTACCGCTTCCTGTTCGAGCATCTGGACCGCATCGGCTACACGGGTTGGGTCGGCTGTGAATACAAGCCGCTGACCACCACCGAGGCGGGTTTGGGTTGGCTCAAGACCCATAACGCCATCTGACAGGCACGACACAAAACCAAATGTGGGAGGGGGCTTGCCCCCGATAGCGGTGCATCAGTCGACACAAATGTTGAATGAAAGACCATCGGGGGCAAGCCCCCTCCCACATTTGAATCTCCTGTGTTGGGCAGACCCTGCCACATCGAATAACAAGAGGATTTTCTTCATGGCTAAAATCGGATTTATCGGCACCGGCATCATGGGCCAACCCATGGCCGCCAACCTGCAGAAAGCCGGTCACCAGTTGTTCCTGTCCGAGCACCACGGCAAGGCCCCGGCCGAGCTGATCGCGGCAGGCGCCGTGGCCCTGGCCAACCCGCAGCAAGTTGCGCAGGAAGCCGAGTTCATCATCGTGATGGTGCCCGACACTCCGCAGGTCGATGACGTGCTGTTCCGCGCCGACGGCGTCGCTGCCGGTTTGTCGCCGAACAAGGTGGTGATCGACATGAGTTCGATCTCGCCCACCGCCACCAAGGCCTTCGCCGCGAAGATCAACGAGACCGGCGCGCAGTACCTCGATGCACCGGTGTCCGGTGGTGAAGTCGGCGCCAAGGCCGGCACGCTGAGCATCATGGTCGGCGGTGAACCGCAGACCTTCGAACGCGCCCTGCCGCTGTTCCAGAGCATGGGCAAAAACATCACGCGGGTCGGCGGCAATGGCGATGGCCAAACCGCCAAGGTCGCTAACCAGATCATCGTTGCGCTGAATATCCAGGCGGTGGCCGAAGCGCTGCTGTTCGCCTCGAAAAACGGTGCCGACCCGGCCAAGGTGCGTGAAGCGCTGATGGGCGGGTTTGCCTCGTCGAAGATCCTTGAAGTGCACGGCGAACGCATGATCAAAGGCACCTTCGATCCGGGTTTCCGTATCAACCTGCACCAGAAGGACCTGAACCTGGCCCTGGCCGGTGCCAAGGAGCTGGGCATCAACCTGCCGAACACCGCCGGCACCCAGCAGGTGTTCAGCACCTGCGCCGCGATTGGCGGCGGCAATTGGGACCACTCGGCGCTGATCAAGGGGCTGGAGCATATGGCGAATTTTTCGATTCGCGATAAGTAAGCAACATCGCTTTCCCTTTGAAATACGGCCAACTGTGGGAGGGGGCTTGCTCCCGATAGCGGTGCATCAGTCGACACCATTGCTGAATATAAGACGGCTTTCGGGAGCAAGCCCCCTCCCACATTTGATCGCATTCCAAACCAGAAATAGCTGCATCCCCAATAACAAGAATCCCCCGGGAGCCCGCTTATGTCGGTCGATCCGCAACACCTGCTTCGCGAGCTGTTTGCCACAGCCATCGACGCCGCCCACCCCCGGCAAGTCCTCGAACCTTACCTGCCCGCCGACCGCAGCGGCCGCGTCATCGTGATCGGTGCTGGCAAAGCGGCGGCGGCCATGGCGCTCGTGGTGGAAAACTGCTGGCAGGGTGACGTCACCGGCCTGGTGGTCACCCGCTATGGCCACGGTGCACCCTGCAAAAAAATCGAAGTGGTCGAGGCTGCCCACCCGGTCCCCGATGCCGCAGGCCTGGCCGTGGCCAAACGTGTGCTGGAACTGATCAGCAACCTCAGCGAAGACGACCGCGTAATCTTCCTGCTCTCGGGCGGCGGCTCGGCCTTGTTGGCCCTGCCCGCCGAGGGCATTACCCTGGCCGACAAACAAAGCATCAACAAAGCCCTGCTCAAGTCTGGCGCCACCATTGGCGAGATGAACTGCGTGCGCAAACACCTCTCGGCCATCAAGGGTGGTCGACTGGCCAAGGCGGCATGGCCGGCCACGGTCTACACCTATGCGATCTCCGACGTGCCGGGCGACCAGGCCAGCGTGATCGCCTCCGGCCCCACGGTTGGCGACCCAAGTACCTCGCAGCAAGCCCTGGCGATTCTCAAGCGTTACGGCATTGATGCCTCCGCTGCCGTGCGCAGCTGGTTGCAGAACCCCGCCTCGGAAACCGTCAAACCCGGCGACCCGGTGCTCGCGCGCAGCCACTTCCAGTTGATCGCCCGCCCGCAACAGTCGCTGGAAGCGGTGGCGGTAAAAGTCCGCCAGGCCGGTTTCAGCCCGCTGATCCTGGGCGACCTGGAAGGCGAAGCGCGGGACGTGGCCAAAGTGCACGCCGGCATCGCGCGGCAAATTGTGCAGCATGGGCAACCGCTGGCGGCGCCGTGCGTGATCCTCTCCGGTGGCGAAACCACCGTCACCGTGCGCGGCAATGGCCGTGGCGGGCGCAATGCGGAATTCCTGCTCAGCCTCACCGACAGCCTCAAGGGCCTGCCCGGCGTTTACGCCCTGGCCGGTGACACCGATGGCATCGACGGCTCGGAAGACAACGCCGGGGCGATCATGACACCCGCCAGTTATGCCCGCGCCGAAGCCCTCGGCCTGAATGCCAGCGACGAGTTGGATAACAACAACGGCTACGGCTACTTCGCCGCCCTCGACGGGTTGATCGTTACCGAGCCGACGCGCACCAACGTCAACGACTTCCGCGCCATCCTGATCCTTGAGAGCACCGCCCATGACGCCTGACAAGAAGGTCAAAATCCTCGCCACCCTGGGTCCGGCCACCGACGGTATCGATGACATCCGCGAGTTGGTGGAAGCCGGGGTGAATATCTTCCGGCTCAATTTCAGCCACGGCGACCACGCCGATCACGCCCAGCGCTACCAGTGGATTCGCCAGGTCGAGCGCCAGCTCAATTACCCACTGGGCATCCTCATGGACCTGCAAGGGCCCAAGCTGCGGGTCGGGCGGTTTGCCGAGGGCAAGGTGCAACTGGTGCGTGGCCAGGCCCTGCGCCTGGACCTGGACCCGACGCCGGGCGACCAGTGCCGGGTCAACCTGCCCCACCCGGAAATCATCGCGGCGCTGGAGCCGGGCATGGACCTGCTGCTGGACGATGGCAAGCTGCGCCTGCGGGTCATCACCAAACATGCGGACGCCATCGACACCACGGTGCTCAATGGCGGCGAGTTGTCCGACCGCAAAGGTGTAAATGTCCCACAAGCGCTGCTGGAACTCAGCCCGCTCACTGCCAAGGATCGCCGCGACCTGAGCTTCGGCCTGGAACTGGGCGTGGACTGGGTGGCACTGTCGTTTGTGCAGCGCCCGGAAGATATCCGCGAGGCCCGCGAGCTGATCGGCGACAAAGCCTTTCTGATGGCCAAGATCGAGAAACCCTCGGCCGTGCAGCGCCTGCAGGAAATCGCCGAACTGAGCGACGCAATCATGGTGGCCAGAGGCGACCTGGGCGTTGAAGTGCCCGCAGAGAGCGTGCCGCAAATCCAGAAAGACATCATCAGTACTTGCCGCCAACTGGGCAAGCCGGTGGTGGTGGCCACGCAGATGCTCGAATCCATGCGTTTCTCCCCGGCGCCGACCCGTGCCGAAGTCACCGATGTCGCCAACGCCGTGGCCGAAGGCGCCGACGCGGTGATGCTGTCAGCGGAAACCGCCTCGGGCGAGTACCCACTGGAAGCCGTGCAGATGATGAGCAAGATCATCCGCCAGGTGGAAAACGGCCCGGACTATCAGGCGCAACTGGACGTCAGCCGGCCCAAGGCGGATGCCACGGTGTCGGATGCCATCAGCTGCGCGATCCGCCGCATCAGCAGCATCCTGCCGGTGGCGGTGCTGGTGAACTACAGCGAGTCCGGCAGCTCCAGCCTGCGCGCAGCGCGGGAGCGGCCGGTGGCGCCGATCCTCAACCTCACTCCGAACCTGTCCACCGCGCGGCGGTTGAGTGTGGCGTGGGGCGTGCACTCGGTGGTCAATGATCGGCTGCGCCAGGTGGACGAGGTGTGTTCCACCGCGCTGGAGATTGCCCAGGCGCAGGGCATGGCGCAGCGCGGGGATACGTTGGTGATTACCGCGGGGGTGCCGTTCGGGCAGCCGGGGTCGACCAATTCGCTGCGCATAGAGACGTTGATTTAGCGTCTGTAAGGGCCTCATCGGGGGCAAGTCGAATCGTCGCACCGCCCCTCCCACACTTGACCGTGTTCACCTCAGTCCAATGTGGGAGGGAGCCTGCCCCCGATGGGTACAACTCGGTCCCACTGACTAACCATCATGCAAAACCAGACATGCCCTGACTGGGCCGAAGCCCTGCTCAACGGTTTCAGCCAGATCTTCCTGCAACGCCAGCCACTGTGCGGCCTGCTGTGCCTGTTGGCGATCCTGATCGGTGCTCCGGCCGTGCTCGGCGGGGCGTTGTTGGGTGGCGTCGCCGGTTTGCTCACGGCCCAGCGCCGGGGTTATCCCAAAGCCGAGCGCCAAGCCGGGCTGTATAGCTACAACGGTGTGCTGCTGGGCGTGTTGATCAGCCAGCACTTCGCCTGGTCGGCGTTGTTGCCGCCGCTGATCCTGGCGTGTGGCGGCCTGAGTGCGATGCTGACGCGGCAATGGTTGAAGCACGCCAGCCAGCCCAATGACTTGCCGGCCTATACCGCGCCTTTTGTCGGCCTCGGCTGGTTGTTGCTGGGCACAGTCCCACCCGGCACATTTGCCCTGACTGAGCCGGATGGGATTGGCGTACTCATCGCCCCCTTCACGGGCCTGGCCCAGGTCATGTTGCTGGACCAGCCTGCAGCCGGTGCCTTGATTGCGCTGGGCCTATGGTTGGCCAACCGCCGCGCCGCAGTCTGGGCGTTGGTTGGCGCCAGCACCGGCGTGTTGCTTGCACTGTGGCTGAAAGAACCCACCAGCGCCCTCCTCGGCCTGCACAGCTACAACCCGGCGCTGGCCGCCCTGGCCCTGAGCCAGACGCGGCGCCAACCCTGGCTGCCGTTGATCGGCATCCTGCTGGCGATCATCCTCACCCCAGGCTTCGCCGCCCTGCAGCTGCCCGCGCTGACCGCGCCGTTTATCCTCGCCTGCTGGCTGGTGCGCGCCAGCCAGCGAATGCTGCAGAAACCGCGCATGGACAGCCCCTACGAATCCCCCTAGGCTTGCTCGATCTTCGACTCAGGCAGGTTTTATGGACAGCAACAACGACTGGCGCCAGCGCCTCTACGTCATGGTTTTCCAGAGTGACACAGCGGCCGGGCGGCGCTTTGACGGCATTCTGCTGCTGATCATTCTCGCCAGCCTGGTGGTCGTGATGCTCGACAGCATCGACCAGGTACATCAGAACTACGCCAATGTGCTGGCCTATATCGAATGGGGCTTCACGCTGATCTTCGCCATCGAGTACGGCATGCGCCTGTACTGCTCGCCCAAGCCGTTGCGCTATGCGTTCAGCTTTTATGGGCTGGTGGACTTGCTAGCCATCGTGCCCGGCATCCTCGCGCTGTATTACAGCGATGCGCAGTACCTGTTGATCATCCGCATCATACGGATGCTGCGGATCTTCCGCGTGCTCAAGCTCAGCCCCTACCTCAAGCAGGCCAACTACCTGATGGCCGCGCTGCGGGGCAGCAAACAGAAGATCGTGGTGTTCCTGGTCAGCGTGTGCACCCTGGTCACCGTGTTCGGCACGTTGATGTACGTGATCGAAGGTCCGGAACACGGTTTTACCAGCATTCCCAAGGGCATCTACTGGGCAATCGTGACCCTGACCACCGTAGGCTTTGGCGACATCGTGCCCAAGACCCCGCTGGGCCAGGTGATCTCGTCGCTGGTGATGATCACCGGTTACTCGATCATCGCCGTGCCGACCGGGATTTTTACCGCCGAACTGGCCAGTGCCATGCGCGGCGAACAGCTGCAAACCGACTGCCCGGTGTGCAAGAAGAACAGCCATGAACCCAACGCGGCGTTTTGCTCGCGCTGTGGCAATGCATTATTTAAGAAAGTGGAATAAGCAAAGTGCGTTTTAATCTTTAAACGTCTATGCGGCGCCAGCTATAGTCGCTGGCAAATTGCCCTCACTCAATTGATAACCTTCTCGAACAACAAGGAATGAGCAGTGAAAAAACTCGTAAGCGCCTCTCTCCTGGCCGCCGGCCTTGCCTTGGCGGGTGCCGTCCAGGCTGCCCCCGTCACTCTGCTCAACGTCTCTTACGACGTGATGCGCGATTTCTACAAAGACTACAACGCCGCCTTCCAGAAGCACTGGGAAGCCGAGCACCCGAACGACAAACTGACCTTGCAGATGTCGTTCGGCGGTTCCAGCAAACAAGCGCGCTCGGTGATCGATGGCCTGCCGGCTGACGTGATCACCATGAACATGGCCACCGACATCAACGCCCTGGTCGACAACGGCAAACTGGTGCCGGACAACTGGGTCACCCGCCTGCCGAACAACAGCGCGCCGTTCACCTCCGCCACGGTCTTCATCGTGCGCAAAGGCAACCCAAAAGCCCTGAAAGACTGGCCGGACCTGCTCAAAGACGGCGTGCAAGTGATCGTGCCCAACCCGAAAACCTCCGGCAATGGCCGCTACACCTACCTGTCGGCCTGGGGCTATGTGCTCAAGAACGGCGGCGACGAAAACAAGGCCAAGGCCTTTGTCGGCAAGCTGTTCAAACAGGCACCTGTGCTGGACACCGGTGGCCGCGCCGCCACCACCACGTTCATGACCAACCAGATTGGCGACGTGCTGGTGACCTTTGAAAACGAAGCGGAAATGATTGCCCGCGAATTCGGCCGCGACCAGTTCGAGGTGATCTACCCGAGCGTCTCCGCCGAAGCCGAACCGCCGGTGTCGGTGGTCGACAAAGTGGTCGAGAAGAAAGGCACCCGCGTGGCGGCCGAAGACTACCTCAAGTACCTGTGGTCGCCGGAAGGCCAGGAAATCGCGGCCAACAACTACCTGCGCCCACGTGACCCCAAGGTGCTGGCCAAGTACACCGACCGCTTCCCGAAAGTCGACTTCCTGTCGGTGGAGAAGACCTTTGGCGACTGGCGCACCGTGCAGAAAACCCACTTCAATGATGGTGGGGTTTTCGATCAGATCTATTCCGGTCAATAACTGAAGAAACGCGGTTAAAAAAATGTGGGAGGGGCGGTGCGACGATTCGACTTGCTCCCGATAGCAGTAGTTCAGTCAGCTCATCTGTAACTGATCCACCGCTATCGGGGGC
>NZ_WKCB01000126.1 GCF_021606685.1 Pseudomonas syringae
GGGCAAGCCCGCTCGCCACACAACCTCGCCTGCCACAAAAGCCCGATCGGCATAACCAGCCCGTTTGCCAAATATGCAGACTTCGACTCGAACCCACCCTCCAAAAAATGACGCCCAAGTCACGATTTTCGGCATTCCCCCGCCCCCACAACGATTTATGTAGTGCTCAAAAATAATCACTACATAACCGTTGACGTATCCTTTTTGTCCTTGCATTATCGAGACGTCTCCCGGATCGGGAGCGTTAGTAACAAGCGTTTTGAAAGAGCTCGTCTGACCGCCGAGCTTTTTTTTCCGGATGTGCACTGCCCACAAGGCAGATTGATGAAGCTGACCCGCCCCGAAAGGGAGGGTACAAGGAGCTCAAATGCTGCTTGTCTTCGTTATGAAACCATTGCGTAGCAGTTCATCAGCAAGACTACATGCATCAGGTTCAAGACCCTGCCCGTATTCGGCAGACCGTCACTGACGCCCGGTTTTCGCAACCGGAGACAACTAAGCAGTTTTAACGGAATCAACTGATAGATCGCCAACTGGTCAAGGGGCTTACACATGAATCTGAACAACCAACCAACTATCGACGAATTGGCTGAGATGTTCGCAGCGCAGAAAGACACACTCGACGACCATATCCTGTGGATTGGCAAATCGGGCGAAGTGCAACTTGACTGCCTGGAGCCCAATACCGAAGAGGCCGAGTTCGACCGCAATCACCGGGAACTGGCAGCGCGCCTCAAGGTATACCGTCGCGGCCAGGGTTATGTGGGTAAGAAAGCGGCAGCCGATCGTAACTTTATCGAGCAAGTCTTCCATACACTTAACACCGAATGGCAGCACCTCAAGGGCCAATCGCAAGTTAAGGTAATTGATAGATACTGCTGATAAAAACTAATTAACACATTAAGTCCGCCCGGCTAGCCGAGCGGACTTTTTTATTACCATCGTTATTCTGTTATCAACACAAGCCGGCCCCGCAGTGGTCATAGCGGGAAGCGACCTTTCGCGGCTTCATCCCGAAAGATATCGAACAACACCTGCGCCGCCGCCGACAGCTCATGCCCCGGCTTGGTCAGCACACCAATCGGTCGCTCGATCACCGGATCGGTCAAGGTGATGCAATGGGCACCCGCCTCTTCCATCTGCTGCGCACATAACGCCGGCACCGCGCTCACGCCAAGCCCGCTGGCAACCATCTTGCCCACCGTTGCCAATTGATGGCTTTCCAGTGCGACCGGCAGCTTCATCTTTAACGCGCCCAAGTGTTCTTCCAGCATCACCCGAACCGTGGACGGCCGTTGCAAGGTTATGAAAGGCTGCTCCAGCAAGGTTTTCCAATCGATTTCGGCACACCCCGCCAACGGCGAATCGCCGGGCACCACGGCGATAAAGCGATCCAGGTACAACGGCGTGAACGCCAGCGACGACCCTTCTGACGGCTCAAACGCCACGCCCAACTCCACCTGGCGGTCACGCACCATCTCCAGCACCTGCTCGTTGATCAAGTCATGCACCGTCACATTCACCTGGGGGTAACGCGCGCGGAATATCTTCAGAATCGGCGGCAGCAGGTTGCCCGCGAACGACGGCATCGCTGCCACCGTTACGCGCCCACGCTGCAAGGTGAAACGCTGACGCAGCTCATCCTCGGCGTTATCCCAATCGGCGATCAGCCGACGCGCCAAGGGCAGCAGCGACTCACCTTCGGGGGTCAGTGCAACGTTACGTGTATTACGGCTGAACAGGCGGCCACCCAAGCCCTCCTCCAACCCCTTGATGGTCAGGCTCAGCGCCGATTGCGAGAGGTGCAGGCGCTCGCAGGCGGCGGCAAAACTCAGGCTTTGGGCCACGGCGAGAAAGGCGCGTATTTGTTTGACGGTCATGGAGGGCTCCGGGCGGCGGGTCGACTATGCTGTTTTCTAAATCAATCAACCTTAAAAAACAACTTAACAAATCAATCCGTCGGCGCAACACTCAGGTCATTGGCTAGCCCACATACAATAAAAGAGGTGCATATGGCAGGTTTCGATAAACGCGTGGCGTCCTACGAAGAAGCATTGGCAGGCCTGGAAGACGGCATGACCGTGCTCTCCGGTGGTTTTGGCCTGTGCGGCATTCCGGAAAACCTCATCGCCGAGATCAAGCGCAAAGGCACCCGCGACCTCACCGTGGTTTCCAATAACTGTGGCGTCGATGGTTTCGGCCTGGGCGTGCTGCTGGAAGAAAAGCAGATCAGCAAAGTGATCGCCTCCTACGTCGGTGAAAATGCCCTGTTCGAGAAGCAATTGCTCAGCGGCGAAATCGAAGTCGTCCTGACCCCCCAAGGCACCCTGGCGGAAAAAATGCGCGCAGGCGGTGCCGGCATCCCGGCCTTCTTCACCGCCACCGGCGTCGGCACCCCGGTCGCCCAAGGCAAGGAAACCCGCGAGTTCAACGGCCGCCCCTACCTGATGGAAGAGTCGATCACCGGCGACTTCGCCATCGTCAAAGGCTGGAAAGCCGACCACTTCGGCAACGTCATCTATCGCCACACCGCCCAGAACTTCAACCCCCTGGCCGCCACCGCCGGCAAGATCACGGTGGTCGAAGTCGAGGAAATCGTCGAACCGGGCGAGCTGGACCCGGCGCAGATCCACACTCCTGGCATCTACGTCGACCGGATCATCTGCGGCACCTTCGAGAAGCGCATCGAACAGCGCACGGTCCGCAAATAATCCACGTCCAGAACAATAAGAGGAAATAACCATGGCGCTTACCCGCGAACAAATGGCTCAACGCGTCGCCCGCGAAATGCAGGACGGCTTCTACGTCAACCTCGGCATCGGCATCCCGACCCTGGTGGCCAACTACATCCCGCAAGGCATGGAAGTGATGCTGCAATCGGAAAATGGCCTGCTGGGCATGGGGCCGTTTCCTACCGAGGAAACCATCGATGCCGACATGATCAACGCCGGCAAACAAACCGTGACCGCACGCATCGGCGCGTCGATCTTCTCTTCCGCCGAATCTTTCGCGATGATTCGCGGCGGCCATGTCGACCTCACGGTGCTCGGCGCCTTTGAAGTCGATGTGCACGGCAACATCGCCTCATGGATGATCCCTGGCAAGCTGGTCAAGGGCATGGGCGGCGCCATGGACCTGGTGGCCGGTGCAGAAAACATCATCGTGATCATGACCCACGCCTCCAAGGACGGTGAGTCCAAGCTGCTCAGTCAATGCAGCCTGCCGCTGACGGGCGCCAACTGCATCAAGCGTGTGCTGACCGACCTGGCCTACTTGGAAATCGAAAATGGCGCTTTTGTCCTCAAGGAACGCGCACCTGGCGTCAGCGTTGAAGAGATTGTGAGCAAGACCGCCGGTAAACTGATCGTCCCGGACCACGTTCCAGAAATGCACTTCCAGTGAGGACAGATTCCATGCAAGACGTCGTGATTGTTGCTGCCACCCGCACCGCCGTGGGCAGCTTTCAAGGTTCGCTGGCCAGTATCCCGGCACCGGAACTGGGCGCCGCCGTGATCCGTCGCCTGCTGGAGCAGACTGGCCTGGACCCGGCCCAAGTGGATGAGGTGATCCTCGGCCAGGTGCTCACGGCCGGGAGCGGCCAGAACCCGGCACGCCAGGCCTCGATCCTGGCCGGCCTGCCCCATGCAGTGCCTGCCCTGACCCTGAACAAAGTCTGTGGCTCGGGCCTCAAGGCCCTGCACTTGGGCGCGCAGGCCATCCGGTGCGGCGACGCCGACGTGATCATCGCCGGTGGCATGGAAAACATGAGCCTGGCTCCGTACGTACTGCCCGCCGCGCGTACCGGTTTGCGCATGGGTCACGCCAAGATGGTCGACAGCATGATCACCGACGGTCTGTGGGATGCGTTCAACGACTATCACATGGGCATCACCGCCGAGAACCTGGTGGACAAGTACGGCATCAGCCGTGAAGCCCAGGATGCATTCGCTGCGGCGTCCCAGCAAAAAGCCAGCGCCGCCATTGAGGCCGGGCGTTTTGTTGACGAGATCACGCCGATTCTCATCCCCCAGCGCAAGGGCGACCCGGTTGCCTTTGCCGTGGATGAACAGCCACGCGCCGGCACTACCGCCGAATCCCTGGGCAAGCTCAAACCTGCGTTCAAGAAAGACGGCAGCGTCACCGCTGGCAACGCCTCCAGCCTCAACGATGGCGCCGCTGCGGTGCTGCTGATGAGTGCCGACAAGGCAAAGGCCCTCGGTCTACCGGTGCTGGCACGCATCGCCAGCTACGCGAATGCAGGCGTCGACCCGGCGATCATGGGCATCGGCCCGGTGTCGGCCACCCGCCGTTGCCTGGACAAAGCCGGTTGGAGCCTGGGCGACCTCGACCTGATCGAAGCCAACGAAGCCTTCGCCGCGCAAGCGCTGGCGGTGGGCAAAGAGCTGGAGTGGGATGCGGACAAGGTCAACGTCAACGGCGGCGCCATCGCCATCGGCCACCCCATCGGCGCCTCAGGTTGCCGCGTGCTGGTGACCCTGTTGCACGAAATGATCAAGCGCGATGCCAAAAAGGGCCTCGCGACGCTGTGCATCGGTGGCGGCCAGGGCGTAGCCCTCGCCCTCGAACGCAGCTGATTCAAAGAGCAACACAGAAAAGGCCTGGTTCCACGAAAACCAGGCCTTTTCTTTAGACACAGTCTCTGCAAAAACACAGAACAAATGTGGGAGGGGGGCTTGCTCCCGATCGCAGTGGTTCAGTCACCTTTACATTGACTGATGCACCACTATCGGGAGCAAGCCCCCTCCCACACGTGATCTGCACCGTCAGTCAGGCCGGGGTACGGCGAACACCGCACTCGCCCGCGCCACCACTTTTTCCCCCACCTGCAAGCTCACCGTGGCAAACGCCATCTGCCGACCCCGCTTGTGATGCTCCAACCGCACCACAATCCACTCCCCCACCTGCACCGCGCCGAGGTAGTCCACGGTCATGCTCGCCGTTATCAGCGGCAGCGGCGGCTCACTGGAAAACGCCATCGCGTAGCCCATACCGATATCCGCCAGGGTCGCCAGCACTCCACCGTGCACCGTGCCGCGGCCATTGGCGTGGCGGTTGTCGGCACGCAGGCAGATTTCCATTTGCAGCGCTTCACCCCGACAGTACGCCGGACCCAGCAGATCCAGCAGTGGGCTGCTGCGGGGTAACGCGACAAAACCTTGCGGCACGGCGTGAGCGATCATGGCGAGTGCTTCCTTGGAGTCAGCCTTGAGGTGTACTCCAGGTCCACTGAGGCAACCATCACCATCAGCCGTACAAATCCCTCGGGATGCTTTGCGTTAATCCGCCAGACCCGCTTTAATCGCCGACAATTTCTCCTGCACACGCCAAGGAACTGCAATGCGCCATCTGGACGGCACCCCTAACCCGCTTCGCGCGTCTCTTTTGCTGCTGATGGTCGGCCTGACCCTGGTGGGCTGCTCACCCAAGGAGCACGCCCGCGCCACAGCGATCAACGGCGAACAGGGCCGGGCCGGCGCGCAATTGGCCTATGAGCATGAACTGACCCTGGCCCTGCCCGGCGCCCTGCTCGCGCCGCGCATGCAGGCCACGCGCGAAGCGTGTGAGTCGGCGCGTTTTGGCGCCTGCAATATCCTGGGCATCACCGAGGACGGCAACGGCGGCGAGATCATCCTGCGCATTGCGCCCACCGGCGTAGAACCGATGGTCGCCATGGCCGCAGAAGGCGCAACACTCGGCCAACGCATCACCACCGCTGAAGACCTGGCCGATGCGGTCGCCGATGTACGCCGCCGCCACGACCGGCTGCAAGCCCAGCAGCAACGCCTCGACGAATTGGCCAAGCGTAAGGACATCACAGTCAGTGACCTGATTGCCTTGAGCAAGGAGCAGGCCGGTATCGAAAACGAACTGCAGGAACTGGCCCAGGTCGCGGCCGGCCAGCAACGTCGCCTGGACACCAACCGTGTGACCTTGAACTTCCGCTCCTCCGACGGCGCGAATCAGCCTTCACGCTTCAGCCGTATGTTCAATAACCTGGGCGATAACCTGGTCGACGGCACGGCAGATGCCCTGGAGCGTGCCAGCTATGTGTTGCCGTTTGTGATCCTCGCGTTCCCGGTAGTGTGGCTGTGGGTGTGGCTATGGCGCCGCTTCGTTGTGGCGAGCGGGCTTGCCCGCGCTGGGCTGCGAAACAGCCCTGGTCAAGCAGAACGCGATGTATCAGACGGCAAACCGTGACGGGTTTTGGGGCTGCTTCGTTGCCCTACGCGGGCAAGCCCGCTCGCCACAGTGATGAAAGGGGTCAGCGCTTCATGCAGCGCTGATAGCGCTCATCGACGCGCTTGGCAAACCACGCAGTGGTCAGGTTGCGGGTGATCTTGGGGCTCTTGAGCACGATGCCCGGCAGGATCGCCCGCGGCATCGGCTTGCCGGCGGCCTTGTCGGCCAGGGCAAACACGCGTTTGTAGAGGGCGGTGTCTTCAAAGTCCAACTCCTCGCCCTGCTCCAACTGGCTGCGGATGCTGGGGTTGCGCATGTCCAGCTTCGCGCCGAGTGAGCGCACTGCCAGCTCAGTGGTGCCGGGGAGCAATGAGCCGTAACGAATCAAATCCCCATCCAGCGCCAGCTCGGTGCCCGAGGCCCGGCTGACGGCGGCCTGGAACGCCGCATTACGGCTGGCGTACCAACCCGCATTGAAGTCGGCAAAGCGGTACAGCGACTGGTCATAGTTCACCGGGTAACCAAGCAGATGGGCGATGCCGAAGTACATGCCGCCGCGTCGGGTGAAAACTTCGCGTCGGATCGAGCCGTCCACCGTGTAGGGATAACCCCGCGCCCGCTTCTGCGCAAAGTCGATGCTCACCTGCATCGGGCCTGCGGTATGCACCGGGTTGAAGCCGCCAAACAAGGTCTTGCCCAATGGCACCATGCTGATGAAATCATCGAAGATGCCGCTGAGGTCCTTCTCGGTGCGCGCAGCACTCAGCCGGTCGGCGTAGGTCTTGCCGGTGGGCGAACGCAATTGCAGGGCGCTGCGCACCACAAAGGCTGGCACATGCACAGTGCCGGCACGGCGCAGCATTTCATCCTGGGCGATCTTGCCCATGTTCGGCACTGGCGGGTCGACCTGATAGGTGGACTCTTGCTCGGTCACCGCCAGCACCGCGCAGATGTTTTCCGTGCTGGGGTAGATTTTCTGGCTGTCGAAAGCGGTGTAGATATCCTGTGCCCAGCCGTTGCGATCCGCCACCTTGGCGGGCAACAAGCGCACGATCTGCGCTTTCACCTCGGCCTCGCTGCGCTCTGGCTGTTGCGGACCACGTGGGGTGGAGCAACCGGCCAGCACCAGCAAAGTAGTGAGACACAGAATCAAGCGGCTTGAGTACATGAGGCTTCCTTGGTGACGACGGGCCGGGCATTGCTGATATCGACAGGTAAGTCTACTCGGGGTTCGCCGGGCTGCCGAACTCAGGGTGTTGCTTGGAATTACGAGGACAAAACTCATCGAAAAATCCCACTTAACTGCGGGATAAGCACTACAGACCCCTCCTGAAAACCTCTGCAAAGTCCTTCGCCTGATCACACAGCGCGAGGGATTGCAGATGGTTTGTCTTGTGGGTGTTTGGGTTGATGGGGCTCGCTCTTGATCGGCGCGACGGGCCAAACCATTGGCTTGCTGGTGCTGGCGGCCATGGATGCGAAGACCCGCGACGTCGACGCCGTGATTGGCGACTTCAAGCGCTGCCTCAATAGCTACGAAACGTGGGCGGAGAGCTTTTTCAGCTTTTCGGCGCTGGATGTCGAGCAGGTCTTCAAGGTCGGTGACGAGGTTGAGCTTGTCGTGCCGATCAACCGCTCGCTGTTTCCCAGCAGCACCACCGCGCAGTGCAAAGCCAACGGCACGTTGACCCTGGTGCACATGTTCCAGAGTTCACGGTTCGTGCCCATCGGCAACACGCCCGTGATACTGCAACGCATCGACCCGAGCGGTGGCCCGCTGGGTGAGCCGATCCATAAAACCATCGGGCCCAGCGGCATTCTGGAAATCACCGAGTGTGATCGCAACCAGAAGTATCGTGTCAGCTTCTACCCCAATGTTTCCAAGCAGCACTTCAAGACGCTGTATGCCTCGTATCAGTCGGTGATCGCACCGCTTGAGGGCTGGTTGCGCAGTGAGTGGAGCGGCACGTTTGAGCCGCTTTGGAAGGACTATTCCGAAGCCAATTTCCTTCAGCGCTACCTGACGTTGCACAAGGCTTATGCCAGTGGGTTTGGCGAGGCGTTGTATTCGGTGTGGGACAGCATCAAGCAGTTGCTGCAGTGGCTAAGCCACCCGCTCGACAATGCTGAAAAGCTCTTGCATTACCTGTCACAGGCACAGTTTGAACAACTGCTGGGCGTCAGCGCCGAAACCCTCGCAAAAGGCCTGCTGGTGCTCAGCGATGAGCCGCTGTTGTTCATCTATCTGTCGGCCATGGTCAGCTGGATGCGGATGCTGCCACCGCCATACATGAACGAGTTGCTGGGGGAAATCAGCGCTGAAGTTCTGATCAATCTGTTGCTCGGCCTCGCCACTGCCGGGATGGGGATGGCGATACGCATGAGTGCGAAGGTGCTGAGCGGCATCAAGTCCGCGCGCGCCCGCAAATGGCTGGAGCACATGGCTGCTCAATTCGGCAAATCCCGCCTGGATGATCATGGTGAGGTGGCGAAGCCGATATTGCTGGGTGGCCCGGCGATGGCGATCAAGACCGTGCCGGCTGCGCCGTTGAAGGCTGGGAAGCAGCTGGTTTCCAACCCGGTGCCAGCGGTGCGTAGCAAGTCCCAGCAGACGGTGTTGGTGCAGCAGGAGCACGTTGATGACGTGCCCGTGTCGGCGAAAAATCCTAAGGGGGATGCGGCAGCTTCTGCGGATAAAACCGCCACCAATGGCTGCCCGGTGTCGATGGTCACCGGCGAGGAATTGCTGACCCTCACTGATGGGACGCTGGACGGGGTGTTCCCGTTTGAGTGGACGCGGCTTTACCGCACCAGTGCGGTGGAAGTGGATTATGGGTTGGGGTTTGGGTGGAGCCATTCGCTGGCGCAACGGCTGGCTGTTTCTGGTGATTCCGTGGTGTGGACGGACCATGAGAACCGACGCACTGAGTTCCCTTTGCCTACGGCCTCTCGGCCGGCGATCACCAATAGCCTGGCTGAAGCAGCGATCTATCTGGGGGATTTGCCCGATGAACTGGTCCTCGCCCAGGCCTCGCGTTTCTATCATTTTCGCGATGGTGTGCTGGTCTCGATCAGCGATGCGTATGACAACCGGCTGCGCATTTCTCGGGATT
>NZ_WKCB01000127.1 GCF_021606685.1 Pseudomonas syringae
GTTTTTGGGGCTGCTGCGCAGCCCAACGCGGGCAAGCCCGCTCGCCACAACAAGATGCATGCAAGCCATCGATGTTTATGTTCAAGGGAGGGAGGTGACATGTTCGACTGGAATGACTTGCGGTTTTTTCTCGAGTTGCAGCGCAGCGGCCGTTTGCTCACCGCCGCGCAGCGTCTGAAAACCACCCACGCCACGGTGGCGCGTCACATCGAAGCCATCGAGAAAAGCCTCGGCACTGCATTGTTTGTGCAGCACGCCCAAGGCTACGAACTGACCCCCTCCGGCGAAGCCCTGCTCAAACATGCTGAAGCCATGGAAAACGTCGCGCTGCTGGCTGAAGACGAACTCACCCATTCTGCTGCGCCCCTGGGCAAGATCCGCCTCGGCGTGGCTGAAGGCCTGGGGGTTATGTTCCTCGCCAGCCGCATGGGTGGGCTGTTCGAACGCTACCCGGGGCTCGAAGTGGAGCTGGTGGCGGTGCCGCGCTTTGTCAGCATCCTCAACCGCGAAGCGGAGATCAGCATCCACCTCGAACGCCCCAGCGTCGACCAACTGGTCACGCGCAAACTCACCGACTACCGACTCGCGCTCTACGCCAGCCGCGCTTACCTGGAGCGCCACCCGCCCATCGAAAAGCGCGAAGACCTCGCTGTTCACTCATGGATCGATTACGTCGACGACCTGCTGTTCAGCCAGGAACTGAAGTTCCTTAGCAGCTTCTGCCGCAATCCCAAGGTGGTCTTCCACAGCACCAGCGTGATCGCCCAGCACCAGGCCGCGCGCTCGGGGCTGGGGATCGCCGTGTTGCCATGCTTCATGGCGTCAGGCGACCCCGACCTGGTGCCGTTGCTGCCAGGGGAGGGCATCCAGCGCAGCTACTGGATCAGCTCGCGCCGGGAGTTGCACAAGTCGGTACGGCTGCGGGTGTTGTGGGATTACGTGGTGGAGTTGTGCGCGCGCGAGCAGGGGTTGTTGCTGGGCGAAACCAACTGAAGGCACCGGATCAATACTGTGGGAGCGGGCTTGCTCGCGAATGCGGTGTGTCAGTCGACCTATTAGTGCCTGATTCACCGCATTCGCGAGCAAGCCCGCTCCCACATTGGAGGTGTGTGGAATCACTCAACCGCGTCAGGCGCGCAACTCAAACTCGGCACTCCCCAGCCTTTCCCCATTCACCAGCACATGCACCAGATGCTTGCCCGGATAGTGCTTGCGCGTTGTCAGTTCGCGAATGTGTTGCTCGCGGCTGATGCGTTGCTGCTCACGCGCACCGAGGGTAAACGCCTTGAGCTTGAACACCTTCGCCGCGCTATGCCCGGCGCTCTTCACATAGTCGATGGCGTAATCCACCACCAACTTCTGTGGCGCCGGGGCGGTGGATTCCAGGGTGAAGGACAGAGTGATGCGTTCGCCGAGGTTGATCACCGCTGGCGTGACCATGAGATGGTGGATCTTCACTTCGGCCTTGGCGCCAGCGCCCATGAGCGTCAGCGCGCGGGCATTGCCCTGCTTGATCAGGCTGCGCAGGGCGTGACGGGCGATCCAGGCGGTGTGCGGGTTGTCCAGGTTCCAGCCTTCGATCTGGCTGAGCACCCAGTCTGGGTGGTCCTTGGTGATGTCGTTGAGGTGGTTGGCCACGGACTTGCGCACGTACAGGCTGCTGTCGGCCTTGAGGTTGTCGAGGATCGACGCGCACAGCTGCGGGTTGGCTTGCACTTGGGCCAGGCGAAACGACCAGGGCAGGCGGGGGCGCGAGCCTTCGCTGGCGAGGCGGCGCACGTGTTCGTTGGGGTCCAGCGACCAGGCCTGCAGCACCGCCAGGGTGCGTTTGAAGTCGTGCAGCAAGAAGTAGCGAATGGCGAATTCGGCAGAGCCAACGGTGGTGAAGTATTTGAGCGCAGCCATGGAGCGCTTGAAGTCATCGCGCCCGTAACTTGCCACGTAGTGCGGCAGGAACAGGCTGACAAACCCGCTGTTCAGGCGCGGGGCCAGGGCGTAGAGCAGTGTGAGGGTTTGCGGGTAATCCAGTGGGATCACGGCGTGCAGGCTCTCGCTGACCCGCGCCATGCGCTGCATCACCGACAATTGGGCCAGCCCCGAATTGGCATGCTCGAGGAAACCCTTGGCGTCGAACGCCGGGTACACCGCCGTCATTTCGGCGGCGATGTGTTGCAAGCGTTCAAGGTTGAAGATTTCCTTGAGGGCTGGGGCGCTTTGCTCGGTCATCGGTGATCCAGAAGGTTAGAGAAACCAGCGGTATTCCCGCGCATTGATCTCTTGTTGAAAGGCCAGGTGGTCCTGGCGTTTGTTCTCGCAGTACACGTCGACAAATTCGCCGCCCAGCTTATCGCGTACTACCGGTTGATGCTGCATGGCGCGCACGGCCTCAAGCATTTCCAAAGGGAAATCGGCGCCGCTGGTGCGGTCCTCGTTCAGCGGCGCGATGGGCTCGCGCTTGGCCTCAAGCCCATGTTCAAGCCCGGCCAGGATCGCCGCCAGCACCAGGTAGGGGTTGGCGTCGGCGCTGGCCAGGCGGTGCTCGATGCGCAAGTTGCGCGGGTCGGATTCGGGGATGCGCACGCACGCGTCGCGGTCTTCAAACCCCCAGCTGGCACGGGTGGCGGCGTTCACCGTGCCGCCCAGGCGGCGCAAGGCATTGTGGTTGGGTGAGAAGATCGGCATGCAGTGCGGCAGCAGTTCCAGGCATCCGGCTACGGCATGGCGCAGCGGTTGCTGCTGGTGGGCCGCCAGCAGGTTATTGCCCGCGCCGTCATACAGGCTGACATGCACATGCATGCCGCTGCCGGGGTGGTGCAGGTAGGGCTTGGCCATGAAGCTGGCGCGGTAGCCGTGTTTCAGCGCCACACCACGTGTGCTGCGGCAGAACAGGGCGGCCCAGTCGGCGGCGCGCAGGCCGTCGTCGAGGTGGCCGAAATTGATCTCGAACTGGCCGGGGCCGAGTTCGGCGGTGATCACCGTGATGTCGATGCCCTGGTCCTTGGCGGTCTGCGCCATGTCATCGAGCACGGCACTGAAGCGCGACAGCCGCTCGATATGCAAGGTCGGCTGGTCGTCGGCGTCGTCGCTGAGCGGGTCGCGGGCGAATTGCGGCAGGCCGTTGTCGAGTTTCTTGTCGAACAGGTAGAACTCCAGCTCAAACGCGACGACCGGATGAATGCCTTTGTGGTGCAGGCGCTCCAGCACCTTGGCCAAGACTTCTCGGGGTTCGAATTCGATGGGCGCCTCGGTGCCATCCGAGGTGATCAGCATCTGCCCCAATGGCTGTGATTCCCAGCTCACCGGCTTGAGCGTACCGGGCACCAGGCGGCGGTTGGCGTCCGGGTCGCCGTCGTGGAAGCAGTAGTCGCCAATCTTGAACAACCCACCCTGGGCCCCCAGCAGCACGGCGTTTTGCGGCAGCTTCAAGGGGCTGCCGGCGGCGACCTTTTCGAGCATCTCCACCGGGTAGCGCTTGCCGTAGAAATGCCCGGGAATGTCCAGGGCGATCAGGTCGACGTAACGCACCTCGGGATGGTTCTGGCGAAAGGTCCGTACTTCGGCCAGCAACGTGGAAGGTTGGCTTTTCACGGGGGGGGGGGCTCCTAGTTATAAACCCACAGCACGCGGGCGGGCAGGTCGGTCAGGTTGGCGTAGCGGCAATGGGCGAAACTGGCCAGGTGGAAGCTGTCACCGGGGCCGAGGGTGACCGAGTCGGCCTCGCCCTCGACCCACAGCGTCAGCTCGCCTTCGAGCACAAACCCGGCCTGCTCGGCGCGGTCGCTCATGGTCTGTTCACCGCTGTTGGCGCCAGGGGCCAACAGGCTGTCGAGCATCGAAAACGCGCCACTCAGGCTCGGTGAAACGAGGATGTCGGTGATGCCGTTGGCGTAATACACCGTGCGCCGCTCGTTGGGGCGGGTGATCCAGTCCACGGCCTTGGGTTTGGGTTGGCTGTAGAAATACGTGGTGGGCACGTCCAGGGCGTGGCTGATGGCGGTCAGGTCCGCCACCGTCGGGCGTGACAGACCGCGTTCCACCTGGGACAGGAAACCCACCGAGCGCTCGATTGTGTGTGCCAGTTGGGCCAGGGTGAGCTTCTTGTGCTTGCGCAGGTCGTGGATGAGCGCAGCGAGGGTGGCGAGTTCTTCTTGTGGCGTCATGAAATTTATGTCGAATAATTTCATGAAAAATTACAGGAATTATTTCATGTCATCAAGCGCGGCTGAATGATTCCAAACCGCTGCGGTCCGAACCTGGGTACGCGCCATTCATTCAAGGAGCACCCATGAAGTCCAAGACCCTCGCCGCCTGCCTGCTGGTCGCCACCAGCCTGTCCACCGCCAGCTTTGTCGCACAGGCCGGTGATACCCCGCAGGAAACCGTGCAGCCTTCCAGTATCAATACCCGCGATCTGAAAGAAGGCGACCGTGCCCCCGACATGCTGATGCGCAAGGAATCGGCCGTCAGCGACTGGAAAAAGCGCGGTCTCAAGCAGCCTGAAGAAGACAGCCAGTGGACGCGGGTAGGTGACAAGTTTGTGCTGCTCAAGACCACCAACGGCACCATTCTCGAGATCACCCCCGTCAAGAAATGACCGGCGTTTTTTGCCTGTTCTTGCGGTAAGGTAACCGGCCTCGATGGTCGCGTTACCTTCAAAGAAAGAGAGCAGGATGCTTGCCACAATAAGAAACTACCCGCGTACCGTAAACCTGTTGTTGTCCGCCACGTTGATGCTCACGCTGGCCAAGGCGATTACCTTTCCCTACCTGGTGATTTACCTCACCAGCCACTTCGCGCTCGACATCACCCAAGTGGGCCTGGTGATCGGCAGTTCGCTGATCGTCGGTTCATTGCTCAGTGTGTATGGCGGTTTTCTGGTCGACCGCATCAACAGTTATCGGCTGCTGCTGGGCTTGAGCGTGCTGTTTGTAGTGGGCTTTCTCGGCACGCTCATCGCGCAGAATATCTGGGCGTTCTATAGCTGCCTGATCCTGATCAACCTGGCGTACGCGGTGATCGACATCGCGGTCAAGGCCGGCTTTGCCAGCCTGCTGCCCGAGGATGCGCGCAGCGAAGTGTTTTCGATCAAGTACACGCTGACCAACATCGGTTACGCCGTGGGGCCGTTTTTTGGCGCGATGGTGGCCAAGCTGGACATCAGTCTGCCGTTTATTTTGTCGGCGTTATTGGGCGTGGGGTTTTTCCTGCTGTACTGGCGTTGGGGCGACCGCACGCTGACCACCGCCGAGCCCGCGCAGAAGCCGGTGGCGTTCCTCGCCGTCGGCCGCGTGTTGCTGCGCGACCACCGCCTGGTGTGCTTCACCCTCGGCGGTCTGCTCAGTGCGGTAGTGTTCGGCCAGTTCACGGCCTACCTGTCGCAGTACCTGGTGACGACTACCTCCGCCGACTACACCTACACGGTGATCAGCGCCGTGCTCACCACCAACGCCGTGCTGGTGATTGCCTTGCAGTACGTGATCGGCCGACGCATCTCGCACCGTTATCTGAGCCAGTGGCTGATTCTGGGCTTGAGCATGTTCATGCTTGGGTTGATCGGGTTTGCGCTGTCCACCAGCGTGCTGTGGTGGGTGCTGGCAATGGCGGTGTTTACGGTGGGGGAGATCATCGTGTTCCCGGCCGAATACATGTTTATCGACCGAATTGCCCCGGACCACTTGCGAGGCATGTACTACGGGGCGCAGAACCTGTCCAACCTCGGGGCCGCGCTGGGGCCGGTGTTGTGTGGGCTGGTGCTGGCCAGCCTGCCGGCCCACTACATGTTCTTCATGCTGGGGGCGTTTATCGTCGCGGGTGGGGTGTTCTATTTCATTGGTTCGTCGTTGAAGGCAAGTCATCCAGCCTGAGCTTGCCCATGTTGTTGCTTTGCAGTTCGTAGCGCAGTTCTTCCACCATCTTTTCCACTTCCTGCGGGGTCTGCAGCCGGTTGGTGCTGATCCCCGTCACCACCAGGTCCACCCGGCCGGTGTCGGCGTCATAGACCTTGAGGGTCAAAGACGCATCCCGGCAGAGGGTGAACTCGCACGTCAGCGGCGCCAGGCCTTCTTCGATGCAATTTCGCAGTTGAGAGAGCGTAAACATGAGGGTTCCTTCAAGGTGTCGTTTCAACACGGCACAGGTTCAAGGCCCTGTGCTCACCCCTTGAAGGTTAAGGATTGCAACCGCGTGGGATAAGGCGAATTCGCACTAACAGCACTAGTGCATTTGCACTGTCAGCGCGTATTTTTGACGCGCAATTCACCGGCGAAAAGCCCGCGTTCACGGGCCCAAACGATGGCCGCGCTGCGGCTGTGCACCCCCAGTTTTGAATACACCGTGGCCACATGGTTGCGCACGGTATTGGGCGCCAGTTTCAAGCGTGACGCGATTTCCTTGTCGGCCAGGCCTTCGCAGATCAACCCAAGCACATCGCGCTCGCGGGCGGTGAGGTCGGTGAAGTTGACGTTGGGCAGGTTTGGGCTGTTGACGCTCTTGGCGTTGGCCAGTTTTTCGATCAGTGTCTGGCTGAACCAGGACGCGTCTTGCATCACTTCCTCGATGGCCGCCACCAATTCCAGCTCCGAGCGTTTGCGCTCGGTGATGTTCATCAGCACCAGCAGGTAGCACGGTACGTCCTGGATGATCACGGTGTCGGCCGACACCACGCAGTCGATCACTTCGTTGCCTTTTTTGCGCACCTTGAGGTCCAGGCCGTCAAGGTTGCCGGCTTTTTCCAGGGTCGCGAACAACTGCGCGCCGGCCTGGGCGCTGTCGATAAAGTCGATGTCTTCGATGGCCTTGCCGATCAGCTCTTCGCTGAGGTAACCGGTGATGCTCATGAACGCTTCGTTGACGTCCACCACCTGGCGGTTGGCGGCGTTGCACACCAGGGTGGGCACCGGCGTCAGACGGAACGACTTGGCGAAGCGTTCCTCGCTTTGACGCAGGGCGATTTCCGCCTTGCGACGCGGCTCCAGGTCGGTGAAGGAAAACAGCATGCAGTCTTCTTCGTTCATGTCCAACGGCTGGCCGGCGACAATCACCAGTTTGCTGCCGCCTTCAGGCAGGCGCAGTTCGGCCTGCATCTGCGGGATGGTCGCGCCTTCGCCCAGGCGTTGGATGGCCAGGTCCTTGCGCTCGGCCTGCTCGAGCACGTCCAGCTCATAGACGGATTTGCCGATGACCTGGTCGCGGTTATACCCGGTCATTTCCAGAAAGCCCTGGTTCACCTTGATGTAGCGCAGGTCGCTCAAGCGGCAGATCACCGCGGGTGCGGGGTTGGCGTTGAAGGTTTTTTCGAAGCGCTGCTCCGCGCTGGCCCATTCGGTGGCGTCGCTGAGGACAAGTACCAGCAACTCCGGCTCACCGTGCGAGTCGGTGATCACCAGGCTGCGCAGGCGGTGAACCCAGGTTTTATCTTCGTCATCACGGGGCGTGACTTCCACTACCACGTCGCTGAACTCTTCACCCGCAGCCGCACGGGCGAGGGGGTAGTTGTCCAGCTGCACCGGGTGGTTATTGCGATAACGCAGGGCAAAGCGTTCGGCGTATTCCTGGGTATTGGCGCCCAGGGCCATCACGGCTTCGACGCCGTGCATGGTCAGCGCGGCTTCATTGGCCCAGAGGATGGTTTGGTCGACTTCCGCGAGGATGATCCCGTCAGATAACCCGGAGATGATCTGCTGCAGCTGGCGGCGGTTGGTTTCTTTGGCGAGGACATCCTGGCTCATGGTTTCTCCGGGGAAAAGGCGCATAAACCTCGGACACACGGGGCTCAGGATAGTGCAAAGAAATTACAGATGGGGGAGTGCAAATGCACCACGCTGCATGGTGCATTTGGCCCGCGACTGAACGTATGTCCTTTCGCCACACTCACACCCATCAAGGCAGATTGCCTTGCTCCTATAACTTGTGAAGGGCCTTTGTATGACCACTGTCTATGAAACCAATCGATCGTTGTTTCGCGTGTCCTGGAGCTCGGTATTGGCCGGTAGTGCAATTGCACTGGTCACCTACCTGGTATTGAGTGTGCTCGGCACGGCCATCGGCGCCAGCGCCGTTGACCCGATGGAGGCGGGTAACCCGCTGAGCGGTTTCGGGACGGGGGCCGGGATCTGGCTGTTTGTGTCGACATTGGTGGCCATCGCCCTTGGCGCGTTTGTGGCTGGGCGCACTGCCCCTGACCGTGGCGGCCTGCACGGCGTATTGACCTGGACCCTGACCACCTTGTTCACCACCTGGCTGCTGGCCGGCCTGGCTGCGAGCGTGGTCGGCACTGCTGGCAACGTGGTGGGCAAAGGCCTGTCGGCTGCCGGTAGCGGTATTGCCGCCGCAGCGCCAGGGGTCGGCGACAGCATCAAACAGCAGTTGAACGAGCAAGGCATCCAGCTGGACTGGAACAGCCTGCAAGGCCAACTCGATACGTTGCTCAAGCAAAGCGGCAAGCCGGAGCTGGACCCCTCCAACGTTGAGCAAAAAACCGACCAGGCAGCTGCCGATGGCAAGCAGTCGGCAACCGACGCGGCGACCAACCCCGCCCAGGCCGGTGATGAGCTCAAACAGTGGTTCGAGCGTGTGAAAGCCTCTGGCGAGCCTGCGTTGAACGCCGCCGATAAAGACGCGCTGGTCAACATCGTTGCTGCCCGCACCGGCAAGAGCAAGGAAGAAGCCACGCAGATCGTCGACAACTATGCCCAGGCTTACCAGCAAGCCATGCAGAAGGTCGATGAACTCAAGCAACAGGCCGAGCAAAAGGCCCGTGAAGCCGCTGAAGTGGCAGCCAAGCAAGTGTCCCGCGCTGCCTGGAGCACCTTGGCGATGTTGCTGTTGGGCGCCGCGTTGAGCTTCTTTGTAGGGCGTATCGCACTGACTACCCGTCGCGTGCCATTGGCTTAACCTGAATCTGCGGCAGGGACGCCGCGCTTTAAGGGCAGCTTAGGCTGCCTTTTTTTGTGCTCATGAGTGCGGTTGTACGTGCACCGACGACCCATCCACTTTCATGCTTGCCAACCCCGCCCAATTCTGCGAAAACCCCACCCTTTTACACCTTGAACGGGCCCGCCATGAACCACGA
>NZ_WKCB01000128.1 GCF_021606685.1 Pseudomonas syringae
ATCGGGAGGGCGGTGGGCTTGAAGCGGTGTTGCAGTTCCAACGCAAAGTCTGAGTTGGCAATACAAAACAAATGTGGGAGGGGGCATGCCCCCGATGGCAGTGGATCAGCTACAGATTAGCTGGCTGACACACTGCAATCGGGGGCAAGTCGAATCGTCGCACCGCCCCTCCCACATTTGGATCCTCAGTGAAACAAGGACCATGCCGGCGGCTTACGCGCCATGGCACTTCTTGAATTTCTTCTCGCTGCCGCACGGGCAAGGGTCGTTGCGGCCAACGTCTTTCAACGCATTGCGCACCGGCTCCTGGTGAGCGTGGCCGCAGTTCGGGCCGTGGACATGGCCATGGTCGTGATCATGGTGATCGTGATCGTGATCGTGATCGTGGTTGCAGTCAGGACCATGGACATGGGGTTGCTGAGTCATCGATGTCGCTCCGGAATAAAATCGCCGGGGATTATCACGCCATTGTGGTTCACCTGCACGTCATAACCGATGAATAATCCGGTTTTCAGCTCACCCTCCAGGCGGTAGGGCACGGGCCGGTCGGGTTTTTTCAGCATCCGCACCACATCGCGTATCTGCGGCCAGAGGTTGGTGCGCACCGAGATTTTGAAGACCGCGTGGCCCCGTGGCGGTACGGTCAGCCATTCATTGGACTCGCCTTCGGTCAGCACAAAATCGCCCAGGCTGACCTTGTAGATCAGGCCGCGCACTGTCAGGTCGGCGTCGTCGCGGTTGTCCACGCGAAAGTACAGCTTGAATTTCTGCTCCAGCAACTTGGCCCGCACCACGTCGACTTTCACCAGGGAGACATGGGGCGGCGGTGAGTCGTCTTCGAACCACGACGCGCAGCCGCTCAAGCCTAAGGTCAACGCCAGCATCAAGCTGTACATCCGGAGCATGGCGTTTGTCCTGTGGTGGCTATAGATAGCTGGAACAACACTTCTTGAATTTCTGCCCACTGCCGCACAGGCAGGCATCGTTGCGTCCGGCGTTCACTTCCACGGTAGGGTCGATGAAGTACCAGCGCCCCTCATTCTGTACGAAAGAAGACTGCTCGCGGTGGCTATGTTCGCCAGTGGCGTCATGCCAGCGCGCAGTAAAGGTCACAAAGGCGTGTTCCGGCTGGCCGCCGAACACCTCGGAGCTTTCCACCTCAAGGCCTAGCCAGGTGCTCTGGGCACTCCAGGCCGCGATGGCGTCGCGGTCCAACCCGGCCTGCTGAGCGGGCAGGGTGGTGGCGACCAGGTAGTCCACCAAACCCAGCACGTAGGCGCTGTAGCGCGAGCGCATCAACGCGCTGGCACAGGGCGCCGGGTGCCCGGCGTGATAATGGCCGCAGCAGGCATCCAGCAGGTTGCCACTGCCGCAGGGGCAAATGGATGTACTCATCGGGTTACCACCAATACTTGCCGAAGTTTTCCGGGTTGGCCCAGAAGCGGGCATTGAGCCAGTCCGGCACCTGTTTATAGTCAAGCAGATCATAGGTAAACAGCGTCAGAACCTGCTCATCGCGCTGGAAACGCTCACCGGCCTGCAGGGCCAGGGAGAAAAAGTCAGTGTCCTTCCAGTCGCAGGCGCTCAGGTCCACCAGCACGGCTATGCGGCTGGCGTTGAGGTTGCGAATGCCGCCGAGCAGCGTCAGGCCTTGCGGTTTTGACAGGTGCTCCAGGCAGTCCACCACCAGCGCCAGGTCAAAGCGCTGGGCGGCGAGCGCTGCCGGCAGCGGCCCGGGTTCAGCCACGCACACGTGGGTGTCGGGGTGCGCTGCCTTGAAGGCGTCGAGCGCCGGGAACTGGCTGGCGCCCAATAGCAGCAGGCGTTTTGGCTGGTGCAGGTCGAGCAAGGCAGCCAGCGCTTGCTGGGGCGTACGGGAAGAAATACCAGCGGTCATCAGAGATCCTCACATCAGGACCGTAGAGACTAGCGCGGCTGAGCGTGCGGGCCTAGAGCGGGCGGTTGCGAAAAGTCCGGCGTGGGCGGCGATCCTCAATGAATCCGGGGGGATGGTGCAGTGGCGCAGATGAAAAGAGCGGTCTTTACTCCACCTGTCGGCCCCCGCCGATCCCCTCAGGAGAAATCAGATGAGCATCATGCGGACAGCTCTACCCTTGGTTCTGCTAACCGGAGTATTGACAGGTTGCGCAGGTTTGCAAAAAACCGATTGGCCCACCTGCGCCGCTGTGGGCGGTGTGACCGGTGCAGCGATCGGTGCCACTGAAAGCTCGGCCTACGCAGGCTATGGCGCGCTGTTGATCGGCGGCATGGCTGGCGCCTATTGCTGGGTGCATGGCGATGGCGACGAAGACGGCGACGGCGTGCCGGACAGCCGCGACAAGTGCCCCGGCACGCCCAAAGGCGTGCAGGTCGACGCCAACGGCTGCCCACCCGCGCCTCCGGCGGCGGTGGTTGAAGAGGTGATCGTGGTCAAAGAAGAAACCATCGTGATCCGCGATGTGCACTTCCAGTTCGACTCGGCCAAGTTGACGGCAGCGGATAAAACCACGCTCGACACCGTCGCCACCCGTCTCAAACAAGAGGCCCCGAGCGCGCAGCTGCGGGTCAGCGGGCATACCGACAGCGTCGGTGCCGATGCCTACAACCAGAAACTTTCGGAAAAACGTGCCCACTCGGTCACCGATTACCTGATCGGCGCCGGCGTGCCACGCAGCAACTTTGTGTCTGTCACCGGCGCGGGCGAAAGCCACCCGGTCGCCGACAACAACACCGCTGACGGCCGCGCCCTCAACCGCCGTACGGAAATCCAGATCAACCGCTGACAGCCCTTGCCCCTGTGGCACACACAGGGGCATTGCTGGCGACCGTCTACTCTTCTCAAGTTTTTTGATCCTTCACTGGCAAATCGCCTGTAGAAGTCGTTACTGTGCGTCCAAAGAAAAATTTGAAAACACTCAGGAGCCCCATGATGCGTAAGGTTTTACTGTTGGCCATGTTGGCCAGCCCCGTCGCCCTGGCCCAGAGCGTCAGTGTTGAAACCAACTCGTTGATGCGCCTGCCCAGCAGCACCAGCGTGCTGCAACTGGAGCGCCTGGACGTGGCGGACTACGGCACCTTGCTGATTCCGTCGACTATCAGCCAGGTCACCGTCGACGAATTGCACTTGGGGCGCGACGCCCGCATCGCCATTGTCCCTGGCACTACCGCGCTGCAATTGCAGGTGCGGCATGCGCAACTTGAGCACGGCAGCCAGTTCACCTCGCGCGGCGCTCCCGGCACCCATGAAAAACCGGCCAAGGCCGGGCGTGACCTGACCTTGCGGATCACTTCGCTGAGCGCTGAAGAACTCTCGGTGGACGCCCGTGGCGGCGCCGGTGCCCAAGGCTATGCCGGGCTGGATGGCGCCAATGGCGTGGACCCGGGTTGCACGTGGGGCGCGGCGGGCCGTGGTTTCAATGGGGATAACGGCGGTGATGGCCTGCCGGGTGCAGCGGGCGCGCAGGTACGCGTGGAGTTGCCGCAGGACTTCCCGGCTGAACAGATCAAGGTCTGGGTAGACGGCGGGCCGGGCGGTTTGGCCGGTACCGCGGGTAAACCCGGCAAGGGTGGGCAATCCAAGGGCTGCCTGGTGTACCGCGCCGATGGCGGCGAAAAGGGCCGCCCAGGCCTGGAAGGCCAACCGGGGCCGGCTGGGCCTGCGGGCACCGTGACCATTCAGCGCCTGTAACACCGCTGTTTGTGGCGAGCGGGCTTATTTTGGTGAGCTGGCTTGTTGTGGTGAGCTGCCTTGTGTGGCGAGCGGGCTTGCCCGCGTTGGGCTGCGTAGCAGCCCCAATAAGCCTGCCGCGTACCTCCAGTTAGAACGCAGCGTATGGGTTTAGGGCCGCTGCGCGCCCCAACGCGGGCAAGCCCGCTCGCCACAAAATGTGGTGGCCTCAGAACATCGGCCGAGCCGAAGCAATCGCCACCACCACCAGCCCTACGATCAGATTGATCCCCACCAGCTTGCGGATCTGCCCTAACGCAGCCGCGCCCGCTGGCCAGTCCTCGGTCGTCACTGCCTTACGCAGCTCCGGGAACTTCAACGCCTGGATGCGGATAAACAGCGCCGTCATCACCAGATACAAGCCCATCATCACCTGCACATAACGCGGTGCGGCCTCAAAGCCACTGAAGCGCAACTGCAGCAGCCCAACGCCGCTGATCGGCAAAACCAGCACCGCGACCCACACCCACACGAAAAAACGTTGAAACACATTCGCCCACAGCTTGAGCCGGGCAGGGCCCTCAAGTGCCGTCATAGCGGCGGGTCGCAGGATCATCCAGGCGAAAAACATACCGCCGACCCACACTAGGGCGGCCAGTACATGCAGGGTGTAAGCGAGGCTAAACGCGGTCATTGTGGTACTCCGTTCTGCGCGGGATTAATTAGCGGGGTATGATAGCGGCCGATCCGAACCACTGAAAATTTATCCAGCGTTTTTTGCGCCCGACTATTCATGATCAGCACTGAACTCAAAACCACGATCCAGGGCGCCTATTCGCGTTTTCTCGAAGCCAAGAGCTTGAAACCGCGCTACGGCCAACGCCTGATGATCGCCGAAGTGGCAAAAGTCCTCGGGGATATCGACACCGACGACGAAGGCCGGCGCAGTGGCGACCCGGCGGTCGTGGCCGTCGAGGCCGGCACCGGTACCGGCAAGACCGTGGCCTATAGCCTGGCCGCGATCCCCACCGCCAAGGCCGCCGGCAAGCGCCTGGTGATCGCCACCGCGACCGTCGCCCTGCAGGAGCAGATTGTCTACAAAGACCTGCCCGACCTGATGCGCAACAGCGGCCTGAACTTCACCTTCGCCCTGGCCAAGGGCCGTGGGCGCTATATGTGCCTGTCCAAGCTCGACGTATTGCTGCAGGAAGGCCACGCGCAAACCGCCACGGCGTCGTTGTTCGAGGAAGAAGGCTTCAAGATCGAGGTCGATGAAGTCAGCCAGAAGCTGTTTACCAGCATGATCGAGAAACTGGCCGGCAATAAGTGGGACGGCGACCGCGACAGCTGGCCCACCGCCCTGGAAGACTCCGATTGGGCGCGCCTGACCACCGATCACAGCCAATGCACCAACCGTCATTGCCCCAACTTCGGCCAGTGCGCCTTCTATAAGGCCCGCGAAGGCATGGGCAAGGTCGACGTGATCGTCACCAACCATGACATGGTCCTGGCCGACCTGGCCCTGGGCGGCGGCGCCGTGCTGCCCGACCCGCGCGACACGCTCTACGTGTTCGACGAAGGCCACCACCTGCCGGACAAGGCCATCGGCCACTTTGCCCATTACACGCGCCTGCGTTCCACCGCCGATTGGCTGGAAACCACCGCCAAGAACCTCACCAAGTTGCTGGCCCAGCACCCGCTGCCCGGCGACCTGGGCAAGCTGATCGAACAGGTGCCGGAGCTGGCGCGGGAGATCAAGACCCAGCAGCAATTCATGTTCAGCGCCTGCGAGCAGGTGGCCGACTTCAAGCCCGGCGAAGACGTGGAAGGCCGTGAGCGCCCACGCCACCGTTTTGTTGGCGGGCTGATCCCCGAGCACATGCGTGAAATGGGCATCGAGCTGAAGAAAGGCTTTTCGCGCCTCACTGACCTGTTCACCCGTCTGACCGACCTGCTCAAGGAAGGCATGGATGGCGAGGTCAATATCGGCATCGCCAGCAACCAGGCCGAAGAATGGTACCCGCTGTTCGGCAGCCTGTTGTCGCGTGCCCAGGGCAACTGGGAATTGTGGACCGCCTTCACCGTCGAAGACCCGGAAGACAACCCGCCCATGGCCCGCTGGCTGACCCTGGCGGAAAGCGGTGCACTGTTTGATATCGAGGTCAACGCCAGCCCGATCCTCGCCGCCGAAATGCTGCGCCGCAACCTGTGGAATGTGGCCTACGGCTGCCTGGTCACTTCGGCCACGCTGACCGCCTTGGGCACCTTCGATCGTTTCCGCATGCGCGCCGGCTTGCCGAAAAAAGCCGTGACGGCCGTGGTGCCAAGCCCGTTCCATCACGCCGACGCTGGTGTGCTGCGGGTCCCGGACCTCAAGGCCGACCCACGGGACGCGGCTGCGCACACGGCGGCAATCATCCGTGACCTGCCGGCGCTGGTGGAAGGTTCGCGTGGCACGCTGGTGTTGTTCTCATCGCGCAAACAGATGCAGGACGTGTTCGATGGCCTCGACCGCGACTGGCGCAAGCAGGTGTTTATCCAGGGCAACCTGTCCAAGCAGGAAACCCTCAACAAGCACAAGGCGCGGGTGGATGGCGGCGACTCCAGCGTGCTGTTCGGCCTGGCGAGTTTTGCCGAGGGCGTGGACTTGCCTGGCGCCTACTGTGAGCACGTGGTCATCGCCAAAATCCCGTTTTCGGTGCCGGATGACCCGGTCGAGGCTGCACTGGCCGAGTGGATTGAAGCGCGCGGCGGCAACCCGTTCATGGAAATCTCGGTGCCGGACGCGTCCTTGAAGCTGGTCCAGGCCTGCGGGCGCTTGCTGCGTACCGAAGAGGACCGGGGCACCATTACGCTGCTGGATCGCCGCCTGGTCACCCAGCGCTACGGCAAGGCGATCCTGAATGCGTTGCCGCCTTTCAGGCGCGAAATTTCTTAACCCACCGTGGGCGAATTCGCCCACCACGTGGTCTATCTCATTGCCTTTATGTCATCAGGCCATTCACCGGCCGTTTGGGAGAACCTTGTTCGTATGATTCGCACGCTGCCCGCCCTTTTTGCCCTGCTGTTCGCCACGCCATTGATGGCCGCGCCTGCCGGGCAACAGACACTGTTCAACTTCGTGCGGCCTGCCGACGTGGTCAAGGTGGCGACGCAGGACGCCAGCCTGCCGCAATACAACGCCGAACAAACCCCTGAAGGCGAGGTGCTGCGCCGTATCACCTTCAACCCGGCCGCTGAGCCGAGCCTGGTGCTCAGCCCGCAGAACGGCACCTGGGACTGGTCGCAATCGAGTGCCATGAGCCTGCGCATCCAGAGCGCCATGGACTGGGCGCTGACCCTCTACGTCAAAGTGCAGAGCGCGGACGGCAAAACCCTGGTCAGCCGCATCGACTTGCCGGCCGGCCCGGCCCAGACCCTGCTGGTCCCACTGCAAGCCAACACCCCTTTGAGCCAGGGCATGAAGGCCGGCCCGCCGATGCCGATCACCGTCGACGGCCAGCGTGTGTTGCTGGCCGCCAGCGCCGGCGAGATCGACCGCAGCCAGGTGGCCTCGGTGACCCTGTCGATGGTCAAGCCCAAGGCCGCGCAAAGCATCCTGTTGGAGCGCTTCGGCGTGCAGGACAGCGAGCCGGTGCTCAAGGCGGCCTACAGCGAACTGGTGGACGCCTACGGTCAGTCGACCCGCGCGCGCTGGCCAGAAAAAATCAGCAGTGACGAGCAACTCAAGGCAGCGGCCGCCAAGGAGCAGCAACAGCTCAAGGGCTGGCTGGCTGAGCGCGATAAGTCGTCCCTGGACGTCTACGGCGGTTGGAGCAAAGGCCCGGCGTTCAAGGCGAGCGGTTTTTTCCGTACCGAAAAACGTGACGGTCGCTGGTTCCTGGTGACGCCGCTGGGCCATCCGTTTTATTCCCTGGGCGTGAACACGGTAGCCCCGGACAACAGCCAGACCTACGTGGCGGGCCGTGAGTGGATGTTTGCCGCATTGCCCAAGGCCGGCGAGCCGTTCGACAAGTACTACGGCAGCGGCGATAACCGCACCGGCAACGGCGCCGATCAGGGCCGCAGCTTCAATGCCGGGCGTTGGTACGATTTCTACGGCGCCAACCTGCAGCGCACGTATGGCACTGAAGGTTTTGACGCCAAGCGTTGGCTCACTCACACACTGGACCGCCTGCAGGCCTGGGGTTTCAACACCGTGGGCAACTGGAGCGAGCCGGACCTGGCCACTGCCGACCGTGTGCCGTACACCCTGCCGCTGTCGATCGTGGGTGACTACGCCAGCATCAGCACCGGTACCGACTGGTGGGGCGGGATGCCCGACCCGTTCGACCCGCGCTTCGCCATGGCCACCGAACGCGCGGTGGCCATCGCCGCTCGCGATCACCGCGACGACCCCTGGCTGATCGGCTACTTTGCCGACAACGAGCTGGCCTGGGCGGGGCCGGGCGATGATCCGAAATCCCGTTATGCCCTGGCCTACGGCACCCTGCGCATGACCACCGATGTGCCGGCCAAGCGCGCATTCCTCAAGCAACTGCGCGATAAATACCGTAACGAAGCGGGCCTGTCGAAAGCCTGGGGCATCGAGCTGGCTGGCTGGGAACTCATGGAAGACCCAGGCTTCGAGCCGCCGATGCCGAACCCCGAGCACCCGGAAATCGAGGCCGACTTCAAATACTTCCAGAAGACCTTCGCCGACGCCTATTTCAAGACCATTTCCGACTCGTTGAAATGGCACGCACCCAACCAATTGCTGTTGGGCGGCCGCTATGCGGTAAGTACCCCGGAAGCGGTGGCGTCCTGCGCGCAGTATTGCGATGTGCTGAGCTTCAACATGTACACCCTCAAGCCCCAGGACGGATATGACTTTGCCGCCCTGCGCGCCCTGGACAAACCGGTGCTGATCACCGAATTCAATGTCGGCTCGGCGGACCGTGGTCCGTTCTGGGGCGGTGTGACGCAGCTGGCCAAGGAAGAAGATCGCGGCGCGGCCTACGGCAACTTCCTCAAGCACGCCATGGCCGAGCCGTCGATTGTCGGGGTGCATTGGTTCCAGTATGTGGACCAGCCGGTCACCGGGCGTTTGCTGGACGGTGAAAACGGTCACTTCGGCCTCGTCGGGATCACCGATGTGCCCTTCCAGGGCTTCGTCGAGAGCGTGCGCAAAAGCAACCTGGCGGCCATTGACCAACTGGGTAAGGAAGCGCAAAAGGCCAAGGCGGCCAGTGCGGCGCCAGCGCATGAAGGCGGCAGGGAAGGGCAGGCGGGCAATGCGGCGGGGCAGGGCCCGGGG
>NZ_WKCB01000129.1 GCF_021606685.1 Pseudomonas syringae
GTCCACATCCTGCAAGCACCTTTGAATCCAGGAGTAACCCACCCATGACCACCCCCAAGGCACTGTTGATCCTCCACGGCAAGCAAGCCCTAAACGAGGACGTACGCACCGCCGTGCAGGCCCGGCGCGAGCAGGGTGGTGAATTGGCAGTGCGCGTCACCTGGGAAGGCGGCGACGCCCAGCGCCTGGTCAAGGAAGCCCTGGACGGCGGCTACACCCACATCATCGCCGGTGGCGGCGACGGCACCCTGCGCGACGTGGCCGAAGCCATGGCCCTGGCCAAGACCGACGCCAGCCTGGTGCTGATGCCCCTCGGCACCGCCAATGATTTCGCCAAGGCCGCAGGTGTACCGCTGGAGCCCGCCCAAGCCCTGGCACTGCTGGACGTGCCGCCAAGAGCCATCGACCTAGGCAAGGTCGGCGGGCAAATCTTCCTGAACATGGCCACCGGCGGCTTCGGCAGCCAGGTCACCGCCAACACCTCCGAAGACTTGAAAAAGGTTCTCGGCGGCGCCGCCTACTTGTTCACGGGGTTGACCCGTTTCAGCGAATTGAAGGCCGCCTACGGCGAGCTCGAAGGCCCGGATTTCCATTGGAAAGGCGAGCTGCTGGCGCTGGGCATCGGTAACGGTCGCCAGGCAGGCGGCGGGCATGTGCTGTGCCCCGAGGCGCTGGCCGATGACGGCTTGCTGGACATCAGCATCCTGCCAGCGCCCCAGGAGGTGGTCGGCACCCTGCGTGAGCTGATGAACAACGGCTGGGGCCTGGACACCATGTTCGTGCGGGCGCGTCTGCCGTGGGTCAAGATCAAAGTCGCACAAGGCCTGTACATCAACCTGGACGGCGAGCCGCTGGAAGGCGACGACCTGCACTTCGAAGCCCTGCCCAAGGCCCTGCGTGTGCACTTGCCGGTGGGTTCGCCGTTAGTCGTCCAAGCTGATGATCTGCTCGCGCACGGCGAATAACACCAGGCCCGCCACGTCGAAAATCTGCAGGCGCTTCATGATTTGCGAGCGGTGGGCTTCCACGGTCTTGATGCTCAACCCCAGCCCATGGGCAATTTCCCGCGTGGACTTGCCCCGCACGATCAGGCGCAGGATCTCCAGCTGGCGGGCCGTGAGGTTATGGCTGTGGCCGGCGGGCGTGGTGGCGCCCTGGCCACGCACCAGCGCCTGGTTGATCACGGTGTGGGCGATGGCCGGGCTCAGGTAGCGTTCGTTATTGCGCAAGGCCAGCAGTGCGTGTTCCAGCTCATTGGCGGTGGTGTCCTTGAGCAGGTAGCCGTGAGCGCCGGACTCCAGGGCGCGCATGATCAGCTCCGGGTCGGTGTGCATCGACAGGATCAGCACGCGGCTCTTGGGGTAGGTGCGCTTGAGTTGCTGCAGCGCATCGAGGCCGCCGGTGTGCTTCATCGACAGGTCCAGCAGCACGATATCGGGCTGCAAGGCGCTGAACTGCTCGAGCAGCTGTGCACCATCGCTGGCTTCGCCGATCACGGTGTAGCCGCAAATATCCTGGACCAGCGCGCGTACGCCGGCCCGAATCAGAGCATGGTCATCCACGAGGAGTAATTTGCAGGTCACTCGAGAACCTTAGGGGAACTGGCCCGTTCGAGGGCGCGCGGCGCCCAGGGGAAAAGCGCGTCGATCCGTGTCCCTTTCCCGGGCTGGCTGCTGACGGTCAGGGTGCCACCCAGCTGATCAATTCGCTCGGACATGCCAGCCATGCCCCGTTGACCTTCCAGGCCGGGGTTGATGGCAGGCGAAAAGCCCAGACCGTCATCGCTGATAATCAGCGAGAGGCCTTGGGGCAGGCGTTGCAGGCGTACCAGCAAATTGCGCGCCTGGGCGTGGCGTAGCATGTTGGTCACGGCTTCCTGCGTGATACGAAAGGCCGCCACGGCCATTTCTTCGGGGATGCCGGTCAGCCGCTGCTGGCATTCCAGGCTCCAGTGAATCGGGGTGTTTTCCAGGGTCTTGAGCAAGTGCGCACGCAGGCTCGCTTCCAGGCCCAGGCTGGCCAACTGGCGCGGGTTGAGGATGGCAGAGACGTCGCGCACCTTGGCCAGGGTTTCATTCAGTGTGTTGCACAGCACCGTGCATTGGCTTTGCAGATCTTCCGGCAGGCGGCGCTTGAGCCATTCGCTTTGCAGCTTGGCGGCGGTCAGTAACTGGCCAATATCGTCATGTAATTCGCGGCTCAGGCGGTGGCGTTCGTTTTCCTGCACTTGCAGCAGGCGGTCGGCCAATTCCTGGGGCTGGAACTTGATCGATTTGCGCGAGCGCCATTGTTGCAGGCCAACCACCACCAGGGTTGCCAGGTTAAGCAGCAACACGGCCAGCGGCAAAGGTTCGGCGTTGGCATAGGCCTGCAGGCTCAGCAGCAGCGAGACCAGGCACAGGGCGAGGGTCAAGCGCCGAACATGGCTGCGGGACACGGACCTGGCGAGGAGTGACTTGAGGTTGGCGTACATAGCGGATGGAGCCAATGAGGGTTCACTGCGGGAAGACCGGTCACGGCGGCTGACGGGTCTTTGTGTGGAGTGCGTGGCCGAATCTTTTTTATACATGATGAAGTTGAGTCACTTCGAGTGGGACATAGTACCACCCCTGTAACCGTTGGTCGCCTGACACTTTGCTTGGCTGCGCCACTGTCCAGACAGATACCCTGAAACAGTCTCAGAGTTTGAACAAGGGGAAGTTGTATTACTTGAGTTGGTTTGTATCGTTATGTTCGTTAGTGGCTATTTGATATAGCGGCGTGTCGTTTTCAGATAACTCACCTATCGAATACGACCTGCTGTTGGCTCAGGACGGGTGATGCACGCGTTGCTGCGGTTTGGTACTGAAGTCCTTTTGTGGAATCTGCAGCGTGACCGTTGCAATCAGCGTCGTTTGTTCCGTTTCATCCAATGTCAGGAGGCCGGTCTTTGCGTCGATAAGCTCCAACTGCCAGGCCAGCAACGTGAGGCAATCATGCAGTGCGTCCAGGGCTTGATCGTGCAGTTGCAACGGGTTTTCGGCGTTGGCGATCAGGTACTGGATATGTCGGGAGAATTCGCTGATCGCCTGCAGGGCCAGCGCATCGGCTTTTTCGGCGAGTTTGATCAGGCTGATTTTCATGCAGTCGATGGCATCGCTGTCATTACGAATCAGGTGCAGATGACTTAGGCACTCTTGTGACTTGGTCAGCAGCATTTCTGCTTCGCTCAAGAACTCAGGAAGTGCAAGTTGCCACTCGTTACCGTCGTTCATCATGCAAGTCTCCACAACTTTAGGTCGGGTGATGAGATGTCGCACCGGGTGAATGGCTTAAAACTAGCGCTGAAATATGACTCGAATCTGTAGGTTGCTTCTGGGATTTGAGTAGGACGTTTATTTAAATGACGGCGACGGCTGTGCGTTGCCCTCATGAACGGGGTCAGTTGCACACCTGGAGTTGCCGCGACGTGTATGTCTGGAAGGCCTGTGGGGCGAGGGCTCGGGATGGCAAACAAAAGCCTGACTCCATTCATGCATTGAGAATGGCGTCACATTAATGGCTATTAGATATTGCGAATATCAGGTTGGGCCCGATTGCGTATAGGGGAATCCCTTACGAGGTGGAACCTTGCGTCACTTTGAATGTCGCGCGAGGTCTCTGTACCGCCTTATGGAGAGGCCTACTCAGTAAAGCATGATGTCAGTGTGACATCAATGAATTTACATGGCATTTTACAGGGGTCAAGGTCTGGCGCTCGCCGCCGATAACAAGCCTTAGTGAGCTGCACAATCCCTTAGCGCATCAGGAGCTTTTAATGGCCGGCATTCTCGACACGGTAGATCAACGCACGCAACTGGTGGGTGAGAATCGCCTGGAGATCCTCATGTTTCGCCTGGCCGGGCGGCAGTTATTCGCGATCAACGTGTTCAAGGTGCAGGAAGTCCTGCAGCTTCCCAAGCTGACCCTGATGCCCCAGCGTCATCCGTTCGTGTGCGGCGTGGTCAACCTGCGTGGCCAGACCCTGCCGGTGATCGACCTGTCCCAGGCAATCGGCATGCGCCCGCTGGTACCGGGCCCCAACAGCACCATTATCGTCACTGAGTACAACCGCTCGGTGCAGGCGTTCCTGGTGGGGGGCGTGGATCGCATCGTCAACATGAACTGGGAAGCGATCCTGCCGCCGCCGGCCAGTGCCGGGCGCCAGCATTACCTCACTGCCATCAGCAAGGTCGATGACCAGTTGGTGGAAATCATCGATGTGGAAAAAGTCCTGGCCGAGATCGTGCCGTACAACGCCAAGGTTTCGCGCGACAAACTCGACGACCCGGTGCTGGAACGCGCCCGTGGCCGTGAAGTGCTGCTGGTGGACGACTCCAATGTCGCCTTGTCGCAACTGCGCGACACCTTGGGCCAGTTGGGCGTGAAGATGCACATCGCCAGCGACGGTCTCAAGGCGCTGAACATGCTCAAGAGCTGGGCAGACAGCGGCCAGGTGATGACCGACAAACTGCTGATGGTCTTCACCGACGCCGAAATGCCCGAGATGGACGGCTACCGCCTCACCACCGAGATCCGTAACGACCCGCGCCTGCGTGGGCTGTATGTGGTGTTGCACACCTCACTGTCGGGTAGCTTCAACGATTCGATGGTAAAGAAGGTCGGCTGCGACAATTTCCTGTCCAAATTCCAGCCCGACAAGCTGGTTGATGTGGTGCGCCAGCGACTGATGCTGGACGAAGTGCCGGCTTGACCTTAGGGTGGCATCTTTGCTCCTCAGGAATGCAGGCCCATGCTTCGTCTCAGCGCGTTGTACCGTTACCCCTTAAAGTCCGGCAAGGCCGAAACCTTGCAGCAGATCGGCCTGGATAAACTCGGGCTTGAAGGGGATCGACGCTGGATGTTGGTGGACGAAGCCAGCGGGCGTTTCCTGACGCAGCGCGCCGTGGCGAAGATGAGCCAGTTGTCGGCGCTGTGGAACAGCAGCGGTGGCTTGACCCTGAGTTCGGCGGGCTTTGCACCGTTGGACGTGGCACTGCCGGACGGCGACAGCGCGTTGCGCGGGGTGACCATCTGGCGTGACACCTTGCGCGTGCCGGATGCGGGCGACGCGGCGGCGGCGTGGGTCAGCGAGTTTATCGGCAAGCCGACCCGGCTGGTGCAGATCCCCCCCGAGCGTGCGCGCACCACCGAGGCCGGTTACGGCCGCGACGACGATCAAGTGGCGTTTGCCGATGGTTACCCGTTGCTGTTGATCGGCCAGGCGTCTTTGGACGACCTTTCCCAGCGCGTCGGCCGGCCCATGGAGATGCTGCGCTTTCGGCCCAATCTGGTGATCGAAGGCAGCGAGGCTTTCGCCGAAGACGGCTGGAAGCGCCTGCGCATCGGCGACCTCGAGTTTCGTGCGGTCAAACCGTGCTCGCGCTGCATCCTCACCACCATCGACCCGCAGACCGGCGAACGCAGTGCCGATCGTGAGCCATTCGCGACCCTTGAGGCCTATCGCAAGACCGAGGCGGGCGCGATTTTCGGCCAGAATCTGGTCTGCGACGGTGTTGGGCGCCTGGAAGTGGGCATGCCGGTCACCCTCCTGGAATAATCCGCTGGCCCATAAAAAATGCCCGTCTCGCAGGAGACGGGCATTTTTTTAATGCCTTGAAACGCTTAGCCGCGGTATTCGCACAGGTAAGCGGTGTCCACGGCGACCTTGAGCTGGAACTTGCTGTTGGCCGGTACGTTGAACTGGCTGCCGGCGGCGAAGGTTTCCCAGTCGGCGTCGGGCAGTTTGACGCTCAAGGCGCCGGACACTACGTGCATGATTTCACGCTGGGCGGTGCCGAATTCGTATTCGCCCGGGGCCATTACGCCGATAGTCGCCGGACCTTCTGCGGTGCCGAAAGCGATCGACTTGACGGTGCCGTCGAAGTACTCGTTGACTTTGAACATGGGCGATTCCTCGGAAAAGGGTCTGGAAAGGTCGGCCAGTATGCCCAAGGGCAGGGGAGCTGCCTAGACCGGTAAAATCAGCGGCAACAGGCGTGCGGTGTTACGCGCATCCTCCAGCGCCCGATGTTGCTGGCCATGAAACTGCATGCCCGCCAATTGCAGCGCGCCATTGAGCCCCAGCGGCTTGTCCAGGCGCCGGGCCTTGGCGAAGCGCTGCTTGAGGTTCACATGGGGCGTTTGGGCCAGGGCGCTGGCCAAACCGTTGCGCTGCCATTCCAACTCCAGTTGCAGGCGATCGTAGTCACCCCAGCTGGCCCAACCTTCCAGGCGTGGCTGATGCTGGCCCAGCCAGCGTTCGAACAAGGGCCACACCTCAGTGATCGGCGCCGCAGTGTCGATATTCGCCTGGCTGATGTGTGTCAGCTTGCGACAAAAGGGCGTCAGCAATGGCCGGCGCAGCGGCCGTACAAAGCGCTGGAAGTGATCCAGCTCGCGGCCCTCGCGATTCACCAGGCTCGCGCCGATCTCTATGACTTCCATCTCCGTCACGGGCCAGCCGCCGTCATCCGTTGTGGCTTCAAGGTCGATAATCAGCCAATGAGGCATCGTGCAGGTTCCCGTACTCTTCCCTTTCTGTTGGGGATAGAGCGTAGCCCGGCCGCGTAGTTCCGCCCAGGGCTTATACGATCTCCAGCAAAACCTGGCGATTGCGCACTTGATCACCGGCAATCACCTGTATGCCGTTGATCACACCGTCCATGCCGGCCTTCAGTGGGTGCTCCATTTTCATGGCCTCCAGCACCAGCAGCAGTTGGCCTTTGGTCACGCGCTCACCGGCGCTGACCCGCACCTCGACGATGGCGCCGTCCATGGGCGCCTTGACGGTGCCACTGCTCACATCGGCCTGGCCGCTGGCGACTTGATGCGTGCGGTGGGTCACGCTGAGGCCGGGCAGCCAGAGCTGTGTGCCGTCGAGGCAGTAGGCCACGCGGCGGCGTACGCCATTGAACTCCCAGGTGGCCCAGCGGCCATCGGTGTTCAGTTGCAAAGGGGCAGCGGTGACGGTGTGGCATTCGCCGTTGACCTCCAGGCGGCATGTCCACGGGGCACTGGCCGTGTTGCGCCAGCCCGCGAACGCTGGGGGGTGGGCGTCGGCGCTCTGCTGATAAAACAGCGCTGCGGCGAGGGCGAGCTGTTCCGCTGAGGCCGGGCGGCGCGGGATTTCGCTGAAGTGCTTGGGCATAAACCCGGTGCTGAAATCGCCGTCGATGAAGTCTGGATGCTCGAGCAGGTCCGCCAACAACTGCTGGTTGCTCTCGACGCCCAGCAACACTGTGTCTTGCACCGCCCGCAGCAATTTGCGTCGCGCCTCTTCGCGGGTGGCGCCATGGGCGATGATCTTGCCCAGCATCGGGTCGTAGAACGGGCTGATGGTTCCGCCTTCGCGCAGGCCATGGTCGGTGCGCACGCCCGGGGCCGGTTCCCAGCGCAGTACGTCACCGGTTTGCGGCAAAAAGCCGTGGGCCGGGTCTTCGGCATACAGGCGCACTTCCATGGCGTGGCCGTTCAGGCTCACTTCGGCCTGGCTGATGGGCAGCGGCTCACCGGCGGCAATGCGCAGTTGCCAGGCCACCAGGTCGAGGCCGGTGATCAGCTCGGTTACCGGGTGTTCCACTTGCAGGCGGGTGTTCATTTCCAGGAAGTAGAACTGGCCGTTGCGGTCGAGCAGGAACTCTACGGTACCGGCGCCGACGTATTGCACCGCGCGCCCGGCCTTGAGGGCAGCTTCGCCCATGGCCTGGCGCAGGTCGGCGGTCATTACCGGGCAGGGGGCTTCCTCGATGACTTTCTGGTGACGGCGCTGGATCGAGCAATCGCGCTCACCGAGGTAGATCAGGTTGCCGTGGCTGTCGCCGAACACTTGGATTTCGACGTGGCGCGGGTCGACCAGCGCTTGTTCGAGGATGAGTTCTTCGCTGCCGAATGCGTTCAGTGCTTCGGAGCGTGCGCTGCGCAGTTGGTCGAGCAGCTGGCGGCTGTCGTGCACCAGGCGCATGCCGCGGCCGCCACCGCCGGCGCTGGCTTTGATCATCAGCGGGTAGCCGATGCGGTCGGCTTCCTGTTGCAGGGTTGCGTCGTCTTGCTGGTTGCCCTGGTAACCGGCGATGCAGGGGACGCCGGCGGCGAGCATGGCGAGTTTGGACAGGCGCTTGCTGCCCATCAGTTCGATGGCTTGGGGGCTTGGGCCGATGAAGGTGAGGCCGGCGTTGAGGCAGGCTGTGGCGAAGTCGGGGTTTTCGGAGAGGAAGCCGTAGCCGGGGTGGATGGCGTCGGCGCCGGTTTTTTGGGCGGCCTCGAGGATGGCTTCGATGTTCAGGTAGGACTGGTGGACTGGGGCGGGGCCGATGTGGACGGCTTCGTCGGCCATTTGGACGTGCAGGGAGTGGGCGTCGGCGTCGCTGTAGACGGCGACGGTGCGGTAGCCGAGGGATTGGGCGGTGCGTTGGAGGCGGCAGGCGATTTCGCCGCGGTTGGCGATCAGGATTTTGGTCAGGTGTGGCATGGTTGGTGTCCTCGGGTACATATCCATTTTTTTGGTAACGGCTGGTTATGGTTCCGCCCTTACGGCGGGTCACTTTGGAAAAGAGCCCCAAAGTAACCAAAGGGCTCTTGCCCCAACACTCGGCACCTCGCTTAGGCTCGGTGTGCCCTCACTCCGGCTTTGGAGCGTGGGCCGCCGCGATGGGCCATCCATGGCCCAGCGCGGCTAACCCGGCGTCCTGCCGGGTTGCCCACGCT
>NZ_WKCB01000013.1 GCF_021606685.1 Pseudomonas syringae
GTTGCCCCCGGGGGGCTTTGTGGGCGCGGGGCCTTCCCCGATTTGGGCGGCGTGGCCCCAAAAAAAAAAGCGGGAGCGCTGCGCACTCCAGCGCGGGCAAGCCCGCTCGCCACGAATGCCCGTTCGCGTCCGACTAATCAGTGCCAAGTGCCGATTCCGGCACAAGCATTGCTTTATCCATTCATCTGCCCGGATTCAGGAGCAATCGTTACCCCCCGACCCAGAGCCGACCCCATAAGAAAGTAAGGACCAGGTCTGTTGGCACCCTCAGCCACAGGCTCATAAAAAAATGCGTTTTTTAAAGCGGCAGTGCCACTCCGCGCACCCCTCGGCACTGACAAGGTACTGGAATGGCTCGATCTTTCTTTGATGAAATGAATCACGCAAACGGCGAGTGCCGTGCGCACTATCAGGATTTCTCCCGCTGGCTGGCCAACACGCCGCCGGAACTGCTGGCCCAGCGTCGTCGCGAAGCTGATCTGCTGTTCCATCGCGCGGGGATCACCTTCACCCTCTACGGCGACGAACAAGACACCGAGCGCCTGATCCCCTTCGACATCATCCCGCGCAGCATCCCCGCCAGTGAATGGAGCGTGATCGAACGCGGCTGTATCCAGCGCGTGAATGCGCTGAACATGTTCCTCGCCGACATCTACCACGACCAGCGCATCATCAAGGCCGGGATCATTCCGGCGGACCAGGTGCTGGGCAACGAGGGTTACCAGAAGGCCATGGTCGGCCTGGACCTGCACCGCGACATCTACTCGCACATCTCCGGGGTGGACCTGGTGCGCGATGGCGACGGCACCTATTACGTGCTCGAAGACAACCTGCGCACCCCCAGCGGCGTGAGCTACATGCTCGAAGACCGCAAGATGATGATGCGCCTGTTCCCCGAAGTGTTCGCCAAGCAGCGCATCGCGCCGGTGGACCACTACCCCAACCTGCTGCTCAAGACCCTGAAAAGCTCGAGTCGCCTGGACAACCCCAATGTGGTGGTGCTGACCCCAGGGCGCTTTAACAGTGCGTTTTTCGAGCACGCGTTCCTGGCCCGGGAAATGGGCGTGGAACTGGTGGAAGGCGCCGACCTGTTCGTGCACGACCTCAAGGTCTTCATGCGCACCACCGACGGCCCCAAGCCGGTCGACGTGATTTATCGGCGGATCGACGACGCCTTCCTCGACCCCAAAGCCTTCAACCCCGACTCCATGCTTGGCGTGCCCGGCCTGGTAGCCGCCTACTGCGCGGGCAATGTAGTGCTCGCCAACGCCATCGGCACCGGCGTGGCCGATGACAAATCGATCTACCCCTACGTGCCGGCGATGATCAAGTTTTACCTGGATGAAGAACCCATCCTGCAAAACGTACCGACCTTCCAGTGCCGCAAGCCCGATGAGCTGTCCCATGTGCTGGCCAACCTGGCAGACCTGGTGGTCAAGGAAACCCAGGGCTCCGGCGGCTACGGCATGCTGGTCGGCCCGGCGTCCACGGCCGCCGAGATCGAAGACTTCCGCCAACGCATCAAGGCGCGCCCCCACGCGTACATTGCGCAACCAACCCTGAGCCTGTCCACCTGCCCCACCTTTGTCGAAAACGGCATCGCGCCCCGGCACATTGACCTGCGGCCCTTCGTGCTCTCGGGCAAGGAAACCCGCCTGGTGCCCGGCGGCCTGACGCGGGTGGCCCTGCGTGAAGGCTCGTTGATCGTCAACTCGTCCCAAGGCGGCGGAACCAAGGACACCTGGGTGGTGGAGGGCTGAGTATGTTGAGTAGAACCGCAGCAGATCTGTACTGGATGTCGCGTTACCTGGAGCGCGCCGAGAACCTGGCGCGCATGCTTGAAGTCAGTTACTCGCTGTCCTTGATGCCCCAGGCCGGGCGCAGCGATGGCCTGGATGAACTGGCAATGTCGTTGCTCAGCAGCGGCACCCTGGACAGCTACCTGGAACGTCACCAGACACTGGATGCCGAGCGCATGCTGCATTTCTTCGCCCTCGACGAAGAAAACCCCGCGAGCATCTACAACTGCCTGCGCGCTGCACGGGGCAATGCCCATGCCGTGCGTGGGCGTATCACTGCCGACATGTGGGAAAACCTCAACGCCACCTGGCTGGAAATGCGCAGCATCGCCGCCGGCGGCCTGGCGCGGCATGGCATCAGTCACTTCTGTGATTGGGTCAAGCAGCGTTCGCACCTGTTCCGTGGCGCCACGTCCGGCACCATCATGCGCAATGACGCCTACCGGTTTATTCGCCTGGGTACCTTTGTCGAGCGCGCGGACAATACCTTGCGCCTGCTGGATGCGCGCTATGAGATGTTCGGCGAGGAATCTGAAGAGGTCAGCGACCTGTCGGCACGCGGTTACTATCAGTGGAGCGCCCTGCTGCGCGCGTTATCGTCGTTTGAGGCCTACACCGAGCTGTACCCGAATGCGCTGAACGCGCGCTCGGTGTCGGAACTGCTGTTGTTGCGCAGCGATGTACCGCGTTCGTTGCACGCGTGCATCGAGGAGTTGAGTCACATCCTCGCAGACCTGCCCGGCAGCTACGGGCGTGAGGCGCAGCGCTTGGCGGCGGAATTCGAGGCACGGCTGAGGTATACGGGGATCGACGAGATTCTCGAAGACGGCCTGCACAGCCGCCTGACGGAATTTATCGACACCGTACGCGAGCTGGCGCGGGCCATACACAGCTCCTACCTGGAAGTGGTCTAAGGCACACAGCCGCGCGATATGGGGGGCGCAGCGTTCGCCGGGTGGACTGACCCGGCCACGGCGCCAGGTTTACCTTTTTCCTAGAAACGCGAGCATCAGCGCGTTGACCTGCGCCCCCTGCTCGTTCTGGATCCAGTGACCGCAGTTGGGCAGCACATGCTGCTCAAGGTGCGGCACCGAATCGGGCATGCGCTTGAGGGTGTGGGCTTCAAACACACCGACGGGGTCGCGGTCACCGATCAGGAACAGCGTGGGTTGCATGACCTGGCGGCCGGCGAGGCATTCGGTGCGCTGCCAGTTGCGCTCGAAGTTGCGGTACCAGTTCAACGGGCCGCGAAACCCGTGCTTGGCGAATGTCTGCAGGTAAACGTCGAGGTCCTCGCGTGAACACCAGGACGGCAACGCGTCAGGCGGTGAGGTGCCTTCCAGCAAGCGCGCACTGGCTGGTTTCTGCTGCAAAAACACGTCCTGGTCCTGCATGAACAGGCGCAGCGTGCGTTCGATATCGGCATTCAATTCCCGCTCGGCCACGCCCGGTTCCTGAAAATACACGATGTAATTGAAACGATCGGCGTACAGCTCGCGCAGGATCTCGATCACCGGTCGGCGCGCCCGCCCGGCAAACGGCACCGACATCGTGATCAGCCGCGTCACCCGCTCAGGCTCGAGCAACGCCAGGTGCCACGCCACCACGGCGCCCCAGTCATGGCCAACCATTACAACCTGTGCATGGCCAAAATGGTCCATGGCCTGCTGGATATCGGCACACAGCGTCAGCAGGTCGTAGTCGGCGACTGCAGCCGGCGAACTCGATTGCCCATAACCGCGCATCTGTGGGGCGAACACCCGATAACCCGCTGCGGTCAGCGCCGGAATCTGCTCGCGCCAAGAGTGCCAGCACTCCGGGAAGCCATGGAGCAGCCAGATCGGTTGGCCGTGCTCCGGGCCCGCGACGTGGATGCAGAGCTCAATACCGTTGACAGCCAGGGTGTGCGCGATCGAGTGGCTCATGGGCGTAGCCTGTATGAAGGTTTTGCCTAGCCTGCGTGATTCGCTGCACAGGCACCAGCATCATTGATGCCAGGAATAACTCAATCAACCACCCACCAACGTGGCAGCAACTGGCGCACCCGCGCTTCGCCGAAGCGGTCGTCGATCAGCATCACCACGCCCTGGTCCTGCTGGCTGCGGATCACCCTGCCGGCTGCCTGCACGACTTTCTGCACGCCGGGGTACAGATAGGTGTAGTCATAGCCGGCGCCGAAAACGGCGCCCATGCGCGCCTTCATCTGCTCGTTGACCGGATTCAGTTGCGGCAAGCCCAGGGTGGCGATAAACGCGCCGATCAGGCGCGCACCGGGCAGGTCGATACCTTCGCCAAACGCACCGCCGAGCACGGCAAAGCCGATGCCCTGGCTGTGCTCGGTGAACTGGTCGAGAAAGCCCTGGCGCTCAACCTCGGCCATGCCGCGCGATTGCAGCCACAGCGCGATCTGCGGGTGGCGCTCGGCCAACAATTGCGCCACCTGTTGCAGGTAATCAAAGCTTGAGAAAAACGCCAGGTAGTTACCCGGCTGGCGGCTGAACTGCTGGGCGATCAGCTCGACAATCGGCGCCAACGAAGCCTCGCGATGCACAAAGCGTGTCGAGATCTGATCGACGATGCGCACCTGCAGTTGTTCGGCCTTGAACGGCGATTCGACATCGATCCAGGCAGTGTCCGGCGGCAGGCCCAGCAGGTCGGCGTAGTAATGGCGCGGGCTGAGCGTGGCGGAGAACAGCACGCAGCTGCGGGCCGCCGTCAGGCGTGGGCGAATGAACTCGGCGGGCACCACGTTGCGCAGGCACAGGGTTGAACTGCTGCGCTTGCCACTGAACTGGCGCTTGCTGATATCAAAGATGAAGTGCTCATTGAACAGCTCGGCGACCTTGGCAAATTGCAGCGCTTCAAAATAGAAGGCCTGCAGGTCCCCCGCCAACGCCTCGGGGTGGTCATTGAAGTAGTCGCCCATCGCGCCGGTGCACAGACTCAGGGCCTGCAACAGTTTTTCCGGGCGGGTGGCGTAGGCCTGGTACGGCGCCAGTTGATCCTTGTGCAGCGCGTTCCATTCGCGGTTCAGGCGCTGCAAGGGCTTCTTCAGCGGCTCGGGGGCGCTCTCGCGCAGGGTTTTGAGGCTGTATTGGTCAAGGCTGGCGCTGTACATCGAACGCGCGCGCTCCACCAGGTTATGGGCCTCGTCCACCAGCACCGCGGCGCGCCATAGGTTGAGCTGGGCCAGGCCGAACAGCATGGCGCCAAAGTCGAAGTAATAGTTGTAGTCGGCGACCACCAGGTCAGCCCAGCGCGCCATTTCCTGGCTCAAGTAATAGGGGCACACGTCATGGGCCAAGGCCACGTCACGCAGGTTGCGCTGGTCGAGCAGGCGCAGCCGGGACGCAGCGACGCGCGCGGCGGGCAAACGATCGTAGAAACCCTTGGCCAAGGGGCAGGACTCGCCGTGACAGGCTTTGTCCGGGTGTTCGCAGGCCTTGTCGCGCGCCACCAGTTCCAGGACGCGCAATGGCAGGTCGGGGCTGCTGCTGAACAGCACCTGCGCGGCATCAAGGGCGAGTTTGCGCCCGGGGGTCTTGGCCGTGAGGAAGAACATTTTGTCCAGTTGCTGGGGCGCCAGGGCCTTGAGCAGCGCAAAGATTGTGCCGATGGTTTTACCAATCCCCGTGGGTGCTTGCGCCATCAGGCAGCGGCCGGTGGTGACGGCCTTGTACACCGACTCGGCCAGCGCGCGCTGGCCGGGACGAAAGTCGGCATGGGGGAAGCCCAAGGTTTGCGCGGCACGGTTGCGCGCGGCGCGGTGCGCCATCTCCTGCTCGGCCCAGCCGAGGAACAGCGCGCATTGCTGGTTGAAGAAGGGCTCCAGCTCGGCGGCCGTAAAGGGCTGGCTGAGCACGGTCTCGCCTTCGCCGACGATATCGAAGTACACCAGCGCCAGGTTGATGTGCGTGAGGCCGAGCGTGCGGCACATCAACCAACCGTACACCTTGACCTGGGCCCAATGCAGTTGCCGATGGTTGGCGGGCTGCGCAGCGAGGTCACCACGGTAAGTCTTGACCTCCTCCAGGCGGTTGGCGTCCGGGTCGTAGCCGTCTGCCCTGCCCCGCACCCGCAGTTGCTGGTAGTCGCCTTCCAGGCTCACTTCATGCTGATAGTGAGCGCTGCGCCGCGAGGCCACGGTGCGATGGCCAATGATGCCTTCCTGAGCGCTGGGCGACGGCGTAAAACGCAGGTCCAGATCGCCCACCTTGGCGGTGAACTCACAGAGCGCGCGTACGGCTACGGTGTAGCTCAAGCGCTTTGCTCCGCCCAGCGCACATAGCAGACGGTGACCGGCATCTGGTATTCGCCGCAGAACTCCAGCCAACGCAGCTGGTTGTCTTGCAAACGGTCGCCCGGGCCCTTGACCTCGATCATGCGGTAGGTTTTTTGCGCTGGCCAGAACTGGATCAGGTCGGGCATGCCCGCGCGGTTGGCGCGAATATCCAACAACAGTCGCTCGAACCAGTAACGCAGGTGTTCGGCAGGCAAGCAGTCCAGGGCCTGTTCCAGCAGCTCTTCGCTGAGCAGGTTCCAGAACACGAAAGGCGACTGGATGGCCCACTTCTCGCGGTAACGTTGGCGAATCGTGGCCTTGTAGCGCTCACCCTGCAGTTGCTCGAAGCACGCGGCAAACAGCGGCGCGCGGCGTTGGTGGAAGTCTGCGCTGTGCAGGTCCGCCGGCCCGCGCTGGAACGGGTGGAAAAACGCACCCGGCAACGGCGCAAAAATCGCCTCCCAGCACAACAGGCCGAAGAGTGAATTGATCAGGCCGTTCTCCACGTAGTGCACCGGCGCGTCGGGCTCGCCGAGGTGCGCCTGCACGCAGTACTCCACCGACATCAGCGGCTCGGGCGGGGTCAGTTCCAGGTCGAGGCGCGTGACGGCGCGCGGTGTGGCCTTGGGCACGGCCGGTTCGCCGAGTTTGCGCCGCAGGCGCGGCAACACCCGCAGCAGGTGCTGCTGCTCGGCGGCGCTTTCCGGCGCCTGTTGCGCCGCGCTTGCCAGGGCCATGGCCTGGGCGTAATCCTCCTTGCGCTCCAGCACGCGGATCAGCCGTGCGCGGGCGCCGGGGTAAGCGCAGGCGCGGTAGATCTGCTGCGCCAGGTCCAGCTCGGCGCTGCGCTCACAATACTGACCGATCTGAAACAGCAGCTTGGCCCGGCGCTTTTCCAGCCAGGGGTTGTCGGTGTGCAGCGTCTCGACCCGCGCCAGCACGTCCTCCAGCGGCTCGCCGCTTTCGAAGCCTTGCTGGCACTGGTGCAAAAACAGGTAGCCGTGCACGTCCTCTCGGCTGCGCAGGCCGCGGGACTCAGCGCAGAACTCGACCTTTTCATAGGTGTAGATGCCCAGGTCAGCCAGCACGAACTCAGACCAGTCCTGATGCAGGTTGCCGAAGAACATCAGGCGCAGCCGGTCGCACAGCTCCATCACGCTGAGGCTGTAGAGCGTGTCGGCAATCTCGGGGCACCACTGGGCAAAACTGCGCGGTTCGGTGAACTGCGCGGCCAGGCCCTCCAGCCAGTCAGCCTTGTTGCCCCTCGGCTGGTCGATCCAGGGCCTGAAGGCCGCGAGCAGCTCGCCTTTTTGCAGCAAGGCGCACAACGCTTCAACGCCGAGCAAACAGTGCGCGTCCACCCAACCAAGTTCCAGCAGCGGGCCGACAGCGGCGTGGGGGCAACCGATCTCCAGGTAGCTGAGCTTACCCGCGCGAAAATGCACGCCCTTGCGCATCACCATGCGCACCAACAGCGCCTGGGACGCTTGCGGCAACCTGTCAAATTGCTGAATGAAATGCACTTCATCGGGGTCGAGCAAATCTGCATAGCGTTGCCCCAGCCAATGCAGGACCTGGCGGAAGTTATGCAGGTAATAGAGCGGGTCGTCGAGGGGATTGGCCATGGTACGCATTGATCAAATACTGGTTATGCATACAGAGTGCCGTCGCCACCGCACTGTTGCAATCGGTAATAGATAAATGGCGCAGGCAACTTTCTGCATAAAAGTGATCAGATGGGGGAGTCGATGGCGTAACATTTGTGGCCCGCGCCTCTGGGACGGGATTTTTCAAGGTTAAAGGTAAGGGTTATGAACATGAAGAATTTGGGTCTGCCACTGGTTGCACTCACTTTTCTGCTGATGGCCGGTTGCGCGACGCAAACCGTAGTGACGCTGCAAAATGGCACGCAGTATTTGACCAAGGATTCGCCAAAAACCAAATCCGCCGATGGCTTCTACGAGTTCACCGACATTGCCGGCAAGCGCATCCGCGTGAAGGCCGATGACGTGGCCACGGTGCGTAAGGAAGACTGATTTTTGGCGACAAATACCTGATAAATGTGGGAGCAGGCGTGCTCCCACCTGTTTATTTGCATTGCAGTCATCAACCGATGACTACCTCGCCCGACACCCCGCTCACCCCAACCAACGTCACCGAATCCGCGCCAACACTGATCACCGTGTCCCCGGCGTGTTCACGGTAGACCACACTCCCCTGCACCTCCTTGAACACTAGCGTGTCGGTCGGCTGATAGCCGATTACGCGATCCTGGCCAAAATGCCCGCTGAACAGGAAGGTGTTATGCCCGCTGCTGTCGCGGATCGTGTCATTGCCCTTGCCGCCCTCGATAAAGTCCACGCCCTTGCCTCCCTGGATCAAGTCGTTGCCGTCACTGCCGACGATAAAGGTAGGGCCCTTGTGCGGCTCGGCATTGCGGTTGAGGTCCTGCACCCAGGTGTTGGCTCGGGCCGGGTCGGACAGGTTGGCAACGATAATCGTCGAGTCGCGGGTCATCTGCTCATAGAACCCGGAGGCCAGGATGCGCGTCATGCCGTCGCCGTAGCCGGTAGGCAAATGCGAAATCCAGGTCGGCAGGTTGGTGATGGAGAACGGCAGCACATTCCACAGCGTCGACGCGTAGTGGTCGTTGAAGCTGACAATATTGTCGGTGGTCGAGGCATGGGGCGTGTCGTGCACGCCCAGGGATGACCAGTTGAAGGAAGAACCATCCAGCGCGCGAAACACCGGGTCGTTTTCATAGCCGACATTCAGGACTTTGTCGCCGGCGCTCTGGGTCGGCGAGGCGTAGGCCACATAGTGGGCATCTTTGTAGAACCCTGCCCATTGACTCGCGCTCAAGTCGGCCATGCTGTTGACCGCCAAGCCGCCCAGGCTGTGCCCGCTGACCAGCACGTCCGCACCGCTCAGGCCGTGGGCGGCGGCATGGGCGGCGACGTTTTTGAGCAAGCCGCCGAAGGCTTCACCGGCGTAATTCTTCGCATAATCCTTGGGCCCCAGCGCTGCGAGCAAATCGCTGACCAGGTCGCCGACGGAATCGCTGATCAAACTTTCCCGTGGGCCGGAGGTGCCTCGAAAGCCAATGCCGATTTCCAACAGTTTGCCCGCGTCATCGTACTTGCCCAGCACTTCGACCTGGGCCGTGGTGTAGCCAGCCTTTTCGCCCAAGAACGTGCCCCTGGCGTCAACCTTGCCGGCATAGCCCAGGGCGTCGGCACTGATGGGCGTCCAGCCAGCTTTTTGCACGGCCTCCAGGGCGGCCTTTTCCGAATCGGGGTTCCAGGGGATGCCCGGAATCACGCCCTGTGAGTCGCTGCTGCCCAGCAGCGCCCCGACCAGCGTGGCCGGCAGCCCCAGGCCCAAGCCATTGTGCTGGTAGCCCACGGCAAAGCCGTTATCCAGGTTGTGGTAGGTATACAAGGTGATCGCCATGGCATCGGCGAACAACACTTTGGAGCCCTCAGCCCCGAGGTTTTTATAATCGAACACACCCATGGTATTGCCTCTCTGTTGTTGATGTTGTCGAGGAAGCGAATCACTGCTGTGCGGGGCCAAACGCCTCGTCCACCTTGGCCAGGTCGGTGTCGCGCAAATTGCCGGCGTAGTAATGCAACTTGGTCCAGGCCATCAAATAGTCGTAGCGCGCCTGGGCCAGGTCGCGGCGGGTGCTGTAGAGCTGCTGTTCGGCATTCAACGCGTCGAGGTTGACGCGCTCGCCACCAAGGATGCTTTGTTGGGTCGACACCACCAGCGCCTCTGCCGACGTCAACGCCTTCTGATACGCGCGTAACTTGCTAACCCCAGACAGGCACGCGCTGAACTGCCGGCGCAGCTCGATCAGGGTTTCGCGGGTCTTGCCTTCCAGCTCGTACTCGGCCTGCTCCATCGCCCGGCTGGCCTGGCGGGTAGAGGCCGAGATGCCGCCACCGGCGTACAACGGCAGGCTGACTTCGACGCCAATGGTATTGGTGTCATAGCGCTGGTTATAGGTGTTGCCGCTGTCGGACTCTTGCTGGCGCGAGCTGGCATACGCCGTGACCTTGGGCAAATGCCCGGCGCGGTTGCGTTCTACCTCATAACGCGCCACTTCCAGGGCTTGGCGTTGGGAGGCCAGGGTGGGGTTATTGCTGATCGCCAACTCATGCCAGGTGTCGTAGTTGGCCGGGGTCAAGGTGAACGCGGCGAAGCCCTGGTTCAGCGGCGCCAGGTCGTTGATGTTGACGCTTTGCACGCCGATCAAGGCGCCCAGTTCGCGCAGTGAGGCGTCCTGCTCATCCAGGGCCTCGATCTCTTCGGCGCTGGCCAGCTCATAACGCGACTCGGCTTCGAGGATATCGGTACGAGTGCCCTCGCCTTGCCGGAACAGGTGCTGGTTCTGCTGGAATTGCTGTTCAAAGGCTTTCTTCTTGGCGCGGGCAATGTCGATTTGATCCTGGGCAAACAGCGCCTGGGTGTAATAGGTAAGCACCCGCACCAGCAGGGCCTGGCTCTTGTCGCGAAAGCTTTCATCGGCGAACAGCGCCTGGGCCACGCCCTTGCGGTAGTTGGCGTAGGCCTCGTAGTCAAACAACGGCTGTTGCAGGCTGAAAGTCGAGCCGTAGCTGTTGTAGTTGCGGTCGTCGTGGTAACTGCCGCCGCGGCCGTCGGGCAAGGTGGCCTGGGAATTGTTGCGACCCTTGTTGTAGTTGTAGGAGAGCTTGGGCAGCAAGCCGGCGCGGCCGATGGCGCGATTTTCCAGGCCCGCGTCACGCTCCTTGATGGCGCCCAGAAACACCGGATCGTTACGCAAGGCCTGCTCATACACATCGAACGGGCCCATGGCCGCCTGGGCGTTGGCGCTGATCAGCAACACCGCGATGAACACTGGTTTCATGTTCATTCCTCGGTCAACGCGGAGTTGGCGCGATCCAGCAGCGGCTTGAACAGGTAGTTGAGCAACGAGCGCTCGCCGGTACGCACGAACATCTCGGCAGGCATGCCCGGCTTAACCACCAGGCCATGCAGTTGCTCCAGCGCCGCCGCGCTGACCGTGGTGCGCAGCACGTAATACGGCGCGCCGGTTTTCTCATCGAGCATCTGGTCGGCAGCAATCAGGCTGACCTCCCCCGGCACGCGCGGCGTACGGCTCTGATTGAACGCGGTGAACAGGATATCGACAGGCAAGTGCGTGCCAACCTTGTCGACCAAATGCACCGGCAAATGCCCTTCGACTTCCAGCTGCGTGCCCTGAGGCACGATCTCCAGCAGGGTTTCACCGGCGCGCACCACGGCACCGACGGTATGCACGCTGAGGTTGACCGCGATACCGTCGGCTGGCGCATTGATTTCGCTGTGTTGCAGCTCGAACCCGGCCGAGGTCAGTTGCTGTTCCAGGGTCAGGCTGCGTAACTGCGCATCGGCGAGCTGGCTGCGTACTTCCTTTTGATACTCCTCGCTGTGCTGCTGCAATTTCAGACGCGACTCGAGGATGCCCTGCTCCACCCTTCCGCTTTCGCCGGTGTTCTGCGCCAGGTCCTGTTGCACCTGGGACAGCTGGCGCTGGTACTCCATCAGCCGGTTGCGCGGGATATAGCCGTTGTCGGCCAGGGGTTGCAGGTTGCTCAATTGCTCGCGCAGGGATTGGGCCTGGGCATTCAGGTCACTGCGGGCACGGCGCATGCCGCCGAGTTGCGCAGTGGCGCCGTCGATACTTGCGCGAATCCCCGCCTGTTCACGGGCAAAGGCTTCGCGGCGGCTGCTGAACAGCTGACGCTGGCCTTCCAGCACCAGGGCCAGGGCCGCGTCGGCATGCGTGCTCAGCTCGGCCGGAAACGTGATGGCCGAACGGTTGTCACGCTCGCTCTGCCAGCGCGCCACGCTGGCCCAGGCCATACGGTACTGGGCTTGCAGGGACTGCACGTCGGCCTGGTTGCGGGTCTGGTCAAGACGAAACACCGGTTGGCCCTGTTTAACCTGTTCGCCTTCTTTCACCAGAATCGCGCTGACGACGCCGGGGCTGAAGGTTTGCACGGCTTTGCGCTTGCCCGACACCACCACCGTGCCCTGTACCGCGATCCCCTGATCGAGGGGCGCCAGGCTGGCCCACAGGAAAAACCCACCGGCGCCGACCACCGTCAGCAGCCAGCCCATGCGCACAAAAAACCTTGCGTCGTGTTCTTTGAAACCGTCTTCAACCGTAATGCTGCTCATGCGCCTGGGTTCCTTCCCGCTTGATACTGACGACTGAAACTCACCCCGGTCTTCTCCTTGGGCGCCTCCTGCTGACCGGACAGCGCGCGCAGCACCTCCTGGCTCGGCCCGAATGCCTGCAAGCGCCCCTCATTGAGCACCAGCAACTTGTCGGCCTGGGCCAACGCCGAAGAACGATGGGTCACCAACACCACGCTGCTGCCCTGGGCTTTCATCTGCACGATGGCACTCGCCAGGGCGGCTTCGCCCACGGTGTCGAGGTTGGAATTGGGCTCATCCAGCACGATCAGCCGTGGCCCGCCGTACAGGGCACGCGCCAGGGCAACCCGTTGCTTCTGGCCGCCGGACAGGCCGCCGCCGTTATCGCCCAGCAACGTGTCGTAACCGTGCGGCAAGCGCAGGATCAACTCATGCACACCGGCTTGTTGCGCGGCCTGCACCACCTGCGCCGGGTCGGCCTCGCGAAAGCGCGCGATGTTGTCGGCGATGCTGCCGCTGAACAGCTCAATGTCCTGGGGCAAATAGCCGATGTAGGGGCCGAGGTCGTCGCGGTCCCAGCGATGGATGTCCGCGCCATCCAGGCGCACGGTGCCCGCCAGGGTCGGCCACACGCCCACCAGCACGCGGGCCAGGGTGGACTTGCCGGAACCCGAGGCGCCGAGCACGCCGAGCACTTCGCCGGCGCCCAGTTGAAAGCTGACCTGCTGCAGGGTTGCCATGCGCTGGCCGGGCGGGCCGGCGCTGACCTGTTCAAAATTGACCTGGCCTTTGGGCGCCGGCAATTTCATCTGCTCAACGTGCGGGGGAAACTCACGCAGCAAATCGTCCAGCCGCTGATAAGCCAGCTTGGCCGAACTCCATTGCTTCCATACCGCAATCAACTGGTCGATGGGGCTGAGCACCCGGCCCATCAGAATCGAACCGGCGATCATCATCCCGGCGGTCATATCGCCCCTGATCACCAGCAATGCACCCAACCCCAACACCAGTGATTGCAGGCACAGGCGCAGGGACTTGCTCAACGAGGTGATCACCGAGCCGGTGTCGCTGGCGGTGTTTTGCAGAGCGAGAAACTGCGAATGCACGGCAAACCAACGCTTGCGCAGCGCGCCAAGCATGCCCATGGCCTGGATGGTCTCGGCGTTGTGCAAATGGCTGGTGGCCAACTGGGTCGACTGCTGGGAGAAACCGCTGGCCTCGCCCAAGGGTTTTTTGGTCAGGTATTCGTTGAGGCACGCCAAGGCGATCAAGAGCACCGCCCCCGCCGTAGCCAGTACACCAAGCCACACGCTGAACAGAAAAATCACGAACAGGTAGATGGGAAACCACGGCGCATCAAAGAACGCGAACAGCGCAGGCCCGGTGATGAATTGGCGGATATGGGTCAAATCGCCCAGTGATTGCCCGGCGTGCCCCTGGCCGCGCTGCAGGTTGCGTTCAAAGGCGGCCTTGTACACGCGCAAGTTGAAACGCCGCTCCAACTGGCTGCCGATGCGGATCACGATAAAACTGCGGATGACTTCCAGCGTGCCGATAAACGCGAAGAACCCGACGACCATCAGCGTCAACATCACCAAGGTGGTTTCATTCTGCGAGGACAACACGCGGTCATACACTTGCAGCATGTAAATCGAGGGCACCAGCATCAACAGGTTAATTAACGCCGTAAAGCAACCAATGCTGATCAGAATGCTCTTGTATTCGCCCAGCGCCTTGAACAAGGGCGCCACGGCCTGGAACTTCGCCATATCTTTTGATCTTCTCTGAGCGAATGACGGGCAATAGTTACCCCAACCCCGATGACGGAGCGGCCAACTATTAAAATCGAGTTATCGGCTTATAACGAACAACTAAGGTGTGCGTTGCAATACAACGTCGAGGCCACTTGGCGTGCGACCTTTATATTCACCTTCTTTCTGCCGATTGAGGTGGGTAATCCCGCTGCCTTGGGCATTCATCAGCCAGATGCCATCGGGGGTCGGCTGCCAGCTCAGGGGGGTGTCGCCCAACCATTGCGCAGCACAGGCCACATCGCCGCCCAGCGCATTGGCCGGCTCCAGCAGGTCCAGCGCGCAGACCTGGTCAGCCTGGTGCAATTGCCAGTGCCCGGCCAATTGGGCGCTGGAGGGTAATACAAGACTGCTCGCCATTACGTGGGCTCCTGCCGACACGAACATCACCTGCACAACGCGGGCGATCACTTTGAAAAAACGCTGCATCTTCACGCTTACTCCCTAAAAGCGCGGCGCCGAAACGCCGCGCTCCTGCATCACGCCACGATGTCGCTGACCGCTGCCTGGCCTACGGTGGTGACGAGGAAATCCGCCACGCCGTGCCCGGAGAAGTCGACTGCCAAGGTGCCCAGGTTGGTACCCGCCGCGTAGGTCAGCACAGCATCGCCGGCATGCCCGGTGAAGGCATTGACGAAGGTCAGGCCCGCCCCCTTGGTGATGCCGGACAGGTCGATCTTGTCCGAACCCGAGGTAAAGTCAAAGATCTTGTCCGCCGCACCCGGCTTGGAGTCGGAACTGGCGCCGAACACAAAGGTGTCGTTGCCCGCGCCGCCCCACAACTGGTCGGCACCCCCGCCGCCGTAGATCAGGTCGTTGCCCGCGCCGCCCTTGATCACGTTGGCCGTGTTATTGCCGATGATCAGGTCATTGCCGGCACCGCCGAACGCATTCTCGATGGTCACGCCCTTGGCGATCGACACGTTGCCAACCAGGCCGCCAACGTCGGAGAACGAGGCCTCATTGAGGTTGATCTTCTGGTTCTGGGTAAACCCGGAAAAATCCAGAGTGTCGTTGCCACCGCCGTCCCACACCGAGAACACAAGCTTGTCGGCGTTGGAGCTGGCGCTGAGGAAATCCCGCCCGGTGTTGGAGTTGAAGCCGTAGGTGGTGTCGCCGGCGCGCGTGCTGTAGTTGGCGCCGTAGAGCTTCTGAATCGCCGCGATGTCGTCGATCAGCGGCCCGGACGCATAGGCCTCCACCCCGCCTTTACTGAAGTTCTGGTTGGTGTTGCTCTCGCTCCAGTAGCTCATCAGGCTGTAGCCGCGCGTGTCCTGTCCATAGGTCGCGTCGTTGTAGGTCGGGTTGCCGTTCCCGGCGTTGTAATCGCCAGGGTGGGCCAGGCCGAGGGTGTGCCCGATTTCGTGGGTTAAGGTCTGCCGGCCATAGTTGTTCAGGTCCGGCGTTTTGTTCGGCGTATAGCTGCTATTGGTCAGGTACCACGAGGTGCCGTCGTAGCCAGCGCCGGTACCTGGCAGGTAAGCGAAGGCAGCGGCGCCGTCCTGGCCGCTGCTGTAGTTGCCGAACGTCATGTGGCCATCGCCGCCGCTGGCTTTCTCGGTGAAGGCTACATTGGCCACATCCGCCCACGATTGCATGGCCAGGACTGCCTGCGCTTTTTGCTGAGCGGTGAACTGGCTGAAGCCCGAGATGCCATGTTTGTTCAGGGTGCTCGACGACGCCGAGGTCAGGAAGGTGTAGGTCAGGTCGATCTTGCCGTTGCCGTCAGCGTCACGGTAGGCGGCACCGTCGCGCAGCAGCTGGGTGGCCGCCTGGTCGACGGAGTAGGACGGTTTGCCATTGACCGTGAGGCTGCCGCCACGGTCGTACAGATGGCTGAAGCTATCGATTTGCGAGTAAGCGGTGCTGGCTTGCGCCGCTGACACGCTAGCGTTGTCTTTAACTTTTGACATAAACGTACTTCCTTGTTTGCAAGTGCATCAGTCTTTGATCGATAGGAACCCCGCGGGCGAGATCGTCCTATCACTCGCCTCTTTTGAAGGCGTAAGAAAACTGACACAACCTGAAATCATTCGTCTACCTCTATTTCCCCATGCAAAACAACCGCGCAAACAACTCAAAGATTTGCGAGGCCGTATCTATTGGGCGCACTTGCTTTTGTCCGACAAAAGCCAGCGACTCTTATTTGAATATTAAATAGCGGTAAAGCCAAAACAACTTGCGTGACCGACTTAGTTAATCGACCCGCTATATTGTCACGGTGTCATTGGCAATATTAAACAGCCAGTAGTTTAACTAATTAACCAGAGTTGTCCCCTATTGCCGGGGCAAACGCATAGGCTCGTGTGGCGAATGATCATGTGTGGCGAGCGGCTTGTGTGGCGAGCGGGCTTGCCCGCGTTGGGGCGCGAAGCGCCCCCATCCCAGCCAAATGCGGTGTATCAGATCAGCCTGGGCCATCCTGGGGCTGCTGCGCAGCCCAACGCGGGCAAGCCCGCTCGCCACAAAAATCGGCTGGTCACACAGGCCCACAATCAGTTGGCCACACAGAGACTCCAGTGTGGCTACCCACTCAACGACCGGTGCGAATGGTGTTCCATACCCGCGTACGGACTCGGTCGATGTTCAGCGGCATCGCCTCCAACGCAAACAGCTTGCCCATCATCTCGGGGCTCGGGTAAACCTTGGTGTCGGCCTTGATCGCAGGGTCGACCAGGCTGTCGGCGGCTTCGTTACCGTTGGCGTAATGCACGTAGTTGGTGATGCTGGCCATCACTTGCGGGCGCAACAGGTAGTTCATGAACGCATAACCGGCCTTTTCGTCAGGGGCGTCGGCGGGCATGGCGACCATGTCAAACCAGATAGCGGCGCCCTCCTTGGGAATGTTGTAGCCGATGTTCACGCCGTTCTTGGCTTCCTTGGCCCGGCTTTCAGCCTGCAGGATGTCGCCGGAGAAGCCGACCGCCACGCAGATATCACCGTTGGCGAGGTCCGCGGTGTATTTGGAGGAATGGAAGTACGCCACGTAAGGCCGCACTTTCATCAGCAGGTCTTGCGCTTTTTTATAGTCCTCGGGCTTCTTGCTATGGTGCGGCAAACCCAGGTAATTCAGGGCGGCCGGCAGCAGCTCCGGGCCGTTGTCGAGGATCGCCACGCCGCATTTCTGCAGCTTGGCCATGTTCTCTGGCTTGAAAATCAGGTCCCAGGAATCCACCGGTGCGTTGTCGCCCAATACCGCCTTGACCTTGTCGATGTTGTAACCAATGCCGGTGCTGCCCCACAGGTACGGAAAGCCATGGGCGTTGCCCGGGTCGTTGTTTTCCAAAGCCTTGAGCAGCACGGGGTTGAGGTTTTTCCAATTGGGCAACTGGCTCTTGTCGAGCTTTTTGAGCGCCCCGCCCTGGATCTGCCGGGCCATGAAATGGTTGGACGGGAACACCACGTCATAGCCCGATTTACCGGTCATCAACTTGCCGTCGAGGGTTTCGTTGCTGTCGTAGACGTCGTAAGTGAAACCGATGCCGGTTTCTTTCTGGAAGTTCTGCGTGGTGTCCGGCGCGATGTAGTCCGACCAGTTGTAGATTTTCACCGTCTCGGCGGCCTGGCTGACAGAGGCCACCAACATCAAGGGCAACAGGGCAATGGCTTTCATGGTTCGATTTCCTGGCGGTTTTAGGGCTGTTTTTATGGCAGGCGATCAAGGATCAAAGCGTTACAGGATCAATACGTAGGTCTTGCGCACCGTTTCCTGGATATCCCAGATTCCGGTGCTGTTGGCCGGCAACATCAGTGCATCACCGGCGTGTATATGAATGACTTCACCGTTGTCCGGGGTGAACGTGCAGCGGCCCTGGATAAAGTGGCAAAACTCCTGGGCGGTGATCTGCCGACGCCAGCGGCCAGGAGTGCACTCCCAGATGCCGGTTTCGACGCCGTCGTTGCGCTCGACGCTCAGGGTCGAGGCCACGGCGACGGGCTCGCCCAAGGGCACTGCCACCGGTGATGAGTCCGGCAGGTGGGCATTCAGCGTGTCTTTGAATTGAGTGATGCTCATGGGTTTTCCCGTGTGAATGGAACGATTTACTGCATGAAACCTTCCATGAACTGCGCCACGCCGGTTGCCAGCTTGCGGCGCCAGGGGGCGCTGTTGGGGTTGGCCAGTACCTGGTCTTCATGGACAAAACTGCGAATGATCGCGTTGTAGCCCAGCCAGCGGCAGGGCTCCGGCTCCCAGGCCTTGAGCGCATCCAGGCCGCGCTCGCGGATCACCCAGGGTTGCTCAACCAGCGGCGTGTCACGCTTCAGGATCAAGTCAGCCAGGGTGCGGCCACCCAGGTTCGTGGCGCCCACGCCCTCCCCGCCATAGCCGCCGGACAGCGCGATGCCGGTGGCGTGATCGCAGAGCATGTGCGGACGAAAATGCCGCGACATACCGAGGTTGCCGCCCCAGGAATGAGTAATCCGCACGTTCTTGAGCTGTGGGAAGAGTTCACCGAACAGATAGCGACGCAGCTCTACCTCGCTGTCGGTCAAATCGAAGTTATGCCGCAGCTTGCCGGCAAACTGGTAGCCGCCCCGGGCACCGAAGACCAGGCGATTATCGGCTGAACGTTGGCCATAGGTGACCTGGCGGCTACTTTCGCCAAACGCCTGGCCGTGGCTCAGGCCGATTTCATCCCAGGTGCTGGCGGGCAGCGGTTCCGTGGCGACAATCAGGCTTTGCACCGGCAACTGATACCGCCCCAAAGGCGGCAACGTCGCGGCATAGCCTTCCACGGCAGGCACCACCCAGGCGGCGCGCACACTGGCCTGGGCGGTACGCACACAGCCGGGCTGCCACTGGGTGACCGGGCTGCTTTCATAAATCCTCACGCCCATGCGCTCCACCACCCGTGCCAGGCCACGCACCAGCTTGGCCGGGTTGATCGTGGCGACATGGGGTGCATAGATACCGCCATAGGGCTTGGCGATGCGGATCTGTTCGGCCAGTTGCTGGGGGTTGAGCCAACGGTAGTCGGCTTGCGTCAAGCCTTGGGCATGGAGCTTGTCCAGATAGCGCCGCAAGCTGCCTTCCTGCTCCGGGTAACGCGCCGCGCAATACAACGCGCCGCCCTTGCGGTAGTCGCAGTCGATGCCTTCGCGGGCCAGCACCTGGGCGACTTCGTCGGGGATGGCGTGCAACAGGTCGAACGAGGCACGGCGCTGCTCGGGGGCCAGACCGGCGAGCAGGCGGTCTTCGCCCAGCAGGTTGCCCATCAGCCAGCCGCCGTTGCGGCCTGATGCGCCGAAGCCGGCGGTTTGCGCTTCGATAATCGCGATGTTCAGCTCAGGCGCCTGGCGTTTCAGGTAGTAGGCGGTCCACAGGCCGGTGTAGCCGGCGCCGATAATGGCCACGTCAACGTCCAGGTCATGCGCCAGCGACGGCCGCGCGTGCAGCGGGTCATCCAACTGGTCCATCCACAAACTGATACTGCGCCATGCCGGCATGCCAAGCTCCCCACCTCGTTACGATAGGGTCGATCCTAGAGCGCGATGTCAGGGGCTGTCTTGCGCGCGTGCACGCAGCGAAAGTTGTTTGACGTAGGCCTTGGGCGACTGGCCCGTGTGCTGGCGGAATGCGCTGTAGAACGCCGACAGCGAGTTGAAACCGGCGGCGAAGGCCAAGTCATCGATCTTGATCGGCGTCAACGCCTTATCCAGAGACGCCAGCAAGTGCTGGAGCCGGGCGTGGTTGACGTAGCGGTAGAAGCTCTGCCCCAACACTTGGTTCAGCAGGTAGGAAATCTGATTGCGGCTGTAGCCACATTCCCTGGAAACGCGTTGCAGGTCCAGCTCCGGGTCCAGATAAGGCTGCTTGAGTTCGAAGTAGTGCTGCAGGTCATTGGCCATATGCCCCAATTGCTGGGGCGACAGGCCCAGGCGGCTGACCGTGGGCCGCAGGGCCCGGGCGGGTTGCTCATGCACCAGGGAGGCGTATTCGTTGACCCGCCAGATCAGCCCGTCGCGCACGGTGATGGCTTCACTGGTGCGGAACGACACCAGCCCCTGGCTGCCGCGCAAAGTAATGCGGTACTGGATAAACGCCGTGTCGCCATCGGCGCGAATGCGGTCGGTGTGTTCAATCGCCTCATCGACCTCACGCGGCATGCTGGCGCGCAGGTACTCACGCAACTCGGCGTAACCGATGACGCGGTTCTGGAAAAAATCGTGGTACTGGATGTCCGGGTGGTAGTAGGACATCACGCCCTCAAGGTCGCGATGGCGCCAACACAGGTGGTGACGCAACACCAGCTCGCCCGTGGCTTGGGTGTGCTGGCAGTCGTCGTCAGGGGCGATGTCGGGCATGGAGGGCTCGGCGGCGGGTAAACCTTGGAGAGTGCCGAATTTTATCGGCGCATTCAATGGCTGTTTGGCTCGACTGACTAATGGCAATTTGCCTGATTTTGGGTAAGGCATGACCCATATCAAGTGAATCGAAAACAACCGCCGAACGGGGCGAAAAAAGTGCGCGTGGGCGTGCGCACGAATGCTATTTTGAATGCTTCGACGCCACGACCAGTGACGGTCCTGGCCCCTGCCGCGAGCTAAAGGAAGCGCTCAATGAACAAGGTGGGCAACATGAACAAAGTGACGTTCCCCAACGCCTGCCAGCTGATGCGCTGGCATTTTCATCCGATGGGTTTCGAAGGCAGCATGGATGCGCCGGGCAGTATGGTCGCCCGCCTGTTCGACCGCGCCAGCGGTGAAACCCTGATCGCGATTGCCGGCATCCCCTGCGCCACGGTAATGAACGCCGCCGACGTGGAGCGCATCATCGAGGCGGTCGAGGATGAGCTGGAGTCCTTTGTGCCGCCGTTGTCGTTGCGGGCCTGATCCAGTATCCAGTTAATGTGGGAAAGCAGTTGTGTGGGAGCGGGCTTGCTCGCGAATGCGGAGTTTCAGTCAAAACATTTATCACTGATACACCGCCTTCGCGAGCAAGCCCGCTCCCACACTTGATGCGTATTCAGTCGTTAGCCGCGTCTGTCGTCGAAAAACGCTTTCTTCCCATCGACCCGCTCCGACGCCTTGGGCACATTCACCGCCTGGCCTTCGGGCTTTTCCACATACCAATAGCAGTGGCTGACGGCGCGGGTGATACCGACGTACGCCAGGCGCAGTATTTCGTCCTTTTGCGCCGAGTCGTAGGGTTCGCTGTCACCGTCCTTGCCCAGACCTGCCATGCGATACACCTGGTTCTTGTAGGGCGAGCTGGTCATGTGTTGGCAATCGCCCAGCAGAAAAACCGCATCCGCTTGCAGGCCCTTGGCACTGTGATAGGTCAGCTGTTTCAACCGGCGCGCGCCAGGCGGCAAGCTAGAATCCACATTAACTACAGACTGAATATGCTCTTCAATCAACAACTTATCACTACTTTTTCGATACAACATTAATACCGAATCACCCTGCTGGTAGTGCTCCAGCAATTGCCGTCCCAGCGCTGCGTCATCACGCTCTTGCACCACCACCGGCACTAACGCCTTGGGCATGCCGCTGGCCTTGGCCTTTTTGCCAGGAATCGCCGGCGCAGCGCGCACAATATGTTCAGCCGCATCGATGATGTGCTGATGGCTACGGTAGTTCTCACCCAGCATCACGCGGGTGGTGCTCGGTGAAGGAAACTCCTTGTCGAAGGCCATGAAATACTTGGGCGAGCTGCCGCGCCAACCGTAGATTGACTGCCAGTCGTCCCCCACGCACAGCAACGAGGAGCGCTGTGCCCCACGGCCGACGTGCATCGCCGGGCCACGGCTGCGGATTTCGCGCAGGCTGGCGCGCAGCCACGAGACGATCTGCGGCGACACGTCCTGGAACTCATCGATCATCAGGTGCGACATCGGCCGCAGCAGTGGATCACTGAGCAACTTGAGGTTTTCAGGAGTATTTTCGCCAAACAGCGAGAACATCCGGTTATAGGTCATGATCGGCGGCGATTGATCGAGTAGGTGGTCTTCCAGGGCTTTCCAGAAGATGCTCAGGGCTTCAAAGAAGAATCGGTCAGGGTCGTCCTTGGCGAAGGTCATCTGGCCGACGGCGGTGGGCACGTCCAGCCCGAGGTTTTCGATAAACCCGGCAGCCATCACGAAACAGTCCAGCAGCGGCGCCGAAGCGAGTTCGCCTTTGACCTTGTAATCAAAGCCTGGCCCGGCGCTGGCATCCCCCGCCAAACTGCTTAAAAGCCGTCTTGATGACTCATAACTATCTAACCATATCAGTGGCTTACGGCAGAAAGCTTGAAACAACGTACGCTTTACTGCCCACTCCGCCCGTACCGACAGTTTTGCGTTGGGCCGACTGATCTGCGGGTTTTCCCGCGCATCGAAGCCCAGCACTACCCAAGCATCCAGCTCAGGGATGTAACCGTGACAGTGAAACTGCGCACCGTTGATCTCGAAGGCCTGGCGGCTGGGCTCGATGCCTTTGATCGGCCAGGCACCCGCTCTGAACCAGAGGTCTTCGATAACGTCGCAGAGTTCCTCATCACGCTTGGCGGCCAGTTCGGTCACGGCGACGCGCTTCTGCACGTCGGGGTGGTCACGCTCCACCTCTTTGAGCTGCATGCCCTGGCGCGCCAAGGGTGCAATCAGCTCACGGAACCGCGCATGGTGGCCGTGCAGCCGGTGATAACAGGCATTCATCTGCTGGCGCTGAGCATCGCCAATACGCAAGTCGAACGGGTTGCTGTCCGCCTCCTCGAAACCGGCACTGAGGTTCTCGAACGCCTGCAGGCGCTCGAAACCCGGCAGGCTGCGCACCATCGGCAGGATGCGCGAGTGAAAGGTGCGCACCACCGCCTGTGCTTCTTTAAGACCCAGGGGTTGGCCCCATAGGCTGAGAATCTCCATGAGCTTGTTGACGAAGTCTTTGCGCGACTCGCGGGTAAAGGTCACCACGGTCATCGAGCTCAACTCAAAGCCCAGGTAGTGGGTGAGCAACAAGATGCGCAGTACCAGCGAGGTGGATTTACCCGCACCGGCGCCGGCGATCACCGACGTAGAGGGTGTATCGCTGAAGATCATCTTCCACTGCGCGGCGCTGGGCTGGGCGTGGGCTGGCAACAACCGGCCGACATCCGCCTTGATGCGTTTTTTGATCTCGGCGCTCAGCGGCAGGCGCCAATCATCAAACAAGCTGTCGTCCACACTCGGCGCGCGGTGCTCCTCGGGGCGAAAGTCGCGAATCAGCAGGACTTGCCGCCCCTCCTCGATGCCCTCGGCCTTGCCCTCGCGATAACCGTACTCCACACCGGCTTCGTGACCACTGCGGAACCCGTCCGCCTGGCCATGCAACCAGGAAAACCGATGCTGCGCGCGCAGGCGGGTCAGCCCGTGGCCAAACAGGCGAGCGGCAAGGCGTTTGAGCAGCGGCATTTCTGCCAGGGGGCGCAGATCAGGGGGCAAATCAGGCTTCTGGTGCGGCACGCGGACTCCTGGGATGAGCTGGGTTTAAAACAGTGCGCCATGGTCGCCGGAATCGTCCTTGAGTTCCAGCCAATTGCTTTGCTGTCATGCAGTTAGGCGATGAAGTGAAAGTCAAAACGCCATTAATCAATCTAATCTGCCGATAGGAACGAGGCATTTTTTACGCTTTTTATCGATCATGGCCTATTGGATGATGGGCGCCATCAACAGGAGACGATCATGCTTGAACTTCGACCTTTCAATTCCCTGGGCGGCGCCCACCATGGCTGGCTTGACGCCCATCACCACTTTTCATTCGCCGAGTACCACGACCCCAAGCGCATGCACTGGGGCAACCTGCGGGTGTGGAACGACGACATCATCGCGCCTGGCACCGGCTTCCCGCAGCATGCGCACCGCGATATGGAGATCATCACTTATGTGCGTGAAGGCGCCATCAGCCATGCCGACAACCTCGGCAACAAGGGCCGTACCGAGGCTGGCGATGTACAGGTAATGAGCGCAGGTACCGGGATCGCCCACAGCGAATACAACCTGGAGGCCACGCCGACCAAGATCTTCCAGATCTGGATTATCCCGAACGAAAGCGGCTTACCGCCATCCTGGGGCGCCAAGCCCTTTCCCAAGGGTGATCGCGAAGGGTTTGTAACCTTGGCCAGCGGCAAGGCCGGTGACAATCAAAGCCTGCGCATTCGCGCCGATGCACGCCTGGTGGCCGCCAACCTGAAGGCCGGAGAAAGCGCTGAATATAGCTTGGACAGCGGGCGCCGGGCGTACCTGGTGCCGGCAACCGGTGTGATTGAAGTCAACGGCTTGCGCGCGCAAGCTCGAGATGGCGTTGCGGTGGAGGATGAACAGGTAGTGCGCGTTACCGCGATTGAGGACAGCGAGATCGTGTTGGTCGACCTGGCCTGAGCTGAAGTCCGAGCAAAAACAACTGTGGGAGGGGCACCACCCCTCCCACAGTTTTTACATCGCGGTATCAGTTGGCGCTGATAGCGCCATCAACCAATACCTGAGCCTCTTCTACCAACTGTTTGAGGTGATCTTCGCCAATAAAGCTTTCGGCGTAGATCTTGTAGATGTCCTCGGTGCCCGATGGCCGTGCGGCGAACCAGCCGTTTTCGGTCATCACTTTCAAGCCGCCAATTGCCTGGTTGTTACCCGGCGCGTGGCTGAGGATCTGCTGAATGCTTTCGCCCGCCAGTTCGGTGGACGTCACTTGCTCCGGCGCCAGCTTGCCCAACAGGGCTTTTTGCGCAGGGGTCGCCTTGGCGTCAACACGAATGGCAAACGGCTCGCCCAAAGCGTCGGTCAGCCCGCGATAGATCTGGCTGGGGTCCTGGCCTTTGCGTGAGGTCATCTCGGCCGCCAGCAGCGCGGGGATCAGGCCATCCTTATCGGTGCTCCATACGGTGCCGTCCTTGCGCAGGAACGAAGCACCGGCGCTCTCTTCACCGCCAAAGCCCAGCGAGCCTTCGAACAGCCCATCAGCAAACCACTTGAAGCCCACCGGCACTTCATACAGGCGGCGGCCTATACGCGCAGCCACGCGATCGATCAGGCCGCTGCTGACCACGGTCTTGCCTACAGCGGCGTCGGCGCGCCAGTCTGGACGGTTCTGAAACAGGTAGTCGATGGACACCGCCAGGTAATTGTTCGGCGCCAACAGGCCACCGGACGGCGTCACAATACCGTGACGGTCGTGGTCCGGATCGCAGGCGAAGGCCACGTCAAAGCGTTCCTTGAGGCCGATCAGGCCTTGCATGGCGTAGCTGGAGGATGGGTCCATGCGGATCTGGCCGTCCCAGTCGACGCTCATGAAGCGGAATGTGGAATCCACCTCGGTGTTGACCACGTCGAGGTTCAACCGGTAGTGCTCGGCAATCGCCGACCAGTAACGCACCCCTGCTCCGCCCAGCGGGTCCACGCCCAGGCGCAGGTCGGCGCTGCGGATCGCGTCCATGTCGATGACATTGATCAGGTCGGCCACATAGCTGTTGAGGTAGTCATGGCGATGGGTGGTGTCGGCCTTGAGGGCCTGGGCGTGGGTGATGCGCTTGACCCCGGCCAGTTTGTTGGCCAGCAGCTCGTTGGCCTTGGCCTCGATCCACTTGGTGACATGGGTATCCGCCGGGCCGCCATTGGGCGGGTTGTACTTGTAGCCGCCGCTTTGAGGCGGGTTGTGGGACGGCGTAATTACGATGCCGTCAGCCAGGCCAGTCGTGCGGCCACGGTTGTAGCAGATGATGGCGTGAGAAATCGCCGGCGTCGGCGTGTATTCGTCGCCCTCGGCCAGCATCACGTGCACGCCGTTGGCGGCCAGCACTTCCAGCGCACTGGCACCGGCGGGGGTCGACAGCGCGTGGGTGTCCAGGCCTACGAACAGCGGGCCATTGATGCCCTGCGCTTCGCGATACAGGCAGATGGCCTGGCTGATGGCGAGCACGTGCCATTCGTTGAAGCTCAGCTCGAACGAACTGCCACGGTGCCCGGAGGTGCCGAAGGCCACGCGCTGGGTGGAGATTGCTGCATCAGGCTGGCCGGTGTAATAGGCCGTGACCAGTCGCGGGATATCCACCAGCAACTGGGCTGGCGCCGGTTTGCCCGCAAAAGGACTGATTGTCATGCATAAACCTCGGAGAGAAGGATTCGGAAAAAAATGGCAGTTTACTGAGAGTTGGACTGCTGCGCGACGGTATCGATCCTACAGCATCAAGAGAAACTTCACGCGCTCAGCCTATCTGCGCCTGGCGCAACGCGTCGCTCAATGCCGACAGGGCGATAGTCAGGTTGGGCTGCCCATGAAAGGTATGACTCAGCCGCAGGTGCTGGTGATGCAGGCCACTCACGCTGAACAGCTCGCCAGGCGCCACCACCACCTGCTGAGCCAGCATCAGCTGGAACACCTGGCGCATGTCCACGGCCCGCTTAGAACCCAGCCAAAAGGTGGCTCCGGCGGCCGGTGGCTGATACGTGAGCTGCTCACCCAGATGCTGATCAAGGCGCAGGCTCATTTCTTCGGCCTGCTCCCGCAGGAGTTGACGCAGCGCCTGCAGGTGCTGGTCGATCCGCCCGCTTTGGTACAGGCGGGCAATGGCGCGCTGGCGAATCGCAGACAGGCGGAATGAGCGCAGCAGAAACTGGCGCTGCAATTCGCTGCCCAGGCGCCGTGACAACAGATAGCCATAGGGCGCTTCCGACCCCAGCACCTTCTCGAACGAGGAAAACACAATCAGCCACTCCGGGTTCACCAGCTCTCGCAGCGCCGTGTAGGACGCCGTGAAGCCCAGCTCGCCAAAGCTGTCGTTTTCCAGCAGCCAGCAGCCGTGGCGCTCCAACAACTGCGCCACTTCCAGACGGTCGTCGGCAGGCATGGCCACCCCTGCTGGCAGGCTGACCGCCGACGACAAGACCACCAACTGCACCGCCTCACTGCAAAGCAGCTGATCGAGAGTTGGCAGGTCCAAGTGCCCCGCCGGCGTCCAGGGCAGCTCGATGATGTGCACCCCGGCGTCCTGGAACAGCCGCAGGATCAGCCAGTCGCAGGGCGATTCGACAATCACGGTCGTGCCCCGCAGACCCAGGACTTCCACCAGAATATCGAGTACACCGCGCAGGTCTGCACCGATGTACACATCATCCGCATGCCAGCAGCGCGTGGGCGATGAGGTGTAGCGTGCGGCCAACACCGCACGCAGTTCCCAGACACCGTAAGGCTGGGACCAGGGTTGCAACTGGCGCGGGTATTGGCGCACCAGGTCGCGTTCGATGCGCAATAGGCTCGCGTCCAGGGAGGCCAGCAGCGCGGGTTCATCGCCGCTGAGCACCACCATGCCAGGACGGCGCGTCGCAGCGTAGAGTCGATCAAGCAAATCACCACCGGCCCAGTTCGACGGATTGGCCGACATAGGCCAGGCGTAATAGCCCGACTTCGCCACGGAATAGACCCTGCCCTCCTTCTCCAGCAGCGAGTACGCGTACTGGATCGTCGAGATCGATACATTCAAGCGCCCGGCCAATTGTCGCAAGGACGGCAGCTTCACCCGGGCATCGGTGCTGACTTCGTTGATCAGGCTGATCATGTAGCGATAGACCGCCTGGTAGGCAAAGTCCACGTGCCGCTCGCCGCGCAGGGTCATCGACCGGACATTTTAATGGCCTGCGAAGTGACGCGGGCCGTTGCCCCCGGGGTGGGTCGCTTGCCTGGACTGGCCAGCGGCCGCTTGCGATACAAGTGCTGCAACAAGGGCATTGGCAAACCGCTGGTGTCTACCACCCACTGCTGCAGCATTTCTGCACACGGCTTGCCCTGAAGCACTTTGTGCAGTTCGGGCAACGCCACCAGCATGCCCGGATGGCATTGGCGCAAATAGCCTTCCAGCCGCTCGCCATGGTGGATAAACGGCGAAAACAGCAGGCACGTCAGTTGGGTTTCATCCAGGCCAAAGAATTGTTGGGCGCTGGTGCTCGACAGCACGCGACCATCGCAGGTGACAGCCTCGGCGAGCAATGGCTCGGACAGGTGCAGGCGGCGCATGTACGGAACCGCCTGTTGGATGAAGCCTGCGACGCCCTCCTCATAGTCAAGCTCTCGCAGGCACTGAGCCTGCAGCCCGCGCAGATGCGCCATCAGCAAGGGACTGGAAAACGACGGGTAATTGAAGTGGAACCCCAAGGGATCGGGGGCGTAGGCCATGAACTCGGTGAGCAGCGACGATGCGCCGGGGTCGATATCGTCCAGCAGGTCGGCAACGCCAATGTAAGCCAGGTTTCGATGGCTGGATTTGCTGGGGTTGTCATTGGCCACATAATGTTCGCCGAAGATATCGCGGTAATAGCCGACGCTCCATTCTTCCATACGTGCGAACAGGCCATTAAGCGACAACGGCCAATCTTTGGCGATAGGCACCCCGGCGCCCTGCGCGGTTTTCTTGAGCCAGGCCAGCAGTTGGCTTTGTTGGCGGGGTGAGTCACCGCTGACCAGCGCATGGACCCCACCGTGCCACGTGCTGACCCGCTGGTAGAAATCACCCAGGGCCAGGTAAGTGTCATTGCACAGCGTCGCACGGCAGTCACCCGAGGTCAGGTGCCCCACCATCAACATACTGCGCTGGCTGGCTTCGCGCCCGATAGCGGAAACCGGTCGCAGGTGGTTGAAGGGCTGTACCTCTTGGTTTTCCACCATCAGTAACTCAACCCTGGGGTCGTCGTGAAGAAACAAGCGACTGTAGCCTCGATTCAGGGTTTCCAGCCGGCGCTCGCTCATGCCCGCGTGACGCAGCGTGGCTACCCGCAACTGGAAGGTGCGCGGGGCCCGCCCGGCAATCGACAATTGCGCTGCACGCAGCAACGCCAAGGTGTAGCTGCTGACCTCACCGCCACCATGGGCCACCAGCACCTTGTAATCGCCCACCTGCTCCATACCCCCTGCCGCCACAACGATTCGCTGGATCAACAATTGGAGGGCGGTGCGTTCAGCGCGATTAAAGTGCCCAATCAAACGTTGCAGAACTTGCTGGTAAACATAATTCATAGCTTGTTCGTGAATAGTGCTCATCGTTCTACTACCTGAGTTGAAATATCAGTTTCAAGCAACTGCTGACAGTATTTGCTCGACTCATTAAACACGTAAGAAGTTCGCGCACCGTTACAGGCGCCAATGAATAGACATTAGCACCGAGTAACAAAATGACACGCTTACCGTTGGGCCAAAACGACGCACCCATAGCACATCAAACCCTTGATTGTTAGGGGCTGTACGTACCGGTGGCGCAGCCTTAGGACCCTTCCGACAGGCTCCTACATATCTCTAATTAACAATTTAAAGAAGCGTCCGACAAAGAGGCCCCAGTAACTTCCCCGCCTGCCGGGTTGGCACCCTGCGTGAAAGCAGCTGTTTCCATGGCGCAATAAAAAGGCCGTCGCGTTAGTGCGAGTAACTCGCAACCGTTGTGCTGGAGATTCAATCATTGCTCAATCCTTGAGATGAAAGTGAAGGCGCAATTATCAGTGCTGGAATAATGATTAATAGATACAGAAGCCGAGCAAAAACCAGTGCAGTTCAACGACAGGCCATGCATAAATGGCGCACACACAAAGACGCCGCGCTGGAATACAGGGCGGCGTTCGGGAGTAACGGTAAGAATCAGGGGCCGAAGCACCGAATGGGCAGCTTATCGACTGCGTGGGTTCAGCCCTTTCAAATGGCGCATTTGCCTCCTGCGCCAGCCGTCAGGAATACTCGTTTACGAATATTCCTACGCATTAAACAGCTTCGACCTGCAATGCCACACGCTCACGGCACGGACATTCGTCCATATAGCGGTGCGCTTCCACGAACTGATTGAACGGAAACACCGTGGTTTTCAGCGGCACCAGCACGCGGTCGGCGGTGAGCTGGTTGATATCGCGCAAAGCACGCTGCAACGCGACCTGGTCCTGGATGATGCCCAGTTCAGGCTTGCCGGTGAAGTTACCGATGCAGTGCACAAAGAACTGAATGTTCTTCTGGAACGCCGCACACGCCGGAAATGGCGTCTGGTTGCCACCCTGCAGCCCATACAGCACCAGGCTGCCACGGGGCGCCAGTACATCACCGAGCAAGGACATCTGTGGGCCGCCCAAGCCATCGAACACCACGTCGACGCCGCGGTTGTCGGTGAACTTGTTGACTTGCATCAGCAGGTCCTGCTCTTCGGTGACGATGACCTTTTCCGCGCCCAAGGAGAGCAGGTACTCACGCTCTTCGCTGTCCTTGGTGGCAGCAATCACCCGTACACCCAGAGCCTTGCCCAACTGCACAAACGAGGGGCCCGCGCAGTGGCTCGCGTCGGTCACCAGAGCGAATTGCCCGGGTTTGACACGTGCCAGGTCCACGTATGCAAAGTAGGCGATCAACAGCGGCGTGTAGTGCACGCTGGCCTCGATGGGACTCAAGACATCCGGGTAACGGGTCAGGGCCGAACGGGGCAGGACAATCTGCTCGCCATACACCGGGTAATCATTGGGGCTCTCGGCCGGAAAACTGGCGACCTTATCGCCCACTGCCAAGTCATCCACACCATCGCCCACGGCGACCACAACCCCGGCCATCTCATGGCCAAGGCCGGATGGCAGACGTGCATGGGAAGACGCCAGGTTCTGGCGCCACAAAATGTCGTACCAGCTGATGCCAATCGCTTCGACACGCACCTGCACTTCGCCCGGTGCGGGCAGCGCGGCTACATGCTCTTCGCACTTGAGCACCTCGGCCGGACCAAACTTGTGAAAACGGATCGTGCGGGACATCGCAAACCTCGTCAAAGTAACCTCTAATGCCATGAACTCTATCTGGGCTTTCCGGGTAAGGCCACCGGTCGCCATTAATAGTCGACATGTCTGTCATTGATTCCGCAACTGAGGAATAGACCTCAAGTATCGTAGGAAAACTCAATTAGCCGGTGCAGAGTACCAGTCTTTCCCCGTAAGATTCATGCCGGTCATTGTTTACATGTGGCCGCTCTCGTCAAGTTTGCAGACTCTTCCAGGACACAAGATGAACCGTAACGACCTGCGTCGTGTCGACCTTAACCTCTTGATCGTATTCGAAACCTTGATGCACGAGCGCAGTGTGACCCGCGCCGCCGAGAAATTGTTCCTTGGCCAGCCGGCCATCAGCGCTGCGTTGTCGCGCCTGCGCGGTTTGTTTGATGACCCGCTGTTTGTACGCACCGGGCGCAGCATGGAGCCGTCGGCGCGCGCAGTGGAGATCTTCGCCCTGCTCTCCCCGGCCCTCGACTCGATCTCTACCGCCGTCAGCCGCGCCGCCGAGTTCGACCCGGCCACCAGCACCGCCGTGTTCCGTATCGGCCTGTCCGACGACGTCGAGTTCGCCCTGCTGCCGCAACTGCTCAAACGCCTGCGTGCCGAGGCCCCTGGCATCGTGCTGGTGGTACGGCGCGTCAACTACATTCTGATGCCCGGCCTGCTGGCCTCCGGTGAAATCTCCATCGGCGTCAGCTACACCGCCGACCTGCCGGCCAACGCCAAGCGCAAAGTCTTGCGTCGCAGCCTGCCAAAACTGCTGCGCGCCGACAGCGTGCCAGGCTCGCTGAGCCTGGACGACTTCTGCGCCCGCCCCCACGCCCTGGTGTCGTTTGCCGGTGACTTGAGCGGGTTCATTGACGAAGAGCTGGAAAAACTCGATCGCAAGCGCCACGTGGTCCTCGCCGTGCCACAGTTTAACGGCCTGGGCACCTTGCTCGCGGGCACCGACATCCTGGCCACCGTGCCGGACTACGCCGCCGAGGCACTCACCGCCGCCGGCGGCCTGCGCGCCGAAGACCCACCCTTGCCAGTGCGCTCATTCGAATTGCACATGGCCTGGCGTGGGTCACAGGACAATGACCCTGGGGAGCGGTGGCTACGGTCGCGGATTCAGATGTTTTTTGGGGACCCCGAGAGTTTGTAACTAAATTCCACAGAGGTCCAAAAAGCCTTTAATAACATTGCGTTATAGGCTTACTTCGTCCACTACCGTTTATCTAAATCCACTGGATTCCAGCACCCTTGGGGGCAAAATCAGGGTCAATTTCGCTTCCTTAAAAAAGGATGCCCCCACCGATGCCCTTCACTACTGCGGTTGTTTTCAAGCGAAAACTCAGCGATGCCTACATCCGCTCGCTGACCGAGCCCGGTAAGCACGCCGATGGGGAAGTCCCGGGCCTCTACCTGGAGGTGAGGCCGTCCAGCACGGTCGGCAAGTCTCCCTCCAAACGCTGGCGCTTTAAATATCGGCTGCACGGCAAGGAGAACCGTTTCTCGATCGGCGCTTACCCCGACATCGGGCTGAAAGAGGCCCGCGATATTGCCCGCGATGCACGCCGTGACGTGGCCAACCACATCGCCCCACTCAAGGCCAAGACCGCCAAGATCGAAGCACAGTTGCTCAACGAAGCGCGCACCTTCGCTTACGTCGCCGAGCAATGGCTGGCGTTCAAGTCCCCCGAACTGGTGACCAAATCCATCGCAGGGTTTCGCGGAGCGCTGAAAAACCACATCTTGCCTGCCATTGGCAATCAGCCGGTCAGCCAGATCAAGCTGGAGCACATCACCGCGATCATCACCGAGTTGCGTCGCCAGCGCACCATGGCCATGGCCCGGCGCGTGCGCACCCTCATCCGTGCCGTGCTGGGTTTCGCCGAAGGACGCGGCTGGGTGGAGCGTAACGTGGCGCTCAGCAACATCGAGGAATTGAAGATCCGCCACGTGGTCACCAGCAACCCGGCGATCGAAAGGCCCGCCGACCTAGGCCGGCTTCTTCTGCGCTTGGATGACTGCAACGCCGGCAGCGTTGCCACCGCAATGCGTCTGCTGGTGATGTTACCCGTGCGCCCCGGCGAACTCGCCCAGATGCGCTGGGAAGATGTCGATCTGGTCGGGGCGGATTGGCGATACGTGGTGAGCAAGACCGATAACCGCCGCCGAGGGCCGCAGGATCACCACGATCGAGGCGGCAACCAACGGCAGTGACCCGGTCGGCACGGCGGTGCACGAGGCGTGGGTCAAACACGACGTGGCGCAATGCGGCTACTGCCAGAGCGGCCAGATCATGAGCGCGACAGCCTTTCTCAAGGCCCAGCCCAAGGGCAAGCAGCCCACGGCGGCCGAGATCGACTCGGCGATGATGGGCAACATCTGTCGCTGTGGCACGTACGTGCGCATCCGCGCTGCGGTGGCTGACGCCGCCAAAGCCCTCGCCTGACTGGAGCTGCCCCATGCTGAACGATCTTTTTCCAGAGGAGCTGCCTCGCGTCCTGCAACATATGCTGGAGCGCGATCAGGTCGACGGCCCTGCCACCTACGCGCGGCGAAGCTTTTTGAAGATGCTCGGGATCGGGGGCCTGGCCCTGGGCGCCTTTCCTCACCTGGCCCTGGCACAGCAGGCTGGCGGCGCTGCGGTGGAGCCGTTGAAGCCGACGCAACAACCCAACGCTTTCGTACAGATCGCCGCCAATGGCGAAGTGACGGTGACCATCAACCGGCTGGAATTCGGCCAGGGCGTACAGACCGGCTTGCCGATGATTCTTGCCGAGGAACTGGATGCCGACTGGAGCCTGGTGCGCAGTCGCAACGGCACCAGTGACCTGGCCTATCAGGACCCGCGCTTTGGCATGCACCTGACCGGCGGCTCCAACTCCATCAAGAACAGCTACACCCAGTACCGCGAACTCGGTGCCCGTGCCCGCGCGATGCTGCTGGCCGCTGCGGCAGCGCGCTGGAACGTCGACGTGGCCCGTTTGAGTACGCGCGCCGGCCACGTGCTCGGCCCCGGCGGCCGCACCGCCAGCTACGGCGAACTGGCCGAGGCCGCGATGGCAATGCCGGTGCCGGAACAGGTCAGCCTCAAGGACCCCAAGGATTTTCGCATCATTGGCCAGGCCACGACGCGCATCGATGCCAAGGCCAAGAGCAGCGGCCAGCAGGATTTCGGGATTGACATGCGCCTGCCCGAGCAACTCACCGCCGTGGTCGCGCGCCCGCCGGTCTTCGGCGCCAGGCTGGCGACGCTGGATGACCGCGCAGCACGCGCGATCCGTGGAGTAAAGGCGGTCTATCGCGTGCCGCTTGATGGCGGGGCTGAAGGCGTGGCAGTCGTGGCTGAAGGCTATTGGCAGGCCAAGCAGGGGCGTGATGCGCTCAACGTCCAGTGGGATACGGCGGCAGTGGAAAAGGTCGACAGCGAGCAGCAACTGGCCGACTACAAAGCCTTGGCCGGGCGCCCTGGCCCCCGCCATTTCGATGCGGATATGACGCCGCTGGCAACGGCGCCGCATACCCTCGAAGCTGAGTTCGTGTTTCCGTACCTGGCCCATGCCCCGATGGAACCGCTGAACTGCACCGTCCAGCTGTCCCAGGGCCGCGCCGAGTTATGGGTCGGTACGCAGTTTGCCGGTGCCGACAACGCGGCGGCCGCACGCGTGCTGAGCCTCAAACCCGAGCAGGTTCAGATCAACGTGCAGACGGCCGGCGGCGGTTTTGGCCGGCGCGGTATCGCCACCTGCGACATTGTGGTGTTGGCCTGTGAAGTGGCCAAGGGGGCACGAACAGCGGGATTAAACGTCCCCGTGCGCACCGTGTGGAGCCGCGAAGACGACATCAAGGGCGGCTACTACCGCCCCATGCACCTGCACCGCGCGCGCATCGGTTTCGACGCCAGCGGCAACGTCCTGGCCTGGGACCACGTGCTGGTCGGGCAGTCGATTGTGACGGGCACCATGTTCGGCGGGCGGGTCAAGAATGGCATTGACCCCACCGCCACCGAAGGCCTGCGTGAGCCTTATCCGATTCCGATGCGCCTGACGGTGCATCACCCCAAGCTCAACGTGCCCGTGCTGTGGTGGCGCAGTGTGGGTTCCACCCATACCGCGTTCGTGATGGAAACCTTGATTGATGAAATTGCCCGCGCCACCCGGCAGGATCCCGTGGCTTACCGGCTGAAACTGTTTGCCGACAAAAGCCCGCGCCATAGCGCGGCGCTGCAATTGGCAGTCGACAAGAGTGAGTACGGCAAGCGCCAACTGCCGGCGGGTCGCGCCTGGGGTGTGGCGGTGCATGAGTCGTTCAGTTCGGTCGTCGCCTATGTCGTCGAAGCTTCGGTACAGGACGGCCGTGCGGTGTTGCACCAGGTGACCGCAGGCGTGCATTGCAACCTGGTGGTCAACCCTCGCAGCGTCGAAGCCCAGGTACAGGGCGCAGCGTTGATGGGCCTGTCGATGTGCCTGCCGGGCGGCGCCATAACCCTCAAGGACGGGGTGGTGCAGCAAAGCAATTTTGCCGATTTCAGCGTGCCGCGTATCGCCGACATGCCGCAGTTTTCGGTGCACACCGTGCCGAGTGCGGAGCCGCCCACCGGCATGGGCGAACCTGGCCTGCCGCCGCTGGCGCCGGCGTTCGCCAACGCCATTGCGCAGATCACCGGCAAGCCTGTGCGTGAATTGCCCTTCAAGCTCGCCTGAACCACGCGGTGCAGCCCGCTGCACCGCTTTTTTGATTGATGAGAGAGACGCCAATTGAACCAATACCTGAAATTACCGCGGATGCCCCGGGCGCCCCTGCTGGCCTACAGCGCCCTGCTGGCGGCGGCACTGGGCACACTCACCAGCGAGGCTGTAGCGAGCCAGGCACTGGTCCAGCGTTACGCTTGCGTGGGCTGTCATCAAGCCAATGCACAGGTCGTGGGGCCCTCCTGGACGGGTATCGCGCAAAAGTACGCGGGCAGCGACACCACGGCCGAGCAACTGGCAGCCAGCATCAAGGCCGGTGGCACCGGCAAATGGGGGCCGATGCCGATGCCGCCACAAGCGCAGGTGTCCGACGCCGATGCGCAGTCAATCGCCCAATGGTTGCTGGACGGCGCGCAATAATTGGCCTATTCGGCATCAGTTGATACTGATGCCTTGGCCGCCATCTGTCGCTGACGGTTTGCCAACCAATAGCACACACCGCACCAAAAGCCGGCAACCGGCACAATCAACACGGCGACAACGCCAAACCCTGCGCCCGCTGCAGCCAACCCGACCGAAAGCCACCCGCTGAGCGCATCGCCACCGCGATACACCAGGGTCTCGATGACATTTTTGGCCTTGTACTTTTCCTCGCGGCTGACGACGGTCCAGAGCACTTCGCGCGCCGGGCGCACCACCGAAAATTCAATCGCGCGACGCAGGCCCTGCGCCAACGCCACCGTTACCGGCACGGGTGCCAACGCCATCGCAGTGAATGCCACCAGCGTCACCACGGGCAGCGCCACCAGTGCACCGCCGACGCCGACCCGGCGTATCAGCGGCGCCGTGAGCAAGAGTTGAAAGGTTAAGGTCAACGCCGAAACGATAAGATCGATGAGCGCAAAAAACCGCGTTCTGCTGGCCACATCCGCGTAGCTCCCAGCGACTATCCGACCCTGCTCGAAGTACAAAAAAGTCGCCGCCGTGGTGTGCAGGAGCATGAACAGCACCAGCCCCAGCAGGTAGGGTGAACGAGCAATCAGCGTGAGGCCGGCGAGCATGCTGCCGCCCATCCGGCGCTGCCCTTGCGCGACGCTGCGCGCTTGCGCATCGGTGCGTGACAACAATGCCCGATAGCAACGCACCGCCAGTTCCAGCAGCAGTGCTGCCGCCAGTGTCAGTGCAATCGGCCCGAGCCGGGTGGCCAGGGTCGCGGCCAACAGCGGGCCGATGAAGGTCCCCAACGTCCCACCCGCCGCAATAAAGCCAAACAAACGCACGCCTTGTTCGCTGGAAAAACGGTCGACCAGCACGCTCCAGAAAATCGACACGATGAACAGGTTGTAGACGCTGATCCACACGAAAAACACCTGGCCGACCTGCACAGGCGCGACCTTTGCGGCAATCAACACACCGAACACCAGCATGGTGGCGGCCACGAATCGATAGATCAGCGGGATAAACCGCGTCGCCGGCAGCCGAGAAACCAACGCGCCGAACAGCGGAACCATCAGCAGCATGACCACAAAAGTCGCGGTGAACAGCCACTGCAATTTGTCTGCGCCGCCTTCCAGGCCCAGTGCGTCACGCAACGGCCGCACCAGGTAGTAGCTCGCCAGCACGCAGAAATGAAAGGCAAACCCCAGCACCAGCGCGGTTCTTTCCGCCGGTAGTACGTGCGCCCACTTGAGCGTGCCCGCAGGCGTCATTGCGCCCCACCTTGGGCCGCTGGTGCTGCACACACCTGCGCCACCGCATTGAAGGTGCTGAAAAACAGCGCGCTGGCGTGATGCTGGCGTGCCAGATCAAACAGATCGGGCTCAACCGTTTGGGCGCGTTCAATCGCCAGCTCGCTGTATCGCTTGGAGGGCCACAACAGTTGCATCAGCACCCGGTCGCCGGCCTCGCTGACGTGCACCTGCGCGCTGATGAACCCTGGGCAGTGACAGGTAAAGCGCTCGACGCGTGCGATCAGCGCCGTCACCAGCGCCTGCACATGCAGGGGGTCGACCACAAACTCAACGAACTGGCTGAACGGGGTGGCGCGGTCAGGCAAACGCATGAGTGTCCTCCACAAAAGCGCACGTGACGCTTATCGATTGGGTAAGTCCTCACCAGTATGCTGTGCCCCCGGCACGCCACGGTTGCCTGATCGACGCAATTGCTTGCCCGATCCGACGTGGCGAAAACGCAAAAAAGTCCACACCCGCAAGGGCGTGGACTGTTTGAACCCGCGGTTACTGCTTGGCGTGTTTGACCTGCACTTCAGGCATCGCCGAGGAATGGTGGTTGAGGATTTTCCACTCCTCGCCAACCTTTTCGTAGACGAAGGTGTAGCGTGCCTGAACGTGGCGGATCTTGCCGGTCGCCTCGGTCAGCGTGAAGGTGTAGACCCCGCTGTCCATTGCCACGTTGGTCCCCAGCTGGCGGATCTCTCGGTAGTTGATCTGGCCGACCGGCTTGAGCACCAGGAAGTGATCGAAGTAGTCCGTGATTTGCGCCGGCGTGCTGCGCACCTGGTTGGACACGGTCGGTTGCAACACCGCGCCCGGCGCATACAAGTCGACCACGGCCTTGACGTTACCGGTCTGCAACGCGCTGTTCCAGCGATCAAACAACCCGGCAATCTCGCGGTCTTTCACATTGGCAGGCGCCTGGGCGACTTCGCGGTAGACATAGGGTGATGTCTCGGCAGCCTGCACAAAGGGGGCGCTCAAGGCGAAAATCACGGCGATCGACACGGTTTTGACGTTCATTGGGATGCTCCTGTATGGGTGAGCACACTGTGCCAATCGCCTGCCCGCTCGCCATCGGCCAACCGGAGCCATTTAACTATGCCATTTGGCAGATGGCGCCCAACCCGCTCAACAAGGTTTAATAACTGCCATCGCGCCCGCGAGCCTGAGACGCCGGAGCCCACGCATGCAAAACACGCCACACGATCCCGGTAGTGCCCTGGCTATCCGCGCGCACTATCGACAATCCGAAAGTCGCACCGCGCGTTTGCGCCTGCTGGTGGACACCGGGCAGGCGTTACCGCAACTGGCGCCTGACGCGATGCGCGAACGCGTGCTGGCGCGGGCCAGCGCGTTTCTGGCGATGGACCACGGGCTGATTCAGGAGTGGGATGCCGAGGGGTGTGCCACCCTCACCGCGCGCCATGGCAGCCCGGATCGACTCGCCAGCCTTGGCGCCATCGCCGACCGCCGCCTACGCGCACCGTGCTGGCTGGAGCTGCCGGGAAGCGCGCTGCCCAGTGTGTTGCAAGTGCCCTTGCGCAGCGGCGACGGCGAGGCCTTTGGTGTACTGGTGCTGGGCAACAGTGTCAGCCTGCGAGCGCCAGACCATGAAGACAGTGAATCGCTGCAGTTGCTCGCCACGCTGCTGGCCGCGCACCTGGAAAACCAACGCTTGCTGAGCACCCTCAAAACCCGCGACAGGACGCTGTCCGAGCTTGTCGACCGGTTGCTGCGGGCTCAGGAGGACGAGCGCAAACGCGTGGCCTACGACCTGCACGACGGCCTGGCGCAAACCCTCGCAGGGTTACATCAGCGCCTGCAAGGGTTCGCCGGCCGCTGCCCGACGCTGCCAGGCACGTTGAACGCAGACCTGCAGGCGATTCTGACCCTGGCCCAGCACTCGGTGGGTGAAGGCCGGCAGCTGATCGCCGGCCTGCGCCCGACGGTGCTGGATGATTTCGGCTTGTTCAAGGCGCTCGACAAAGAGGCCGACCGCCTGCGCGAAGCCGCCGTCAGCGTGCAATGGACCACCGCCTACACAGGGCGCTTGCCCAGTCAGGTGGAAACCGCCTTGTTCAGAATCGGCCAGGAAGCCATCAACAACGTGCTCAAGCACGCACAGGCCAGCGCCGTGCAATTGGCCGTGGAACTGCACGACGGCCAGGCTTCGCTGCGCGTGAACGACAATGGCAAGGGCTTTGCCCTCGAGCAGCAACTCGACACCCAGGATGCCCAGCACCTGGGCCTCGCCACCATGCACGAGCGTGCCAGCCTGCTGGGCGGTGCCTTTACCTGCGTCAGCGCGATCAAGTGCGGCACCCAACTGCACGCTCGCGTGCCGGCCCACCTGGATGGAACACCTCAATGAGCCCACTCTTGCGCCTGGTGCTGGCGGATGATCATGAAGTCACGCGCACCGGGTTTGTCGCGTTGCTGGCCGGTCACCCGCAATTTGAAGTGGTCGGCCAGGCGCGTGATGGCCAACAAGCGGTGGAACTGTGCGAACAGTTACTGCCCGACATCGTCATCCTCGATATCCGTATGCCGGTGCTCAACGGCCTCGGCGCCGCCCGCCTGCTGCAACAGCGCCTGCCGGCGGTCAAGGTGGTGATTTTCACCATGGATGACAGCCCCGACCACCTGGAAGCCGCGATGAATGCCGGGGCGGTCGGTTACCTGCTCAAAGACGCCAGCCGCAACGAGGTGATCGAGGCGTTGCAACGGGTCGCCGCCGGTGAGGAAGCGCTCAACAGTGCGGTGAGCGCTCGCCTGCTGCGCCGCATGACCGAGCGCAACGCCAATGGCGCAGCGGCGACGGAAAACCTGACCCCACGCGAGCGTCAGGTGCTCGGGCTTGTCGCCAACGGCATGAGCAACCGGGAAATCGGTGAACGCCTGGGCATTACCACCGGCACCGCAAAAGCCCATGTCGAACGGGTGATCGGCAAGCTCGGTGCAGCCGACCGCACCCAGGCTGCCGTGCGCGGTATCGCGTTGGGCCTGGTGACGCAACCATGAGGCGCGTGTACGCCAGGCGGTGGGCGGACCTGCCCTTGCGCGGCAAGGCGCTGGTGGTGATTTCGCTGCCGCTGGTGGTGCTGTTGTTGTCCCTGGTGCTGATCTACATCACCGAACGGCAGACCGCCCGCGCCGAAGAAGACGTGCGCCGGGTATTGCGCGTACAAGGCGATATCCGCGCCGTGCACACGCTGCTGGCCGAAGCTGCCGCCAGCGTGCGCGGCTACCTGCTGACCCGCCACGAGGACTTCCTGCCCGGCTACCTCAACGCCAAGCCGCAGATTGAGTCAGCCCTGCGTCGACTCGACGGCGATGTTCGCGACCCACGGGTGCGTGAGCAACTCGCCTCGATCACGCCGCTGATCCACAGCAAAATCGATGGCCTGGAAGACATGCTCAGCGACCCGACGATTAGCCCCGAGTCGATTACCAGCACGCTGGTCAGCAACAAATACATCCTCGACGCCTTGCGTCAGCACATCGGCACCATGCTCACCCTTGAGGACTCGCTGCTCGCCGAACGCACCACGGCGGCCGCCGAAACACGCCAGCGGCTGCTGCTGTCCACCTGGCTGGCGGCGATCTGTGGGCTATTTGGGGCCATCGTCGCGGTGCTGTTTCTGTCCAAGGGAATCGTCGCGCGGGTGCAGCACGTGCAAGGCAACGCGCAACGCCTGGCCCTCGGCCAGCCACTGCAGCCGCAGCCGCCGGAAAACGACGAAATCGGCCAGTTGGGCACGCGCCTGGTGGAGGCCGGGGTGCTGCTGGCCGAGCGCGAACGCGCCCTGCGCGAGAACGAAGAGCGCTTGCGGCTGATCATCGACGGGGTCAAGGACTACGGGATCTTCGCCCTCGACAGCGCAGGCCATGTCACCAGTTGGAACAACGGCGCCGAGCGGATCAAGGGCTACACCGAGCAGGAGATCCTCGGCCAGCACTTCTCGGTGTTTTACCTGCCGGAAGAATGCCCGCAACACCCGGATATGGCGTTGCACGAAGCCACTCGCGATGGTGACTACACCGAAGAGGGCTGGCGTTGCCGCAAGGACGGTACGCGCTTCTGGGCCAGCGTGGTGATCACCGCGCAGTACGACAGCACCGGCGCACTGCGCGGTTTCTCGAAAATCACCCGCGACATCACCGACCGTCGCGCAGCGGAAATTGCCCTGGGCACCGCCCGCGAGGAGGCCGAACGCGCCAGCCGGGCCAAGAGCGAGTTTCTCTCACGCATGAGCCACGAACTGCGCACCCCGCTCAACTCGATCCTGGGTTTTGCACAACTGCTGGACATGGACTCGCTGGCGGGGCAAAAACCCCAGGTCGGTCACATCCTGCGCGCCGGCCAGCACCTGCTGACGCTGATCAACGAAGTGTTGGACATTGCCAAGATCGAGGCGGGACGCTTGCCGTTGAACATCGAACCGATTGCCTTGGCGGGCACGTTGCGCGAAGCCCTGGCGCTGGTGTCACCCATGGCCACCGACGCGGGCATTGAGTTGCAGGCGCTGCCTGCGCTGGCGGCGGATATCGGCATCGCGGCCGACCGCCAGCGCCTCACCCAGGTGCTGCTGAACCTGCTGTCCAACGCCATTAAGTACAACAGGCCCCAGGGCCGGGTGAGCATTGAAGTCAAGGTCGAGGGGCAGCGTATCGGCGTGTCGGTGTGCGATACCGGCAAGGGCATCGCAGCTGACCACATCGGGCAACTGTTCAAGCCGTTCGAGCGCCTGGGGGCCGACCCGAACGTCGAAGGTAGCGGCCTGGGCCTGGCGCTGAGTAAAAGCCTGCTGGAAAAGATGCATGGCAAATTGAGTGTGCACAGCCAACACGGCAGCGGCTCACGCTTTACCCTGGAGCTGCCGTTTGTGCGCGTGCAGCCCAGCAGCGAGCCCGTCGCTGCCGCAGTCGACAGCACGCCAGCACGCCCTGCCCCCGCGATCCACGGCAAGGTGCTGTACATCGAAGACAACCTCTCCAGCCTGGCGTTGATCGAAACCTTGCTGCACCGCAGGCCGGGGATCAAGCTGCTTTCCAGCATGCAAGGCCAACTGGGCCTGGACCTCGCGGCACAGCATGTGCCCCAGCTGATTCTGCTCGACGTGACACTGCCAGACATCGACGGCCTGGCCGTGCTGCAGCGTTTGCGCAAGTCTGCGATCACCCAGTTCACACCCGTGCTGATGATCACCGCCGACGCCAGCGAAGTCACCCGCCAGGCCCTGCAGGATGCGGGCGCGACAGCGATTTTGAATAAGCCGATTAACGTCCCCGCGTTTCTCGCCCACCTCGACCAGTACTTTCCGGAGCCTGTGTGAACCTCGACCTGCGTATTCTGATCATCGACGACCAACGCCCGAATCTCGACCTGGTGGAGCAATTGCTGGCGCGCGAAGGGCTGAACAACGTGCTGAGCAGCACCGAGCCTTTGCGCACACTGGAGCTGTTCAACAGCTTCGAGCCGGACCTGGTGATTCTTGACTTGCACATGCCTGAGCTCGACGGTTTTGCGGTGCTGGAACAACTCAATCGGCGCATCCCCACGGGTGAATACCTGCCGATCCTCGTGCTCACCGCCGATGCCACCCGCGACACGCGCCTGCGCGCCCTCGCCCTTGGTGCCCGGGATTTCATCAGCAAACCCCTGGATGCGCTGGAAACCATGCTGCGGGTGTGGAACCTGCTGGAAACCCGCGTGCTCTACAAAACCCTGCGCACGCTGGTGCCGGCTGAGCAGATCGAGCTGTTGCAACGCCACGGTTCAACGCTCGGCACCGCGAACGCCGGGGTGGCGGCGCCCTCCTCTATCCGACGCTGCTAGACGCGGATTCGCTTGATGTCGCGTTGTGGCGGTTCGCCAAACAGGCGGCTGTATTCGCGGCTAAACTGCGAAGAGCTTTCGTACCCGACGATGCCACCGGCGCTGCTGGCATCCACGCCCTGGCTGAGCATCAACTGCCGTGCGGCTTGCAGCCGTAGTTGCTTCTGATATTGCAGCGGACTCATGCCCGTCAGGGCGCGAAAATGCTGGCGAAACGTCGACGGGCTCATGTGGGCGTGGGCGGCCAGGTCATCCATGCGCAGGGCCTGGCGATAGTTGAGTTTGAGCCAGGCAACGGTCCTGGCAATGTGCTGGCTGGGCGACCCGGCAGCGATCACGTGCAGTAACTGTGGGCCGTGGGCGCCGCTCAACAGTCGCGCAATCAGTTCTTCCTTGATCAGCGGCGCCAGGGTTTCAAGCAAATGCGGCTCGACGAGCAGGTCCACCAGGCGCCGCACGGCGTCCAGCACACCCGTGTCCAGGGGGTGTACGCTCACCGCTCGAAACTCTTGCTCCCGCAGGCGTTGGGACAGTTTCATGCGGTCAGCGACTTGCATCACGGTAGCGTTGTCCAGCGCCAACATAATCCCTAAAAACGGTTGCGCCACGGTTGCCTGGCTGACCTGTGAAATGACCGGCAGATCAACACTGGTGACCATCGACTGGCCCGGCCCGTAGGTCAGTACCTCACTGCCGACCAATACCCGCTTGCAACCTTGCAGGGTGACGCCAATGCCCAGGCCATAAATACAGTGCATGGGTGCGGTGATATCGGTACGCCGGTACAGGTCCAGTCCAGGTAATGCGCCAATCTTTTCGTCATCGCTGCCCAATGCCAGGTCCACCGCGCCCGCAAGGCGGCTGACGGTGCACGCCATCGGTTCTTTCATGAGCACAGGTTGCACAGGTGAATCCTTGATCAGCACAGGTCTAGAGTTGGTCACGAACGACTCCGTTGCTCAAGCGAACAATATCCGCCATGACGGCGAGGGCAATCTCGGCTGGGGTCTTGCTCCCTAAGTTAAGTCCAATCGGCGCATGAATGCGCTCGAGCATCTGCGGGGCCAACGCGCCGATGCGCTTGACCCGCTCAAGACGCTTTTCGCTGGTGCGCCGCGAGCCCATGGCGCCGATGTAAAAAGCGCTGGTTCTCACGGCCTCCAGCAACGTCAGGTCGTCCATGCGCGGGTCGTGGGTCAACGCCACAATCGCCGTGCCGGCATGGCATCCGCCTGCAGCGATGAACGTGGCAGGAAACACGTTGAGCACTTCCACCCCGGCCATGCTGAAGGCGGCAGTCAACTCGGCGCGCGGGTCGCAGACGATCACCTCATAGCCCAGGGCCACGGCAAAACCGGCGCAGAACTCGGCCACCGGGGACAGGCCGGCGATCAACAATCGATGGGCTGCGCCCATACGAATCCGCACCTGATCGCCGTCAACCACGACCGGCGCGGTGGCACCGGCATCGCTCTGAGTATGTCGGGCATTGGTTCCAAGCGTGACATGCCGCACCACGCGCTGGCGCCCTTGCAGCGCGGCCAACAGTGCCGCGAAGTGTGTTCTGGCTGCGCAATCGGGTTCGAACTTTTCGACTAATACGTCGAGTACGCCGCCGCACGGCAGTTCGAGTGACGGCGCAAGCCCGCCCTCACCGTAGCGCACCACATGGTTATGCTCGACGAACTCATGGCGCCCCAGCCGCTCAAGGAAGTCTTCCTCTACACAGCCTCCCGAGAGAGAACCGCAGAACTCGCCTGTCGACAGCGCTGCCAATAGCGACCCGGGGCCTCGCGGTGCTGAACCATACGTCGCAAGCACCGTGCACAGCCAAACGCAGCGATCTTGTTGGAGCCACGTGGTGGCTTGCTGGATAACATGGAGATCAAGGTTTTTCATGAAATGCGAACCGGCCCGGCCTTCCTCCGCTGAGTGTCCCAGTGTGCTCGGAGTATGTGGAGTTAGCCGGTAGAGGTGATTGCCTGATCAAGGGAATTTATTGCCTATTTCAACCGATATCGGAAAACAGGCTTGCATGTGACAAATTGTTTCCGGCTTGGGCAGTGCTCAAACTGATCGAGGGCGGATTATTCGGCGAGCTTGACCGGCAAGCGTCGTTGCGATGCCAGCAACAGTCTTTTGTCATCACTCCTATTGATAGCACCCTAACGAAACCCCCATCCTAGAGGGCTAATCTCGCGCTTATATCATTCCGAATGATAGTTACCTTTGCTTCATTCGATTCGTGACATAGCACCTCGCCGCGCATGATCCGCCCATCTCAATACATTGGCGGATGCACCTCATGGAACAGTCACTCAAACATTTGCGCTTCCCCCTGGCGATTTTGGCCGTGGTGGTGATGAGCGCGTGCGGCAAAACTCCGGAACAAGCGGCCGCCATGCCCGCTGCCAAAGTCAGCGTGGCCAAGGTGCTCGAGCAACCGGTCAACGAGTGGGACGAGTTCACCGGCCGCCTGGAAGCACCGGAAACCGTACAGATCCGTCCACGGGTTTCTGGCCAGATTGACCAAGTCGCTTTCACCGAAGGCGCTTTGGTCAAGAAAGGCGACCTGCTGTTCCAGATCGATCCGCGTCCGTTCCAGGCTGAAGTGCGCCGCCTTGAAGCCCAGCTTGCACAAACCAAAGCCGCCGCCACCCGCAGCGATAACGAAGCCCAGCGCGGCGAACGCCTGCGCCAGAGCAACGCGATCTCCGCAGAGCTGGCCGATTCGCGCACCACCGCCGCGCAGGAATCTCGCGCTGCCGTGGCGGGTATCCAGGCGCAGTTGGACCTGGCCAAATTGAACCTGAGTTTTACCCGCGTGACCTCGCCGATCAGCGGCCGCGTCAGCCGTGCCGAAATCACCGCCGGCAACCTGGTGACCGCCGACACCACGGCGCTGACCAGCGTGGTCTCCACCGACAAGGTCTATGCCTACTTCGATGCCGATGAGCGCGTGTTCCTCAAGTACACCGAGCTGGCTCGCCAGGGCCGTCGTGGCGCAACCACCCCGGTGTACCTGGGCCTGTCGAATGAAACCGGCAACCCGCACCTGGGCCAGATGAACTTCGTCGACAACCAGGTCAACCCGGCCACCGGCACCATCCGTGGTCGCGCCGTGTTCGATAACAGCAAGGGCGAATACACCCCAGGCCTGTATGCACGCCTGAAGCTGGTGGGCAGCGGCACTTACTCCGCCGTGTTGATCAACGACGAAGCGGTCGGCACCGACCTCGGCAAGAAGTTCGTGCTGGTGATGGACGGCGACAAGCCGGCGTATCGCTCGGTTGAACTGGGGCCCAAGATCGAAGGTTTGCGCATTGTGCGCAGCGGCCTGAACAAAGACGACACGATCATCGTCAAGGGCCTGCAGCGCGTACGGCCTGGCTCGCCGGTCGCCCCGGAAACCATCCCGATGGCCAGCAAGGAAACCCTCGCCGCCTTGGCCCAACAACGACAAGCGCTTGAAGCCAGCAACCTGGAGCAAGTGGCGCCGGACAAAACCGCGCCCAAGCTCGCAGCCGTTGCGGCTCCACGCGGTTAAGGGATACGACTCAAGATGAATTTCTCCAAGTTCTTTATTTCGCGGCCGATCTTCGCAGCGGTGCTGTCGCTGTTGATCCTGATCGCCGGCGCGATCTCGCTGTTCCAGTTGCCGATCAGCGAATACCCGGAAGTGGTACCGCCGACCGTGGTGGTGCGCGCCAACTTCCCGGGCGCCAACCCCAAAGTCATCGGTGAAACCGTGGCCGCTCCCCTGGAGCAGGCCATCACCGGCGTCGAGAACATGCTGTACATGTCCTCGCAGTCGACCGCCGACGGCAAGCTGACCCTGACCATCACCTTCGCCCTGGGTACCGACCTGGACAACGCGCAGGTACAGGTGCAAAACCGTGTAACGCGGACTCAGCCGAAACTGCCTGAGGAAGTGACGCGCATCGGTATCACCGTGGACAAGGCCTCCCCGGACCTGACCATGGTGGTGCACTTGACCTCCCCGGATCAGCGTTACGACATGCTGTACCTGTCCAACTACGCGATCCTCAACATCAAGGATGAGCTGGCCCGCCTGGGCGGCGTCGGCGACGTGCAGTTGTTCGGCATGGGCGACTACTCCCTGCGCGTGTGGCTCGATCCAAACAAGACCGCCTCACGCAACCTGACCGCGACCGATGTGGTCAACGCGATCCGCGAGCAAAACCGTCAAGTGGCCGCCGGTGCCCTCGGTGCCCAGCCTGCGCCGACAGATACCAGCTTCCAGTTGTCGGTGAATACCCAGGGCCGCCTGGTCACTGAGGAAGAGTTCGAGAACATTGTGATTCGCGCCGGCGAGAATGGCGAAATCACACGCCTCAAGGACATTGCCCGGGTCGAGCTGGGATCCAGCCAATATGCGCTGCGCTCGCTGATCGACAACCAGCCCGCCGTCGCGATTCCGATTTTCCAGCGCCCTGGCTCCAATGCCATCGACATCTCCAACGATGTGCGCAGCAAGATGGCCGAGCTGAAAAAGAGCTTCCCGGCAGGCATGGATTACCGCATTGCCTATGACCCGACGATCTTTGTTCGCGGCTCGATCGAGGCGGTCGTGCACACGCTGTTCGAAGCGCTGATCCTCGTGGTGCTGGTGGTGATTCTGTTCCTGCAGACCTGGCGCGCCTCGATCATTCCGTTGGTGGCGGTGCCGGTATCGTTGATCGGTACGTTTGCAGTGATGCACCTGTTCGGGTTCTCGCTCAACGCGCTGTCATTGTTCGGCTTGGTACTGGCCATCGGGATTGTGGTGGACGACGCCATCGTGGTGGTGGAGAACGTCGAGCGTAATATCGAGCTGGGCCTGGAGCCGTTCCCGGCGACTGAAAAAGCCATGAGCGAAGTGACCGGGCCGATCATCGCCACGGCGCTGGTGCTGTGTGCGGTGTTCATCCCCGCCGCTTTTATCAGTGGCTTGACCGGGCAGTTCTACAAACAGTTCGCCTTGACCATTGCGATCTCGACGGTGATCTCGGCGTTCAACTCGCTGACCCTGTCCCCTGCCCTGGCCGCGGTGTTGCTGCGCGGTCACGATGCGCCCAAGGATCGCTTCTCGAAGTTCCTCGACAAACTGTTCGGCGGCTGGCTGTTCCGTCCCTTCAACCGCTTTTTCGAAAAGGCCAGCCATGGCTACGTGGGTACCGTGCGCCGGGTGATTCGCGGCAGTGGCATTGCCCTGTTCGTGTACGCCGGCCTGATGGTGCTGACCTTCTTCGGGTTTGCCCATACCCCGACCGGTTTCGTGCCGGCCCAGGACAAGCAATACCTGGTGGCCTTCGCCCAACTGCCGGACGCCGCGAGCCTGGACCGTACCGAAAGCGTGATGAAGCGCATGTCGGACATCGCCCTCAAGCAGCCTGGCGTGGAAAGCGCGATTGCGTTCCCTGGCCTGTCGATCAACGGTTTCACCAATAGCCCGAACAGCGGCATCGTGTTCGTGACCTTGAAGCCGTTCGATGAACGTAAAGACGCAAGCATGTCCGCCGGTGCGATTGCCGGTGCGTTGAATGGCCAATACGCCAACATTGAAGAAGCCTACATGGCGATCTTCCCACCGCCGCCGGTACAGGGCCTGGGCACCATCGGCGGGTTCCGCCTGCAGATCGAAGACCGTGGCAACCTCGGCTATGACGAGCTGTACAAAGAAGTGCAGAACGTGATCACCAAGAGCCACGGCGTGCCGGAGCTGTTCGGCCTGTTCACCAGCTACACGGTCAACGTGCCGCAAGTCGATGCTGCCATCGACCGCGAAAAGGCCAAGACCCACGGCGTGGCGATCAGCGACATCTTCGACACCCTGCAGGTCTACCTGGGTTCGCTGTATGCCAACGACTTCAACCGCTTCGGTCGTACCTACCAGGTCAACGTGCAGGCTGAGCAACAGTTCCGCCAGGACTCCGATCAGATCGGCCAGCTGAAAGTACGTAACAACAAAGGCGAGATGATCCCGCTGGCGACCTTTATCAAGGTCAGCGACACCTCGGGCCCGGACCGCGTGATGCACTACAACGGTTTCATCACCGCTGAAATCAACGGCAACGCCGCACCGGGCTACAGCTCCGGCCAGGCCCAGGCCGCGATTGAAAAACTGTTGAAGGATGAATTGCCCAACGGCATGACCTACGAGTGGACCGACCTGACCTATCAGCAAATCCTCTCGGGCAACACTGCGCTGTTCGTGTTCCCGCTCTGCGTACTGCTGGCGTTCCTGGTACTGGCCGCCCAATACGAAAGCTGGAGCCTGCCACTGGCGGTGATCCTGATCGTACCGATGACGCTGCTGTCGGCCATCACCGGGGTAATCATCTCGGGCGGCGACAACAACATCTTCACCCAGATCGGCTTGATCGTACTGGTGGGCCTGGCGTGTAAGAACGCGATTCTGATTGTCGAGTTTGCCAAGGATAAACAAGCAGAAGGTCTCGACCCACTGGCGGCGGTACTCGAAGCCTGCCGTCTGCGTCTGCGCCCGATTCTGATGACCTCGTTCGCGTTCATCATGGGTGTGGTGCCACTGGTGTTGTCCAGCGGCGCCGGTGCCGAGATGCGCCATGCCATGGGCGTGGCGGTGTTCTCCGGGATGATCGGGGTGACCTTCTTCGGTCTGTTGCTGACGCCAGTGTTCTACGTACTGATCCGTCGCTATGTGGAGCGCCAGGAGGCGCGCAAAGCGGCCAAGGCCTTGAAGCTGGAGACACAGCAATGAGTGTGAAAGTCTTTCTGCCGAGCTTGCTGGTCCTGGCGCTGAGCGCCTGTGCCGTAGGCCCGGACTACACAACCCAGAACCTGGAGGCGGCCAACATCACGGCCGCCGCCGACACCAAAAGCTATGACCACGCCAAGTACGAAGGCATCTGGTGGCAGCAGTTCGACGACCCGACGCTTGACCAACTGGTCACCCAGTCGTTGCAGGGTAACCGCGACCTGCGTGTCGCCTTCGCCCGTCTGCGGGCGGCACGCGCCATCCGCGATGACGCCGCCAACGACATCATGCCGGTGGTCACCAGCCGCGCCAGCAGTGACGTGGGCAAAGGCCAGATCCCGGGCCAGACCACCAGGCGCGTCACCAGCGAGCGCTACGACCTGGGCCTGGACATGGCCTGGGAAGTCGACCTGTTTGGGCGCATCCGCCGCAACCTGGAAGCCAGCGACGCTGACCAGCAGGTTGCCGAAGCAGACCTGTACCAACTGCAAGTCAGCATGATTGCCGAACTGGTGGATGCCTACGGCCAATTGCGCGGCGCTCAGTTGCGCGAACGCATTGCTCTGGACAACCTCAAGAACCAGCAGGAATCGCGCACCATCACCGTCAGCCTGCGGGATGCCGGTGTAGGTGACCAACTGGATGTGGAGCGTGCCGACGCGCGCCTCGCCGCCGTTGAAGCCAGCGTGCCGCAACTGCAAGCCGAACAAGTGCGCGAGCGTAACCGCATCGCCACCCTGCTCGGCCAGCGCCCCGACAAGTTGACTGTAGACCTGAGCCCCAAAGACCTGCCGGCGATCGCCAAGGCACTGCCCATTGGTGACCCAGGCCAGCTGTTGCAGCGGCGCCCGGACATCCTCAGCGCCGAACGCAAACTGGCCGCTGCCACCGCGCGTATCGGCGTGGCCAAGGCCGACCTGTTCCCACGGGTCAGCCTCAGCGGCTTCCTCGGTTTCACCGCCGGGCGCGGTTCGCAGATCGGCTCGGCTGCCGCCAATGCCTGGTCCCTCGGCCCAAGCATCACCTGGGCCGCGTTTGACCTGGGCAGCGTGCGCGCTCGCTTGCGTGGTGCGAATGCCGAGGCCGATGGCGCCCTGGCAACCTATGAGCAGCAAGTATTACTGGCACTGGAAGAATCGGAAAATGCCTTCAGTGACTACGGCAAACGCCAACAGCGCCTGGTTTCGCTGATCCGTCAGAGTGAATCCAGCCGCGCCGCCGCCGACCTCGCGGCGATCCGCTACCGCGAAGGCACCGTGGACTTCCTGGTACTGCTCGACGCGCAGCGTGAGCGCCTGGCCGCCGAAGACTCCCAGGCCCAGGCCGAAGTGGACCTGTACCGCGGCATCGTCGCGATCTACAAGGCGCTGGGCGGTGGCTGGCAGCCGGATACGGTGGTGGCCAGCGCCAAGTGATTTAAAGAGCTCCTTTGGTTGGTCGCATCCAGCCAATTTTTTGCCCCGTGGTCCATTCGGTCACGGGGCTTTTTTTTGGCTTGGCTAGCTGTTATCACCAAGAATCAAACTTCGATAATGCCCAGGATTGGACCCGGCCCACTTACGAAACGCCTTGTAGAACGAGCTGGTGTCAGCAAACCCCAACCGCTCGGCGATCTCGGCAAAGCTGATGTGCGGTTCCGCCAGCCAGACAATCGCCAGCTCCTTGCGCACGCTGTCTTTGAGGCCCTGGTAGGTCTGGCCTTCTTCTGCCAGGCGGCGGCGCAGGGTGGAGGCGGAGATACACAAGGTGGCCGCCAGGCCGTCGGTTTCCGGCCAGGTGTCGGGCGGCATCTGGCGCAGGTCGTGTTTGATGCCTGTGGCCAGGCTGTCGGGGTCGCGGTATTTGACCAGGATGTTGGCCGGTGCATGCGCGAGGAAACGCTTGAGTTCTTCGGCGCTGCGTTTGATCGGCAGGTCGAGGCAGTCGGCGGAGAAGATCATGCGGGTGCGCGGCCGGTCAAAGCGCAGGTTGTCGGAGAACATCACCTGGTAATCATCACAGAAGTCCGGCTGCGGGCCGCGCAGTTCGATGGCCAGGATCGGTATCCGTCGCCCCGCCAGCCAGCAAGCGACGCCATGCACGATCATCCAGTAAGTGAAATAGGTGAAGGCGCGCTTGGGTGGCACGTCCGGCTCCAGCAGCACGATCTCGGCCAGGCTTTGCTGGCGCACCAGTTGGGCGGGCAATTGTTCAAGCATCAAGGATAAAAAGCCCAGGCCGGTTTCCAGGCTGACGCCCAGGTTCGCGTGGGTCATGGCCGCGCGGCAGAGAAACGCCAGGCTGCCTGACCTGAGTTTGCGCGGGTCCATGCCGAAGAACTCATCGTCCATGCGCCTGGCCAGCAAACGCCACAGGCGCGCGTAGGTGGTGGCCGACACCCGCGCGGTGGGCTCGGTGAGCAGCGCCGGGTCGATGCCGGCCTTGGTCAGCACCTCGGCACTGGTCGCGCCGGGTGCGCAGCTCTGCAACAGGGCTTCGCGCACGAGGTGGATGGAAATGGTGTCTTTTTCCGACATGGGCAGTTAGGCAATCCGGTGCGCACAAGATGGCGTGCATGATAAGGGCGCTTGCCCTTCCCCACCACCGTTCAGCCACTGTTCAGCAAACGTCAAGATTGCCTGTTTAGTAATGAGTATCATTATGTTACAACTTAGCCCCCTATCTAGTTCTGATGCGGTGCCGAATGCTTGTTCCTTTTCTCATCATGCTGCGCGAAGGCATTGAAGCTGCGCTGATCGTCGGCATCATCGCCAGTTACCTGCAACAGACCGGGCGCGGCCAATGGATGCCGGCCGTGTGGATCGGGGTATTCCTCGCCGCTGCACTGGCGTTGCTGGTAGGTGGCGGCCTGGAACTGGTGAGCGCCGAATTCCCGCAAAAGCAGCAGGAACTGTTCGAAGGCATCGTTGGGCTGGTGGCGGTGGCGATCCTTAGCTCCATGGTGTTCTGGATGCGCAAGGTCGCGCGTTCCATCAAGCACTCCCTGCATGAATCCCTCGACCACGCCCTGGCCGGGTCCAAACACCAGGTGACGGCGCTGATCCTGATGGTGTTTTTCGCCGTGGCCCGCGAGGGTCTGGAGACCGTGTTTTTCCTGCTGGCGGTGTTCCAGCAAAGCGAAGGCCCGGGTGCGCCGGTTGGCGCCCTGCTCGGCCTGATCCTGGCGATCATCGTCGGTTTCCTGATCTACAGCGGCAGCATGCGTTTGAACCTCGGTGCATTTTTCCGCTGGACCGGCCTGTTCATCCTCGTGGTCGCCGCCGGCATCCTGGCGAATTCAGTCCAGGCGCTGCACGAAGCGGGCGTGTGGAACCACCTGCAGACCGTGCTGTTCGACTGGAGCGCCGCGCTGCCGATGGACAGCCCACTGGGCTCGGTGCTGGCCGGCATGTTCGGTTACCAGGAAGCGCCGACCGTCAGCACCCTGGGGGCCTACCTGATTTATCTGGTAGTGGCCCTGGTGATGTTCTTTTTGCCGGCGGCAGCGGCCAAGCCTGCCGCCGCCTCCTCTTCCGTTTCCAGCCAGTAAAAGGACCGCCTCTTGTCCAACCCAACCCCTCAACCGGCATTGCCACCCCGCGCCTTGCGCTGGGCCGTGGCGGGCTCGGTGGTCGTGATGATCGCCGCCGGCGCCTTGTTCTACTACGCCTCGCAACTGGCGGCGAGCAAGCGCCAGACCAACCACAATGAGATCGCCGTGACCATCCACGCGCATGCCTGTGAGCCCAACGCGCTGACCGTGCCCGCCGGGCGCGCGAGCTTTCGGATCATCAACCGCTCCGACCGCGCGGTGGAATGGGAAATCCTCGACGGCGTGCTGGTGGTCGAAGAGCGCGAGAACATCGCCCCCGGCCTGAGCCAAGTGATCAATGCCAACCTGTTGCCCGGCGACTATGCGATTACCTGCGGCCTGCTGAGCAACCCGCGCGGCACCCTGCACGTGACGCCGACGGCTGAGTCCGATGCGCAGGCCAAGGCCAAGCCGTCGATGGTGGCGTTTATCGGCCCATTGTCGGAATTTCGCGTGTACCTGAGCAGCCAGGGCAGCGCCCTGGTCAAAGCCGTGACCGCCCTGCAAAACGCTATCAGCGCCGGTGACCTGGCCCAGGCCCAGGCCCTGTATGTACCGGCCCGCGAGGCTTATCAGCGACTGGCGCCGGCGTCCCAACGCCTGGCGGAGCTGGACAACGCCATCAACGCGCGTGCCGATTACTTTGAACAGCGCGAACAGGACCCGGCGTTCAGCGGCTTCCATCGTCTCGAATACAGCCTGTTCCAGCAACGCAGCCTGGACGGCCTGGCGCCGATTGCCCAGCGTCTGGTCACCGACGTGACCACCCTCAAGCAGCAACTGCTGGCCCAGTCCCTGCCGCCGGAGCAACTGGTGAGCATCGTGGTGCGCAACCTCAACAGCCTGGCGCAGGTACGTGCCATCAGCGGTGAAGAGGAGCGCTACAGCCATGTCGACCTGAATGGGTTTGCCGCCAACCTCGAAGCCGCGCACAAGGTGGTCGAGCTGATGCGTCCGCTGCTGACCAAATCCGCTGCCGACCTGTTGCCGAAAATCGACAGCGCCCTGGCCGCCTTCGACACCGAGCTGCAAGGCTTCAAGGTCGATAAAGGCTACGCCACGTATGACAGCGTCACCGCCGATCAGCGCCAGCAGATCGCAGACAAGGCCAAGGCTCTGGCCGTTGCACTCGATGGAATCGACCCCGCCCTTGGCCTCTCCGGCCTGCAGTGAAGACGACCAACTACATGAGTGATTCAGAACAGTTTTCTGCACAACGTCGCCGTGTCCTGCTGGGCATGGCCGCCACCGGTGCCGCCATCGCCGGCAGTACCCTTACCTGCCCGGCCATGGCAGCCGCCGCCGAGCAAGTCACCACCGCTCCGCGCAGTGACAAAACCCAGGACCACCACGCCTTTCTCGGCAAGCACCAGAGCGGCATTGTCACCCCGCGCCCGGCCTGCGGCATGCTGGTAGCATTCGACGTATTGGCCAGCGACCGCGAAGACCTTGAGCGCCTGTTCCGCACCTTGAACGAGCGCATCAGTTTCCTGATGACCGGCGGCACCGTGCCGCAAGTCGACCCTAAGCTGCCGCCTACCGATTCCGGCATCCTCGGCCCGGTGGTCACGCCGGACAACCTGACCATCACCGTATCGGTCGGCGAGTCGCTGTTCGATGAGCGCTTCGGCCTCAGCGCCGCCAAGCCCAAACGCCTGAGCCGCATGGTCGGCTTCCCCAACGATGCGCTGGAACCGGCGCAGTGCCACGGCGACCTGAGCCTGCAGTTCAGTTCCAACACGCCGGACACCAATATCCACGCCCTGCGCGACATCGTCAAAAACCTGCCCGACCTGCTGCTGGTGCGCTGGAAGCAGGAAGGCAGCGTGCCGCCCCAGGCACCCGCCAAGCCGGGTGAACCGGCGCAGAGCGCGCGCAATTTCCTCGGTTTCCGCGACGGCTCGGCCAATCCGAATTCCAACGACGACACGGCGATGAACCAGATTGTCTGGGTGCAACCGGGCAGCGACGAACCTGCCTGGGCCGTCAATGGCAGCTACCAGGCGGTGCGCATCATCCGCAACTTCGTCGAGCGCTGGGACCGTACGCCCCTGCAAGAGCAAGAAAGCATCATCGGCCGCATCAAGACCACGGGCGCACCCATGGGGGGCCATCAGGAAAGCCAGGTTCCCGATTACAGCAAGGACCCGCAAGGCAAGTTGACCAAGCTCGATGCGCACATCCGCCTGGCCAACCCGCGTACCCCGCAGACTCAGGCCAACCTGATCCTGCGGCGGCCGTTCAACTACTCCAACGGCGTCAATAAAAACGGTCAGCTGGACATGGGGCTGCTGTTCATCTGCTACCAGGCTGACCTGGAGAAAGGTTTTATCAGTGTGCAAACCCGGCTCAACGGCGAGCCTCTGGAGGAATACCTCAAGCCGGTCGGCGGCGGGTATTTCTTCACCTTGCCGGGGGTCACAGGGCCCAAGGATTTCATTGGGCGCACGCTGCTCGCTGCAACGCCTGCTCAGACCACTGCCAACACCTAAACCCCCTTAGAGCGCACACCTCCCATGAAGAAATCGACTCTCGCGTTGTCGTTGTTAATGACCCTCTCGCCCCTGGCCGCTTTCGCCGCCACGGCGCCGCTGGACCTGGTCGGCCCGGTATCGGACTACAAGATCTACGTCACCGAAGAAATCGGCGAGTTGGTAACCCAGACCCAGGCGTTCACCGATGCCATCAACAAGGGCGACCTGGCCACCGCCAAGAAGCTCTACGCACCGACCCGCGTGCACTATGAGTCGATCGAGCCGATTGCCGAGCTGTTCAGCGACCTTGATGCGTCCATCGATTCGCGTGTCGACGACCATGAAAAAGGCGTGACTGCCGAAGACTTCACCGGTTTCCACCGCATCGAATACGCGCTGTTCTCACAGAACTCGACCAAAGGCCTGGAAACCCTGACCGCCAAGCTCAACACCGATGTCAACGACCTCAAGACCCGCGTCGACGGCCTGACCTTCCCGCCCGAGAAAGTCGTCGGCGGTGCCGCAGCCCTGCTCGAGGAAGTGGCCGCCACCAAGATCTCCGGCGAAGAAGACCGCTACAGCCACACCGACCTGTATGACTTCCAGGGCAACATCGACGGCGCGAAGAAAATCGTCGACTTGTTCCGTGGCCAGATCGAGAAGCAAGACAAGGCCTTCCTGGCCAAGGTGGACAAGAACTTCGCCACCGTGGACAAGATCCTGGCCAAGTACAAAACCAAGGATGGCGGCTTTGAAACCTACGACAAGGTCAAGGAAAACGACCGTAAGGCCCTGGTCGGCCCGGTCAACACCCTGGCTGAAGACCTCTCCACCCTGCGTGGCAAGCTGAGCTTGAACTAAACGCCAGGCAAAAAAAGACCCGGCCCCTTGAACAGGGCTGGGTCTTTTTTTGCCTGCAGGTTTTACAAAATCCGGTACAGCAACCGCTCGATCCGTACCCGGCTGACCCGACGCAGAAACTTGCCAACGGCTTCGGGGTAGTCCAGCAGTGTTTGCAAGTCCTGATACCGTTCGATGCGCGTGGTGTGTTCGAAGATCTGCGCCAGCTCCGTACGCCGTGGCGCCAGCCATTGGCCCTGCGGGTCGTCGATCAGCAAGGCGTTTTCCAGGTCAAGACGGAACGCGCGCGGGTTGAGGTTGTTGCCGGTCAGCAGGGTGTAGCGCTGGTCGACCCACATGCCCTTGAGGTGGTAGGTGTTGTCGCCCTCGCGCCACAGGTGCAGGTTCAACTGGCCGCTGTCGATCATCGGCTGGTGGCGCTTGGCGAAGCGACGCAGGCTGATTTCATACAGGTAAGGCAGCGCGGCGATCACCTTGAACGGCTCGCTCGGCGGGATGTAGAAGTCGTTGGCGGTTTTGTCGCCGACGATGATGTCGATCTTCACCCCGCGCGCCAGGGCCCGGTTGATCTCTCGGGTCACCGGCAGCGGCAGGTTGAAGTACGGCGTGCAGAGGGTCAGCTGGTGCTGCGCGCTGGCGATCAGTTCAAGGATCACCCGGTTCAGGGGGTTATTCTTGCCGACCCCCAGCAATGGGCTGACCGACAGGTGACCATTGGGCAACTGCCCGCTGGTGGTGTCATACGTCGCGTGCTTGAGGCGGCTGCGCAAGTCGCCGATATCGTTGCGCAAACTGCGGGTGGTGGGCGGGTTGGGCAGGTCCAGGCGATTGACCGCCTTGGAGGCGATCAGGCCATGCTCCACCAGGTGCTGCATGGAATCGGCCAGGGGTTTGTTGTGGATCAGGTGATAACGGTCACAGCGGTATTTGTCGAACTTGTGCAAGTACACATTGTTCAGGCTGGCGCCGCTGTACAACACGCTGTCGTCGATCACAAAGCCCTTGAGGTGCAGCACGCCGAACAGTTCGCGGGTCTGCACCGGCACACCATAAACCGGCACTTCACTGCTGTGGCGCGCGGTCATGGCCTGGTACCAGGCACTGTTGCCCGGTTGCTTGCCGGCGCCGATCAACCCGCGTTGGGCACGCAGCCAGTCGACCACTACCACGATGTCCAGCTCCGGCCGCGCGACCTTGGCGGCGTGCAGCGCGTCGTAGATCTCCTGCCCTGCTTCGTCCTGCTGCAGGTACAGCGCCACGATGTAGATGCGGCGGGTGGCCTGGGGGATTTTTTGCAACAGGCAGCGCCGATACGCATTGGCGCCGGACAGCACCTCAATGGCCTCGGGAGTAACAGGGAAACCGCGCAGTTTGGGCAGCAGGGAGCGTTTGAAGAACGACGGCATAAGGCTCGCAGTGGGTCGATTCCTAAGAGGCCCCGAGCTTACACCATGGGGCTGCCCAGGTGGTGCTGTCACGCATGGAAAAAAGTTGATTGACCAAGAAGAACGATCGTTCTACTGTCAGCCACATGAACCAGATGACCAACACTGAAACCCGCGACATCATCCTCGACGTCACCGAAAAGCTGATCTACCGCCATGGCATTGCCGCCACCGGCATGGATTTGCTGGTGAAGACCGCCGGGGTCTCGCGCAAAAGTATTTACCGTTACTTCGCCAACAAAGATGAGTTGGTACTGGCGGCCCTGCAACGCCGCGACGAGCGTTGGATGCAGTGGCTGCGCAGCGACGTGGAGCGCAGCGAAGGCAGCGGCGAACGGCTGTTGGCGATATTCAGCGCGCTCAAGGCCTGGTTCGACTCGGCGGACTTTCGCGGCTGTGCCTTCATCAACACCAGTGGCGAAACCGGCGACCCGCACAATCCGGTCCGCCTGCTGGCCAAGGCGCATAAACACAAACTGTTCGAGTACGCACGTGAACTGTGTGAAGCCCATGGCACCCCCGACCCCGAACGGCAGGCCGCGCACCTGCTGATCCTGATCGACGGCGCGATTACCGTTGCGCTGGTCACGGGTGATTCGACCGCTGCCGATAACGCGCAATGCATGGCGAAAACCCTATTGGGGCTGTGAACGCACGCGCCTGCACTATTCGATAACCGCTGATTGTTTTCAGGAGTTGCCCAATGTCATCCACCGCAGAAACACGTCCACCGCTGCCGCCGTTTACCCGCGCCTCGGCCATCGAAAAAGTGCGCCTGGCCGAAGACGGCTGGAACTCCCGAGACCCGCAACGGGTATCGCTGGCCTACACCCACGACACCCAATGGCGTAACCGCGCCGAGTTCGTCCATAACCGCGAAGAAGCCAAGGGTTTTCTCACGCGTAAATGGGCCAGGGAGCTGGATTATCGACTGATCAAGGAATTGTGGGCCTTCAGCGATAACCGCATCGCCGTGCGGTATGCCTACGAATGGCACGACGACTCCGGCAACTGGTTCCGCTCATATGGCAACGAGAATTGGGAGTTCGACGAGCATGGCCTGATGGCCAACCGTTTTGCCTGCATCAACGACCTGCCGATACTGGAGAGCGAGCGCAAGTTCCACTGGCCGCTGGGACGACGCCCGGACGAGCATCCGGGGTTGTCTGAACTGGGGCTTTAAGACCCTGAGGCAGGGGGCTTGCCCCCCTGCCACATTGATCAGTCCTGATTCAGGCCAACGCGGTACAGCACGCCGTTGTCCTCATCGGTCAACACATACAGATAGCCATCCGGCCCCTGCCGCACATCGCGAATCCGCGCCTTCAGGCCTTCAAGCAAACGCTCCTCATGCACTACCTTGTCGCCGTCGAACTGCAGGCGAATCAACTCCTGGGTGGCCAGCGCGCCTATGAACACGTTGTGCTGCCAGGGTTTGAAGCGATCAGCGTCGTAGAACGCCATGCCGCTGATACCCGGTGATTTTTCCCACACATGGTGCGGCTGTACGGTGCCCTCTGCGGTTTTGCCCTTGGCTTCGGGAATCGGTGTCAGCGAGTAGTTGATTCCGTGGGTCGCCAGCGGCCAGCCGTAGTTCTTGCCGCGCTCAATGATGTTGATTTCATCACCGCCACGCGGGCCGTGCTCGTTCTCCCAGATCGTGCCGCTCCACGGGTTCAACGCCAGACCCTGCGGGTTGCGCTGGCCGTAGGACCAGATTTCAGGGCGCACGCCCTGCTGGCCGACAAATGGGTTGTCATCCGGCACGCGACCGTCCGGGTAGATGCGCACGACCTTGCCTTGCAGCTTGTCCAGGTCCTGGGCGGTCGGGCGATCGTTGTTTTCGCCAAGGGTTACGAACAGGTAACCGTCCCGGTCAAACGCCAGGCGCGAGCCAAAGTGGTTGCCGGTGGAAAGCTTGGGCTCCTGGCGCAGGATCACTTTGAAATCGCTCAAGCCCTTGAGGTCGGCGGCCAGACGCCCCCGGCCCACTGCCGTTCCTGCCTTGCCGTCCTTGCCACCGCCCTCGGCGTAGGTCAGGTAGACCATGCGGTCCTGCTTGAAGTCCGGTGACAGCACCACATCCAGCAGCCCGCCCTGCCCCTTGGCCCAGACCTCGGGCACACCGGTCAACGGCGCAGACAGCTTGCCGTCCGGGCTGACGAAGCGCAGATGGCCGGGGCGCTCGGTGACCAGGAAGCCTTGCTGGTCCGGCAGAAACGCCACGGCCCACGGGTGGTCCAGGCCTTTGGCGATCGGGGTGAGGGTAAGGCTGCCCTGTTCACTGGGGAACTGCTGGGCATCGGCGGCATAAACAGCAGCGCCGGGCAGCAACGTGGTGGCGCACAGAGCGGCTAGCAGGGTTTTACGTAGAAACATAGGGCGTCTTCCTTACCGGCGATTGCCGTTGGCATCGTAACTGGGGGTTCGGGTGTCGGTGGCCGGGCGGCTCGGGGCTGCATCGCGTTGGGGGTAGCGATTGCCGATGCCACCGTTGTCCAAGGTCGGTGTGCGCGGGGTCGGCCCGGTCTGGATACCGCGGGTCGCCGGCGCGTTGGGCTGGGTGCCCTGCATGCTATTGGGATTGGCCCGGTGGATCGGGCTGTTGTTGGAATCACTGCGGCCCGGCAGGTCTTGCGCCAGGGCCAACGGCGTGAGTGCCAGACCCAATGCCAGCACTGCGAGATGACGCACACAACGGTTCATGGCAAAGCCTCTTTGAGACGAGCATTACGTGCTTTCGATAACACGCTAACCCGTGGGTTCGGCTTTGGGCATTAAATAGTTTCTCATCAGGTGTAACACGATCTGTCCGCACATCCGTTCGCAGCGCTGTCCGGGGAAACTTTTCGCGTCGCCGTCGAGTCACCAGAAGACAGCCCCAGCTCAAGGAATCGCAGGTATGCCACGCTCTATCTGGAAAGGCGCCATCAGTTTTGGCTTGGTTCATATCCCGGTGTCGCTGGTGTCAGCCACCTCCTCCCAGGGCGTGGATTTCGACTGGCTGGACAAGCGCAGCATGGACCCGGTGGGCTACAAACGCATCAACAAGACCACCGGCAAGGAGGTCACCAAAGAGAACATCGTCAAAGGCGTGGCCTTCGAAAAAGGCCGCTATGTGGTGCTCAGTGAGGACGAAATCCGCTCGGCCCATCCCAAGTCGACCCAGACCATTGAGATCATCGCGTTTGTCGACAGCGACCAGATCCCGCTGCAGAACATCGACACGCCCTACTTCCTGGCGCCGGATAAACGCGGCGGCAAGGTCTACGCACTGCTACGCGAAACCCTGAAAAAAACCCGCAAGGTGGCCCTGGCCAACGTGGTGCTGCACACCAAGCAGCACCTGGCCGCGCTGATGCCCCTGGAGTCGGCGCTGGTGCTGGTCATGCTGCGCTGGCCCGCCGAGGTACGCAGCCTGGATGAGCTGGAACTGGGCAGCGACGTGATCAAGCCGACCCTGGCCAAGGGCGAGCTGGACATGGCCAAGCGCCTGGTGGAAGACATGAGCGCCGACTGGCAGCCGGAGGCCTATCGCGACAGCTTCCAGGAAAAAATCATGGCGCTGGTGGCGAAGAAGGCCAAGGCCGGCAAGATCGAAGACGTGGAATCCCAGGAAGGCCAGGAGGAGCGTAAGTCCGCCGATGTCATCGACCTGACGGAGTTGCTCAAACGCAGCCTGGCAGGCAAGCCCGCCGCGAAAAAACCGGCCGCGAAAAAATCCAGCAAAAAGGCCTCTTGAGCCTGCCATCCGCCGGAGTGTCCCATGACAAAGCCGCTGAGCGAATACAACCGTAAACGCGACTTCGGGATCACCGCCGAACCGGCAGGCAGCGCACCTGCCGGCAAGCGCCAGGTCTCGGCGCTGAGTTTTGTGATCCAGAAGCACGACGCGCGCAACCTGCACTATGACTTTCGCCTGGAACTCGACGGTGTGCTGCTGAGCTGGGCGGTGCCCAAGGGCCCGAGCCTGGACCCCAGCCAGAAACGCCTGGCCGTGCACGTTGAAGATCACCCGCTGAGCTATGGGAGCTTCGAGGGCAGCATCCCCGCCGGTCAATATGGCGCAGGCGATGTGATTGTGTGGGACCGTGGCGTGTGGCAGCCCCATGATGACCCGCACAAGGCCTACGCCGCCGGCAAACTCAAGTTCACCCTGGTCGGCGAGAAACTCTCGGGGGACTGGGCGCTGGTGCGTACCCGCCTCAAGGGCAGTGGCGACAAGCAACAGTGGCTGCTGATCAAGGAGAAAGACCCGCAGGCACGCTCTGCCGCCGACTATGACATCGTCACGGCCGAGCCCGACAGCGTGCTCAGCGATGCATCGTTGGGGGCGTCCAAGCCCAAGGCAAAAGCCAAGTCCAAGGCTGCCCCCAAGAAGGTGCAAAGCGCCCTGCCCGAGCAATTTTCCCCGCAGTTGGCCACGCTGGTGGACCGCGCCCCCGAGGGTGACTGGCAATACGAAATCAAGTTTGACGGCTACCGCATGCTGGCGCGCATCCGCGACGGCGAGGTGCGGCTGTTCACCCGCAATGGCCACGACTGGACCGAACGCCTGCCGCGCCAGACCAAGGCGCTGCAAGCCCTCAAGCTTAAAGACAGCTGGCTCGACGGCGAAGTGGTCAGCCTCAATGGCGACGGCCTGCCGGATTTTCAGGCGCTGCAAAACGCCTTCGATATCGGCCGTAGCCTGGACATTGTGTATTACCTGTTCGACGCGCCGTTTCTGGACGGCAGTGACCAACGCCTGGCGCCGGTGGAACAGCGCCGTGCCGCGCTTGAGGCGGCGCTGTCGCGCAGCTCAAGCAAACTGCTGCGCTTCTCCCAGGCCTTTGCCGCCAACCAGCGCGATATCTTCGAAAGCGCGTGCGACCTGGCCTTGGAGGGGGTGATCGGCAAACGTCTCGGCAGCCCGTATGTGTCGAGTCGCAACGCCGATTGGGTCAAGCTCAAATGCCGCCTGCGCCAAGAGTTCGTGATTATCGGCTACACCCGCCCCCAGGGTTCGCGCAGCGGGTTCGGCGCCCTGCTGCTGGCGGTCAATGACGATACCGGGCTGGTGTACGCCGGGCGTGTGGGCACCGGGTTCGACCAGGCTGCGCTGAAGCACATCTTCGCCCAGCTCGCGCCCCTGGAGCGCAAGGCATCGCCGCTGGCCAAAGCGCTCACCAGCGCCCAGGCACGGGGCGTGCATTGGGTGGAACCGACATTGGTCGGCGAGGTGCAGTTTGCCGAGTGGACCCGTGAAGGCGTGGTCCGCCAAGCCGCCTTTGTGGGGTTGCGTACCGACAAGCCCGCCGCGCAGATCATCCATGAACAGCCGCGCGCGGCCAAATCCCTCAAGGCCCCCAAAGCCAAGCAGACCGGCAGCGTGAACATCACCCATCCCGAGCGGATCATTGACCCGCAAAGCGGCACACAAAAACAGCAATTGGCACAGTTCTACGCGCGCATCAGCGAGTGGCTGCTGCCCTTCCTGCGCCATCGCCCGGTGTCACTGCTGAGGGCGCCGGAAGGCATCGAGGGCGAGCAGTTCTTCCAGAAACACGCTGAGCGCCTGGCCATTCCTCACATCAAGCAGCTGGACCCGGCGCTGGACCCCGGCCACGCTCGCCTGATGGAGATAAACAATGCGCAGGCCCTGCTCGGCGCGGTGCAGATGGGCACGATCGAACTGCACACCTGGGGCGCCACGTGGGACAAGATCGAAACACCGGACCTGTTTGTACTGGACCTCGACCCAGACCCGGCGCTGCCGTGGAAAACCATGGTCGAAGCGGCGCAACTGACCTTGTCGGTGCTGGACGAACTGGGCCTGCACGCCTTCGTCAAGACCAGCGGCGGCAAAGGCCTGCACCTGGTCGTGCCGCTCGCCCGCCGCGATGGCTGGGACACGGTGAAAGCCTTCGCCAAGGCCATTGCGCAGTTCATGACCGCGCAACTGCCCGAGCGCTTTACCGCCACTTCAGGGCCGAAAAACCGCGTCGGCAAGATCTTTATCGACTATCTGCGCAATGCCCGCGGTGCCAGCACCGTAGCGGCCTATTCGGTGCGCGCACGGCCAGGCTTGCCGGTGTCGGTACCGGTGAGTCGCGATGAGTTGAATGGATTGCGCAGTGCCCAGCAATGGACGGTGGCCAACCTGCACCAACGCCTGGACGCGTTGAAAGCTGATCCGTGGGACGGTTACGCCCATCGGCAGAAAATCACCGCCAAGATGTGGGACAAGTTGAGCGCGACACCGCCTAAGTGAGTCGCGCCCCGACTGTGCCTTAGATCAGCAGGAAGATCGCCGCCAAAGCGGCGAAGATCGCCCATTTTTCCAGGTAATACCGCGTGCGGTTGCGCTTTTTAAGCTCTTTGCCGCGCAGGCGAATCTTGTACAGCCGGGTAAACGCCCGGTTCAACCCACCGGTCTTGTCTCCGGCATCGTTGGGCGACCCGGCAGCCGCCATCACGTTGCGGCTGAACCAGCGATTGAACGCCGCCGCCCAGCGGTATTTCATCGGCCGCTCGACATCGCAGAACAGAATGATGCGGTTCTGCTGCGTGGTGTTCTCAGCGTAGTGAATGAAGGTTTCGTCAAACATCACAGGCTCGCCATCGCGCCAGTAATAATTTTCGCCGTCCACATTGATATAGCAGCCCGGATCATTCGGCGTGTCCAGGCCCAGGTGATAGCGGTAGGAACCGGCGTAGGGGTCACGGTGGCGCACCAGCTTGGAGCCCGGTGGCAGCTCGGCAAACATCGCCGCCTTGATCGAGCCGATGCTTTGCACCAGCTCGGTGGTGCGCGGGCACAGCTTCATCGCCGAGGGGTGACTGTCGCCGTACCACTTGAGGTAGAAACGCTTCCAGCCAGATTTGAAGAAGGAGTTGAAGCCCACGTCGTTGTATTGGTCGGAGCGCTTGATTTCACCGGCACGCATCAGGTTCTGGCCTTCCTCGCGAATTTCCTCCCAGTGCGCCTGCAAGGGGCTCAGGTCGGGAAAATCGCTGGGCGAGAGGTACGGTCGGCTGGGCAGCTTGGAGAACAGATAAAGGAAGCAGTTGATCGGCGCCAGGAAGGTCGAATGGTCGCTGAGTTGGCGGCCCAGCTTATGCCGCACCCGACCACGCAGGTGTACATACGCGATGGAGGCAACGTAGAGAACAACAATGATGAGTTTCAAGGGATTTCGTCACACGTCAGAAGAGAACAGGCTGCTCCTGCGTGCCCACAACGGCCGAGGATGGATGGCAGCACCTGAAATCACAATTCACACAATCGGCACAAGAGGCTGGTTGACCAACCGCCTCATGGCCATTGGCAGTTATTTAGCCACAGTTTGTAACCAAAAGTTAACTAAGAATTGTGAAAAGCTGTCTTCTCGGTGTGGTGAATAAGCGCCCCGGCGGGCCAGCCTTATGGCGGGCCCGCGCGACGCCTGACGTGCGCTAGTGGCCCGGCAAGCGCCGCTCGTCAACCAGGGAAAACGGCCCGGTTGCGCGTCGCACTTGATGGAAGTAAGTGAGCATCGCCAGCAGAATGCCGAGCATCAACCCAACCAACACACTCAGTGCGATGATCATCGCCCCTTTAGGCTTGATCGGGTTCAAGGGTTCCTGCGCCTGACGGTCGACGCTCACCAGTTTCAACTGGCTCATGTCGATGTTGAGGCTGCGCAATCGCGCGTCTTCTGCCCAGAGCGGGTCAACGTTCTGCAGGAACACGTCTTCATTCTCGCGGTTGCTGAGCGCCTCGACTTCACGATTGACGTCGAGCATACGCAATTCCTTGCCGATCTCGGCCACCCGACTGTGGGTGAAATCATCGTTGGTACGTTTACGCAACGCTGCCCGCTCGGCCTCCAGCGCCTCGGTCCCCATGAAGTACAGGGGGATCTCCTGATTGGTCACAACCGTGCGCATTACCGGGCTCGTACCCCGCGGCGCCTCTGCCCCCATGGCACCTGGTGCAGTCGGTTGGCGGATGCCGATGGCTTTGGCAATCGAAATCGCCTCGGCCAGTTCCGCCAGCCGCGCGGTGCGCTCCATTTTCATCTGCAAACGCAAGGCGGTGAGTTCGTCCTGCAAACGCGCACGCCTGATTTTGTCCTCCTCCAGCAACCCGGCGATTTTCGACTCTTTGCCCGTGTCGTAGTTGGCACGCTCCGCGTCGATTTTGCCCTTGAGTTCACTAAGACGGTTATTGACGATCACCTTGAGGTCAGCGCCCACCTGCTCGCGCTCAAGGGCGATGGCGTAATCGACGAAGCCGTTGAGAATCGCGACGCCGTCGACCTCCTTGGGGTAATGCATCTCCAGGCGGATAAAGCTGCTGAGCGAGGCGGCCTTCTTGGGGTCGGGCAGCACCAGTTTGATGGCATCACGGTTGAACGCTTCAAAGCTCTGCTCCAGGCTTTGCCCTGGGCGTTGAAACGCTTCAAAAAGCGCCGCATTGGCCCTGAAAAAACCCAGGCGGGCTTCATAGGAGTCCAGCCGCGCGCCGACCTTGGACAACGCACTGGCCGGCGGTAGCGCATAGACTTCCGAGCGGTTGAGCGCGTCCAGTTCGTTGATTGCAGCAGGGCGCAGCACACTGCTGACCTGATAAACCCTCGGTGCGAGAAGCGCGTAGCCTACTCCCAGAAGGCCCGCGAGCAGCGTGCAAGCAATGACGCGTTTTTTCTGGTTCCAGATCGCGTGAAGCAGTTCAATCAGATCAATCTCGTCCGACGGTGACTGTTGATGGAGCTGGGGAGTGTTGTTCAAAATTCTTACACCCTGATGCGTTGTTGAGGTCCGGCACTGAAACAAAGGCCTGGATGACAACTTGAATAAACAGGGGCAACGTCCGGGCACACGACGTGCGTGGCTCTCTGCTGGCATGGGATCACCTGATTGACTGAGTCCTCAGCCAAGCAGCGTGAAATTTTGTATCAACTACGCGAGTGTCGAATTGGTAGACACGTCGAAAAGAGATGAACCGTTTCGAGACGTTACCCAGCGGTCAGGCAACATAACGTTAATTGCCTGTCGTCAAAGGATAAATAGCAATAAAATCAAAAAAATAGGATTGCTCCTACACGTAATTTCACTTCAGTTCATAAATAACACCACAATGTCTGTAACGACAGGCATATCGCCTTTCAGAAAAAGGAATTTCGCATGTCATCCATTTCAGACCCGGATTTGCAGGCCATTCAAGGTGCCTGGGAGCAAACCTCGCTCGAAGACAGTGGCGTGCTTAACCCTGTCGACGCCCACAGCGCGCCGGGGGCAATCACCACCATCCGCGGCGACCGCTTCGAAGTGAAGACCGTCGAGGGCGAAGTGTTACTGGCAGGCCGGTTTTTCCTGGACAGCAGCACCGTCCCCAAGAGCATCACCTGGGTTGACGCCATTGGTGATGACGCCGGCAAGTTTCTGCCTGCCAGTTATCGCCTTGAAGGGGATGAGTTTGTGTTCATCGCAGCGGACGAAGGTATGCCCCGACCACGCTCGTTCAGTACTGGCCCAGGTCAAACCATGCGCACCTTCGTGCGCCGCGCCTGATCAGCGCCGCTTACGAACAGGCGACAGCATTTTCACAAAGCCTTCACTTTCCGGTCTATAGGGTGAAGCCTACCTACTCCAGTGAATCCCTTAGCCCGCCTCTCCTCGCGGGCTTTTTTTGCCTGGGAGAAAGTCGAGTCGCGCGGCTCGAACTTAACGCAAAGCGCACAGGTCATTAGCCCATGAGGTGTTCAGCCGTTGAACGCCCTCCCCCTAAAGACCGTGCCATGGCCAAGACCGACCTGCGTAACACCCTGTCGCTGGACAGCCTGAATTTTTTCCTGGCAGATGTACGCGACGGCCTCGGCCCCTACCTGGCCATTTACCTGCTGGCCGTGCACCAATGGGACCCGGCCAGTATCGGCGTGGTCATGACCCTGGCCGGTATCGCGGCACTGATCACCCAAGGCCCGGCGGGCGCATTGATCGATCGCACGCGCAGCAAACGTGGGGTGATCGCGGTGGCTGCGGTGCTGGTGACCGTCAGCTGCCTGATGCTGCCCTTTGTCAGCTCGTTCAGCCTGGTTGCCTTGACCCAGGCAGCCAGCGCCATCGCCGCCTCCGTGTTTGCCCCGGCGATTTCCGCGATCTCCCTGGGCATTACCGGGCCGCGCGCGTTCACCCGACGCACCGGGCGCAACGAAACCTTCAACCACGCCGGCAATGCCGTGGCCGCATTGCTGGCCGGTGGCCTGGCGTACCTGTTTGGTCCGGTGGTGGTGTTTTACCTGATGGCCTTTATGGCAGCGGCCAGTGTCATCGCGGTCAGTTGCGTGTCGGCCGAGGCGATTGACCATGAAGTGGCGCGCGGCTTCGACCCTGCCCACGCCGCCGATCACGAACAGCCCTCCGGCCTCACGGTACTGCTGGCCAACCGCCCACTGCTGCTGTTTGCCATCTGCTGTGCGCTGTTTCATCTGGCAAATGCCGCCATGCTGCCGCTGGTCAGCCAGAAGCTTTCGCAGATCAACCTGCAGATGGCCACACCGCTAACCTCAGCCTGCATCGTCGCGGCGCAGTTGGTCATGGTGCCGATGGCCTGGCTGGTGGGGCTCAAGGCCGATATATGGGGGCGCAAGCCGCTGCTGCTGGCCGGTTTCATGATTTTGCCGTTGCGCGGTGTGTTGTACACCCTGTCCAGCGACCCCTACTGGCTGGTGGCGGTGCAGATGCTCGATGGTATTGGCGCGGGGATCTTTGGCGCGCTGTTCCCGGTCATCGTCAAGGACCTGACCCAGGGCACCGGCCGTTTCAATGTGAGCTTGGGGGCGCTGTCCACTGTGTTTGGCCTGGGCGCGGCACTGAGCAGCAGCCTGGCGGGGTTCGTGGTGCAACAGGCCGGTTATAACGCCGCGTTCCTGACCCTGGCCGGGGTGGCCGCGCTGGCGTTGGCCCTGTTGTGGCTGGCGATGCCGGAGACGCTGGTGAAACCATCTTTCGCCTGCCATACAACTGTCGCCTGACATATGCGACAATGCGCGCCAAATTCCAACACACATCCCCCATTTTTTGCTCAGCGACCGGGTTTCGCGCCTTGATGTCGCTGTTGATGCATGCCTGAAGGCTCCTGCCGCCACGCTCGCAACCCATTGATAGGTAAAGTAATTGATCTCCACAGCTAACATCACCATGCGGTCTGAAACGCATAATGGTGATTAGCGGTGATCAGTGTTTGCTGGGCGAAGTCGTCATGAGTAATCAGCCATAACACACAGAAATGCACCCGTTGGTCCCAAGACTGGTCCCAACGGGGAAATTTCAGCCCATGCCAGAACTGCATAACCGCACTCCTACGGCGTCCTGCCGACCCGAATCAAAACCCTCAATGCACTGCCTGCTACGCTGAGAGATCTACGGAGAATCAGCCATGCCGAATACCGACCTACTCCCTTCCCTGCTATCAAAGCTCTACGAAAATCAACTCGCCCTGGAAGCCTCGATCATGGAGTTATCAAACTGGGTGGAGCAGCGTGGCTCCGCCGAGGTCGCAGAAAATATCCGGGGAGCGCTGCACACCCTCGATGACAACGAAGAGTTCATCAAGCTGAGCCTAGCCATCCTCATGGCGTCGGAATGAACCGGCTATGAGAGAACCTGCTAGTGAATCATCTCTTTTGCTTTCTCTAAGCAATCCGTTGCGCTATCTAGAGCCTCCGCAGCTTTCGCAGTGTCGACATTGCCATCTTGACTTCGACGGCCGGTGATAACGAAGAGGACATCAATGCCTAACCCAGATATCGCTGCAAGATAATCGGCTCGAGGATATCTGATACCGTTTTCGTATCGGCCTTGCGCATTAACTTCAACCCCACCAATCGATCCTACTCTCGCCTGAGAAAGACCAAGACGCAGCCTTTCAGATTTCAGTCTTTCGCCAATGCTCATGATTTGAATCCAAATGAGTGGTTATGAATTTGAGAGGCTGACAGGGCAAGTAAAGTTCAAGGGCTACTGCAGGCGCTATGCGCGTACCATGGGGGCCATCCCTGCCCCAGCGTCCTGCCGACGGAAACCACTCTTTCTACTTGCAAGCCACCGACCAAAGCTGATCAAGCCTCGTCGTGTAGCTCTGACTCATCATCTCCCGGCGCATTCCCCAGTTGGGGTTCGTAGGCACGCTGGCCGACCGTAGTGTTCCCCTTCCCCACCTGTCATTGATCTGGTCCAGTACGGTCATCACCCTGGTCGCTTCGGTCGACTGAGACACCGCGAATAGATCATCCGTGTATTCACCTGGCTGGCACAGATTGAGCAGCATCACCTCGGCCTTGCTGTAGTTGAAGCCTGGACGGTAGATGTGGTCGAGCGCATCAACCGCCGTCTTGGTGAGTAATCGCACATCGTCGGTTGGATAAGGCACGTCCACCACAACCCCGTTCGCGTACTTCGCCTCGTCCGGATTGAACATGCCGGTGCGGATGCAGACCCGGACTTTCTTGCAGAGCGAGTTCTGCGCCCGGAGCTTTTGCGATTCCCACCCCGACGGGGATACCAGTGCACCGCAGCACCTGGGCGCGGATCTGCCGGCCGAGAGCGTCAAGCCCGCCAATTCCGGTGAGGTCGGCGAATGCTTCGTCGATGCTGTAGATCTCGACGGCGGGCACCATCGATTCAATAAGCGTCATCACGCGCTCGCTCATGTCGCCGTAGAGAGCGTAGTTCGAGGAAAACGGGATGATTCCGTGTTGCTTGAGCTTGTGCTTGATCTGGAAATACGGCTCGCCCATCTTGATATAGGGCTTGGCGTCGTAGCTTCGAGCAATAACGCAACCGTCATTGTTGCTCAGCACGACAATCGGCGTCCTGGCGAGATCCGGGCGGAATACACGCTCGCAACTGGCATAGAAGCTGTTGCAGTCGATCAGGGCAAAGACTGGCGAGTTAGACATGGCTGCGGACTGTGCTGGTGATCACACCCCAGATCGATAGCTCGTCGCCTTCCAGTACATAGCGCGCCGGGTACTTCGGGTTTTCAGACAGTAAGATCACTTCTTTTCCGCGCTTGCAGAGGCGCTTGCACATGGGGTCGTTGTTTAGGAGGGCCACCACTATGTGGCCGTGCGCAGGCTCAATTGAGCGATCCACCACCGCCAGATCACCCTCGAATATCCCAGCACCCTGCATGCTCTCACCTGTGATCATCACCAGATAAACATGGGGCGCCCTGATGTTAAGCACTTCATCCAGAGAAATATGCTGCTCAATGTGATCGGCCGCAGGCGATGGAAAACCAGCCGGTACATGAAACGAGCAAAGAGGCAGTTTTGCGCCTCCTTCAGCTATTGGACCCAGGATGTTGAAGCTCATGGCGGTGCCTTATGCAAATACTGTACGAATATACAGTTAACTTTGTAAGCGGCTTGCGGTCAATTTCTCTATGGGGGATTTCGACAGGCGGAGGTGTGTCTATGTGCGGTCGATTCGTGCAGTACGAGGGAATGGCGATCTACATAGAGGAATTGAGCCCTCAGATCGAATTGTTCAGTGGCTACGACGCACAACCGATCAATCGGTTTAACGTGGCGCCTACAACGCGTGTGCAGTTGCTGCACAGCAAAGAGGATGGGTTGCACATTGACGCTGTGCAATGGGGATGGGCGCCGTTCTGGGCGAAAGGAAAGCGCCCTGATCCAATAAATGCTCGGGTCGAAACCGTGACCACTGGCAAGTTCTTCAAACAGCTTTGGCCAACTGGCCGCGCGATTGTACCCAGCGAAGGCTGGTATGAATGGGTCAAAGACCCGGACGACCCGAAAAAGAAACAGCCATACTTCATCCGACTGAAAAGCAGAAAGCCGATGTTCTTCGGCGCCTTAGCCCAAGTACACCCAGGCCTTGAACTGCATGAGGGCGACGGCTTCGTCATCATCACTGCGGCCAGTGACCAGGGCATGGTGGACATACATGACCGCCGGCCATTGGTCCTTACCCCTGAACACGCCAATGAATGGCTCGAACCTGGTCTCTCGCCGGCGCGCGCGGAGGAAATCGCGAAAGAGCTGTGCCAGCCTACCGAACAGTTCGAGTGGTTTCCTGTTGGTAGGGGCGTCGGCAACGTCAGGAACCAAGGTCCAGAGCTTATAGAGCCGGACTTATCGGCTAAAAAACCACATGACGAACCCGACGGCAGTAACCCATCCTAAGGTAAGCAGAAATGAAAGGCCTGCAAGCCGCTTGTCCATGCTTCCCCTTTTAGGAATGATTCGGTCACTGCAGTGCGAACGTAAGGTGGAAGTATAGTTCAGTGATCCCACCAAACAACCTCCCTAACATAGGCCTGGCAAGCGCGCAGTGTTATTAGTCCTCGGTCACCGGCGTCGGTGATGGCGATAATTCTTTGAGCATGAACTGGGTGCACATCAGGTATTCCGGGCTATGCGAGTAACGCTGACGATGCCGTGGGCAGTTTAGGCGCGCAGCAGAGAATCAATGACTCTTTCGAAGCGAGGAGCACTTGTTTTTCAAGTACTCTGCTCTACCTGATGCTCTACAAATAGGATACGTGATGAAGGACCTCGCCATATTTTTGTCGACTGCAATTGCTCTATCAGTAACATTGTCGGAGGCAGCCGCTGAACCATCATTGCGCCTGCAACGTGCTTCAGGTTTGTGGAAGGTTACGCCGTCCACCTCGCCGTTTTCCTGGGAAATATGCGTCGATCATGCTAAAGACAGACTTATAGATGACGACCTGTGGAGCGACTTCGAACAGGAGTGCAAAATCGAATCGAAAAGCGGCAGCGGCGATAGCTACAGTTTCAAATCACGCTGCCCTGAAGCGATTATGGCCGGTACTTTCAAAGGCGACCTTGCGAAGTCCTATGTACTGACGGCAGATACGTCGTTTGAGCTAAATGGAAAAATTGAAAGACAACGCACAGTGATTAATGGCAGCTTTCAGGGCGCTTGCCCGGCGGGAATGGAGCCGGGTGTGAAAAAAATGCGCGGAGGAATGAAGATCAATTCCCCATACTCCAATAGATGAAAGGTTCACAACGTCATCGCTTGACGAGCCTCGAACTCAAATGCCTCAATTGGCACGTATAACGCTTAATTTTGGCTGAGGTCATTGCCCTCGCACCTTCTAGGCGTTCTATATATCCTTCGGGATGATCTAGGGCTTGTTCTGGTGAACGCTGATCTGTCGGAGTGACTCCATCGTAAGCGAGTCTTCAGTCTTTGCTTTTGGCGCTCTGCGGTTTCGTAGAAGTGCTTGAGTTAAGAGTACTGAGCAACTTTTACGGATCGGCAAGGCAGAAGTCGTTAAGTTTTTTTAGAGCCCGGCGGCGCGCGACGCTTCGAGGTGGATAGTAACTCAAGGAAGGAAATATGATTCGCTTATTGATTGCTACGCTTTGCCTAATGCTCCTCTCCAGTTGCACAACAAGCGTCAGTCCTGACGTGCGCGAGCGAGTGTGGTATTCCGAAGGAGAGAGACCAGCCACCGCCCCTTGGCACGTCTATTTGGTATTTACTGACGACGGTCATTTCATCTATTGGCGCACTGTAGAAAAACCTGATGTTGTACTCAAAAAAATTGACTCCTACATGAAAGGCACCGGTCTCGATGTTGGCAGCCCGGTGCCATACAAACGAACTGAAAACGACTTAAACGCGGTTTCGCGAACTCCGCTCCTAAGTAGAACGGGTGAGACGGTCTACACTGATGTCCGCACCTTTAGAGGGCGCTTTGTCGGCGAAGCTTTAGAAATAGATTTCGAAAGAATCACTGTCTGGCCTCCCCGCCCTACATTTTCTGAAGGCGTCAGACGATGGTCGTTGAAAAGACTTAGCTCCTTGCAAGATAAGTGAAAAGCCGAGTGTGATGGCGCCTCTTTTCAATATGAAGGCTACCAGAGAGGCATCAAAGACACCCAATGCTTCTCTAGAATGAATCCCACAGCGGAAGCCCGCCAAGATTATGAAAGCACTCTGGCAAAAAAAATGTAGTCGGAGCAGCCTCAGAGCTAACTGACAAGCTCTAGAGGCTGAGGACAGCTGCCGCTTATAGCCCATGCGCCGCCGACACTCAGTCGACGAAGCCCTATTCCGCTTTTCCTAGATGAATTGAGGTAAGCGATTGATAGCTCCGCTCACACGCCAGACCAGCTATTCGGGCTCGGTCATACGCAACAGCCAGCTCCCCCGCTCTTTTGTCAGCCCGCTCGAACAGTTCGGAGAGCACCATAGCGGCGCGGGTGGCTGACGCGCCTCGCTGGGCAGCTCCGGGATCGCCGGGGCAGGCACTGGCGGCAAGCTTGTTGGCTTCGATGTGCAGCCGCTCACCAGCGGCATCAGCAGCGCCAGCATCCACAGTTGCAGCCTTGTTCTGTTCTCGCGCATCGCTTGCTTCCTTATTCACGGACGCCTGGCGGCGCTGTTCTTCGGCGCGGGCCTCGGTGCCCGCATTGGTGATAGCGATAGCCTGGGCCTTGCCGATGTCTGCCAGCTTTGTGCCGTAGCGCCAGTCCTGGACCTGCCAGGTGCCAACGGCGGTGATCATCATCCCCAGCAGGATCGCGGCCAGGATCTGCCCGGGCGTCACGACATGGCCCCGCCAGCCAGGCGGTATTGCTTCAGCAGGTCCTCCAGTCGGTGCTCGCGCTGGCCATACCCGGCACCCGGCAGGCTGGCCCATATGTTCCGGCACTTCGCGATGGCCGTCTCGATCCGGCCCGCAAGCACGTCAGGCAATGCCCGGCACTCACGGATGTGCTGCAGCGCCAACATGTCCTGGCTGATCGGGCTGAAGTCCGGCAGCTTGAGTAACGCCTTGTAATGCGGCCAGTCCTTCAGCATCTGCTGATAGCGGCCGGAAGCGTTGGACGTGAGCCCCTTGCTGTTGATGACCTTCGACGCGCGGCCCTTGGCGAAAGGATGATCCGTAAAGTCCTTGAATACCTCGGGCTTACGGTCGATACCGGTCACGATCACGTCGTATCCATCCATGGCCGTGGCCGGGGAGGTGCTGGTGCCCTCGCCCCAGGCGAGCATATCGAGGAACGCCAAAGCATTGCGGCCGCCGGCGAGCGATTCGGAAAGTCGTGCCATTGCTTTTCTCCAGGCAAAAATAAACCCGCTCGATGGCGGGTGGTGGTGTTCGGCTATGAGTCAGCTTGGCGCGATCGGGCGCTTGCTGGTGTCGGGGAAGTCAGGGTTGGTGTTCGTCCATTTGCGCAATGCGATCCAGTAGTCTTTCCACAGCTGCTCAGTGCCCGGAATATCCTCTTCACCCATTTGGAAGGCTGTTACTGCCTCCATGGCCAGAGGCATTTGTTCGGCGCGCCATGCGTTTTCAATCATGCCTTCGCTCGCTTGCTTGGCTTCTTGATTAACAGCCCACTCTCCGTCTCCCTGCGCGACGTAATACGGCGCATCTAAATCTTCAGGGCGAAGGCTGTTCATCACAATGAAACCGTCGGGACAATCACCGCCAACTTGTTGCAGATTTTCACCAACCATTGCAAACACCATCATCCTTTGAGCCTCCAGACCTTAACGCGAACTTGTGACGCCGCGTTGATATTTGACGAGTTGCCATGCGGGCTACCCCCGTTTTGTGATCCGGTCATGACGAAAGAACTTCCACTCTGAATTACGATTTTGTCCGTAACAGGTAGCTGAGCGGCCTTTACCCCATAGCCCCCGCCGTTGTAGATCCACCCAGTCTCACCCCAAATGTTGTTGTAAACAATTTCAGCGATACAGAAAACGGGCTTCCCTTGGAACGGGTTATCGACTACCAGGCGGGTGTTAATTGCGATGGTTCCCGGAGCTGCCTCGGTGCCATTTGGGTAGAGGTAGACAAAGTCCGCAAGTGAAGCATCCATCTTCGCGCTTAGGGCATTCTGCAAATCCGCTTGCTCAGAAAGCGCACCCGTAATTGCGCCCCATGACGTCGAGGTATTGACGACCAACCAGGTTCCCAGGCTAGAAAGGAACCGGAGCGGCCCTGCAGATGGCGCAGGAACAAGTCCCTTTACCCCCGCCGCACCAGTCGTTGCGCCAACTAACGCCGCCAGGCCCTGCCTGATTCGGTCGAAGCCATCCAAGGTGAGTGCACGTAGTGACTTGATGTCGTTGTTGTCGCCACTGGACGCCTTACCGACCGTGGCGGCCTCAGCACGCTCGGCGGACTCCTCGGCCTCAGTAGCCGAGGCCGCTGCCGCCTGCTCGGACTGGATAATGGAGTTTTTCGCCGACTCCGCTCGACCAGCAGCTTCGCCGGATGCCTGGGCTGAGCCCTGACTCTGCTGGGCCGCCAGGAGTGCGGCATTTTTATTATCGGTAGCGGCCTCCGCTGCTGATCCCGCTATACCGGCCTGCTCGGTGGCCGTCGCTTTGGATCGTTCGGCGGATTCAGCAGCCTCTGTGGCAGCCGCAACCTGCTCCTGCATGTCGGACACGCCACTGGCAATTATCTGCGTGGCCGCCCGAAGGGCGTCAGCCGAATCTTTGATGTAACCCTGCATAGGGGCGAGCGCATAACTGCCTGAAGCCAGAGTAGGGCCTTGGTAGTCGGGAGCGATCGACATTGCCGTGTTACTTGCAATGTTGATGACCTCGTACCATTTGCCATCAGGCCCTCGAAAGGCATCGCCTACGCGCGAATTTGCTATGAAGGACGTTCCCGTACCGATGACAGTATTGGAACCTTGAGTAACGGTAACAACGCCCGTCTTGTACCAACTCATACTTTTCTCCAGGCAATAAAAAACCGCTCATGGCGGTCTAGCCATTAAATACATTGTGTAGGCATCTAAGATATTGGCTTGGCAAATATCACGGTATTGTAAAGCGAAGTGGCCATATCAACACCGACAGCCTGAATCACTAATCTATCGTTATTATATTGCCATACGGCATACATGCTGCCTTGTCGACTTTGTGTGCCACCTATATCCATGGCAATATTATTTAGCATCATGTAATCAGTACTTAGACTCGACGAAGAGGTCCAGCTAAGCCGAGACGTACCCTGGCCTGTCGAGCTACTCCCAAGATACGACCACGAAGATATCGACCTAGTGAACTGCGCGCACGGGGTTCCGGTATCAAACAGAAGATTACTATCTCCATCCCATAGCCTCATTCCGAACCTAGCTGTTTCGGAGGACTTAAAGCCCGCGCAAAACCACCTCCCCGAAGTCGACTGCCCGGATATCCCCACGAATGAAAACCCACGCCACGCCCCCGTTGAACCTATAATTTTGCAAAAACAAAATGTGTTTGATTGATTTGGTCGAACAAACACAAGCGGTGGCTCAATTGTATTAATGACCTTGGAAAAAGAAACGGTAATTCCTGAGCCATTGCCGCTCCACGTACCAGTATCCAAAATAACTAGTCTCGCAAACTCCGAGTCAAGATTTACAACGTCGCTACTATTTGTGAATCTCAGTCCATATGTCATTATCGATACCTAGTTACGATAAGACGTTGAGTTGTAGTCCCAACCGGACCGGAGTTTGGGTTGCCGAAATACACCCTGACAAATCCCGCACCGATGCTCGCGGTGAACCCTATAGCGCTGGGAAATTGTGCATCAGTGGGATAACCCCCAACCGGTACGCACACCGCAGAATGATTTAGTGGCACCACTCCTGGAACTACGATATCTACGCTTCGGCCGCTGCCGCTCCGGGGAACCAAGCCCGAATAGATGACCCTCACCGTGAATGAGTTTTCATCTAACTCAAGGGCGCCATCGGCGCCCCATATCCTCATGCCAAAACTCATGCATCAAGATCCCCCAATTGAACGCGCTTGACGTTGTTTTCGTCGTAGACCTTGATAGCGCGGTTGGTCATAGTCAGGCGGCCACCGCCGGGCGCGGGGCCGTTGAACTCCAGATTGCCCGCTTTATCAAGGCGCCAGCCCTGCACGCCGGCGACGTAGTTGTCCGATTGCAGGGCTTGGCCGATCTTCAGCATGGTGATGCTGCCGTCCTGGATGAAGGCCGCGCGCATGAAGACTTGCCCGTTATCGACCGTGAACGGGGTGAACACCTGGCCGCCGGCCAGTGTGCTGACGATCGCGAAACGATCGGCGCTCACCAGAAACTGGCTTTGAAGCACCCCCTCTTCGTCCTGCTCAATACCCAAGCCAAAACCAGCTGCGACCAATTGCCCATCAGCATTGACCTGCATTTTCACGGAATACATCGTGGAGAACTTGCCGTCGGTGTCGGCCTGGGCCTGGCTTACGGTCTGGATGTCTGCGGAGTTGTCGTCGATCTTCACGCCGATCTGCTGGATGGCCTGGGCAGTTGCCTCGCGATCGCTGACCACAACGCTTTCGAGCTCGGTCACCGAGCCGCTAACCTCACCCACCGAAGCGGTGAGTTCCGTCTGCCGCTGAACCATGGCCTCGTTCTGCGAGGCGCGCGTTTTCACTTCCTGCGCGAAACTTGCCGAGGCGTTGTAGCCCTGGAGCGCGTCAGCAAGATCACCCTCGCCGGTGTCATCCCTGTAGGCCGATTGCAAGGCCTGGAGGCTCGACGCCTGGGCCGTGACCACACCATCCAACTCGGTAATGCTGGTGGTGTTGATCTCAACCTGACGCGCCAGCCCGTTTGCCGTGACCAGCACCTGGCCCACGTCCACCCAGTAAGCGGCGTTCGGCGGCGAGGTATCTACCGGCACCAACTGGGTCGCCTGATAGATCCGCTTGCCTACCACCACCAGGTCGCCCTCGAGGTAGACGGACTCAGGGTCATAGGCCGACAGCCCATCGAGCGCATCGATCTGCGCCTGCAGGCCTGGAATCTTGTCGATTTCGTCGACGATATCCTGGCCAAGCTCCGTGCGACCGATCTGCCCGGCGATCAAGTCCAGCACTGGCGCCGCATCGGCGCTGGCCATACCCATTACACCGTTGCCGACCGGATAGAACGGCCCCACGTTGCCGGTGCGGTCCACAAGGCGCGCCCAGAAGAAGAACTGAGCACCTGCCTGTAAGGCCTGCATGCTGTAATTCGCCTGGGGGTGCGCCAGGTCGGCCAGCTTGGTGGCCACCGACAGGTCATTGGCCTGGCCATACCATAGCTCGGTGCGCTGGGTATCCTCGGCGCCAGCAGGGAAACCCCAGCGAATGCCGATTCCGAACAGTTCGCTGGTGGTGGATAGAAACGCTACCGCCGGCGGCAAGCCGACCTTCCCTTCCAGGTTGGTCAGGCTGGAGCTCTTCCAGATCGAGGAGATCTCGAAGGCGCTCACCGATCGCACCCGAGCCAGGTAGGCGCCCGAGTAAATGCCCGTGACGTCAACGCTTGTCGCGCCCGTGCGCTGAAGCTTGATCCAGTTGCCGCTGTCCTTGCGCCACTCCACGTCATAGGCGACAGCGCCAGCCACGGCAGGCCATGAGATGTTCATGGTGCTGATAGCCAGGCCCTGGTCAACGGAGTAGTTCGAAGTGATGTCGACGCTCGCCGGCGCCGGAACGACGGTGATCGGCACAACACTGATTGGCCGCTCTTCCAGCCGGGCGCCGGTGTCGATGTGATCGAACTTGCTCGGGTCGTACTGAACGGCCGAGATTTCAAACACGCCTGGCTCCGGCCGGGCCACGCTTACGACACGATAAAGCGGGATTGCCAGGTCGTCCGCATCCAGCGCCCACACAAGTTCGCGCTCAGGCGCCACGGAGTAAGCCACGGTCACAGTGATCTGCCGGCCGCTGACCAGTTGCACGGTGCGGCCCTCGCACTTGCCGTCGGGCAGGTTGAGGATCAACCGATCGCCGGGCTTGGCCTGGGTGTCGCGATCCAGGGTGATGACCTTGCCGCTCACCGCCGAGATGCGCCCGCCCACCGGCCAGCCGGCGAGAAGTTCGTCAGCGATCGGGATCACGTAGCCAGGGAGCGGGATGCGCCCATCGAGGCCGACCTTGAAGGTGACAGCCCGGTCCTTCGAGTTCGTGAGCAGCGCCCACTTACCGCGCCGCTGGGCCTCCGACTCTCGGTCGCAACCAATTGCGCTGATCTCCAACGGGTTGTCGCCGTAGCGCCGCTGCAGCTTGGCATCGGTCACAGCTGTGACATCGGTGTCGTAGTTGTTCAGCGGGTTGTCATAGCTGACCAGCGCGCGGCTGTAACGGGTACGTTCCGATGCGCTGGAGTATGTGAACTTGCCATCGATCACGTTCGCCCGTGTATAGGCGAAGTCGAAGTCGGTGGCGCGCGGCATGTCCGACAGCGTGAATACTTGGCCTTGGGCCCAGTAGGTCATGCCGCGGTAAATCGCCGAGATATCGCGCAGTAGCGACCAGGCGTCAATGACTGGGCGCTAGCCTTCATCGGCGCCCCGAGCTTTCTGGTTGGCAGCTTTTACTTATGGGTTGTCACCACAACGACACCTGATCTGTTAGTCCTGACTCGCGATCACGGCCTACCGCTAAAAGCCATTTTGGCTTTCGTATTCTTGGGCGGCCTCGCAGTAAGCGCCTGGTTATTTCTAAACGTCGCGCGTCGGTGCAGTGAGCTGCTATACGAGCGTAATTTAAAATAACGCCATGCCCGACCCGCCGGGCTTTTCGACAACACGCCTCAATAATAGGAGCACCAATGCATAAGGTTTTGCTCGCTGTCAGAGTCGTCCAGAAGGGCGAGCTACTTGGTTACTGCAGCCATCAGGTAACCCTTCCTTTCGCCCCCTTCCTTGGCCTTCGTTTTGAGCAAGGAACCAGCTGCACGTTATGGGAAACGATGACAGGATCGGAGCTTGCGCCAGCTGTTGAGAAAGTCATCTATGATCTAGATGAGGAGCAGTTTGTTTGCCTCTTCAATGTGGACATCCCACTGAAGGCTTCCTTTTGGAGAGACGACGTAGATCCAAGGCCTGGATCAGTCAGCGCTATCGGCGAATATTTCCGTCACATGCCAATCCGTGACCGCATCCTAGGCGGCTCCACCGGCAGAGTATTTTACGAGTGAGTTTATGAGCGCACAACTATGACACCACTTACCAATTAACCGCCACCAAGGTGTGGACTGTCACTGACATGGAATTAATATGGACATATCAACCACAATGCCACCCACTTTATATATTGCAATCGGTGCAATTTTAGCTGCCGTCATCGCGGGCTTCTTCTCTTTCGCAAACCTAGTAAGCTCAAAAGAAAACAAAATATCTGAGTTCCGACTCTCATGGATTGATGGCCTGCGGAACGAGATTGCTGAATATAGTGCAGCACTACAAGAATTGATCAGAGTAGAAAACCTTCGAGAGTACTACAATGAGTCAACAAAAACCGAAGTCGAGCTGGACCAGCAATGGTTTGAAAACAGTAAAGAGGCCTTCCAGCAGGCAATAAAAACATTATCTTGCATTCAGATGAGATTAAACCCAGAGAGCGTAAAAAATGATCCTGAAAGCTATGAAGCCATTTTAATGCGACACATCACAAATGCACGTAACGAGTTCAACAAAGAGAACTATGAAAACGCTAGCAAATGCTGCATTGATATACGCGACGCAGCATCTCACTTACTGAAATCCACATGGGATACTGTGAAAACAGGAGAGCCCGAGTATCGAAATATACGGAAAAATGCTTGGATCGCTATTAAATGTGGAGTGACTCTATCTGCCATTTCAAGCATAGTCTTGATCGGCTTGGCCGCAGCCCATTAATTACAAAGTAGATGAGCTACTAGCCTCCCCACTTAGGGATCTATAAGCTAAAAATCAACTTGAGAGCATCCAATGCAAAAAGCCCAGCACGGTACTGGGCGTGGAGCAAGGATCGAGGCACCAAGGAGCTTTTTAGATATAGAATCTGTGACGACTGCTCCATTCGTTCTGACTTCCGAAGCCACGAAAAGCTGCATACCAAAATGGTTCTGACCCGGGAGTCATGTTCACAATAACATGATCAACTCCTTGCCCCCTCAATTCCAAAATCAGCTGCCCTAACGCTTGCGTTCCGATTCCCTTTTTTCGCCAAGCCGGCGCGACGAAGAAGTAAAAAATCTGGCTACTAACCCAGCGAAATGAATAGAACCCCACCACCTCTTTACCATAAAGTATAACGTAGCAGCGCTCACCCTCATCTAATGCATCACTTCTGATCTCGCTAAACCCACAGTCAGGATCGAGCCGCAAAATCTTCTGGGCAGCTAGTTCCTGCTCCCGGCCGGCTTCGGCAAATGTCAAATTGGCCATGTGAATACCCCACATAAAAACAGCTTCGGCTACTCTCATATTTCAGGGAGCAAAATAGTGGCCAGATGCAAAAACTTGCTTCACCTAGGTTTGAGGGAAGACTTTACGACACCTCTTCACCTACTCTGAATAGGCTTCCGTCCTCTCTGTAGCTCACCTCAGACAGCGCTTTCTTCCAAAAATGTGAAGCCTTTTCATTTAGGGAGTGTAGTACGTAGTGCTCATGTCCACGTTTTTTAAGCAAAGACAAAACCTCTCGCGCAGCAGCAACTGAAATCCCATCCTCCCCGCGACACTCAGGCTTAACGAAGAACTTAGAAACCTCAACAGCTACTCCGTCGTCTCCTTGCCAATAACCAAGAAGAACAAAACCGGATTCTTTCCCGTCTGCTTCGATCGTCAAGAGCTCGCTTCGATGAGCGCAGCATTTAGCGTCTTTAAACGAATCTGGATCGCTAGATAGCATCTGCTCTGCACGTGATGCATTCATGCTCTCCTTGAGCTCTATACGCTTCGGCATTCCAATAGCTCCCTAGTCCCAACAAAACCACCATCTTAGACCGTTCAGTATCTTTGATATAGCTGGATGAAATGCCAGTAACTCGCCTGACGATTGGCGTAGTAGCGTTGCGCTTTTAATTACCAAGGAATGGCCATGTCAGTCAGAAGTCTCGTGAAAAATCTACCAGCAGACCCGGATATGCCTGGGTGGGTGATGGGATGGGCCGTGGGTCGTAATGATCCATGGAGCTTTGTTGACATCTACGCCGACAAAAATGTCGCAGAGATCGAGGCTGAGCGACTGGGTGATGGCCACACTGTGAAGTATGGGTCGCATAGGCTAGGAACAGATGACTTTATGGGTGGCGGCGAAGAACCTAGATAGCGACCGCCTGCTTCAAACCAAAATCAATTCTCCCAGGCCCAGATACAAGCGCTGCTTTAAGCCCTGACTTACCGTAGTAGCTGCGGCTGTAACCGCCTTTGCTCTGGCACTTGCCGGAGAATTTCATGCGATCAATCTCGACAACACCATCCAGAATGGCGACTTCGGCTTCAGCGCCGCAGACACCAGCGTCGGTAATGTTGAAAAGGTCGTGAATGGTCAGTAAGTAGCATTGTGCGGTCTGCATGCCCTGCTCCGGCGACCCTGTCGCGTCATGGTTGTTTTGCATCCTTGTGCCTGAGGATCAGGCGCGTTCGGTCATACCAAGGGCCGCCGTAGACGATGATCTCGGACGGCCTGCCGTACAGGTGGTGCAACAGGAACGGGCCCGGGTCGAAAACACCTGAATCCTCACCAGGCAGCGACGGATCGGTGCCAAGGTAGATCCCTGCATGATTCGGGTGAACCGTACGACCGACTTGCATAACGATCATATCGCCGCGCTGCGGCCGGTCTACGCGAACGAATCCGGCGGCCTCGTAGTGCTGCTCGTACAGGCTGGCGTTCTCGGCACTCTCCCACCAGCCGTCGGTGCGCTGGAAGGATTCAAACTCCAGGCCCCATTCGCGCTGGTACCAATCGGAGCAAACCTGCCAGCAGTCCCATGCCCCATGCACGAACGGGCGCTTGAGCAGCGGCGTGCAGCCCGTTGGCGTGATCGTGCGCATATCGCCCTCGGGCCACGACAGAATGTGCCAGGGCAGCGCCGTGGCCTCGCACATGGCCAGGTCATGCGGGGACGGCCTGCTGGTGGCGTCCGGGTGCGAGTGAACGATGCCGATCAGCTCGCCAAGGTCTTCCGCCGCAGCGTAGTCCTCGGGATCGAGCCGGAACTCTTCGCTCGGCTCGCTGCTGAGCAGCGTGCAGAACAAGAGCGCATTGACTCGGAGCGCCGCCAAGCTGAAGCCGCTGAGCGAGCGAGACTCGCAGAGATCGCACGGGCAAATGCCGCTGCCGACGAGATCAACCGCCAAGCCGCCGCGCGGGAAGCGGACAAGGCGCACAAAGCAAAGATCAACCGCGCCGCGCTGGACGCATTTATCGCCGGCGGTATGCCCGTGGAATGCGCGAAACAGGCAGTCACCTTGATTGCTCAGCGCAAAATTCCAGCCATCGCCATCACTTACTGAGGTCGTCATGAACGAGATCATTCAAATGCCGGCACGCGAAAGTGCCGGCCTTACTGCCGCCGAGGTTCACCGCTTCTCGGCCGTCGAGATTCGCCAGCGCGTTAACCTGGTGCAGGAAGTGATGCAGGGCATCATGAAGCGTGAAACGCACTACGGCACCATCCCTGGAACCCAGAAACCAACCCTGTACAAGCCGGGTGCAGAGGTGCTCTGTGTGACCTTCCGGGTTGCGCAGGAATACCGAATTGAAGATCTATCCGGCCCAGGCGTAGCACGCTACCGGGTCACTTGTGTTGGTCGTCACCAGATGACCGGTGTTGCTCTCGGCGAAGGCGTCGGCGAATGCTCGTCCAGCGAAGAGAAGTACAAGTGGCGCGGCGTCATCTGCAAAGCGGAATTGGACGCCACCCCAGAGAATCTGCGCCGGAAGAAATATTACAAAAACGGCAATACCGCCGATCAGATCCGCACCGAACCAGCAGACCTGGCCAACACCATCCTCAAGATGGCCTGCAAGCGGGCCATGATCGCCATGACGCTCAACGTCACTGCGGCATCGGACATCTTCACGCAGGACATCGAAGATCTACCCGAGGAGCTGCGGCCACAGGAGCAGTCTCAGGCTCAGGCGCAAAGCCAGAAAGCCGCACCAGTCCCCCATGACCCTGCCCTGTCCGCTCACTGGATTACCCAGGCCGAAGCTGCCATCACGCCCGACGCACTGACAGAAGTTTGGAAGGCCGGGGTGGCTGTCATCAATGACGCCAAAGACACAACAGCCTACGACCTGTTCAAGGCCGCAGTGGTGGCGCGCGGAGTGAAGCTCAAAGCCACCGAAGAGGCCAAGCCGGAAAGCGAGGACGTCGCAGATCAGCAGCCCGAGCCAACAGTCGACGAAGAAGTTGAATTTGAGGAGACTCCAGAATGATCATTGTGAATTGCGCGCAGGGCTCTGAAGAGTGGCACCAGGAGCGAGCAGGCGTTATCACAGCCAGCATGTTTGGCGATGCGCGAGCGAAGCTCAAGTCAGGACCGAACAAGGGCGAACCAACCGCCAAGGCTCAGGATTATGCATTCCGACTGGCTGTGGAGCGGATCAGCGGCAAGCCCCTTGATGGCGGCTTTGAGACCTGGCAAATGCGCCGCGGGCATGAACTTGAACCACAGGCTCGCATGGAGCATGAAGCTCAAACCGGCTTGATTGTCACTCAAGTCGGACTTGTAAAAACCGACGACGGCGCATTTGGCGCCAGTGCAGATGGCTTCATCGGCGAAGATGGCGGCTCGGAGTACAAGTGCTTCCTCGCCCCTGAAAAACTTCGGTCGTTTCACATCGACAATGACGCCAGCGAGATCATGGACCAGGTACAGGGGTGCATGTGGATCACCGGTCGCAAGTGGTGGCACATCGGGATGTACTGTCCAGCCCTTGAATCGGTCGGACGCCAGTTGTGGTGGCAGGAATTTAAGCGCGACGACAACTACATCGACAAGCTTGAAGAGGAGCTTTGGGAGTTCAAGCTTCTGGTGGACGGATATGAGGAGAAACTGCGGAGTAAAGCAGCATGATCAGCAACCACCTCAGCATGGTCGAGGCGCTTCGGCCTGCATCCAACGAACTGGCTGCCGCGGTCGAGCAGTACCTGGCGGCCGGCGGCAGGATCGAAGTGGCCGAGCCACCACATCCACCGAAGCCAGTCGCATACGTCCCTCAGGAACCTCCGGCGCCGAAGCCATTCGTTCGGCGTCGAGTTGAGCCGGTCGCGCCACCGCCGCCTACCCCGCTGGAGCGCCAGGAAGAACAGCGGCGGCAGCGAGTAGCAAAGGTCATGGAACTGGCACCAACCCACACGCAAAAAGAAGTCGCCCTGGCAACAGGCATTGGCAGGCGAACCCTGTTGAGCATGTCCAAGGAATTAAATTTCAGCTTCAAGCGTTGCACCCACGGCGGCCATGACAGCCCTGAGCGGATGCAAGCAGTGAAGGCGCACGAACTGATCCTGGTCGAACGGATCAAGGCCTACAAGGAGCTTGGTATCAGCCGGCGCCAGGCGTGCGAAAAGCTGCACATCAACAACACCACGTTGAAACGTCTGATCGAAGAACACTCGATTGACTATCCGATGTCACGCGCCGGCGGTAATCGATGCGCTGCGTGAGTCGAGTCCAGCAACGCAAACGTCAAACCTGGCTCGCACTGCCGACCAGCGGAATAGAAGAGGTAGGCCATGGCCAAGACTGTGCAGGAGCGCTCGGCAAAAACCGCCAGGAAGCGCGTGGCGAATGCCGAAGAGGAATTGAGGCTCAGGGTTCGGCCCGGCACACGGCAGGCGCTGGCCGACCTAATGGCGTGGACTGAAGACACCGAGCAGGCTTCGGTGATGGCTGGGTGCCTTCGCTATGTCCACTCCCTCGGCAAGGACGGCGCAGCAGATGCGCTTCGTTCGCGCCACAAAATCGAAGTTAACGAAAACGTGGCGGCAGAACTCTACGCCATAGGACAGCGCCAAGCATCTCGGCTCGACGCCGAAGAAGTATGAGCCTCCCCGGCAATATCGTGCTGATGATTAAGCATGATCAGGACAATTGGAGCTTTCAAACCTGCGCGCTAGAAATCACGAGGATGCGTTGAGTACGCGCCTGATAATTGCAGCGAAAGTTACATAGCTAGCTTGTGGGTGATCTTGATTAACAAGCTCCTCGCCAGTAACAGAGAGAATTGTGCCGTTCTGATCCACCAAAAATCGGACAACTTCAATGGGTTCTAAAGAAATCAAAGAGCTTGTGCAAACAGCAGCTTCTACCATGCCGCTCCCCGTCCGCAAACCCGCCTGGTAGCGGACTGAAAACTTCTTTCCCATCACCTCGCCATCTATCCGGCTTTCTCCTGAGGCAGGTGAAATCAGTACCGCACCATCTAGGTAACGCTCTCCCAGTTCCCGCCAATGGTCAAACATTGCGAGCAATTTTCCCGCTGCATACTTAGCAGCAAAGTCAGCGGATGCCATTTCCTCACGAAAAAGATTGGCATCGTATTCAAAATCGCTTTTTTTCATTTCTACAACTCCTCAATCGGCTCCATGCCGGACCAGAACAAATACCCCATACAAAATCAAAACGCCACTACACCTTTGTTGCATACGGTAACGGAGGGCGGCGCCTGACTGGAGATAATCCATGAGCAACTACATGTACAAGACCACTGCCCCGGCCGTGGTTGCCGCGGCAATCGCCTGGGAGGCCAAACGCAAAGAATGGGACGCCCAGCGCGCCAAGCTTGGCCAGGTGTTTGGTGGTGCGGCCTCGCCGATGCGGTCGGGCAATCGGAGCTATGTCGGTGGCGTGAAGCTCAGTGATAGCCGCGAGCTGGACGTGCACTGGTGCCGCCCCGATCAGTACGGCTACCGCGCTCTTAGGTCCAGCGCCAAGCCTGCGAAAGGGACGCCGAAGGAAGCTCGCGCCGCCCAGGTCGCCGAGCATGAACGCCTGTTGGCTCTCTGGAAGGAACATTGCCCCGCCAGCATCGACATGGACGAAGCCTGGGAGGCGATCGGCCTTAACCCAGGCGCGCTGTGGATGTGCGGCGGCGTGTTCTTTGAGCTGGAAGGGGTCGTGTACCTGAATCTCGGCCTCAGGCTTGAGGATGGACACGAGAACATCGAGGGCGCCGCCGAAATCCTCGGCAGCGAGTTTGAAGCGGCGCGGCAACTAGTGTTGGGACAGCGCCAGGCCGCTTGAGATTGCGCTTAGCCTATCTCAGGCATTAAGAACGTGAAGCTCCCAGTCAGGCCTTTGCGCAAAGCTACAGGCATCTGGTATCCGAAATAGATGAGCCATCGACCGTCAGGCCTCAGATCGGAGTTGACACGATAGGTGCCGACCTCGTTTTCAGTTATGCCGATCAGCTTCGCCACTTCTCTGTCTGAAGGCTTATCGCTCACGAAACGCTCCTTGATCCGGCTTCATGCCGGTCACCCGTAATACCCCATATCAACGAATCACGCCAGCCGGCGAGGATCCCCTATGCACGTTTTGTTCTGCAGTTACGGGAACGACTCTATCGCCCTTATCCAGTGGGCGCACGAGCGCGGCCTGAAGGATGTTGTGTGCCTCTACTCCGACACTGGATGGTCTGCAAGCTGGTGGATCGACCGAGTAGCCAGAGGCGAGGCGCTGGCTCAGGGCTATGGATTCACCACGGCACGCACCGAGTCGGAGGGGATGCTCGAACTGGTAAAACGGAAACGCGGCTGGCCAGGTGCCGGCGGACAGGGTCAATTCTGCACCGCGGAGCTAAAGGTGCTTCCAGCCTTGGAGTGGCTCGACGTCAATGACTCAGATAAGGAGTCCACGGCAATGACCGGAGTAAGGCGCAGCGAGAGCAGGCACCGTTCGGACGCAGAGGAGCACATCGTGGAATCAGAGCGGCATGGCGGCCGGGAACTATGGCAGCCCCTAGTGCGGCACGACGATGCAATGCGTGATGCCCTACTTCATCGCGCAGGCTTTGATGTGCTGCCTCATAGGTCGCTTGAGTGCTACCCGTGCATCAATGCGAATATCGACGACATCAGGCTGCTTTCCGAGGATCGGATAAGGCTGATCGACATCACCGAGAAAGACCTGGGGTTCACCAGAAAAGGAAAGCCCCGAGTGATGTTTCGCACGGCCCGCCGCAAAGGTGCCGTTGGCATCCGTGCCGTCGTGCAATGGGCGGCAGCACCCAGGCCGCGAGATCAAATGGAAATGTTCCCCGCTGAGTGCGACTCAGGCTATTGCGGAGGATAGGCCTCACGACTCCGTCTCAGAATGTGTCCTGATCGGCCGCCGCCAAGATCAACAGCCCAAGAATCCCCTAGTGTTTTCAGCTCTCCAAGGTCTTCATCGCTCGGAGAGAAGAGGTGATCGCCCTTTATCGAATAAAGCACGTCTCCAGGGTTCGTCTCTATTCCGACGCCCCCCAGAAGCAGCCCAAGAGGAGCCGTCTTGAAACGGTCGGCGCAAACAATCCAGTGGCCAAACATATAGCTGTTTTCTCGCATAGCATATTACTCATCGATTTAGAAGTACTGATTATACCCCCTGTAGAAAATCACGTTTGACGCCGCATAACTCCCTCACTCCACCGCCCGGGCATGCATAGTGATCGTGAGTCTCCGGATCCAACAAACTGTCCGAAAAGAGAATGCTATGTCTTAGTAAAATCGAGTAAATAGCTAACGAAATTATCTGGATTATAAACGTCCAGATAATCCACATAGCCTCTGATAAATTTTTTATCTTTAGTTTTCGCGGCGATAACTTGCATAAGATACGCAACACTCGCGCCGGCACAAAGCATACCGGCAGATAAATCATTGCTAGAGTCCGCAATAGATCTTGCCCTACTCAAAATAAGTTCACGATTTGAGCGAACCCCCCTAAGTATCTCACCAAGTGTGTCCACCCCAAGATACCGAAGGGCATCAATTTCCTTAAAGCTGAATTGAGGTTCACAAATTTCATTACTCATAATTTTGGCCAGCTCGAGATCCAATCTAACGATATATTCGTTAGAAGTTACGAAGCTTTCCAGAGAGGTTTTATCAACAAATACTTGATCAAGCTTGTTTACAGGTGCTTCACGAATAGACTTTGCATACTCTACAAGCTCACTGCTTATAGCCACAAACTCCTGATCGGCCAGCTCCAACAGACCTGACAGCCTCGAAAATTTTCTCCGAATATTATTAGGTATTTCAACATCAGCTTTGTAGCCTATATCATGCTCAATTTCGGCCCAAGCATGTTGAAGTATAGATCTGATCTGGACTTCAACTTTAAATTTCGAGTATCGAGAGTACTCAGGAAGAGCAAGACGGCCAGCGCCAAACTCAACTACGTAATGAATAGACGCATAACCAAACCTATCAGGATCCTGCATCATTCGCTTATCGATCGAATTTTTCAAATCAATATCAAATTCGCGCTCGATGAGAGTTGCCACCCGATCCAAATCACTTGCGAAATGCGTTATTATTCGAACACCTGCCAGATCAGTAATTTCCTCCAATGATCCATATGGACTTTTTTTATCAACTTTTTTCTGAGCTTTAGCTTCAAGGCTTTTGGGGCTCTTGCACCTAGAGCTTATCGAATGAACAGCAAGGCCATCAACTTCGATAAATTCCTTTATAACTGTCTCGATTTTTTTTGCGAACGAATTGTACTCACCTTGAATTTTTTCATACTCTGCCCTCAGCTCTTTCCCCAGCATTCCTTGTCCTTCCCAAAACTAGATTCACTAAGAAATCTTACACGAAGACTATTCGCTGTCCCGCATCAGATTTTCCTCCATCCCCAACCTAGACGATGCCTGGGCGAACCGGAAGCCATTACCTAGCGCACAAGCAAGAGCTACCCCTCACTACCTATCCCTTCAAAGTCAGCCGCTATAGCGGCAAGGATCTCGGCATGCCTGAAGAAAGCCAAGTCGCCGCGCCCCTGCAGGTGGAGCGCTCGACAGTAACGAAGCTGGTTATTACCGGTGCGCCTCGGCTCGATGCGATAACTGTGTTTCTCGAGGACTTCGGCCGGCGCGACTGCCCGATTGACTCGAACCCGAACTACCAGACCGCCCAGGGCAAGATCACCATCAACTGCTGGGACAACAGCTGGAACGCCTACTGGGGCGGGATGGGGCCGCGCACCGTCGCCGAGTTCGTCGCCGACAGCGGATGGGACTACGTCCTGAACTGCCTAGATCGTGGGATCAGCCCAACTGTATTCAGCGGAGACGCGCTTCACACCCTGGCCAAGAAGTGCATCGTCCAGCGGCGCCGGCAACAGACCGGGCGACACGACTGGGAGCTTGGCGAGTTGAGCAAAGATGAAGCCCGCGATCTTTGGCACGACATCGACTCATTACTCAGCATCGAGAGCCCGAACGAGTGCTGGCATCAGAGCGAGCTATTGACTGAGCTGTTTGGGGATGAGTGGCATTACCCACTCGACGGTAAGGCTGTCGAAGAAAACCACAAGTTCACCTACCTGCGTCGGATTGTCGAAGCCGTGCAGCAGGCATTGCGCCAGGAGCAGCAGGCGGTGACGCCATGATCGCCACCCTCTGGTTCGCCTACGTGTTCATCTATCGAGGGCCGAGGCCATGAAACAGCATCGCGTTTTGATCGGCGACTGCATTGAGTCGATGCGGACGCTACCAGACAAATCGGTTCAGATGTGTGTGACCAGCCCGCCCTATTACGGTCTGCGGGATTACGGCGTAGACGGCCAGATCGGCCTGGAGGAAACGCCGGCGGAGTTTATCGCTCGGCTGGTGGAGGTGTTCCAGGAAGTGCGTCGAGTACTCCGCGACGACGGCACCGCCTGGGTGAACATGGGAGACAGCTATGCATCTGGTGGTCGCGGCGGTGGCGGCTCGTTCATGTCTGAGCGCGGGGACGGTGCATGGCAGGGTAAGGGCCAGGCAACGGGCTGGCGATCAGCGCCAGCAGGCTACAAGCACAAAGACCTGATGGGCATGCCGTGGCGGTTGGCCTTCGCTCTGCAGGATGACGGCTGGTATCTGCGCCAGGACATTATCTGGCACAAGCCGAACCCGATGCCTGAGAGCGTCCGCGACCGATGCACTAAGGCCCACGAATACATTTTTCTGCTGAGCAAGTCACCGAAGTACTTCTACGACCAATCGGCGATCCTTGAGCCATGCTCACCCAACACCCACAACCGGCTCTCGCAAGACGTTCTCGCGCAGGTCGGCAGTGACCGTGCCAATGGTGGGGCCAAGAGCAACGGCAACATGAAGGCGGTGGCCAGGAAATCAAACGGCGTGGGCTGGGGGCACGGCACGGATAACAAGGAGAGATGCCGGGGCAGGATCAAGGACAACGAGTCGATGGACTCAGCCCTAGCGATAATGCCCAGCGAGCGAAACAAGCGCACCGTTTGGACAGTGCCAACCCACAGTTTCAAGGGTGCCCACTTCGCGACCTTCCCTCCGGACCTGATCAGGCCATGCATTCTGGCCGGCGCACCACTCGGTGGCGTTGTGCTTGACCCTTTCGGCGGCGCCGGCACTACGGCGGTGGTCGCCATGCAGGAAGGTCGCAAATCGATCCTGTGCGAGCTGAATCCGGAATATGCCGCAATGGCTGAACGCCGGATCGCGGCCGCTTGGCTCGACGGCGCGGCGCAGATGGATGTCTTCCGCGACACAGTGCAACACCCAGCAGCCTAACCCCAATCCCCCTACATGCCAGCCGGTGATCGGTGTCAGGGCAGCTGGCTATCAACCCAACGCTCAGCAGCAGCCATGGCATCATCGATCGCGGATGGGTAGTCAGGCCAGGGGCCGGTAAGTTCGGCGGCAACCTCGCCCAGGCCATGAATGGGCGCCGGTTCGATGATCATGGCAGCAATGGGGGCTTTGTCGTTAGGGCGCCGCCATACGAACTTGAGAAACATCGTTTGACCCCGATAAACGTGGACAACTGGACCATCGAGGTTGTGTGACACGTGCTCGCCTGCTTGCTGAATGAGTTGAACGAAGTTGTACACCCGTATCACTGCCCAGTGAATACAAGCAAAACGCTATCACTCCATTCCCGCATACGCCTGCAAGAGTTCGGCGCATTACTGATCCCGTCTACGCCAACCAATCACCAGGAAAACCAAGCCAGGTATCAAGAGCCCCGGAGCTACATAGGCAAGTGTTCCACTCGCGAGCAGTCCAGTAATTCCAAAGACAAAGCCACAAATCGTAAGCGGCAGTCCCACTACAAAAATTGGCTGTTTGAACGCCTTATCCATCGTTCGATTCCATTCAAGAATTTTTCCTATTAAACCATATGTGCCTGCCGGTGAGCGGCGGGTCACCTTTTGCCGCCCCGCGCGGCCAGGACACCCCATGTCAGCAGCCGAACAATTCAACGACGGCATCACCGGCGACAAAGTCTCCGAGGCGCAAATGGCCCAAATCCTCGGTACCACCCTCGCCGCCCTGCGCTCCAAGCGGGCCAGAAAACAGAAACCCGAAGGTGTCTGGAACACTCATTGCGGCAGGATTATCTACAGCATCAGGAGATACTACGAATGGCTCGAAAGCCAATGGGTTTGCCCGCAGGAATGGACCTCCACCACGGATCGATCCGCATCCGCTTTATGTGGAACGGCAGCCGGCGCAGTGAAACGCTCCCCTATCCCGCGACACAGAAAGGAATCAAGTCTGCCTCACAGGTTGTTGATCAAGTAAAAGGCCTGATCAAGCTGGGGTTGCTCGACGACGACAAGTACGCCGAGCTGTTCCCCAGTTCAAGCAACGTATCCGGGGGCAAAATCAACTTCGGCGAGTACGCCCAGCTCTGGCTGGACAGTCGCGAGGTAGTGGCCGGCACGAAGGGGAACTACAAGGGCGCGCTGAACCGCTACTGGATGCCTGGCCTAGCCCGGGTGCGGATAGATCTGATAACCACCACACTGCTACGCCGGGTAATGGCTGCCAGTGAGTGGAAATCGCCCGGGGTGAAACGCAACGCGATTTCGAAGCTGTCGACGATCCTGAATTCGGCGGTCAACGAGGAGCTGATTCCGAAGAACCCTGCTGCCATCCTCGAGCTGCCCAAGCGCACTAAAAAGGAAATCGATCCATTCACCTTGGACGAAGCCAACCAGATCATCGCCAAGATGTACGGGCACGACCACTGGCCCAGCACGATCTATGCGGCATTTTTTGAGTTTGTATTTTTTACGGGAATGCGCCTATCCGAAGCCCTGGCTATGCGCTGGGATGCGATTGACGAAGAGAAGAGGACGGCCCACGTATGTCGCGGGATCGCCTTGGGGGAAGTGGTGGAGCGCACGAAAACGGGCAGTGACCGCTTTGTTTTGCTGAATGACCGCGCCCTGCACGCCTTGGCGTTCGCCAAGGAATATGCAGAACGTCGGAAAAAGGGCAAGGGAAAGGTTCTGGAAACACCTTTCATCTTCCCGCCGTCGAAGAACGCAGAGTACGTGCGGCAGACCTCCGACCTGCACAAGCAATGGATACCGACACTGAAAGCGTTGAATATCCGTCGTCGCCCGCCATACAACTGTCGTCACACCTATGCGACAATATGCATTATGTCTGGCATGAACCCCGCCTTCATCTCCCAGCAGCTCGGCCATAGTGTGCAGATGCTGCTCTCGACTTATGCGCGTTGGATCAACTCAAGCTCGGACTGGAGCGAAATGCAAAAGCTCCAGATTGGTCCCAAATTGGTCCCAGCTCAAATAAGCGCACCCTAAGCTATTGATAGGTAAAGTAATTGATCTCCACAGCTAACATCACCATGCAGTTCGGCGCCAAGCCGCTCTTCGAGAACGTCTCGGTCAAGTTCGGCGCCGGCAACCGGTATGGTTTGATCGGTGCCAACGGTTGCGGCAAGTCGACCTTCATGAAAATCCTCGGTGGCGACCTCGATCCGTCCGGCGGCCAGGTCATGCTGGAGCCGAATGTTCGCTTGGGTAAACTGCGTCAGGACCAGTTCGCCTACGAAGAATTCACCGTGCTCGACACCGTGATCATGGGCCACGAGGAGCTGTGGAAGGTCAAGGCCGAGCGCGACCGTATCTACTCGCTGCCGGAAATGAGCGAAGACGACGGCATGGCCGTGGCCGAGCTGGAAACCGAATTCGCCGAGATGGACGGCTACACCGCTGAGTCCCGCGCCGGTGAGCTGCTGCTGGGCCTGGGTATCCCGTTGGAGCAACACTTCGGCCCGATGAGTGAAGTGTCGCCTGGCTGGAAACTGCGTGTATTGCTGGCCCAGGCGTTGTTCTCCGACCCTGAAGTGCTGTTGCTCGACGAACCGACCAACCACTTGGACATCAACACCATCCGCTGGCTGGAAAACATCCTGACCCAGCGCTCCAGCCTGATGATCATCATCTCTCACGACCGTCACTTCCTGAACAGCGTGTGCACCCACATGGCTGACCTGGACTACGGCGAGCTGCGCCTGTTCCCGGGCAACTACGACGAGTACATGACCGTGGCGACCCAGTCCCGCGAGCAACTGCTGTCGGACAACGCCAAGAAGAAGGCGCAGATCTCCGAACTGCAATCGTTCGTCAGCCGCTTCTCGGCCAACGCCTCGAAAGCCAAGCAGGCGACTTCCCGTGCCAAGGCGATCGACAAGATCCAACTGGCCGAGGTCAAGCCTTCGAGCCGTGTGAGCCCGTTCATCCGTTTCGAACAGACCAAAAAGCTGCACCGCCAGGCGGTCATGGTCGAGAAGATGGCCAAAGGTTTCGACGGCAAGCCGCTGTTCAAGGACTTCAGCTTCCAGGTTGAAGCCGGCGAGCGCGTCGCGATCATCGGCCCGAACGGTATCGGCAAGACCACCCTGCTGCGCACCCTGGTCAACGAGTTGACCCCGGACGCCGGCAGCATCAAGTGGACCGACGCCGCGGAACTGGGCTACTACGCCCAGGACCACGCGCACGACTTTGAAGACGACATGACCCTGTTCGACTGGATGGGCCAATGGACCCAGGGCGAGCAAGTGATCCGTGGCACCCTGGGCCGCATGCTGTTCTCCAACGACGAGATTCTCAAGTCGGTCAAGGTCATCTCCGGTGGTGAGCAAGGTCGCATGCTGTTCGGCAAGCTGATCCTGCAAAAGCCGAACGTGCTAATCATGGACGAACCGACCAACCACTTGGACATGGAATCCATCGAGGCGCTGAACCTGGCGCTGGAGAACTACCCGGGCACGCTGATTTTCGTCAGCCACGACCGTGAGTTCGTATCGTCCCTGGCCACCCGCATCATCGAGTTGAGCGCCAACGGCGTGATCGACTTCAGCGGCACCTACGACGACTACCTGCGCAGCCAAGGCGTGGTGTTCTAAGCCGCTCCTAAAGCTATGGCAAGCCGCTTGTGTTGCAAGCGGGCTTGTTATGGCGAGCGGGCTAATGTGGCAATTGAGCTTGTGTGGCAAGCGGGCTTTTGTGGCGAGCGGGCTTGCCCGCGTTGGGCTGCGAAGCAGCCCTAACCCCTAACACCGCGGTTCTGCCTGACAGATCCGCGGTGTTTTTTATGGGGC
>NZ_WKCB01000130.1 GCF_021606685.1 Pseudomonas syringae
GCATTGAGTGACAACACCGCACGCTTCCGCCTGGGCTGAGCGCTGCAGCCCCTCTCCTTTGTGGCGAGCGGGCTTGCCCGCGTTGGGCTGCGTAGCAGCCCCAAACCCGGGTGCTGAGTTCTTTCAGGAAAAACGCAGCACCTTTAGAGGGGCCGCTGCGCAGCCCAACGCGGGCAAGCCCGCTCGCCACGGGGGAGGGGGCGTGCTGTTTAAGTTTGAGGCGCCGATGACGCTGGCGCTGCGCGAATTACTTCGCCGAGGTGTGCAGCACTTCGATCCACAGCGCGCCTTTGCCTGACGCCGCCTCACCCACACGCTTCAAGGCGCCGCTGGCGCTGACCGCATAGGTGCCGACGGTTGCGCTTTTCTCGCCGGTCACTAACAACCACTGGCCGTTGGGTGAAAACGCGATGTTGCGCGGCTGTTTTTCGGCGACCGGGTAGTTGTCGATAAAACGCAGGCCGCCGGTGGCTGTATCCACCGCAAACGCCGACACCGAACTGCTGGTGCGTTCGCTCATCAACAGCAGCTTGCCGTCCGGCGACAGGCGCAGGTCGGCGGCCCAGATGCGCGGCGTCGGGTCATCCTTCAAGTCATTGTTGCGTGCATCGCGCACTTCGCCGTGGGCCAGCTTCAAGCGCTCGGGAATGCCATTGGCCACGCCGATCTGCGTGAGCGCACCGGTGTTGCCGTCGATGGCAAACGCGGTGACGGTGCCGCTCATTTCACCGACCACGTAAAGGTATTTACCGTTGGCCGAAAATGCCAGGTGCCGAGGCCCGGTGTTGGCCGGCACGCTCACGTAACCACTGCCGATCGGCGTGAGTGCGCCGGTGTTGGCGTCGAAGCGGTATTGCAGCACGTGGTCGCTGCCCAGGTTGCCCGCGTAGGCAAAACGGTTGCTCGGGTCGGTGCGCAGCGAGTGTGCGTGCGGGCCGGTCTTGTAGGTCAGGATTGGCTCCGCCTGCTTCACAGGCTGCACGCTGAGCGTGTCGGCGCCATAAGACGCGGCAAGCAGATAACGCCCGGCGCGGTCCGTGGCCAGGTACGCCATGCTCTCGGCCAGTGGCGCCTTGGACTGCGGCGTCAAATGCCCGCTGGCCGGGTCGATGGCAAACGCCTGGACCTGGAACGGTTTGACCCGCAACGCCGCATACAGGGTTTTACCGTCGGGGCTCAGGGCCATCGGGTTGACCTGATCGCCCGCCGTGATCTGTTCGACCAGGCTCAGCGCACCGTTGCTTTCGTCGAGACGGTACTGGGAAATCAGCCCATCGCCGGGGCTGGAGATGTACGCAAAGGTGGCGGCGTGTGCCTGCACACTGAGGCCACAGACGACGGCGGCGGCCATGAGAAGGGGTTTACTCACGATAGATCCTTATTTTTATGGTTGTGGTCAGTCATCGTATGACTGTCTGTGAATCTCGGCAACGGTTGTTTGCGCGGGCGAGTCGCGAGGTCATGGCGAGGTGAACCTTCAGCGCCTGCAGGGCTCACTTGTAAGGTCGCCCTGTTCATTGCCGAAAGGAATCCGCATGCCTTCACCGTCGCCAACGGCCCCCCTGCACGGCCCCGTCGAACGCGAACTCAGCCTGCGTGCCGTGATCACCGGCACCGTGCTCGGTATCCTGCTGACGCCCTCCAATGTGTACGCCGGGTTGAAGATCGGCTGGTCCTTCAACATGTCGATCATCGCGTTGCTGGTCGGTTACGCGATCTGGCAAGGCCTGGCCAAGCGCTCGCCCGAGCAACTGCCGTGGACGCTGCATGAAAGCAATATCAACCAGACCGTCGCGTCGGCGGCCGCGTCGATCATCTCCGGCGGGCTGGTGGCGCCGATCCCGGCCTACACCCTGTTGACCGGCAACCAGCTGGACGCGCTGCCGATGATCGCCTGGGTGTTCTCGGTGAGTTTCCTGGGCATCTGGATCGCCTGGTACCTGCGCCCCTCGTTGCTAAACGACAAGGCGCTGAAATTTCCCGAAGGCATGGCCACCCTCGAAACCCTGCTGCACATCTACAACCATGGCCGCGAAGCCGCGACGCGCCTCAAGGTGCTGCTCAGCGCTGCATTGCTGTCCGGGTTGGTGAAGTGGCTGGACACCTTTATGTGGGCCTTCCCGCGCTGGTCGCCGAGCCCTGCGATGGAGCGCCTGACCTTTACCGCCGACCCTTCACTGTTGCTGCTGGGGTTTGGCGGCATCATCGGCATTCGCGTAGGCCTGACCCTGCTGCTCGGCGCCTTGCTCGCCTGGGGCGGCCTGGGCCCGTGGCTGTTGGCACAGGGCCTGGTAAGCGTGCCGCCGGGCAGTACCGGACCGCAATTCGCGGCTCTGGTGGAGTGGTTGCTGTGGCCCGGCGTGAGCCTGATGGTGTGTTCGACCCTGGCCTCGTTGGTGATTCGGCTGTGGGCGTTGCGCACCGCCACCCGCGCCGACGGCGGCGCGATCTGGAGCGTGCCCAAACCCGGACCGGCCGCCGGTTTTGTGCTGTCGATAGGCTTGGTGGTGGGCCTGCAGGCGTTGCTGTTCGGCATCAACCTGTGGATGGCCTTGCTGACCATTCCCCTGGCGATCTGCCTGGCCGCCGTGGCCGCGCGCGTGGTGGGCGCCACCGGCATTCCGCCGATTGGCGCCATTGGGCAACTGTCGCAGCTGAGCTTCGGCATCGTCGCGCCCGGGCAGGTGCCGATCAACCTGATGAGCGCCAACACCGCAGGCGGTTCGGCCGGGCAATGCACCGACCTGATGAACGACTTCAAGGTGGGCAAGGCGATTGGCGCTACGCCGCGCAAGCAAGTGATCGCACAGATCCTGGGGATTTTCATTGGCAGCATCGTCGGCGTGTTCGCATACCTGGCGCTGATTCCCGACCCGCAATCGATGTTGCTCACCGAAGAGTGGCCCGCGCCGGCGGTGGCGACCTGGAAAGCCGTGGCGCAAACCCTGACCCATGGGCTCGATTCATTGTCGGTAAGCATTCGCTGGGCGATTGCCCTGGCCGGTGTGGTGGGGGTGTTGCTGGGGCTGCTCGACAGCCTGTTGCCTGCGCAGCGCGCGCGGTATTTGCCAAGTTCTGCGGCGTTGGGCCTGGCGTTCGTGCTGCCGGCATCGGTGTCGCTGATGATGGCGCTGGGCGCGATACTGACCTGGCTGGTGAGCTGCCGGTGGCCGAGCATCACCGAGCGTTTCGCGATTACGGCGGCGGCAGGCCTGATTGCCGGGGAGAGCATCACCGGGGTGGGGGCGTCGTTGTGGCAGATGGTGAACTAGCGGCTGGTGCGCAGCCCCGGTGGGAGCAGACAAGCCTGTTCCCACCGACGGCCCTGGTTGTTTTAACCGGCTACTTACTTGGCAAACGCGTACTCGCCGCCCTGTTCCAGCGCCTGGCGATACGCAGGCCGTGCCTGGAAGCGCTGCACCCACGCCGCGAGGTTCGGGTACGCCTGCAACTTGCCCTGGGCCTTGGCGATTTCGCCGATAAAACTCATCTGGATATCCGCGCCGCTCAACGTCTCACCGAGCAAGTAGGGCGTGTGCGCCAGCGCGTCGTTGAGGTAGCCCAAGTAATTGGCCACTTCGGACTCGATACGCGGGTGCAACGGCGCGCCGGCATCACCCAGGCGGCCGACGTAGAGGTTGAGCATCAGCGGCAGCATGGCCGAGCCTTCGGCGAAGTGCAGCCATTGCACGTACTGATCGTACTCGGCAGTCGTCGGCGCAGGTTGCAGGCGGCCGTCGCCATGGCGGCGAATCAGGTAGTCGACGATGGCGCCGGATTCGATCACCACAGTGGCACCGTCTTCAATCACCGGGGATTTGCCCAGCGCATTGATCGCCTTGAGTTCCGGCGGTGCGAGGTTGGTTTTCGGGTCGCGCTGATAACGCTTGATCTCGTACGGCAGGCCAAGCTCTTCAAGCAGCCACAAAATGCGCTGTGAGCGCGAGTTGTTGAGGTGGTGAACAATGATCATGAGAACTCCGCTGGGCAAGGGGTGTGCAGCAACAGACTGCTGCGCCGTCGTAGAGTGCCTTCAATCGGCGTGTGGGCCGATCAACGCACCACGTTGAGCGCTTTGTATTCATACACCGAGCGCATGTTGCTCGACGTGGTTTCCAATGTCAGGGCCACGCCCAGGTCTTCGATAAACGCGCGCGAGGTCTTGTAGTCGCCCTGGTCGCACTCAAGCTTGATCGCGTCGCCGGTCAACGAGGCAAACACCTGCTGCGCCGGGAAGCGCTGCCCGACCTGGCAGGTCAGCGAGGTTTCGATCGGTGTATCGGTGGGCTTGCCCGGCACGTTGGCCATGCGCAGTTGGGCGGTCAATGTCTGGCCTGGCGCCCAAAGGGTGGGTACGTTCAGCTCGATGTCGCGGGTTTGCAGGACCTGGCCATCGCCTACGCCATTCATCTTCGACTTGAGCTGAATCAGGTCCGCCTGCACCAGGCGCTCGACGTGGAAGTTCTCGCTGTAGATCTCGTCCTTGTTCAACAAACCACCGGCAGCGGCGGCGAATTTCACCGTGGTCGGGGTGTCCTTGCTGCCATCGCTCTTGGTGGCCTGGTAGGTGTAGTTCAACGTCTTGAATTTGGGCTGCAACAGCGCTGAGTCGAGGCGTTGCAACACGTTGGCGGGTACGGCGACATCATTGATGCTCGGCTCAACCACGGTGCGCGGGTAATCAACCGGCGCGATGTCCGGACGCAACCAGACCAGCAGCGCCGCATCGACGCCACCCTGCACCGAGCAACTGATGCGCGATTGCGTGCCTTGCTTGCCTTCCGGTTCCACCAGCAGCACGCGTTCGACGTTGCGGGTGCCCGGGGCCGTGCCGGGGCGCGGCTTGATCGCCTGCCAGCGGTCGCCGACCTTGAGTTCACTGCGGATATATTCGCCGTCGCCTTTTTGCAGGCGCGCCGGTTGCTCCAGCAGCGGTGCGAGGCGCTGGGCCACCTCGTCGACAGTGCCTTCCACCACGAAGCCCCAGTAATAGTAGAGCCCCAGCGAACCGAGGTCGGTGGCCTCGTCGGCGTACGACAACAGCTTCAAACCGCCAATCGGCGGCGCGCTGATTGGCACCGAGTTGGCCTGGCGGTCGGCGCGGTTTTTGACCGCGATCCAGCTGAAGTTTTTTTCCTGCTTGAGCGGCGCGTAGGCCTGCCAGGCGTCCCGGTGGGTGTTCAGGCTGCTGAAGAAGGTTGCGTCGCAGCGGGTGAATGCCTTGAGTGTGTCGGTCAGCGCGGCGTCGTCGGCATGGGCGATGGCAGGCGCGAGCAGGGCTGAGGCGAGGAGCAGGGCGGACGCGGGCAACTTCATAAAGCAGGATTTCCGTATCGGGGCGTGGGCGGGCATTATCACGGAAATAACGTCCGCCGCGCTATCGCAACGCCGATCAACTGTGGGAGCTGTCGAGCCCCAGCGAGGCTGCGAAGGCGGCGGCATTGCCAGCGTATTTATCGCCTGACGCACCGCTTTCGCAGCCTCGCTGAAGCTCGACAGCTCCCACAGGGAAGGTGGGGCTTCAATGCCGTCAAGCAGATCATCGGGTAACGGTTGATGGTGCGGCGCCCTGGTATTGCACGTCCTCCCCCTGAGTCACCCTAGAAATTATCGCCCCAATTGCACAGCTTGCTTTCGCTCAACGGCACAGACTTGCCCTCGATGTGTCCCACAAGCATGCGCTTGAGCGTCACCCCGCACTTGTACCGCCCGGCGGCGTCAAGCTCGTAGTCCATACCCGCTTCAGGCACGAAGCTGATCATGTTGTAGCAACGGTTGCCGATGTAGTGAAACGCAATGGGCTGCCCGGCGGGCACCTGCAGTTCACTCATCACCGTGGCGTCCGAGTAGCGTTCGACGGGCGCCATGCCCAGGGTTTCGCCATTGCGGTTGGCGTAGCCGTCACGCTGCGCCACCATCACACCCGCGCCAGGCAGGCGGAAGTTGATGCAGTTGGAGTTGGGCACGCCCCTGACCATGCCATCGCTGATGACCCGCAAGCGCACGGTGTCGCCACCGGCCGGTGTTGAGTAGGGGGTTGAAAACGACCGCACATCCGTCAACGCGCCACAGCCGGTGAGTGCGGCCAGCAGGCTGATACAGAACAGTGAGTTAAACGGGCGCGACAGGGTATTCATGAGGTTGCTTCCATGCGAGGTCAATTGCGCAGATTAACAGCCTGGCAAAGCCGATGGCAGCGCTGTATCAGCCAGGTGAATAACCGCACAGCGTGGCAGCCCTTACCAAACGTCTCGGCACTTCGCGAGGGCACAGCTTTGCTGATACGCTACTAGTAGCTCAACGCCATACCTCCCAGGTGCCACCATGAAAACCCTCCGCACCGCCTTTCCGGCGGCTTTTCCGCGTGGCACCTCCCTTGAATCGGAGACGGCCCTTTCCGACATTGAGTTCCTGCACCGCATCAGCCTGGACCTGATCGCCGAACAAGAACTCGAAGCCCTCTACGGCAAGATCGTCGACGCGGCCGTGTCCATCACCGGTGCGCAATGTGGCACCATGCAGTTGCTATGCCCCCACGAGCATCCGTCGGGGCACGGCGGCGAGCTGCAACTGTTGTGCTCGCGCGGCCTGCCGCCCGAGGCCGTCGGGTTCTGGCAATGGGTGAGTCCGCTGGCCTATAGCAGTTGCACCATGGCGTTGCAGCTCGGCCAGCGCGCAATCATCCCCGACTTCGAACAATGGCCTGACATCGCCGAGACGGAAGACCTGCTGGCCTTCCGCCGCGCCGGTATTCGCTCGGCCCAGACCACCCCGTTGCTGTCACGCGATGGGCGTTTGCTCGGCATGATCTCCACCCACTGGAACACGCCGCACCAACCGTCCGAGCGTGACCTGCGCCTGCTCGACATCCTTGCGCGCCAGGCCGCCGACCTGCTCGAGCGCACCCTCGCCGACGAGTCGCTGCGCGAAGCCCAGGCCCAACTGCGCGCGCTCAATGAAACCCTCGAACAGCGCGTGGCCGAGCGCACCGCCATGCTTATGCAGGCCGAAGAACAACTGCGCCAGTCGCAGAAGATGGAAGCCGTGGGCCAGCTCACCGGCGGCCTGGCGCATGACTTCAACAACCTGCTGGCCGGTATCTCCGGTGCGCTGGAACTGATGAGCCGCCGCCTCACCCAGGGCCGCCTCAGCGAAGTGGATAAATACATGGTCGCCGCGCAAAGCTCAGCCAAACGCGCCGCCGTGCTCACCCAGCGCCTGCTGGCGTTCTCGCGCCGTCAAACCCTGGAACCGCGTGCTACCAACGTCAACAGCCTGATGTACGGCATGGCCGAACTCATTCAACGCACCGCCGGCCCCGGCATCCAGATCGAAACCGTCGGCGCCCCCGACGCCTGGACCACCTTCGTTGACGTCAGCCAACTGGAAAACGCGCTGCTCAACCTGTGCATCAACGCCCGCGACGCCATGCCCCAAGGCGGGCGCATCACCCTGCAAACCAGCAACTGCCGGCTCGACCGCAACGCCGCGCGCGCCCTCGACCTCGCCGAAGGTGCCTACCTGTGCCTGAGCGTCACCGACACCGGCACCGGTATGCCGCCGGACGTCATGGCCCACGCCTTCGAGCCTTTCTACACCACCAAGCTTATCGGCCAGGGCACCGGCCTGGGCTTGTCGATGATCTACGGCTTCGCCCAACAGTCCGGCGGCCAGGTGCACTTGCACTCCACCGTCGGCGAAGGCACCCGCGTGTCCCTCTACCTTCCACGCCACCACGGCGCGGCCAGCCTCGATGAACTGGCGCCGGGCCAGGCACCTCTCGAGGTCGCGCAACACGGCGAAACCGTCTTGCTGGTGGACGACGAATCCACCGTACGCATGCTGCTCTCGGACGTACTCGGGGAGCTGGGCTACACCGTGATCGAAGCGGCGGACAGCGCCGCGGGCCTGAAACTGTTGAGATCGGACGTGCACATCGACTTGCTGGTGACCGACGTAGGCCTGCCAGGCGGCATGAATGGCCGGCAGATGGCAGAGGCGGGCCGGGAGTTGAGGCCGGGGTTGAAGACGCTGTTTATCACCGGCTACGCGGAGAACGCGGTGATGGGCTATGGGCAGCTGGAGCCGGGGATGGGGGTGTTGACCAAGCCGTTTGCGGTGGAGGTGTTGGGG
>NZ_WKCB01000131.1 GCF_021606685.1 Pseudomonas syringae
CCCCATCATTGACCACCCCCCAAGCAATGCGTAGCCTTGCACCCTCGAGGTTCTTAGGCCCAGGCCTAAGCTAAGAAGGGAACGCGGTCCAAGCCGCGGCTGCCCCCGCAACTGTAAAGGGTTCATCTGACTGCCACGCCACTGCCATTAAGGCGGGAAGGCGCAGCCAGCGCCGGTCGCAAGACCCGCACGCCCCAAGCCAGGAGACCTGCCTCGCAACCGATTTTCTACTTCAACCGGGCGGGGTGATCCGGTGACGAAATCCGCTTCTGCGCGCCGCCGCAGGGCCTATCGTCCCGTATGCCCGCCCCAAAGGGCATCCGATGAAAACACTGGCCAAACTCCCCGTCACCATCGTTACCGGCTTCCTCGGCTCGGGCAAAACCACCTTGTTGCGCCATATGCTCGACAACGCCCAAGGCCGTCGCATCGCCGTGATCGTCAACGAGTTCGGCGAGCTGGGCATTGACGGTGAAATCCTCAAGCAGTGCACCATCGGCTGCACCGAGGAAGAAGCCAACGGCCGCGTGTACGAGTTGGCCAACGGCTGCCTGTGCTGCACCGTGCAGGAAGAGTTCTTCCCGGTGATGCGCGAACTGGTTGCCCGTCGTGGCGACCTCGACCATATCCTCATCGAAACCTCCGGCCTGGCCCTGCCAAAGCCTTTGGTGCAAGCCTTCCAGTGGCCAGAAATTCGCAGCGCCTGCACCGTTGACGCAGTGATCACCGTGGTCGACAGCCCGGCCGTGGCCGCCGGCACCTTTGCCGCGTTCCCCGACCAGGTGGACGCCCAGCGCAAACTTGATCCGAACCTGGACCACGAGTCGCCGCTGCACGAGCTGTTCGCCGACCAACTGGCCAGCGCCGACCTGGTGATCCTCAACAAAGCCGACCTGATCAGCCCCGAAGACCTGGCCCGCGTGCGCCTGGAAGTCGCCGAAGAACTGCCGCCCGCGGTGAAGATCATCGAAGCCAGCAGCGGTCGCCTGCCGCTGGACGTGCTGATCGGCCTGGGCGCCGGCTCCGAAGAGCACATCGACGGCCGCCACAGCCATCACGATCATCACCACGACGGTGAAGACGACCACGACCACGACCACGATGCTTTCGATTCGATCTCCATCGACCTGCCGCAAGCCGACGAAGCGCTGCTGCTCGACGCCTTGACCCAGCTGGTGGTGCAACACGGCATCCTGCGCGTCAAAGGCTTCGCGGCGATTCCGAACAAGCCGATGCGCCTGCTGATCCAAGGCGTGGGCACGCGTTTCGACAAGCACTTCGACCGCGCCTGGGGCGCTGACGAAGCCCGAATCACCCGCCTGGTGCTGATCGGCCAGGAACTGGACGCGGCGGGCCTCGAAGCGCAATTGCGCGCCGCCCTCAGCGTATAACCCATGCACCTGCTCAGGACCCAGCCCGGTGGTTTCGTCTCGGACGACAATATTGCCGACCTTGGCCAGACCCCCGCTGAACTGGTGATCCTGTGCAGCGGTGATTCCAGCCTGGCGCTGCTGGCCGAAGCGGCCCAGCAGTTGCCCGAGGATTACCCCAGTTTCCGCCTGGCCAACCCGATGCAGGTGCAAAACCATGCCTCGGTGGACCTGTACGTCGATGAAGTGCTGCGCCACGCCAAGGTCATTTTGATTTCGCTGCATGGCGGCATTGGTTATTGGCGTTACGGCATCGAGCGGCTGGTGGAGCTGGCCGAGCGCGGCGTGCAACTGATCCTGGTGCCAGGGGACGATCGCCCCGACCCTGAACTCAGCGGCTTGAGCACCGTCGGCGCCGAGCAACGTGATCGGCTCTGGCAGTTCCTGCGCCAGGGCGGCCTGGGCAATGCGCTGGATTTCTATCGTTGCCTGGCCACTGGCTATTTGGGCCGCGACTATGCCTGGGCCGAGCCCCAAACGCTGCCACGCACGGCGATTTATCACCCGCAAAACGCCAACGCCCGCCTGAATGACTGGCAGGCAGATTGGCACGCCGACTGGCCGGTGGCGGCGGTGCTGTTCTACCGCTCCCACTTGCAGGCGGCCAATACCGGTTTTATCGACGTGTTCTGCCAACGCTTGCAGGCGGCGGGCCTTAACCCGTTGCCGATGGCCGTGGCCAGTCTGAAAGAGCCCGGCTGCCTGTCGGTGGTCGAAGACCTGCTGGATGAGGTTGGCGCGGCGGTCATTCTGAACACCACCGGCTTTGCCCAATCGAGCCCCGAAGCCCCGCATTTGCGCCCGTTTCGCCGCAATATCCCGGTGATCCAGGCGATCTGCGCGCAAGATAACCAACCCGGCTGGGAGGCCAGCGAGCAAGGCCTCGGCCCGCGCGACCTGGCGATGCATATTGCCTTGCCGGAACTGGACGGGCGCATTATCAGCCGCCCGATCAGCTTCAAGGACCTGGCTTGGCGCAGCGAGCGCAGCCAGTCGGACGTGGTGTGCTACCGCGCCGCGCCCGAGCGCATGGACTTTGTCGCCGAACTGGCGCGGCGCTGGGTCGAGCTGGCGCGGGTGCCGAATGCCGACAAACGCATCGCGCTGATCCTGGCTAACTACCCGACCCGCGATGGCCGCATCGGCAATGGCGTGGGCCTGGACACTCCGGCGGCGGCGTTGAATATCCTGCGTGCGCTGCACGCCGAGGGGTACCCGTTGCCGGATGCGCTGCCCGAAAGTGGCACCGCGTTGATCCACGATTTGCTCGGCGGCGTGACCAATGACCTCGACAGCCTCGACCTGCGCCCGTGCCACCAAAGCCTGGGGCTGGACGACTACGACGTCATGTTCAAGCGCCTGCCACTGGCCAACCAGCAGGCCGTGCTGGCGCGCTGGGGCACGCCCCACAACGACCCAATGTTTCGCGACGGTCGCCTGATGATTGCCGGTCTGCGCCTGGGGCTGACGTTTGTCGGCATCCAGCCGGCGCGGGGTTATCAGGTCGACCACAGCGCGGTGTACCACGACCCGGACCTGGTGCCGCCCCATGCGTACCTGGCGTTCTACTTCTGGTTGCGCCACACCTACGGCGCCCATGGCGTGATCCACGTGGGCAAGCACGGCAACCTCGAATGGCTGCCGGGCAAAGGAGTGGGGCTGTCGGAACACTGCTGGCCGGATGCGCTGCTGGGGCCGCTGCCGAACATCTACCCGTTTATCGTCAATGACCCGGGCGAGGGCGCCCAGGCCAAGCGGCGCACCCAGGCGGTGATCATCGACCACCTGATGCCGCCGCTGACCCGCGCCGAAACCTATGGCCCGCTGCGTAACCTGGAACTGTTGGCGGACGAGTACTACGAGGCGCAGTTGCTCGACCCGCGACGTGCCCTCGAGCTGCAGAAAGACATCCTCAAGCTGGTGCGCGAAACCCGTATCGACCAGGAGCTGGAGCTGGATAACGATGCCGACGCTGCGGTCTGGCTGCCGCGTCTGGATACCTACCTGTGTGACTTGAAGGAATCACAGATCCGCGACGGCTTGCACATCTTTGGTGAGTCGCCCGAGGGCCGCTTGCGCATCGACACCTTGCTGGCGTTGTTGCGCATCCCCCGTGGTGACGGCCGTGGCCCGCAGTCGAGCCTGCTGCGGGTGTTGGCCACTGCTTTCGAACTGGGTTTTGACCCGCTCGACTGCGCCCTGGCCGAACCCTGGACCGGGCGTCGGCCCGAGGTATTGCAGGCTATCGATGCTCAGGTATGGCGCACTGCCGGTGATACCCGCGAACGGCTGGATCTGTACGCGGCGCGCTTGATCGAGCAGGCGCTGGAAGGGCCGCTGGAACAGTTGGAAGAGCCTGGCTGGGAGGACGTGAAGGCGGTGATCGAGAGCCTGCGCATCGTCGTTGCGCCGCGCCTGGATGCCTGCGGCCCGGCGGAAATGCGCGGTTTGCTCGATGCCTTGAGTGGGCGTTTCGTACCCGCAGGGCCAAGTGGCGCGCCGAGTCGTGGGCGCTTGGATGTGCTGCCGACCGGTCGGAATTTTTTCAGCGTGGACGTGCGCAACCTGCCAACCACCACGGCCTGGCGGATCGGCTTCCAGTCGGCCAACCTGATTCTTGAGCGGCATCTGCAGGACCACGGCGACCACCTGCGCCAGCTCGGCCTGTCGGTGTGGGGCACCGCGACCATGCGCACCGGCGGTGATGATATCGCCCAGGCCATGGCGCTGATGGGCGTGCGCCCGGTGTGGGCCACGGGCAGCCAGCGGGTGGATGACTTCGAGATCCTGCCGATCAGTTTGCTCGACCGCCCACGCGTTGACGTGACCTTGCGCGTGTCCGGGTTCTTTCGGGATGCCTTCGCCAACCTGATCCGCCTGTTTGATGCGGCGGTGCAGGCGGTGGCCGCGCTGGATGAACCGGATGACATGAACCCGCTGGCCGCCAAGGTGCGCAGCGAACGCGATGCCTTGCTCAAGTCTGGCCTGGATGAGACGCAGGCGGCGAAGCAGGCCGGCTGGCGCATCTTTGGCGCCAAGCCGGGCGCTTATGGCGCAGGTGTGCAGGGCGCGATCGACGGGCGCCTGTGGCAAAGCCGTGAGGACTTGGCCGAGGTCTACCTGAACTGGGGCGGCTACGCCTACGGCGGTTCCGATGAGGGCACCGCTGCCCGTGAGCAATTCGCCCAGCGCCTGAGCCAGGTGCAGGCAGTGCTGCAGAACCAGGACAATCGCGAACACGATGTGCTCGATTCGAACGACTACTACCAGTTCCAGGGCGGTATGCTGGCTGCCGTGGAAACCCTGAGCGGCGCCAAGGCCGCCAGCTACCATGGTGACCACAGCCAGCCTGATTTGCCCAGGATCCGCACGTTGAAGGAAGAGCTGAACCGGGTGATCCGTTCCCGCGCGGCCAACCCCAAGTGGATCGACGGCGTGAAGCGTCATGGCTATAAGGGCGCGTTCGAAATGGCCGCGACCGTGGATAATCTGTTCGCGTTCGACGCCACTACCGCGCTGATCGACGATCATCAATACGCCTTGCTCGCCGACGCCTACCTGCTGGACCCCGACACCCGTGCTTTTGTGCAACAGCACAACCCCGCGGCGCTGCGCGACATGGCCGAGCGCATGCTCGAAGCCCAGCAGCGTGGCATGTGGCAAGCGCCAGGCGCGTATCGCGAGGCATTGGAAAATCTGTTGCTGGATATAGAAGAAGACTAGAGGCGCCGTAACTCGACGTGCCCTGACAAACGAGCATGTCGTGACGAGCGGCCGTCTCCTGGCAAGCGGGCTTGTTATGGTTGTGGCGAGCGGGCTTGCCCGCGTTGGGCTGCGCAGCAGCCCCAAACCCGTACACTGCGGTTTTTCAGGAAGCATACGATCAGCTTTACAAAGGGCCGCTTCGCAGCCCAACGCGGGCAAGCCCGCTCGCCACGAGGCGCGCTTGGGGATGCATTGGAAAATCTGTTGCTGGATATAGAAGAGGACTAGGGTCGCCGGAACTCGACGTGCCCTGACAAACGAGCTTGTCGTAGTTGTGGCGAGCGGGCTTGCCCGCGTTGGGCTGCGCAGCAGCCCTAAACCCGTAAACTGCGGTTTTTCAGGAAGCATACGATCAGCTTTACAAGGGGCCGCTTCGCAGCCCAACGCGGGCAAGCCCGCTCGCCACAACAAGCCCGCTCGCCACTAGAGGCCGGCTCGCCACGAGAGAGCGTGCTTAGGAATAATTGTCTGTAGCGCAGAATTTGAAGAGAACCTGAATGACTGATATTCCCCATTTTCCGCTGTCCGCTGTGGTCGGCGCCGACGATTTAAAGCTGGCGCTGTGCCTGACCGCCATCGATCCCAAGATCGGCGGCGTGCTGATCGAAGGCCCACGCGGCATGGCCAAGTCGACCCTGGCGCGCGGGCTGGCGGACCTGTTGGCCAGTGGCCAGTTTGTTACCCTGCCGTTGGGCGCCAGCGAAGAACGTCTGGTCGGCACCCTGGACCTGGACGCCGCGCTGGGCGAAGGGCGAGCGCAGTTTTCGCCGGGCGTGCTGGCCAAGGCGGATGGCGGAGTGCTGTATGTGGATGAAGTCAACTTGCTGGCGGACCATCTGGTCGACCTCTTGCTCGACGTCGCCGCCAGCGGCACCAACCTGATCGAACGCGACGGGATTTCCCACCGGCATTCGGCGCGTTTTGTGCTGATCGGCACGATGAACCCGGAGGAGGGCGAGTTGCGCCCGCAATTGCTCGACCGCTTCGGTTTTAATGTGGCGCTGAGCGGCCAGACCTTGCCCGCCGAGCGCGGGCAGATTATCCGTCGGCGTCTGGATTTCGACAGTGACGCTGCAGCGTTCTGCGCCGAGTGGGCCGAGCAACAGGCGGCCTTGCGTGAGCGCTGCACCCAGGCGCGGGCGCGGCTGGAGGGCATTGCGCTGGACGACCAGGCGTTGGCCCAGATCACCGAGCGCTGCTTTGCCGCCGGTGTGGATGGTTTGCGCGCCGACCTGGTCTGGCTGCGCGGCGCCAGGGCGCACGCCGCTTGGCGGGGGGCCAGCGCCATCGCTGAGGAAGATATAGAAGCGGTCGCGGAGTTTGCCTTGCGCCATCGTCGCCAGGAGCAATCTCCACCGGCGAGCCCTCCTAATCAAGGGCAGTCGCCGCAACCCTCGGACACCTCGCCCGGCCAGGGCCAATGGGGCGATATGCCCGCGCCGCCACTGCCGACGGGCGCTCGCCGCGACGTGCCGGCCTGGCCAAAAAAGCCGTAGGCATCCGCCCCCGACCTGACACGGGGGCGGATGCCCGGCCCCAGGCGGGGCGACTGGACAGGGGCAGGCAGGGCAAGGCGCGCAGCGCTAGGCAGGGCGCGATCAATTGGCCTGGCACCTTGCTGGGGGGGCGACCGCAAACCCGTGAGGACCTGCTTTACCACCTGCGCAGTCGTTCAGCCCATGAGTTATGGCTGGTGATTGTCGACGCGTCGGCGTCCACCCGGCGGCATCGGGCATTGACCGACGCCAAAGGGTTATTGGCGCAGCTGTTTGATGACGCTTATCGCCAACGGGCGCGGATGGCGCTGCTGACCGCGAGTGGGCAAGTGCCCAAGTGGCAGGTACAGGGGCTGAAAGCGGCTAAAAGCCTGGCGGGCTGGCTGGAGCAACTGGGGGCGGGCGGTGGCACGCCGTTGCTCGCGGCGCTCAGCGAAGCCGGGCAGTGGCTGGCGGCGCGGCGCAAGCGCTGTCCGGCCGAGCAGCAGCGCTTGCTGGTGATTACAGATGGCCGGCTCAAGGACATCCACGGTTTGCCGGTGCTCGGGTGCCCGGGGATGTTGGTGGATATCGAACGCGGGCCGATCAGGTTGGGGCGGACTCGGGAATTGGCGAGTGGGTTGCAGTTGGAATATCAGCATATTGATGAGGTGTAGTGCCTCAGCCATTGCTATCGGGGGCAAGCCCCCTCCCACACTTGAATGTATTCACAGATCAAAATGTGGGAGGGGGCTTGCCCCCGATAAGGC
>NZ_WKCB01000132.1 GCF_021606685.1 Pseudomonas syringae
CTGCGGGTGGTGGGGGCGGGGCTCGCGTGGGTGGGGCGGCACCACCCCCAAAAAACAGGAAGGGGGGGATTTAGGAGGGAGCGGCGGTGCCGGAACCTGGGGCCGCTTTGCGCCCCAACGCGGGCAAGCCCGCTCGCCACAGCAAGCTCGATCGCCGCGCAGACCCGCACTATTCTGCGGCGCTGTTCAAAAACGCACAGCAGCTGGGTAAAAACTAACATTTTTAAGACGAAAACTAACAACTAGGATGGAGCCAATAAGAAAAACAAGCGAGACTTCAGATGCCCATTGCAGCTGCTGAATACGATTACGTGGTAGTAGGCGCCGGCCCCGCAGGCTGCCTGCTGGCCAATCGACTGTCCGCCAACCCCGCCCACCGCGTGCTCTTGCTGGAAGCCGGTGGCCGCGACAATTACCCCTGGATCCATATCCCCGTCGGCTACCTGTTCTGCATCGGTAACCCGCGCACCGACTGGTGTTTCAAAACCCAAGCCCAGCAAGGCCTGCAAGGCCGAGCGTTGAGCTACCCACGCGGCAAGGTGCTGGGCGGCTGCTCGTCCATCAACGGCATGATCTACATGCGCGGCCAAGCCCAGGATTACGACGGCTGGGCGGCGGAAGGCAACGCAGGCTGGGCCTGGAAAGACGTGCTGCCGCTGTTCAAGCAAAGCGAAAACCATTTTGCCGGCGGCTCGCAATTTCACAGCGACGGCGGTGAATGGCGGGTCGAGCAACAGCGTCTGCATTGGCCGATCCTGGATGCGTTTCGCGATGCGGCGACGCAAAGCGGTATCGCGCCTATCAGCGACTTCAACCAGGGCGACAACGAAGGCTGCGGCTACTTCCAGGTCAATCAGAAAGCCGGGGTGCGCTGGAACGCGGCCAAGGCGTTTCTCAAGCCGATCCGCCAGCGGCCCAATCTGACGGTGATAACCCAGGTGGAAGTCGACCGTGTCGTGCTCGAAAACGGCCGCGCTTCGGCAGTGGTCGGGCGCCAGCTGGGGCAACAGGTCAGCTGGAAAGCGCGCAAGGAAATCGTCTTGTGCGCCGGTTCCGTCGGCTCGCCGGGCATTCTGCAGCGCTCGGGGATCGGCCCGTCCAGCGTGCTCACGCCACTGGGCATCAATGTGCTCCACGAACTGCGCGGCGTGGGTGGCAACCTGCAGGACCATCTGCAATTGCGGCTGATCTATAAGCTGGAAAAAGCCCGCACCCTGAACCAGATCGCCGGCACCGTCTGGGGCAAGATGGGCATGGGCCTGCGCTACCTGTACGACCGCAGCGGGCCGCTGTCGATGGCGCCCAGCCAGCTCGGCGCGTTTGCACGCTCCGGTCCGGAGCAGACGTCCGCCAACCTTGAATACCATGTGCAGCCGCTGTCCCTGGAGCGCTTCGGCGAGCCGCTGCACGCGTTCCCGGCCTTTACCGCATCGGTCTGCGACCTGCGCCCGCAAAGCCGTGGGCGCATCGATATCCGCTCGGCCAACCCTGCGGATGAGCCGCTGATCCAACCCAACTACCTCAGCCACCCGGAAGACCTGCGGGTGGCCGCCGATGCCATTCGCCTGACCCGGCGCATCGTCGCCGCCCCGGCCCTCAGCCAGTTCAAACCGGTGGAATACCTGCCCGGTGATGCGCTGCAAACCCAGGACGAGTTGTACGAAGCAGCCGCCCGCATCGGTACCACGATCTTCCATCCGGTGGGCACCTGCCGCATGGGCAGCGACAAAGACGCCGTGGTCGACGCGCAACTGCGCGTGCATGGCGTGCCGGGGCTGCGCATTGCCGATGCCTCGATCATGCCGCGCATTACCTCCGGCAACACCTGTTCACCCACGCTGATGATCGCCGAAAAGGCCGCGCAGCTGATCCTTTCGCCGACTACAAGGGGTCTCGCCCCGGAGAAAGAACTGGTTCATGCAATCTGAATAGCGGCGCCACACCTGGCGCCGACAGTGGAACAACAATAAATAATCACTGTGAGGGCTACCCGATGTCAGAACATGCTCAACCCCTGGGCTCGACAATAGACGCGAGCGCCGGCAACGATTCAAAGAAAGTCATCTTCGCCTCGTCCCTTGGGACGGTGTTCGAGTGGTATGACTTTTTCCTTTACGGCGCCCTGGCGGCGGTGATCAGCAAGCAGTTCTTTGCCGGGGTCAACGACACCACCGCGTTTATCTTTGCCTTGATGGCCTTCGCCGCCGGCTTCGTCGTGCGACCGTTCGGCGCGCTGGTGTTCGGCCGCCTCGGTGACATGATCGGACGCAAGTACACCTTCCTCGTCACCATCATCCTGATGGGCGTGGCCACCTTCTGTGTCGGCCTGTTGCCGACCTACGCCAGCATCGGCATCGCGGCCCCCATCATCCTCATTGTGCTGCGCATGCTCCAGGGCCTGGCGCTGGGCGGCGAATATGGCGGCGCGGCGACCTATGTGGCCGAGCACGCACCGGCGGGCAAACGCGGCTTCCACACCAGCTGGATTCAATCCACCGCGACGCTTGGCCTGCTGCTGTCGCTGTTGGTGGTACTGGCCTGCCGTTACTTCACCGGCGACCAGTTTGAAGTGTGGGGCTGGCGTATTCCGTTCCTGTTTTCCATCGTGCTGCTGGGTATTTCCACCTGGATCCGCATGAGCCTGCACGAGTCGCCGGCGTTCCTGAAAATGAAAGAGGAAGGCAAGGCCAGCACGTCGCCGATCCGCGATTCATTTGGCAAATGGGAAAACCTCAAGATCGTGTTGATCGCCCTGTTCAGCATCAACGGCGGCCAAGCGGTGACCTTCTACGCGGCGCAGTTCTATGTGCTGTTCTTCCTCACGCAGTTCCTGAAAATGGACCCTGCCCTGGCCAACATGCTGCTGATCATCAGCGTCGTGATCGGCGCGCCGTTCTTTATCTTCTTTGGCTGGCTGTCGGACAAGGTCGGCCGCAAGCCGGTACTGATGCTCGGCCTGCTGCTGGCGACTGCGCTGTACTTCCCGATCTTCAAGAGCCTGGCGCACTACACCAACCCGGCGATGGACCAGGCCAGCCGCCAGGCACCGATCACGGTGCTGGCTGACCCGGCCACCTGCACCTTCCAGTTCGACCCGGTGGGCAAGGCGAAATTTGACAGCCCGTGCGACAAGGTCAAGACCTTCCTGGTCAAGCAGGGCCTGCCCTACAGCAGCGCCGCCGCCCCTGCGGGCAGCCCGGTGCAGGTGAGCGTGGGTGACGTGCGCATCGACGGCTTTGACGAAAAAGCCCTGCGCGGCGCGGTGACCCTGGCCGGCTACCCGTCTTCAGCGGACGTGGCCCAGGTCAATAAAACCATGGTGGTGGTGCTGATCGTGGCACTCATCCTGATTGCCGCCATGTGCTACGGCCCGCTCGCGGCGTTGATGGTGGAGTTGTTCCCGACGCGTATCCGCTACACCTCGATGTCTCTGCCCTACCACATCGGCAACGGCTGGTTTGGCGGGTTCCTGCCGACCGTGTCGTTTGCGCTGGTGGTTTACACCGGCGACATCTTTTATGGCCTGTGGTACCCGGTGGTAGTGACCGGGGTGAGCCTGGTGGTGGGGATGATCTGCCTCAAGGAGACGCGGCACGTGGATATCGATAACAACTAACTATTTTTGAACACTGCATATCCCCTGTGGGAGGGGGCTTGCTCCCGATGGCGGTGAATCAGTCAATGATATTTTGGCCGATACACCGTCATCGGGAGCAAGCCCCCTCCCACATTTACTTTACAGCGCCTACACAAATTGCTGTACATCCATACAGATAATGGTTGCCGAATGGGTGCCGACTAAGCATCCTGCACAGCATCAACCCGATCTGATGTGATGACCATGCGGCTGTACCTCTGTGAAAAACCCTCCCAGGCCAAAGATATCGCGGCCGTGCTCGGCGCCAGCCGGCGCGGTGACGGGTGCTGGCTGGGGAATGGCGTCACAGTCACCTGGTGCATCGGCCACCTGCTGGAAACCGCCCCGCCGGATGCCTACGACGCCAAGTACAAGCGCTGGGTGCTGGCCGATCTGCCGATTGTCCCGGACAAATGGAAGATGCGGGTCAAGCCCAAGACCGCCAGCCAGTTCAAGGCCGTCAAACGCCTGCTGGGAGAAGCCCAGGAACTGGTGATCGCCACCGACGCCGACCGTGAAGGCGAGATGATCGCCCGCGAACTGGTCGAGCATTGTCGCTATCGCGGGCCAATCCAGCGGTTATGGCTGTCGGCGCTGGACGAGGCTTCGATTCGCAAGGCCCTGGCCGCGCTCAAGCCTGGCGCGGAAACCTTCAGCCTGTACCACTCGGCCCTGGGCCGCTCTCGCGCCGATTGGCTGATCGGTATGAACATGAGCCGCCTGTTTACCCTGCTCGGGCGTCAGTCCGGTTATCAGGGCGTGCTGCCGGTGGGCCGGGTACAAACGCCGACCCTGCGCCTGGTGGTGGACCGCGACCGCAGCATCGCCGATTTCGTGCCGGTGGCGTACTGGGCCATCGATGTCGACCTGCGCCACGCACACATGACCTTCACCGCCCAATGGCGCGCAGCCGAAGACGCCTGTGACGACCAGGGTCGCTGCCTCAACCCGCAACTGGCGCAGGAGGCGGCGAATGCCATGACCAATGCCGCCAGCGCGCGCCTGGTAAAACTGCGGACCGAACGCATGCGCGAAGTGGCACCCCTGCCTTTCGACCTCGGCACCCTGCAGGAAATCTGCTCCAAAAAGCTCGGCCTCGGCGCCCAGGAAACGCTGGATATCGCGCAATCGCTTTACGAAACACACAAGGCCATCACCTATCCACGCAGCGACTGCGGCTACCTGCCCCTGAGCCAGCATAGCGACGCGCCCAGCATTCTCGCCGCACTGGGGCGTGCAGACGCGGCAGTCAACGAGCTGATGCCGCATATCGACCCGCAACGCCGCTCTCGGGCCTGGAACGACGCCAAAGTCAGCGCGCACCACGGCATCATCCCTACCGGCGCGGGCAAGGATGTCGGCCAACTCAGCGGCAAGCACCGTGCGGTCTACACCCTGATTCGCGCGCGCTACCTGGCGCAGTTCCTGCCCAACCATGAATACGATCGCACCCAGGCCGACTTCGACTGCGCGGGCCAAGCGTTGCGCGCAGTGGGCAAAGTAGTGATCGAGCCAGGCTGGAAACGCGCCTTGCCCGAAGCCCTGGCCCCGGCCAAGGGGCGTGAAGCGGCCGCGCCACAGGCGCTGCCGGCATTGGTGCAGGGCCAGGATTACGCAGTGGCCAAGGTCAACCTCAAGGACATGTGGACCCAGCCACCCAAGCCGTTCACCGAAGGCGACCTGATCAAGGCGATGAAAAACGTCGCCAAACTGGTGGAAGACCCACTGCTCAAGCAAAAACTCAAGGACACCACTGGCATCGGCACTGAAGCTACCCGCGCGGGGATCATCCAAGGGTTGCTGGACCGTGGTTACCTGGTGAAAAACGGCAAGGCGCTATCGGCCACGCCGGCGGCGTTCAGCCTGATCGACGCGGTGCCCCGGGCTATCGCCGACCCCGGCACCACCGCCATCTGGGAACAAGCGCTGGACATGGTGCAAAGCGGCGAGATGAGCCTGGAAGAATTCGTCGCCAAGCAGGCGGCCTGGATGAGCAAGCAAGTTGCGCGCTGCAATGGCATGCGCATGACCATCACCGGCCCCGCCAGCCCCGCAGGCCGAGGCGCCACGCCGTGGAAAACCAAACGCAAAAGCACACCCCGCAAGTCGGCGGCCAGCCACAAGCGTACAAAAAAGCCGACAAATACCGGGTAACCGTCGAAAAAATCCGGCGAATGACGTTTTTCGACGAGTTTAACGCCGCTTTGGACCTTGCTCCGGCGCTGGCCGTCTAGGATTCTGTAGGGGATCAGCTGACTACCTAACAACAACACTGGAGTGGCCGCCATGAAAACCGTCGCACAAGTGCTCAAAGCCAAGGACCAGAAAAACCAGGACGTCCACACCATCCAATGGGACCACACCGTGTTTGAAGCGCTGGTCCGGATGTCGGAGAAAAACGTGGGGGCCCTGCCGGTCGTCAAGGAAGGCGTAGTGGTAGGCATCATCAGCGAACGGGATTACGCCCGTAAACTCATCCTCAAGGGGCTGTCGTCGGTCACCACGCGGGTCGACGAAGTCATGAGCTCCCCGGTGATCACCGTTGACACCCATAAAAGCGTCGATGAATGCATGAACATCATGACCGACAGTCACCTGCGTCACTTACCCGTCGTCGAAGACGGCAAACTGCTGGGCCTGCTGTCCATCGGCGACCTGGTAAAAGAAGCGATTGCGGAACAGGCCGACCTGATCAAACAGCTGGAGCAGTACATCCGAGGCGAATAGGCGAACCCATGCTCGACACGCTGGAACATCAAGAAAACCACCTCGAAACCTTGTACCGCGCCATGGCGGATCGCCACTTTGTGGTGTTGACCGGTGCGGGGATCAGCACGTCGTCGGGCATCCCTGACTACCGCGACAGTGAAGGTGTGCGCCGGGGCAAGGCGCCGATGATGTACCAGGAGTTCCTGGCCACACCTCAAGCGCGGCGCCGTTACTGGGCCCGTGCCATGTTGGGTTGGCCACGGGTGCGTATTGCCCAGCCGAACCAGGCCCACCGGGCACTGGCGACCTTGCAGCAGCGCGGACGTATCAGCGGGCTGATCACACAAAACGTCGATACGTTGCACGACCAGGCCGGCAGCCATGATGTGATCGAGTTGCATGGCAGCCTGCACCGCGTGCTGTGCCTCGATTGCCAACTGCGCAGCACACGGGATGTGATCCAGCGACAGATGGAAATCGACAACCCGTATCTGGCGCACGTGCACGCAGTGCAGGCGCCCGACGGCGATACCCTGCTCGACTCTACCTTTGAAGAACACTTTCAGGTGCCCCACTGCCCCCATTGCAATGGCGAGCGGCTCAAACCTGACGTGGTATTTTTTGGCGAGAACGTCGCCCCGGCGACTGCTGCAAAGGCAATGACCGCCGTCAAGCAAGCCGACGGCCTGCTGGTCGTGGGGTCGTCGCTGATGGCCTATTCAGCGTTCCGCCTGTGCAAGGCGATGGTCGAACACGGCAAGCCGGTGATTGCCATCAACCTCGGCAAGACCCGTGGAGATGAGCTGCTGCAGGTAAAGATAGAGGCATCGTGCGAAACGTTATTACCGCTGCTGGCCAACCGATTAGGCTAAAGCCCACCGCCCCTGTTGCCGAAGGGGCGCTTGTGTGACGAGCGGGCCTGTGTGGCAAGCAGGCTTGTGTGGCGAGCGGGCTTGCCCGCGTTGGGCTGCAAAGCAGCCCCAGTAAAGCAGAACGCGCAATCTCAGACATAACGCGGCGCCTGGCTTAGGGGCCGCTG
>NZ_WKCB01000133.1 GCF_021606685.1 Pseudomonas syringae
CCACCAGCAGGCGTTTCACCCCGGCCTTTTTCACCGGGCCAATGATTGCCTCAGCGGGCACCGTGGCAAAGTGCGCCGCACTGATCACCACGTCACTGCCGCTGATGGCCTGTTGCAGCGCTTGCGCATCCAACGCATCGACCTGTTTGGCCGTCACACCCGGCTTCACATCAATTGATTCAACATTGCGCGCGATGGCAACAACGCTATGCCCACGACGCAACGCTTCTTCCAGCAGTTGGCCACCGGCGCGGCCGGTGGCACCAATAATTGCGATCTTGCTCATGATGTTCTCCAGTTCGTCAGGGTTTAAAACCATTCACCACTTCATTTCGCCCTTGGCGACTTTGGCGCTCAGTTCCAGCGAGCTTTCGTCGGCGAGGGTGGGGTAACGCTTTTTCATCGCTGCGATCAGCTCGGCGGCGTTCTTGGCCTTGTGGGCTTCATCGTCGAAGGCCTGGATGTAACCGGCGGTAAACACCACGGATTCAAGGGTCGGCGTGCCGAGGTAGTGGCCCGGCACCACCGTGCGCGGTTTCAGGCTCTCGATGCGTTGCAGGGTGGCCAGCCAGTCGGTGTGGGATTTGGCGGTTTGGGTGTCGGCCATCCACAGGTGAATATTTTCCGAGACCACCACCCCACCGACCACGGCCTTGATTGACGGGATCCACACAAAGCTGCGATCAGGCTGCGGGCCGTCCAGGCCGATGACCTGCAGTTGCTCGCCTTCAAGGCTCAGGCTGGTGCCTTGCAGTACCTGTGGGACGATGGTTTTGCTTGGCTTGTCGGCGCCCATTTTCGGGCCCCAGAACGCCAGTTTGTCCGCCACGGTGGCGTTGATGTGGTCGACCACCGGTTGCGGGGCGAGCACCTTGGCGTCTGGGAAGGCAGTGGTCAGGGTGTCGAGGCCGAAGTAGTAATCCGGGTCGCCGTGGCTGATGTAGATGGTGGTCAGGTGTTTGCCGCTGGCGCGGATTTTCTGCACCAGTTGCTCGGCCTGGCCCTTGCCGAATTGCGCGTCCACCAGGATCGCGTCCTTGGCGCCGCTGACCAGCACCGAGCTGACCGGGAAGATGGCGGCTTCGCCAGGGTTGTACACGTCGAGGGTCAGCTCGGCCGCTGCGGCATGGGCGGCGAAAGCCAGGGCGGCAGTGGCCAGGGTCAAGCGCTTGAGGGTCGAAAGCATTGGGCAGTTCCAGCAGTCGTTGGAGAAGCACAGAGCTTAGTTGCACCAAACGCGACTAAAAATGCGATGCTGGGACATAGTTTGTTTCTAAAAGCGTTCAAATCATGGATCGTCTCCAAGCAATGCGCGTGTTTGTCACGGTGGTGGATTTGGGCAGCCAATCTGCCGCTGCCGATCATCTGGACCTGTCCCGCCCGGTGGTGTCGCGCTACCTGGCCGAGTTGGAAGACTGGGTGGGCGCGCGTTTGCTGCACCGCACCACGCGCAAGCTCAGCCTTACGGCGGCGGGCAGTGAAACCCTGCCGCGCTGTCGGCAACTGTTGGAGTTGTGCGGCGACATGCAGGCCGCCGTCAGCGAGCCCGATGACGCGCCCCGAGGCCTGCTGCGTTTGAGCGTGAGTACCTCATTCGGCCAGGCGCAGTTGGCCGAGGCCATCGCCGAGTACGTCAAGCGCTACCCTCTGGTCACGGTCGATCTGCAGATGCTCGACCGCACGGTGAACCTGGTGGATGAGCGCATCGACCTGGCGATCCGCACCAGCAATGACCTGGACCCCAACCTGATTGCCCGGCGCCTGACTGTCTGTCGCTCGGTGGTGTGTGCCACGCCGGCGTATCTGCTCGAGCACCCGGCCCCGCAGAAGGTCGAGGACCTGGCCCGGCACAATTGCCTCACCCACTCCTACTTCGGCAAAAGCCTGTGGCATTTCGAAGAGCAGGGCGAGCATGTCTCGGTGCCGGTGCACGGCAATATCACCGCCAACGAGGCCAGTACGTTGCTGCGTGTGACCCTGGCCGGGGCGGGGGTGGCGATGCTGCCCAGTTACCAGGCCGGCGAGCATATCCGCCGGGGCGAACTGGTGCGTTTGCTGCCTGCCGCCGAGCCACGGCAGATGAACATCTACGCGGTCTACGCCTCACGCAAACACATGCCGTCGGCGTTGCGCAGCCTGCTGGATTTTCTGGTGCTGAGGTTCCCGGAGGAGCCTGCGTGGGATATCGGCCTGTAAGCCGACATAAACCGGTTGAATGTCGTCCAATAATGGCAACTCGCCCTGGCTGGCCTATGCTTTAGATAGCACTGTATAGATCCGCTCAGAGGTCCGTGCCATGAGCATCAAAACCAGAAAGTACGTGATGATTTTCAGCCTGTGCGCCATTGCCAGCGCGCTCTACGGGACTGCCGCCTACCGTGTGGAACAGACCCGTATGCAGCCGACGTTTGCGATCAGCTGCCATCAGGATCAATGCGTTCCCCACACCGGCAGTTTCAGCGCTTTACGCTAGAAACGACCCGCGTGAGAGCCTTCAGGCCTAAGGTGTTTCGGCCTTGAGTTGCTCGCGAAACGCCTTGGGTGAGAACCCGACCCGTCGGCGAAACAGCCGAGAGAAGTTGGTCGGGTCGGAAAACCCCAGCACCTCCGACATTTCATTGATGGTCATGCTGGTGTAGGTCAGCAAGCGCTTGGCTTCCAGCAACTGGCGGTCATGCATGATCTGCAGCGCAGGCTGCCCGCCCAATTCCCGACAGGTGCCGTTGAGGTGTGACACCGAGATGCCCAGTTTGTGGGCCAGGTCTTCGATCTTGGGGTGTTCACGGTAATGCTGTTCAACCAGTTGGGTAAAACGCCGGAAGTACTCGCGCCCGCGCGGTGCCCGTGGGTGGCTACGCTGGATGGCCTGGCGGCTGATCCACACCAGCAGCACGCTGACCAGGGCGTGCATCAGCATGTCCCGGGCCGGTTGTTCATCGGCGTATTCGTCCTGCAGGCGGGCGAACAGGCTGTTGAGGTAGTCGCTGTCCTTGCCCGCCGGGTAACTGCCGAGTGCCTGCAGCGCGTCCACCGTCGCGCCCAGTTGCGACTGCAGATGGCTGACCAGCGGCGCCGCCAGCGTCACCACGTAACCCTGCACATCTTGCTCAAACCGAAAACCGTGCACACACAGTGGCGGCAATACCTGCAGCGTCGATTCGTTCAGCGTGGTGCGCTGGCCTTCGATTTCCAACTGTGCCTGGCCTTTGTGCACGTACAGCAATTGGCACAGGTCCGCGTGCCGGTGGGGGTGGATCTCCCACTGGTATTCCCGACTGCGCCGGGAAATGGTTTCACAGTGCAACAAATCGGGCGTCGGCCACTGCTGGCTTTCCCCGTAAAGCTTGAAGACCGGAATCGCGTTTTTTGTCATGGTTTCAATCCGATACTCGGCAGAGTGGTGCGGTAATCGCCCCGATTGGCAAAAAGCGCAGGCTTTCGCGCAGTTTTCACCTTCTTCCAGCGCGCACTCAAGTGAAAAATGTCAGCAACAAAACCAATGACAACTCTTTCACTCGATCCGTTCGTGTGGAATCTGCGGGTTATAAAAATAATGAAAACGCTGAAAACCCAAGTCGCCATTATCGGCGCCGGCCCCTCCGGGCTGCTGCTCGGCCAACTGCTGCACAACGCCGGCATTCAAACCCTGATCCTTGAGCGTCAGAGCGCCGATTACGTGCAAGGTCGCATCCGCGCCGGGGTGCTGGAGCAGGGCATGGTCGACCTGTTGCGCCAGGCCGGCGTCAGCCAGCGCATGGATGCCGAAGGCCTGGTGCATGGCGGCTTCGAACTGGCCGTGAATGGCCAGCTCACCCACATCGACCTCAAGGCCTTGACCGGCGGCCAGTCGGTGATGATCTACGGCCAGACCGAGGTCACCCGCGACCTCATGGCCGCCCGCGCCGCTGCCGGCGCCACCACGCTTTACGAGGCGCACAATGTTCAGCCTCACGACCTGAAAACCGATCGACCCTGGCTGACCTTCGAGCATGAGGGCGAGGCGTTGCGCCTGGAGTGCGACTACATCGCCGGGTGCGATGGGTTTCATGGCATTGCCCGTCAGTCGATCCCGCCCGAATCGCTCAAGGTGTTCGAGCGCGTCTACCCGTTCGGCTGGCTGGGCATTCTGGCCGACACACCGCCGGTCCACGCTGAACTGGTGTACGCCAAGCACCCGCGTGGCTTTGCCCTGTGCAGCATGCGGTCACCCAGCCGCAGCCGTTACTACTTGCAGGTGCCCGTCGAAGAACCTCTGGATGAGTGGCCGGACGCACGTTTCTGGGATGAACTGAAAACCCGTCTGCCCAGCGACTTGGCCGAGCGGTTGGTGACCGGCCCGTCGATCGAAAAGAGCATCGCGCCGTTGCGCAGTTTTGTCGTGGAGCCGATGCAGTACGGGCGGCTGTTCTTGCTCGGGGATGCCGCGCACATCGTGCCGCCCACCGGCGCCAAAGGCTTGAACCTGGCAGCCAGTGACGTGAGCACGCTGTTTCGGATTTTGCTCAAGGTGTATGGCGAGGGGCGGGTAGACCTGCTGGAGCGCTATTCCGCGATCTGCCTGCGGCGGGTATGGAAAGCGGAGCGGTTCTCGTGGTGGATGACGTCGATGCTGCATCAATTTCCGCAGGACGACGGGTTCAGCCAGCGCATCGCCGAGAGTGAGTTGGCGTATTTCATCCACTCCGAGGCCGGGCGCAAAACCATCGCGGAAAATTACGTCGGCCTTCCTTACGAAGCTATCGAATAGCCTGCTATCGTATCGAGCATTCCCGTGGGCTGCCTTTTCCCGCGGGCCCTGCTCGAAGGTTCTGCCGTGACTCAGCTCAATCAGCCCGCCCCACCGCTTCCTGCCGTGCGCAGCATTCTCGCCTCGTTGATGATGGCGATCTTCCTCGGCGCCCTGGACCAGACCATTGTCGCCGTGTCCATGCCCGCCATCTCCGCACAGTTCCATGACGTCAACCTGCTGGCCTGGGTGATCTCCGGCTACATGGTGGCGATGACGGTGGCGGTGCCGATCTACGGCAAGCTGGGCGACCTGTACGGTCGCCGGCCGATGATGCTGATCGGCATGGGCCTGTTCACCGTGGCCTCGCTGTTCTGCGCCATGGCGCAAAGCATGGAGCAACTGGTGCTGGCGCGGGTGATCCAAGGGATCGGCGCCGGGGGGATGATCTCGGTGAGCCAGGCGATCATCGGCGACATCATCCCGCCGCGTGAGCGCGGGCGCTACCAGGGGTATTTCAGCAGCATGTACGCGGTGGCCAGCGTGGCCGGCCCGGTGTTGGGCGGTTACATGACGGAGTACTTGTCGTGGCGCTGGGTGTTCCTGATCAACCTGCCCTTGGGCGCCGGCGCCTGGTACGTGGCCCATCGCACGTTGGTGGGGCTGCCGGTACCGCAACGCAAGCCGATCATCGATTACGTGGGCACCGTGCTGATGATCATCGGCCTGACCGCCTTGCTGCTGGGCATCACCGAAATCGGCCAGGGCCATCATTGGCGCGACACTCAAGTGCTGGGCTTGCTGGCCACTGCGCTGGTGGCGTTGAGCCTGTTTGTCTGGCACGAACGCCGCACACGCGAGCCGTTGCTGCCGATGCACCTGTTCGCCAACCGCAGCGCGGTGCTGTGCTGGTGCACGGTGTTTTTCACCAGTTTCCAGGCGATTTCCCTGACAGTGCTGATGCCCCTGCGCTTTCAGACAGTGACCGGCGGCGGCGCCGACAGCGCCGCCTTGCACTTGCTGCCCCTGGCCATCGGCCTGCCGATTGGCGCGTATTCCGCCGGGCGCATGACTTCGGTGACCGGGCGTTATAAACCGATGATTCTTGGCGGCGCGCTGCTAAGCCCACTGGCCATTCTCGGCATGGCGTACAGCGCGCCTCAGGCTGTGCTGTTGACCGGCGCGTTCATGCTGCTGTGCGGGATTGCCGCGGGAATGCAGTTCCCCACGTCCCTGGTGGGTTCGCAAAACTCGGTGGAGCAGCGGGATATCGGGGTGGCCACCAGCACGACCAACCTGTTCCGGTCCCTGGGTGGGGCGGTGGGCGTGGCGTGTATGTCGGCGTTGCTGTTGGCGCTGTTGCAGGATTCCAGCTTTGCGCATTTGGCCAGTGGGGCGATGGTGGGCGAGGGTGGGTCTGGCAATGTGTTGCTCGACGGCCTTAACGCGGCCCCGGGGCCGGCGCAGGATGCGTTGCGTGGGGAGTTGGGGGTGACGTTCAGGCATTTGTTGATGGTGAGTGCGGGGGTTTCGTTGTTGGGGTTGATGGCGGCTGTTGCGATGCCGAATCGGGTGTTGCGGGGGCGTGAGGATAAGGTTCGGTAGGGGGTGGTGTAGGTTTGGTGTTGGTGTCGGTGTTGGTGTTGGTGTACATATCCGTTGCTGCGGTAACGGCGGCTTATGGTTCCGCTCTTACAGCGGGTCACTTTTGGAAGAGCGCCAAAAGTAACCAAAAACGCTTCGCCCCAACACTCGGCACCTCGCCTCCGGCTCGGTGTGCCCTCACGCAGGCTTGAATCCGTGGGCCGCCGCAATGGGCCATCCCTGGCCCAGTGCGGCTAACCCGGCGTCCTGCCGGGTTGCCCACGGATTCAAGCCTGCGTTCGGCCAGCGTGATTGACGGGGCGCCTCAGATCAAAAGCCAGAGCGCGGCGGCCTTCGAGCCGACCGGAGTTGCGTGTTGGAACTCGGTTAAAAATGTGGGAGGGGGCTTGCTCCCGATGGCAGTGGGTCAGCTACAGATTTATCAGCTGACACACCCTCATCGGGGGCAAGCCCCCTCCCACATTTGGATCTCCATGTATCAGGGATACATCAACCTGCTGTTGATCTTGCCCTAACATCCTTTGCGCTGACGAAGTCAGCGATCTTTTGATCCAGCGCTCTTGATCGTGATCTTGATCTTGATCTTGATCTTAGGCGCCCCATAAAAACACGCTGGCCGAACGCAGGCTTGAATCCGTGGGTAACCCGGCAGGACGCCGGGTTAGCCGCGCTGGGCCATGGATGGCCCATCGCGGCGGCCCACGGATTCAAGCCGGAGTGAGGGCACACCGA
>NZ_WKCB01000134.1 GCF_021606685.1 Pseudomonas syringae
GGCCCCCACCCGCCCGGTGACTATCAACGGCGGCTACGAGATGCCCAGCTGGTACGACATCAAGGCCATGAGCCCGGCCCGTTCGATCAGCCTGCAAGAGCTGGAAGAATCGTCAGCAATGGTCACCGATTTGATCGAGGCGCAGAAAAGAACCGGAATAGACGCCTCGCGAATTTTCCTCGCAGGCTTTTCCCAAGGTGGCGCAGTGGTTTTCCACACCGCGTTCCGTAATTGGCAGGGCCCACTGGGTGGCGTAATCGCCCTCTCGACTTACGCCCCCACGTTCAGCGACGAGATGGAGTTGTCGGCCAGCCAGCAGCGTATTCCGACCCTGTGCCTGCACGGGCAGTACGACGACGTCGTCCAAAACGCCATGGGCCGCACCGCCTATGAGCATTTGAAGACCCGTAGTGTCACCGTGACATGGCAGGAATACCCAATGGGGCACGAAGTGTTACCCGAGGAGATACGCGATATCGGCACTTGGCTAAGCGCTCGCCTGGGCTGAAAACCAGCGTTTATGTAGCCGTATGACAGACGCACTACGCCGCGCCCGATTCTTGCATTACACTGCCCGGCGTATATTCCTTAACCAATTAATGAGATCACCGTGCTCAAAGCACTCAAGAAGATGTTCGGCAAAAGCGAGGCTGAGCCGCTCGCGCCTGTTCCCAGTGCTCCTGTCCCGACTACCGGCAGCCGCAATGACGGTCAACAGCCCGGCCGGACCGCACCGGTCGTCCAGCCCAAGCCGCCGACGGTGACAGCGCCGGAGCCGGCACAACCTGCTGAGGTCGCCGCAGCGCCCGCGCCCAAGGCCCCGCGCCGCGAACGTGCGCCTAAACCGCCCGTGATCCCCTGGAAACTCGAAGACTTCGTCGTCGAACCCCAGGAAGGCAAAACCCGTTTCCACGATTTCAAACTCGCCCCGGAACTGATGCACGCCATCCAGGACCTCGGCTTCCCGTACTGCACGCCGATCCAGGCGCAGGTGCTGGGCTTCACCCTGGCGGGCAAAGACGCGATTGGCCGCGCCCAGACCGGCACCGGCAAGACCGCCGCGTTCCTGATCTCGATCATCACCCAGCTGCTACAGACGCCGCCGCCCAAGGAACGCTACATGGGTGAGCCGCGCGCGCTGATCATCGCCCCGACCCGCGAGCTGGTGGTGCAGATCGCCAAGGACGCCGCCGACCTGACCAAGTACACCGGCCTCAACGTCATGACGTTCGTGGGCGGCATGGACTTCGACAAGCAGCTCAAACACCTCGAAGCCCGTCATTGCGACATCCTGGTAGCCACTCCCGGCCGCCTGCTCGACTTCAACCAGCGCGGCGACGTGCACCTGGACATGGTCGAAGTGATGGTGCTGGATGAAGCCGACCGCATGCTCGACATGGGTTTCATCCCACAAGTGCGCCAGATCATTCGCCAGACGCCGCCGAAAAGCGAACGCCAGACCCTGCTGTTCTCCGCGACCTTCACCGAAGACGTGATGAACCTCGCCAAGCAGTGGACCACCGACCCGTCCATCGTCGAGATCGAGGCGCTGAACGTCGCCAGCGAAAACGTCGAACAACACATCTACGCCGTGGCCGGTGCCGACAAGTACAAGCTGCTCTACAACCTGGTCAACGACAATGGTTGGGAGCGCGTGATGGTGTTCGCCAACCGCAAGGACGAAGTGCGCCGCATCGAAGAACGCCTGGTGCGCGACGGCGTCAACGCCGCGCAACTGTCGGGCGATGTGCCGCAGCACAAGCGCATCAAGACGCTGGAAGGTTTCCGCGAAGGCAAGATTCGTGTGCTGGTGGCCACCGACGTGGCCGGACGCGGGATTCACATCGACGGCATCAGCCACGTGATCAACTTCACCCTGCCCGAAGTGCCGGACGACTACGTGCACCGCATTGGCCGTACAGGCCGCGCGGGGGCTGCGGGTGTGTCGATCAGCTTTGCCGGCGAGGATGATTCGTACCAGTTGCCGTCGATCGAGACGCTGCTGGGCCGCAAGATCAGCTGTGAGACGCCGCCGACGCATCTGTTGCGGGCCGTGGAGCGCAAACGCCCTCAAGCCTGAAACACAGTAAACAGGTGGGAGGGGGCTTGCCCGCGATGGCAGTGCGTCAGTCAGCAGAGATGCTGGATGTGACACCGCTATCGGGGGCAAGCCCCCTCCCACATTTGCTTTTGTATCAGCCTGACTTCCAGCGGTCTGCGGCAGCTTGGTCGCTGTGGCGCCCTTCCACCCAGCGTGGCCCTTCACTGGTATTTTCTTTCTTCCAGAACGGCGCACGTGTCTTGAGATAGTCCATCACGAATGCACAGGCATCGAACGCGGCCTGGCGATGGGCACTGGCCACCGCAACGAAGACGATCGGCTCGCCCGGTTCCAGCGCGCCGACACGGTGCACAATCTCCAGCTTGAGCAGTGGCCAGCGCTGCTCGGCTTCGACGGCAATCTTGCCCAGGGCCTTTTCGGTCATGCCAGGGTAGTGCTCCAGGAACATCCCCGACACGTCGCGGCCTTCGTTGAAGTCGCGCACATAGCCGACAAAACTCACCACCGCGCCCACGCCCACATTGGCCGCGTGCATGGCGTTCACCTCCAAACCTGGGTCAAACGCCTCGGCCTGTACGCGAATGGCCATGTTCAGCCTCCGGTCACAGGTGGGAAAAACGCCACTTCATCACCCGCCTGCACAGGCTCGTCCAGCGAGCACAGCTCTTCGTTGCGCGCACACATCAGGCTGGATTCGTTCAGCACCGCAAACTCCGGGTCAGCGGCCAGCGCCAGGCGCACCGCCTCGACGGTGGCGAATTCACCTTCCATCTCCAGTGAATCGAAGCCTGTCGCTTCGGCGTAGCGTGCAAAAAACAGTACGTTGATGCTCATGCCTGGTCCGCCTTGAAATGCCCGCTTTTGCCGCCGAGTTTTTCCAGCAGGCGAATACTTTCGATGGTCATGCCGCGATCCACCGCCTTGCACATGTCATAGATCGTCAGCGCAGCGACACTGGCCGCCGTCAGCGCTTCCATCTCCACGCCCGTCTGCCCGGACAGCTTGCAGCGCGCCACGATAAGCACGCTGTCGACCCCGTCGGCGCTCAGCTCAACCTTGACGCCCGTGAGCATCAGCGGGTGGCACAGCGGGATCAGATCACTGGTTTTCTTGGCTGCCTGGATCCCGGCAATGCGGGCCACGGCAAACACGTCGCCCTTGGGGTGGGCGCCGTCGACAATCATTTGCAGGGTTTCGGGCAGCATGCGCACGCGCGCTTGGGCCACCGCCTCACGGAACGTCACGGACTTGTCGGTGACGTCGACCATATGGGCGCGACCTTGGGAATCGAGATGGGTCAGCACAGGGATACTCCTGATCAGGAGCACCGATTGTAAACCAAGTGGGAGGGGGCTTGCTCCCGATGGCGGTGGGTCAGTCAACAGGGCTGTTGAATGTGACACCGTCATCGGGAGCAAGCCCCCTCCCACATTGACCGCGTTTACAGGTGCGATTCGGCGTATTCGGCCAGAATCGAGCGTGGCACCCCTTGCAGCGCAATGTGCACGCCGTTCGGGAAATCCTTGAAGCGTTCCGTCAGGTACGTCAGCCCGGAGCTGGTCGCGGACAGGTAAGGGGTGTCGATCTGTGCCAGGTTGCCCAGGCACACCACTTTGGAACCGGCGCCGGCACGGGTGATGATGGTTTTCATCTGGTGCGGCGTGAGGTTCTGGCATTCATCGATCAAAATCAGGCTTTGCTGGAAGCTGCGACCTCGGATGTAGTTGAGGGATTTGAACTGCAACGGCACTTTGCTGAGGATGTAGTCGACGCTGCCATGGGTGTTTTCATCATCCATGTGCAAGGCTTCGAGGTTGTCGGTGATCGCCCCCAGCCACGGCTCCATTTTTTCCGCTTCGGTGCCGGGCAGAAAACCGATTTCCTGGTCCAGGCCCTGCACGCTGCGGGTGGCGATAATGCGGCGATAGCGCTTGGTCACCATGGTCTGCTCGATCGCGGCAGCCAGGGCGAGGATGGTTTTCCCCGAACCCGCAGCGCCGGTCAGGTTGACCAGGTGGATGTCCGGGTCGAGCAGCGCGTACAGCGCCAGGCTCTGGTAGATATCACGCGGTTTCAGGCCCCAGGCTTCCTGGTGCAACAGGGGTTCCTGATGCAGGTCGAGAATCAGCAGCTTGTCGACCTGAATCTCTTTGATCCAGCCCACAAAACCCTGTTCGTCGATGATGAACTCGTTGATGTGTACAGCCGGCAAGTTGTCGATCAACTGTACCTGGTGCCAGGTGCGGCCATGGTCCTGACGGGTTTCGACTTTGCTGACCAGGTCCCAGAACGAGCCGGTCACCGTGTGATAACCACGCGACAGCATCGACACGTCATCGACCAGTTGGTCGGTACTGTAGTCCTCGGCAGCGATCCCACACGCACGTGCCTTGAGGCGCATATTGATGTCTTTGGTCACCAGCACCAGGCGCAGGTCCTTGTCGCGTGCGTGCAGGTCGATCAATTGGTTGATGATTTTGTTGTCGTTCAGATTTTCCGGCAGCAGGCTGTTGGGCTCGCTGCGCTTGCTCATCAGAATCGACAGCAAGCCCTTGGGCCCGCTTTTGCCACGTTGGATCGGGACGCCGACTTCAACGTCCTCGGGTGACGCTTCGCCCAGGGTCTTGTCGATCAGACGGATGGCCTGACGGCATTCGGCGGCAACGCTGTGGTGCCCGCTTTTGAGTTTGTCGAGCTCCTCAAGCACGATCATCGGGATGGCGACGTGGTGTTCTTCGAAGTTAAGCAGCGCGTTCGGATCGTGGATCAGTACGTTGGTATCAAGCACATAAAGGATTGGCTGGTCGGAAGAAGGGTTACGTCCATGATCATCCATACTCGGTCACCTTTGTGGGAGCCAGTCGACGCAATACCTGGGCGGTGCTGCGCCTCGATTCGACCACCGACTGCACCTGAGTGACGTCAAGCGCAGTGCCCACAGGAGGAGTCTTGGAAGACGCCACCTGTGTTGCAGGTTTCGGCGATCTGACTTCGTAATACCGCAAAACCCATGACAGGAAAAAGCACTTTGACGCTTTTTTGAAGTTTATTTTTCAGGATGACGAATAGCACTAGCCGAGTGCCATATACCCCGTTAAAGTCGGAAGTCCGCCTGCATCGAAATGTCCCTCGAAATCACCCCGATTTCGCCCTAACCCCAACAGGGCCGGGCACTTCAGCGAAACGCCTCGCGGCAGTCCTGCCAACCCAAGCCACTCTGCGCCGTTGCCTGCAACAACAGGGGCAATGCGACCCGCGCCTTGTCCTGAGTGTCGTGAAACACAATCACCCCTTTGCGCCACAGCAGCATCAATGTCAGCACCCGCTGCGCCGATTCATCGGCCTTGAGTTTGCCCGGCTCGTCCTGGGAATCGATGTCCCACAATGCCACCTGCAAACCCTGGGATTGGAAGAAGCCCTGGCTGTCGGCGCGACGCTGGCCATAGGGTGGGCGGAACAAGGGCAGGTAGTTTTCCGGCATCAGATTCTGCGCCAGCGAGGCACTGCGGATGATGGAGCTTTGCCAGTCGACCCAATGGCTATGGGAGCGGTACTGCCAGCCCTGGGTGCCCACGCACTGGCCCTGGTACAGCGCCTGTACATCGGCGACCGAACTGCGCTCCACACGGGTTTGCAGGCTGCTGCCGAGGGCGAAGAACGTGGCGTTCATCTTCTGTTTGCGCAGGTAATCGGTGAGCCAGTCGGTGTTGCCACTGACCGGCGCCGGGCCGCCGTCGAAGGTCAGCAGGAACAACCGGTCGTTGAATTCATCGCCGTTGCGCTCATGGTCGCCAAAGCGGGCGACTTCGCTGCTGATCTGCGGGAACAACGCGGCCTTGCGCAGCAGCTCGTCCAGGTAGCGCTCATGGAAGGCACGGCTGGGGGCAGCCCAGCCTATATAGAAGGAATTGTCGCTGACTTCGAACTTGCCGGCTTGTTCGCGCAGGTCGTCCATGCTCTCTACCAGGTAACAGAACGACGCATCTTCCTCGCAGCTCTGCTGGGCGACGGTGTAGTTCTCCAGCAGGCGTTGCCAGAGCTGGCGGCGCAGGTCGTCGACGGCGGCCAGGTTGATGATCTTGAGGCCCAGGCGCTGTTTGAGCGCGGGTTCGTCCTGGTTTTCGCTGGCCAGCAGGCTGTGGGCGAACATCAGGACTTCTGCGCGGGAGGCGACGTCGAACAACGCGGGGCTGGCGAGTTTTTCGGGCCAGGTGCTGCGGTCCAGGCTGGCGACGTCCACCGGGGCGGCCTGGGCGTTCAGGCATAGCAGGCAGGCTGATAATAAAAGCGCTATACGCACGCAGGGGGTTCCTTTGCAGAGTTGGGGGGCACTATAGCCGATGATCGGGTGTATATCCGTTGCTGCGGTAACGGCCGCTTATGGTTCCGCCCTTACGGCGGGTCACTTTTGGAAAAGAGCCCCAAAAGTAACCAAAAGGGCTCTTGCCCCAACACTCGGCACCTCGCCCAGGCTCGGTGTGCCCTCACTCCGGCTTGAATCCGTGGGCCGCCGCGATGGGCCATCCTTGGCCCAGCGCGGCTAACCCGGCGTCCTGCCGGGTTACCCACGGATTCAAGCCTGCGTTCGGCCAGCGT
>NZ_WKCB01000135.1 GCF_021606685.1 Pseudomonas syringae
CGTTTCGATCTTCTCGGTCGAAAGCGGAGAAAAAGAGGTGTTGACAGCAGCGTGTAACGCTGTAGAATTCGCCTCCCGCTAACGAGAGATCGGAAGCGCAAGTGGTTGAAGTTGTTGAAGAAATCTTCGAAAACTTCTGAAAATAATCACTTGACAGCAAATGAGGCTGCTGTAGAATGCGCGCCTCGGTTGAGACGAAAGATCTTAACCAACCGCTCTTTAACAACTGAATCAAGCAATTCGTGTGGGTGCTTGTGGAGTCAGACTGATAGTCAACAAGATTATCAGCATCACAAGTTACTCCGCGAGAAATCAAAGATGTAACCAACGATTGCTGAGCCAAGTTTAGGGTTTCTTAAAAACCCAAAGATGTTTGAACTGAAGAGTTTGATCATGGCTCAGATTGAACGCTGGCGGCAGGCCTAACACATGCAAGTCGAGCGGTAGAGAGAAGCTTGCTTCTCTTGAGAGCGGCGGACGGGTGAGTAATGCCTAGGAATCTGCCTGGTAGTGGGGGATAACGTTCGGAAACGGACGCTAATACCGCATACGTCCTACGGGAGAAAGCAGGGGACCTTCGGGCCTTGCGCTATCAGATGAGCCTAGGTCGGATTAGCTAGTTGGTGAGGTAATGGCTCACCAAGGCGACGATCCGTAACTGGTCTGAGAGGATGATCAGTCACACTGGAACTGAGACACGGTCCAGACTCCTACGGGAGGCAGCAGTGGGGAATATTGGACAATGGGCGAAAGCCTGATCCAGCCATGCCGCGTGTGTGAAGAAGGTCTTCGGATTGTAAAGCACTTTAAGTTGGGAGGAAGGGCAGTTACCTAATACGTGATTGTTTTGACGTTACCGACAGAATAAGCACCGGCTAACTCTGTGCCAGCAGCCGCGGTAATACAGAGGGTGCAAGCGTTAATCGGAATTACTGGGCGTAAAGCGCGCGTAGGTGGTTTGTTAAGTTGGATGTGAAATCCCCGGGCTCAACCTGGGAACTGCATTCAAAACTGACTGACTAGAGTATGGTAGAGGGTGGTGGAATTTCCTGTGTAGCGGTGAAATGCGTAGATATAGGAAGGAACACCAGTGGCGAAGGCGACCACCTGGACTAATACTGACACTGAGGTGCGAAAGCGTGGGGAGCAAACAGGATTAGATACCCTGGTAGTCCACGCCGTAAACGATGTCAACTAGCCGTTGGAAGCCTTGAGCTTTTAGTGGCGCAGCTAACGCATTAAGTTGACCGCCTGGGGAGTACGGCCGCAAGGTTAAAACTCAAATGAATTGACGGGGGCCCGCACAAGCGGTGGAGCATGTGGTTTAATTCGAAGCAACGCGAAGAACCTTACCAGGCCTTGACATCCAATGAACTTTCTAGAGATAGATTGGTGCCTTCGGGAGCATTGAGACAGGTGCTGCATGGCTGTCGTCAGCTCGTGTCGTGAGATGTTGGGTTAAGTCCCGTAACGAGCGCAACCCTTGTCCTTAGTTACCAGCACGTAATGGTGGGCACTCTAAGGAGACTGCCGGTGACAAACCGGAGGAAGGTGGGGATGACGTCAAGTCATCATGGCCCTTACGGCCTGGGCTACACACGTGCTACAATGGTCGGTACAGAGGGTTGCCAAGCCGCGAGGTGGAGCTAATCCCATAAAACCGATCGTAGTCCGGATCGCAGTCTGCAACTCGACTGCGTGAAGTCGGAATCGCTAGTAATCGCGAATCAGAATGTCGCGGTGAATACGTTCCCGGGCCTTGTACACACCGCCCGTCACACCATGGGAGTGGGTTGCACCAGAAGTAGCTAGTCTAACCTTCGGGAGGACGGTTACCACGGTGTGATTCATGACTGGGGTGAAGTCGTAACAAGGTAGCCGTAGGGGAACCTGCGGCTGGATCACCTCCTTAATCGACGACATCAGCTGCTCCATAAGTTCCCACACGAATTGCTTGATTCATTGAAGAAGACGATAAGAAGCAGCCCGAAATTGGGTCTGTAGCTCAGTTGGTTAGAGCGCACCCCTGATAAGGGTGAGGTCGGCAGTTCGAATCTGCCCAGACCCACCAATTTTGTGTGGGAAACGCCTGTAGAAATACGGGGCCATAGCTCAGCTGGGAGAGCGCCTGCCTTGCACGCAGGAGGTCAACGGTTCGATCCCGTTTGGCTCCACCACTACTGCTTCTGAAAGTTTTGAAAGCTTAGAAATGAGCATTCCACCAACACGGTGATGAATGTTGATTTCTAGTCTTTGATTAGATCGTTCTTTAAAAATTTGGGTATGTGATAGAAAGATAGACTGAACGTTACTTTCACTGGTAACGGATCAGGCTAAGGTAAAATTTGTGAGTTACTCAGTTTTGAGTATTATCGAATTTTCGGCGAATGTTGTCTTCACAGTATAACCAGATTGCTTGGGGTTATATGGTCAAGTGAAGAAGCGCATACGGTGGATGCCTTGGCAGTCAGAGGCGATGAAAGACGTGGTAGCCTGCGAAAAGCTTCGGGGAGTCGGCAAACAGACTTTGATCCGGAGATGTCTGAATGGGGGAACCCAGCCATCATAAGATGGTTATCTTGTACTGAATACATAGGTGCAAGAGGCGAACCAGGGGAACTGAAACATCTAAGTACCCTGAGGAAAAGAAATCAACCGAGATTCCCTTAGTAGTGGCGAGCGAACGGGGACTAGCCCTTAAGTGGCTTTGAGATTAGCGGAACGCTCTGGAAAGTGCGGCCATAGTGGGTGATAGCCCTGTACGCGAAAATCTCTTAGTCATGAAATCGAGTAGGACGGAGCACGAGAAACTTTGTCTGAATATGGGGGGACCATCCTCCAAGGCTAAATACTACTGACTGACCGATAGTGAACTAGTACCGTGAGGGAAAGGCGAAAAGAACCCCGGAGAGGGGAGTGAAATAGATCCTGAAACCGTATGCGTACAAGCAGTGGGAGCCCACTTTGTTGGGTGACTGCGTACCTTTTGTATAATGGGTCAGCGACTTATTTTCAGTGGCGAGCTTAACCGAATAGGGGAGGCGTAGCGAAAGCGAGTCTTAATAGGGCGTCTAGTCGCTGGGAATAGACCCGAAACCGGGCGATCTATCCATGGGCAGGTTGAAGGTTGGGTAACACTAACTGGAGGACCGAACCGACTACCGTTGAAAAGTTAGCGGATGACCTGTGGATCGGAGTGAAAGGCTAATCAAGCTCGGAGATAGCTGGTTCTCCTCGAAAGCTATTTAGGTAGCGCCTCATGTATCACTGTAGGGGGTAGAGCACTGTTTCGGCTAGGGGGTCATCCCGACTTACCAAACCGATGCAAACTCCGAATACCTACAAGTGCCGAGCATGGGAGACACACGGCGGGTGCTAACGTCCGTCGTGAAAAGGGAAACAACCCAGACCGTCAGCTAAGGTCCCAAAGTTATGGTTAAGTGGGAAACGATGTGGGAAGGCTTAGACAGCTAGGAGGTTGGCTTAGAAGCAGCCACCCTTTAAAGAAAGCGTAATAGCTCACTAGTCGAGTCGGCCTGCGCGGAAGATGTAACGGGGCTCAAACCATACACCGAAGCTACGGGTATCACGTAAGTGATGCGGTAGAGGAGCGTTCTGTAAGCCTGTGAAGGTGAGTTGAGAAGCTTGCTGGAGGTATCAGAAGTGCGAATGCTGACATGAGTAACGACAATGGGTGTGAAAAACACCCACGCCGAAAGACCAAGGTTTCCTGCGCAACGTTAATCGACGCAGGGTTAGTCGGTCCCTAAGGCGAGGCTGAAAAGCGTAGTCGATGGAAAACAGGTTAATATTCCTGTACTTCTGGTTATTGCGATGGAGGGACGGAGAAGGCTAGGCCAGCTTGGCGTTGGTTGTCCAAGTTTAAGGTGGTAGGCTGGAATCTTAGGTAAATCCGGGATTCTAAGGCCGAGAGCTGATGACGAGTTATCTTTTAGATAACGAAGTGGTTGATGCCATGCTTCCAAGAAAAGCTTCTAAGCTTCAGGTAACCAGGAACCGTACCCCAAACCGACACAGGTGGTTGGGTAGAGAATACCAAGGCGCTTGAGAGAACTCGGGTGAAGGAACTAGGCAAAATGGCACCGTAACTTCGGGAGAAGGTGCGCCGGTGAGGGTGAAGGACTTGCTCCGTAAGCTCATGCCGGTCGAAGATACCAGGCCGCTGCGACTGTTTATTAAAAACACAGCACTCTGCAAACACGAAAGTGGACGTATAGGGTGTGACGCCTGCCCGGTGCCGGAAGGTTAATTGATGGGGTTAGCTAACGCGAAGCTCTTGATCGAAGCCCCGGTAAACGGCGGCCGTAACTATAACGGTCCTAAGGTAGCGAAATTCCTTGTCGGGTAAGTTCCGACCTGCACGAATGGCGTAACGATGGCGGCGCTGTCTCCACCCGAGACTCAGTGAAATTGAAATCGCTGTGAAGATGCAGTGTATCCGCGGCTAGACGGAAAGACCCCGTGAACCTTTACTATAGCTTTGCACTGGACTTTGAATTTGCTTGTGTAGGATAGGTGGGAGGCTTTGAAGCGTGGACGCCAGTCTGCGTGGAGCCAACCTTGAAATACCACCCTGGCAACTTTGAGGTTCTAACTCAGGTCCGTTATCCGGATCGAGGACAGTGTATGGTGGGTAGTTTGACTGGGGCGGTCTCCTCCTAAAGAGTAACGGAGGAGTACGAAGGTGCGCTCAGACCGGTCGGAAATCGGTCGTAGAGTATAAAGGCAAAAGCGCGCTTGACTGCGAGACAGACACGTCGAGCAGGTACGAAAGTAGGTCTTAGTGATCCGGTGGTTCTGTATGGAAGGGCCATCGCTCAACGGATAAAAGGTACTCCGGGGATAACAGGCTGATACCGCCCAAGAGTTCATATCGACGGCGGTGTTTGGCACCTCGATGTCGGCTCATCACATCCTGGGGCTGAAGCCGGTCCCAAGGGTATGGCTGTTCGCCATTTAAAGTGGTACGCGAGCTGGGTTTAGAACGTCGTGAGACAGTTCGGTCCCTATCTGCCGTGGACGTTTGAGATTTGAGAGGGGCTGCTCCTAGTACGAGAGGACCGGAGTGGACGAACCTCTGGTGTTCCGGTTGTCACGCCAGTGGCATTGCCGGGTAGCTATGTTCGGAATAGATAACCGCTGAAAGCATCTAAGCGGGAAACTAGCCTCAAGATGAGATCTCACTGGAACCTTGAGTTCCCTGAAGGGCCGTCGAAGACTACGACGTTGATAGGTTGGGTGTGTAAGCGCTGTGAGGCGTTGAGCTAACCAATACTAATTGCCCGTGAGGCTTGACCATATAACACCCAAGCAATTTGCTTGCTTCGAGCTGAAAAGCGAAAGAGCACCAGATTGCGGTGTGTGAAGACGATAGAACCGAAAGTTCGAATCTCACAAAACACCGAAAGCTATCACATACCCAATTTGCTGAAGCGAGGCCATCTGGCCACGACTCAGTACCCGAATTTCTTGACGACCATAGAGCATTGGAACCACCTGATCCCATCCCGAACTCAGCAGTGAAACGATGCATCGCCGATGGTAGTGTGGGGTTTCCCCATGTGAGAGTAGGTCATCGTCAAGATTAAATTCCAGAACCCCTGTTTGCTAACGCAAACAGGGGTTTTGTTT
>NZ_WKCB01000136.1 GCF_021606685.1 Pseudomonas syringae
CAACACGGTGAGCCCGAAGGCCAGCGACACCCCCGCAAAACCAATGCCCAACCCAGGAAATGCCGCCGCCAGGATGGCACTCCCACACCCGCCCAAAGTCAGCCAGAAAGTCCCCAGGAACTCCGCGATCAGACGTTTTTGCACACTCGACTCCATTGCTTCAAGCGCCGCCACCACAGGATGTGGGCGGTCCTGCGCGACGGTAGCAATGGGTATCAAAATGACCTGTAAGACTTGTCTGGTTTTAGCGGTTCAGCGCTCAGTGGGTCGCCACGCCCTGCCCGAATTTGCGGATCGCCAGGCAATACCCGATCAACGCCACCGCCGCCAGCAACCCGCCGGCGGCGCCGATCCAGGCGAAGCCAAAGTGGCTGCCGACCCAGCTGCCCATCAGGGCGCCGCCGCCGATGCCGATGTTGTAGATACCCGAGAACATCGCCATGGCCACATCCGTGGCGTCCGGGGCCAGCACCAGGACCTTGGACTGCATGGCCAGGCCGAAGCCCATGATGGCGATGCCCCAGAAGATGCTCAGGATCACCAGGTAGGATTCAGCGCCGCTCAACGGCAACAACAGCGCCAGGCACGCGGCCAGGATAAACACCGCACCGATCACGAACAGGTGCGGGTTGAAGCGGTGGACCAGGCTGAACAGCAGCGAGCCGATGATCCCCGCGCCGCCAAACACCAGCAGAATCAGGGTCACGGCGCTGCCGCCCAGGCCGGCCACGCCTTCGACGAAGGGTTCGATGTAGCTGTAGGCGGTGAATTGCGCGGTCACCGTCATCGCGGTCAGCACGTAGAGCGCCACCAGGGCCGGGCGCTTGAACAACAGCGGCAGGCTGCGCAACGAACCGGAGTTCTGGCTCGGCAGCAACGGCAAGGTGCGCGCCAGCCAGAACACCAGCGCGGCGGCGAAGGCGCCGATGACCAGGAAGGTGGTGCGCCAACCCATGGCTTCGCCGAGCAGGCGCCCCAACGGAATGCCCAAAACCATCGCCAGGGACGTGCCGGTGGCCAGCAGGCCAAGGGCTTGCACCTGCTTGCCTTCCGGCGCCAGGCGCACAGCCAGCGAGGCGGTGATCGACCAGAACAACGCATGGGACAAGGCGATGCCGACGCGGCTGAGCATCAAGATGCCGAAACTGGTGGCGACGCTGGAAAGGATATGGCTGGCGATAAACAGGCCGAACAGCACGATCAGCAACTTGCGTCGCTCGACGTTGCGGGTCAGCAGCATCACCGGCAGCGAGGTCAGCGACACGATCCAGGCATAGATGGTGAGCATCAGGCCGACGTTGGCAATCGGCATGTCGAAGCTGGCGCCGATGGCACTCAGCAGCCCGACCGGGACGAATTCGGTGGTATTGAACACAAAGGCGGCCAGCGCGAGGGCGATGACCGGTTGCCAGTTGGCTTGGGGGGTTGCGGCTGAAATGCTCATTTAAGGGCGAGGTACTCTGACGGTGATCAAACGGCCACCCAGGACAAGCGCCGTCGCCCGGTATTCTATAGGTTTCTCGCCAAGCTGTTGACGCTGATCCTACAGAAGGCCTGCGCGTATTTGTCGCACTCCCCAAGTAGCCGTTGGACTAAGGATCGACCTGCGCCATCAACTCCGGAATGCTTTCCGGCCGTTTTGCATAGCGCTGCGCCAGGGCCGCACAGACCATCAACTGGATCTGGTGGAACAACATCAGCGGCAGAATCAGCACCCCCATGGTGGCCCCGGCGAACAGCACCTGGGCCATCGGCACACCGGTGGCCAGGCTCTTCTTGGAGCCACAGAACAGAATGGTGATGCGGTCTTCCTGGTTGAAGCCGAACGCCTTGCCCAACAGCGTGGACGCCACCAGCACCAGGGCCAGCAGCACACAGCAGGCGACGACCAGGCCGCCCAGCTCCCACAGCGGGATCTGGTGCCAGATGCCTTCGTTGACCGCCTCGCTGAACGCGCCGTACACCACCAGCAGGATCGAGCCCTGGTCGACAAATTTCAGCCAGGACTTGTTGCGCCCTACCCATTCGCCGATCCAGCGGCGCGCGATCTGGCCCGCCACGAACGGCAGCAGCAGTTGCACGCTGATTTTCAGGATCGCATCGACGGTGGAGCCGCCCTCACCGTGCACATTGAGCAACAAGGTCACCAGCAACGGCGTGAGGAAGATCCCGAACAGGCTGGACGCCGCCGCACTGCAAATGGCGGCCGGAATGTTGCCGCGCGCCAGCGACGTAAAGGCAATCGCCGATTGCACGGTGGCCGGCAAGGCGCACAGGTACAGCATGCCCATGTACAGGTCTTTGCCGATCAGCGGCGACAACACCGGCTTGAGCGCCAAGCCCAGCAGCGGGAACAGCACGAAGGTCAGGCTGAACACCAACAGGTGCAAGCGCCAGTGCCCGGCCCCGGCGACGATGGCCTGGCGCGACAGTTTGGCGCCATGCAGGAAAAACAGCAGCGCGATGGCCAGGTTGGTCACCCAGCCGAACGCCACGGCAGTCTGGCCGCTGGCGGGCAGCAAAGAGGCGAGGATCACCGTGGCAATCAAGATCAGGGTGAAGTTGTCGGGCAGAAAACGCGGACGGGTCATAAGCAAATCTTCCAGGGGTTGCCAAGAGCATCGCCGCGACTCTAACGTAACGGCTTGTTACCGACTAACGCCAATGAGCCAGTAAATGCCGCCTAAAGGACATGCCAACACCGTGCGCCGCAGCATACCTGGGCTTTCCAGCCTGCCACGGCCGGTGTACGGGCGCACCGAATCGCTGCCCAATCGCGCGCTGACCCGCCGGCACAGCCACCCGTGGGTGCAGTTGTCCTACGCGATTTCCGGGGTGCTGGAGATCCAGACCAGCGTCGGCCGTTTCGTCGCGCCGCCGCAACGCGCGGTGTGGATCCCGGCGGGCATGCCGCACCGGGTGTACAGCTCGCCCCACACCGAGATGCGCAGCCTCTACCTCGATTGCAGTGTCACCGCCTGGGCGGCCGAGGACTGCCACGTGCTGGAGGTGAGCCATTTATTGCGTGAGCTGATCCGCAGCTTCAGCGAGCTGCCGGTGGAGTATGCCGAGGATGGGCCAGACGGCAGGCTCGCCCAAGTGGTGCTCGACCAACTGGCGGCCGCGCCGCAGGTGGACCTGATGCTGCCCTTGCCCCACGACCCGCGTTTGCGGCAGATCTACCGCAGCCTGAACCTGCACCCCGAGCAGCAGACCACCCTCGGGCACTGGAGCCAGAAGCTGGGCGTCAGCGAGAAAACCCTCAGCCGTTTGTTTCTGCGCGACACCGGGCTGACCTTTCGCGCCTGGCGCCAGCGCCTGCGCCTGCTCACCGCCCTGCCCGCTCTGGAGCAAGGCGAGCGGGTGACGGATGTGGCGTTGGGCTGTGGCTATGAATCGACGTCGGCGTTTATCAATGCGTTTCGCCAGCAGTTTGATGCTACGCCGGGTGAGTTCTTCCGCTGATCTCACAGCCTATGGAGATCCAAAGGTGGGAGGGGCGGTGCGACGATTCGACTTGCCCCCGATAGCGGTGGGTCAGATAAAAATGTATTGATTGACACACCGCTATCGGGGGCAAGCCCCCTCCCACCTTTCAACTGTGTGTTTCTTTAGAGCTGGGCCTTGGCCAAGATCGCCTGAAGCAGCACATCCGCGCCCGCTGTTGACCATTCGGGAGAAATCTCTTCCGCCTCGTTATGGCTGAGCCCATCCACACACGGCACAAAGATCATTGCCGTCGGCGCCACCTGGCTCAGGTAGCAGGCGTCATGCCCGGCGCCGGAAATCATAGGCCGATGGCTGTAGCCCAAGGCTTCGGCCGATGCGCGCACCACGTCCACGCAGTCAGGGTCGAAGGCAATCGGCGCGTATTGGAAGATCTGCTTCACGCTGTGCTGCAAGCCGATGACCTGGGCGATGCGCGCCACGGCGTCGCGTAACTGCTGGTCCTGGCGCGCCAGCACCGCTTCGTCCGGGTGGCGGAACTCGACACTGAAAAACACCCGGCCCGGCACCACATTGCGCGAGTTGGGGAAGATATTCGCCATGCCCACCGTGGCCCGCCCTTCGGCGCCCTGCTCCAGGCCCAGGCCATTGACGGCCTCGACCACTCGCGCAAAGCCGAGCAGCGCATCCAGGCGATGGTCCATCGGCGTGGTGCCGGCGTGAGCGCTGCGGCCGCTCAACTCTACTTCATACCAGCGCTGGCCCTGGGCGCCGGTGACCACACCAATGGTGATGCCCTGGGCTTCGAGGATCGGGCCCTGTTCGATATGCAGTTCGAACGCCGCGTGCACGGCCTGGCCACCCACCGGTTCGGGGCCGGCATAGCCGATCTGCTGCAAGGCTTGGCCGATGGTCACACCGGTTTTATCCGCGCGGGACAGGCCGTATTCCAGGTCGAACACACCGGCGTAGACGCCCGATGAAATCATCGCCGGGGCAAAGCGCGAGCCTTCTTCGTTGGTCCAGTTGACCACTTCGATCGGCCGCTCGGTGTCGATACCCAGGTCGTTGAGGGTGCGCACTACCTCGACACCGGCCAGCACGCCATAAATGCCGTCGTACTTGCCGCCGAACGGCTGCGAGTCGCCATGGGAGCCGGTGAGCACCGGCGCCAGGTGATCCTGACGCCCGGCACGGCGCGCAAAAATGTTGCCCATGGCGTCCACCCGGATGCTGCAACCGGCCGCCTCGCACCACTGCACGAACAAGTCGCGGCCCCGGCGGTCTTCGTCGGTCAGCGCCAGGCGTGAGACGCCGCCTTTTTCGGTGGCGCCGATCTGCGCCATCTCCATCAGCGACGCCCACAGACGTTCGCCGTTGACCCGTGCCAGGTTACTCATGGGGTTTGGCCCGATAACGGAAATCACAACGGTGATCGCCGCCCATGATGGTCTGGGTGCGGGTCAGTTCAATGTCCGGGTTATAGCCGACGATAAACAGCTCATCGCGGTTGCACGACAACAGGTGGCCGATCTCGCCCAGGCCCATCTCGGTGTACATCTCGGCGTAGCGGCAGCGCTTGACGTCATAGTCATAGTGCTCGGCATCGCTGGCGATAATCTCGACCTTGAGCGCGTCGTCCTTCTCCCACAGCACTTGCAGTTCGACGAAGCTCTTGAGGTCGGCGCCCTGCTCTTGCAGCGCGGCAAAATGCTTGCCGGCCTGGATCGCCGCATTGCCCACGGCTTCGCCGATCACCGCGGCGGCAAAGTCCTTGCCCTGCTCGCGCTTGAGGATCTCGTAGATCGGCTTGATGATTTCGGCTTCGATCCGCCGCCGGGCGAGAATGCCCAGTTCACCTTCGAGTTTGCTCATTGTGTGCCTCCACAGAATCTATAAGTACACGCTGCATCAATGTGGCGAGCGGGCTGTTGTGGCGCGCGGGCTTGTGTGGCGAGCGGGCTTGCCCGCGTTGGGCTGCGAAGCAGCCCCAATAC
>NZ_WKCB01000137.1 GCF_021606685.1 Pseudomonas syringae
TTCTGAGTCAGCACAACATTGTTGCCGTCGATGGCGTAGTAACCATCAGCATTGCTGTTGCCAGTGAAGGAAATCGTCAGACCTTCACGCGGCGTTTCTTCGTCGGTCGCGGTGAAAGTACCGGCGATGGTGCCCGCAGCGGCAGAGTTTTCTTCCAGAGTGTTGGCAACAACTTCAATCACCGGCACATCATTAACCAACGTCACATCCGGTGTAGCAGCAGCGTGCGAGCTGCCCTTATCGGCATCCGTCACGGTCAAATCAATCGCAGGCAGTTTGTTACCCGCGTTGACGAAGTTCGCGCCTGCCAGGGTCAACACCACGGCGTTGCCAACGAGGGTGTAGTAGCCATTTTTGTTGCTGTCGCCGGTGAAGGTCACTTTCAGGTCGGCAACCGGGGTTTCAATATCGCTGACGGTAAAGTGACCGGCAACGGTGCCTTCAGCCACGGAGCCTTCCACCAGGGCGTTGGCCACGACATCGATCACTGGCAGGTCGTTGACCGAAATCACATTGATCGGCAGCGTGATCGACTCGGACTTGGACGGCGCATCACCATCCTGCGCAGTGGCGGTAACGGTGAGGTTTACCAGGCCGTGGGCGTTTGGCACCGGGTTGTAGACCAGCGTGGCTTTGCTCCAGTCGCTGATGTCGATGCTTTGAGTGTCAGCCGACGCAGTAAAGGTGTGGCCCGCGCCATCAGAAATGGTTGCGCCTTGCGGAATACCGCTGATTACCAGCTTGAGCGTCTCGGACCCATCCTTGTCGGTGGCGTAGGCGTCGATGGCGGACAACTTGATCGCGTGGTCTTCCAGGCCAGTGTTCAACACCTGGGTGACGCTGATGTTGTCCAGCACGCCGCCCAGGGAGTTGTTGGCGTCGCCAGCCGGGGCCTTGAATTCGAGTTTGGCGTCGCCATCAGCCGTCACCGGCACCACGAAGGTGTAGGTCTTCATGCCAACGACGGTGGTATCCAGGGTGCCGACTTTGACGCCGCCCCAGAATACATCGATGACCGAGTTGTTCTCGGCGCCAGCACGCGGCGAGTAATCGACCGAGATGGAATACGCCGTACCGCTTTCAGCCTTGATGATGGTGTACAGGCTGGCGTCGTCGCCGGCGTTTTTCTCAAGCTCGATGACCTGGCTGTTGCCCGGGGTCTCGACGCCATAGATGCTGCTCTGGCCGATTTCGACCTGGCCGTCGCTGTTACCGGTCAGCCATGGGGTGCCCGGCGTGGCGCCGTTGCCGGCGGCGTTGTTGGCATCAGCAACGGCAACCGTGCTCCACGAACCGTTAAGGTGCGCGCTGTCGAAGTTGATCGCGCTGACGACGCCGCCACCGAGCAGGCCCAGGTGCGGGGTATCGGTCACCGGGGCGATGGTCACGGGGGCCGTGGTTTCGACGCTGGCTTTACCGGCATTGTCGACCGCAGTGAAGGTGAGCGCGGTGTTGCCGCTCCAGTCGGCGGTTGGGGAGAAGTAGACCGATGCCTTGCCGTCAGCGCCCGCAGGCACCGAATCACCGACCTTGAGTTCGCTGGTCAGGGTGGCATCGCTGTACAGCTTGCCGTTTTCCGGCAGGGAGGTGATGACGAAGTTGGCGACGCTGCCGTCCACATCGGCGCCGCTCAGGACGATCGTGGCCGCATGGTCTTCGTCAGCACCTGCGGTGCTCGCGGTTGCCGTCGGTGCATCGTTGAACAGCTCGACGGTGACCTTGCCAGTGGCGGTACCGGTTTCCGGTTGCTCACGGGCGAGGTTACCGCCGCCGATGTCGGTGACGTCGATGGTCACAGTGCGATCAGTGCCGACCGGGTTGTTGCCCGGGGCCTGGAAGGTGATCGCTTCAACCAGCTTGATGAAGTCGGCGGCACTGCTGCCGGCTGCCGAGTTGCTGGTCAGGGTGTAGATGACCTTGCCATCGGCGGCGCTGCCGCTTTCGGTGATGGTGATACCCGCAACGGCGAGGGCCTTGAGCACGTCGGCGTTGCTGAGCAGGTCGCCCGACACCAGGTGATCAACAGTAACCACGACCTTGCTGAAGGTTTTGTTGTCGACGTCGGTGATGCTCAGGTTTTCAACCAGCGCCACCGCACCTTTTTGCTCGACAAACTTGGTGCTGTCGAAACCGATAACCGGCGCATCGTTGACCGGAACCACGTAGACCACGGAAGTCACCGGCGCCGAATCCGCCTGGCCGTCGTTCACGGTGATGGTCAGGTTGCGGTTGGCCGGGCTTGGGTCCTCGCTTTCGCTGGCGAAGTGCACCGAGCGCAGGACTTCCTGGTACTCGGCTTTGGTCGCTTCACCGGACAGGGTCAGTACGCCGGTGTTCTTGTCATAGCTGACGGTGATTTTGGTGTTGCTGACATCCGCGATCAGCACGTCATCGGTCAAGTGGTTGACCAGCGTGACCTTGGCGCTTTGCAACGTGCTGTTGTCGACGTCGGTGATGGTCAGGTTCGCCGCGACGTAGCCGCCTGGCTTGCCTTCGATGTAGGTGTCGCCAAACGCGTTGGTCGAACCGTTGCCCAGTACCGGCGCGTCGTTGACCGCGGTGACCACGACGCTGATCTTGCCGGTCGAGACTTCTTCAACACCGGTGCTCAGCTCTTTGGCCGTAGCCTTAACGGTCAAGTCGAAACTGGCCGTCGAGTCCTTGAACGGCGTAACCGTCAGGGTGCTCAGGTTCCAGGTGCTCACGTCATACAGCGTGTTTGCGCCGGTCGAGGTGATGCTATGGCCGGTAGTGCCGTCGGTGAGCACGGTGCCTTCCGGCAAGCCGCTGATTTCCACCTTGTGGGATTCCGAACCGTCGGCGTCGACAAAGGTGGCGGTAATCGGCGCGATCTTGATCGCGGTGTCTTCCAGGCCATGGTTGTAGACGTTGCCGGTGTAATAGCCTTCGCCATTCTCCACATGGCTGTCGCCCAGCACCATGCCAGCAGCTTCCAACGCGGCCGCACTGGTGTAGGTCGGCAGGCCGCTGTTGCCCAGCGACACCGACGGACCGTTGTTGACCGACACATTGACGTCGTAGTTGCCCGGGCCGTTCTGGTTGTAGTGGTAGATGTCGAGGGTGTAGTAACCCGACTCGCTCGGCGTGTACGACGACCCGCCGATCCCGCTGCCCTGGCTCCAGGTTTCGGAAGCGACCAACTTGCCGCCCACGGTGATTGCCAGGCTGTCGTCGGCCGAACCGGTGAAGGTGTAGCTCTTGCCGGCTTCCAGGTAAACCAGACCGGACACTTTGGTCGCGGTGCCTTCGGCCACATTGCCGTTGCTCACATTGCTGGTCACGCCCGTGGAGGCGGCGCTGTCAGCGGTTTGGGCGTTGATCACCTTGATCAGGTTGCTGGACTGGGTGACGCCTTGGCCGTTGGTGCCCAACTCGCCCGGCAGGTTGCTGCCGGTCCAGGTTTGAATGGTCAGCCCGGTGGGCACTTGGCCGATGGTCAGGACCGGCACATCCGTCACCGGGTGAATATCCACGGTGATGGTTTTGGTGTCGCTGTAGGAGTTGCCGTCGGTGGCCTGGAACTTCAGCTCGGTGTAATCACCTTGCTTGTTGCCCACACCGGTGCCGCCGAAGCTGTTGTCGCCCGACTCGTTGTCTGCCGGGCTGTAACGCACGTTGTGGCTATCGAAATCAGCCTGGGTGAAAACCTTGCCCGACGAGGTGTCGGTTTTCAGATCGGCCGTGGTGAGCTTGACCCACTCGCCGTCGACTTTGTATTCGATAGAACCGGCAGGCAGGCTGGTGAACACCACACCTGGGTTCGCGGAGTCTTCATCCTGAACGCCGAACGTCGCCCAGGTCAGTTCGATCGGGGTGTCTTCGTCGCCCGAGATGTGGTTATCGATGGCGGTTGGGGCGTCGTCAACCAAGTTGACGGTCGGCTGGCCTTCGCCGTTGGAGCTTGCGCCCTGAGGGTCGGTAACGGTCAGATCGATTTTCGGCAGTTGGTTGCCAGCGTTGACGTAGTCAGCGCCCTTTTGGGTCAGGACGACGTTGTTGCCGTCGAGGGCGTAGTAGCCGTCGGTATTGCTGTTGCCAGTAAAGGAAATCGTCAGACCTTCACGCGGCGTTTCTTCGTCGGTCGCGGTGAAAGTACCGGCGACGGTGCCTGCAGCGGCGGAGTTTTCTTCCAGGGTGTTGGCAACGACTTCAATAACCGGCACATCGTTATGCAGGTTGACGGTCGGCTGACCTTCGCCATTGGAGCTTGCGCCCGATGGATCGGTAACGGTCAGGTCGATTTTCGGCAGTTGGTTGCCAGCGTTAACGTAGTCAGCGCCTTTCTGGGTCAAGACAACATTGTTGCCGTCGATGGCGTAGTAGCCGTCGGTGTTGCTGTTGCCAGTGAAGGAAATGGCCAGGCCTTCGCGCGGCGTTTCTTCGTCGGTCGCGGTGAAAGTACCGGCGACGGTGCCTGCAGCGGCAGAGTTCTCTTCCAGTGTATTCGCGACGACTTCAATCACCGGCACGTCGTTATGCAGGTTGACGGTCGGCTGGCCGGAACCAGTGGAGTTGGCGCCCTGAGGGTCGGTGACGGTCAGGTCAATCTTAGGCAGTTGGTTGCCAGCGTTAACGTAGTCAGCGCCTTTCTGAGTCAGCACGACGTTGTTGCCGTCGATGGCGTAGTAGCCGTCAGTATTGCTGTTGCCAGTGAAGGAGATCGTCAGGCCTTCACGCGGCGTCTCTTCGTCGGTCGCGGTGAAAGTACCTGCGATTGTGCCGACTGCTGCGGAGTTCTCTTCGATCGTGGCCGGAGCAACTTCAATCACTGGCACATCGTTGTGCAGGTTGACGGTCGGCTGGCCGGAACCCGTGGAGTTCGCGCCCGATGGATCGGTCACAGTCAGGTCGATCTTAGGCAGCTGGTTGCCCGCGTTGACGTAGTCGGCACCCTTCTGAGTCAGCACAACGTTGTTGCCGTCGATGGCGTAATAGCCGTCGGTGTTGCTGTTGCCCGTGAAGGAAATGGTCAGGCCTTCGCGTGGGGTTTCTTCATCGGTTGCGGTGAAGGTACCGGCGACGGTGCCTACTGCGGCGGAGTTTTCTTCCAGGGTGTTGGCGACGACTTCAATCACTGGCACATCGTTGTGCAGGTTGACGGTCGGCTGGCCGGAACCCGTGGAGTTCGCGCCCGATGGATCGGTCACAGTCAGGTCGATCTTAGGCAGCTGGTTGCCCGCGTTGACGTAGT
>NZ_WKCB01000138.1 GCF_021606685.1 Pseudomonas syringae
CATCCTTGGCCCAGCGCGGCTAACCCGGCGTCCTGCCGGGTTACCCACGGATTCAAGCCCGCGTGCGGCCAGCGTGGTTAATGGGGCGCCTAAGATCAAAATCAAAAGCACGGCGGCCTGACAGCCGACCTGAGTGGTGTAGAGCAAAAGCGCTGGTTGTGGGCTGGCTTGGCGGCCTTGGACCCGACCGGAGTTGCGCCTTTTGATTGCGGTCAAAATGTGGGAGGGGGCTTGCTCCCGATAGCGGTGGGGCAGTCACAGATGCATTGGCTGACACACCGCTATCGGGAGCAAGCGCCCTCCCACATTTGACCGAGTGAGGCTTCGAGAATCAGGTCGGCTGTCAGGCCGCCTCGCTTGGCTTTGTTTTTGATCCGGCCCTTACATCCTTTGCGGCCTTGGATCCGACCGGAGTTACGCCTTTTGATTGCCGTCAAAATGTGGGAGGGGGCTTGCTCCCGATAGCGGTGGGGCAGTCACAGATGCATTGGCTGACATACCGCTATCGGGAGCAAGCCCCCTCCCACATTTGACCGAGTGAGGCTTCAAGGATCAGATCAGCTGTCAGGCCGCCTCGGTTGGCTGTGTTTTTGATCTAGCCCTTACATCCTTTGCGGCCTTGGATCCGACCGCAGTTACGCCTTTCGATTGCCGTCAAAATGTGGGAGGGGGCTTGCTCCCGATAGCGGTGGGGCAGTCACAGATGCATTGGCTGACACACCGCTATCGGGAGCAAGCCCCCTCCCACATTTAAACCGAGTAGGGCTTCGAGGATCAGGTCGGCTGTCAGGCCGCCTTGCTTTGTTTTTGATCTGGCCCTTACATCCTTTGCGCTGACGAAGTCAGCGATCTTTTGATCTAAGGCTTTTGATCGTGACCTTGATCTTAGGCGCCCCATTAAACACGCTGGCCGAACGCAGGCTTTGGAGCGTGGGCAACCCGGCAGGACGCCGGGTTAGCCGCGCTGGGCCATGGATGGCCCATCGCGGCGGCCCACGCTCCAAAGCCGGAGTGAGGGCACACCGAGCCGGAGGCGAGGTGCCGAGTGTTGGGGCGAAGGCCTTTTGCTTACTTTTGGGCCTTTCCAAAAGTGAGCCGCTGTAAGAGCGGAACCATAAGCAGCCGTTACCCAAACAACGGATATGTACACCGACATCCCCCCACAAAACGAGCCCTACTCAATCCCCACCTGATTACGCCCATTATGCTTGGCCAGATACAACCCCTTATCCGCCGCCAATATCAGCTGCCGACAATCCGTCCCCTGCTGCGGCGTCATGGTCGACAACCCAATACTGATGGTCAAACTCGACCCCTCAGTCGGCGCAATATGCGGAATTTTCAGCGCAGCAACCGCCATACGCAGCTTTTCAGCCACCAACCGCGCCCCGCCCGGCGAGGTATTAGGCAATACCAGCGCAAACTCTTCACCCCCGTAGCGCGCCGGCAAATCCGACGGGCGACTGCTGGCTTCACGGATGGTAGTGGCGACTTTACGCAAGGCTTCATCACCCTCAACGTGGCCAAAGCTATCGTTGTAGGTCTTGAAGAAATCCACATCGATCATCAACAACGACAACTGAGTCTGATCACGCATCGCGCGACGCCATTCCAACTCCAGGTACTCGTCGAAATGGCGACGGTTTGACAGCCCCGTAAGGCCATCGGAGTTCATCAGCCGTTGCAGCACCAGGTTGGTGTCCAACAGTTGCTGCTGACTGACCCGCAACGCGCGGTACGCCGCATCCCGTTGCAACAGGGTCATGTAGGAGCGCGAGTGATAGCGAATGCGCGCCACCAACTCGATGTTGTCCGGCAGCTTGACCAGATAATCATTGGCCCCCGCCGAAAACGCCGCGCTCTTGATCAGCGGGTCTTCCTTGGTGGAAAGCACGATGATCGGGATATTCGCCGTGGCCGGGTGGTTACGGTACTCACGCACCAGCGTCAAGCCATCGAGGCCGGGCATCACCAGATCCTGCAGGATCACCGTCGGCTTGATGCGGATCGCCTGGGCAATCGCCTGGTGCGGGTCGGCGCAAAAGTGGAAATCGATGTTTTCTTCATGCGCCAGGCCGCGCCGCACGGCTTCGCCGATCATGGCCTGGTCGTCGACCAGCAACACCATGGCGGCATTTTCGTCGGTCTTGATGTCGTCGATCTGTAAATCATTCATGTGCAGTCACCTGAATTACTACCTGCAAGCCAGCACTGCCAGAGGTCGTGTTCATTTGGCAAAGACCTCCAGCAACCGGGGCGCAATTCTATCCAGTGGGCGAATTTCAACAGCGGCATCGATCGCCGCCGCCGCTTTGGGCATGCCATACACCGCCGAACTCTGCTGATCCTGGGCGATGGTCAAATAACCTTGTTCTCGCAGTAACTTGAGGCCCTGGGCCCCGTCGCGCCCCATGCCGGTCAGCAATACGCCGACAGCATCGCCATTCCAGTGGCTGGCCACGCTTTCAAAAAACACGTCGATCGAAGGCCGGTAAATCTCGTTCACCGGCTCTGCGGTATAGGCTAGCGTGCCATCCTTCAATAAACGAATGTGATGGTTGGTGCCGGCCAGCAGCACCACGCCGCTTTGCGGTGGTTCACCCTCGCGGGCCAGGCGAACCGGCAGGCTGGAGGCGCTGCTCAGCCACTCGGCCATGCCGGCGGCGAACACCTGGTCCACATGCTGCACCAGCACGATGGCGGCGGCAAAGTCCCGGGGCAAGCCCTTGAGCAGGATTTCCAGGGCAGCCGGGCCGCCCGCCGAGGAGCCGATGGCGACCAGGCTCTGGCGTTTTCCGGTGTTGCGCGGGGGCGACGTTTCGGCGCGCACACGGCTGCCACGCTGGCCGATCAGCCAGCCGATATTGAGGATCTTGCGCAACAGCGGCGCCGCCGCATCCTTGGGGTTGCCGACGCCAAGCGGCGGCGTATCGACCACGTCCAGCGCGCCATGGCCCATGGCTTCGAACACCCGGCTCATGTTGGCCTGGCGGTCGACGGTGACGATCACGATGGCGCACGGGGTCTCAGCCATGATCTGGCGCGTGGCTTCCACGCCGTCCATCACCGGCATGATCAGGTCCATCAGGATCAGGTCCGGGGTCAGTTCGGCGCAACGCTGCACCGCCTCAAGGCCATTGCCGGCCACCCACACCACCTGGTGCGCCGGCTCGAAACTCAAGGCGCGGCGCAGGGCCTCCACCGCCAGGGGCATATCATTGACGATCGCAATCCTCATGCCCGGGCGCCTCCAATCAGCTCCATCACGGCATCCAACAAGGCGTCGTCATGGAAACTGGCTTTGGCTAGATAATAGTCGGCGCCGGCGTCCAGTCCACGGCGCCGGTCTTCTTCGCGATCTTTGTAGGACACCACCATCACCGGCAACGATTGCAGGCGAGTATCACGGCGCAAGAGTGTGACCAATTCAATACCGTCCATGCGGGGCATATCAATATCTGTGATCAACAGGTCAAAGTCTTCGGAGCGCAAGGCGTTCCAACCGTCCATGCCATCGACCGCCACGGCCACTTCATAACCACGATTAAGCAGCAATTTGCGTTGCAGCTCACGCACGGTGAGCGAGTCATCCACCACCAGCACCCGTTTACGCGGCGCTTCGGTGGCCTGTTGGCTGCGCCGGGCGATGCGTTCCAGGCGGCCGGTGTTGAGCAGCTTGTCCACCGAGCGCAGCATGTCTTCGACGTCGACGATCAACACCACCGAGCCATCGTCCAGCAAGGCGCCGGCGGAAATATCCTGGACCTTGCCCAGGCGATCATCCAGCGGCAACACCACCAGGGTGCGCTCGCCGATAAAGCGTTCCACCGCGATACCGTACACGGCATCACGCTCGCGAATCACCACGACTTTCAGCGTATCTGAATGATTCTGCCCGGCGGGGCGCTGCAGCAACTGGCTGGCGGCGACCAGGCCGACATGCCGACCCTCGTGCCAAAAGTGCTGGCGGCCTTCCAATTGCACGATGTCGTCGGGCGCCAGGTCGCACATGCGTTCGATATGCGCCAAGGGGAAGGCGTAGGCTTCTTCGCCGACTTCCACCACCAGGCTGCGCACCACCGACAGGGTCAGCGGCACCTCCAGGTGAAACCGACTGCCCTGCCCCGCCGTCTGCTCCAGCACCACCGCACCGCGCAGTTGGCGGACCATATGTTGCACCGCATCCAGGCCAACGCCGCGCCCGGATACTTCGGTGACCTTGTCACGCAGGCTGAACCCCGGCAAGAACAGGAACGTCAGCAGTTCTTCTTCACTCAGGCGCAGGGCAGTTTCCAACGGCGACAGGTGGCGGTCGACGATGGTGCCGCGCAGGCGCTCCAGGTCAACGCCATTGCCGTCGTCGCTCAACTCCAGCACCAGCAAACCGGCCTGATGGGAGGCACGCAGGCGGATCAGGCCTTCAGGCGGTTTACCCGCGAGCACACGTTGTTCGGGCATTTCGATGCCGTGGTCGACGGCATTGCGCAGCAGATGCGTGAGCGGCGCTTCGAGTTTTTCCAGCACGTCGCGGTCGACCTGGGTTTTTTCCCCCTCGATTTCCAGGCGCACTTGCTTGCCCAGGCTGCGGCCGAGGTCACGCACCATGCGCACCTGCCCCGCCAACACGTCGGCAAACGGGCGCATGCGACACGCCAGCGCGGTGTCGTAGAGCACCTGGGCGCGCTGGCCGGCCTGCCAGCCGAACTCATCCAGCTCGGCGTGTTTTTCCGCCAGCAGGGCCTGGGCTTCGCTCAACAGGCGGCGCGTATCGGCCAGCGCTTCCTGGGCTTCGAGGTTCAGACCCAGGGTCTTGAGCTGGCCGTCCAGCGTATCCAGGGCCCGCACGCTCTGGCTTTGAATGCGTTTGAGGCGTTGCAAGCTCGCCAGGTACGGCTTGAGCCGCTGGGTTTCCACCAGGGACTTGCTCGACAGGTCGAGCAGGCTGTTCAACCGCTCGGCGGTGACCCGCAATACGCGCTCGCCGCCTTCGGTCATGTGTTTGTGCTGGCGCGGCGCCTCGCTGGTCACCGGCGGCGCCGGCTCGGGCTCCGGCGGCAAGGCTTCGACCAGGGGCTCGGGGGCTGGCGCGGGTGGCGCGGGCGGCGCGGGCGGCGCG
>NZ_WKCB01000139.1 GCF_021606685.1 Pseudomonas syringae
AATGAAGAAGGTGCTGCTCATGGCGAATCCTCGGATGACGTTTATGCCTACAGCATCGACTCCACCTGCCTACGACATCTTGACCAGGATCAACGCCCGACCGTGATAAAGTCACCGTCCAGCCGATTTCGAGTAGACCCGCCGCAATGAAGGATTTCCAGGATATTGACGCCCACCTTGAAGACTGGAATGCACTGAGCAGCAGCACCGCCTTCAGTGGGATTCTGATCGGCAATGGCGCCAGCCGCACAATTTGGGAAGACTTTGCCTACGATTCGCTGTTCGAAAACGCGCGCACCGTCGAAGAAAAACCCCTGAGCCCATCCGAACTCAGCGTGTTCGACGCCCTGCAAACCCGCAGTTTCGAGCAGGCCCTGGGCGCGTTGAAGACCACCAGCCGGGTCAACAAGGCCCTGGCGGTCAGTTCGGCAGCGCCGCGCAATCGCTACTACGCGATCAAGGAAGCGTTGATCAACACCATCCACGCCGTGCACATTCCATGGCGCCTGGTGCAGCCGTCGACGCTGGCGACGATCAACCAAGCGCTGAAGAACTACACAACGGTGTTCACCAGCAACTACGACCTGCTCAACTACTGGGCGATCCTTCACGCGCCGGGCATCGACGACCTGTTCAACAGCGCCGACGCCAGTTTCGACCTGCGCCACACGCGCACCGATGCCACGCGCATCCTCTACCTGCACGGTGGCCTGCACCTGGTGCGCAACCTTGACGGTACCGCGCGCAAATTGCCGACCACCGAGAGCACCTTGCTCAGCAGCTTTGCGATCAACAACACGATCAAGACCCTGGATGACGTGCCGCTGTTTGTCAGCGAAGGCAAGGTGGAAGAAAAGCTCAAGACCATTCGCAGTTCGGACTACCTGTCGTTCTGCTATGAACAGTTGTTGAACCATGAAGGCGCGCTGTGCCTCTTTGGCCATGACCTGGGGCCGCAGGACAAACACCTGGTGGATGCGCTTCGCCAGGCCAGACTGACGACACTGGCGATCTCGGTGTCGGGGCGTAGTGACGGGTTTATCCGCCAGCAGAAACGCCGGTATTCGCAGCTGTTTGATGGCAGCGGTGTGGAGCTGAAGTTTTTTGCAGCGCGCACGCATCCGTTGGGCAACCCTGCATTGTCGGTGCCCGTCGAACGCTAATCGCCTGAACAACGCAGATCAAATGTGGGAGCGGGCTTGCTCGCGAATGCGGTGTGTCAGTCAACGTAACTGTAACTGATCCACCGCATTCGCGAGCAAGCCCGCTCCCACATTGGGTTCCGCGTGACGCGCAGCTGATCACCGCCACCGCCATGCAGGCCAGCACGCGTCTACAGGGCCGTCAGGTCTTGTCTTTGATGGTGCTGCTGGGGCCGTTGGTCTTGGCGCTCGCAATGCCATTGTCGCGTGCCGCTGTCGAGGAATACTGCTCGCTGCTGCCGATCACCTGGTGATTGGCGGCCTTGAGGTTGAAGAACGGTTGGCCATTGCTGGCGACTTTTTTCTCATAGCGCTCGTCATTCGGGCTATTGGCCTGAGCGGAAGCAATGCCGCCTTCCGCGGCGCTCCGGGTGGCGTAAAGCTCGCTGGTCAAAATAATTTCGGCGTTTGCCGCCTTCAGCACAAAGCGGAATTGCCCGTCGCCGCTTTTACTCAACTCGTACCATCCAGACATGCTGCTCTCCTTTTGAGTAGGCCTTTGCAAACTCGCTCGTAGGATTAAAGGCTATGCCAGGCGTATTTCCAGTCTTGTCTCGGAGCAGAGCATTTCCAGATGGCGCGCAAGCTGCTGCGTGATCACCGGCGTAAACAGAAGGTGCGAGACACCGTGCTAGCGTAGAAACCCGCACTTGGCCCCTGTGGGCGCCGGGCTTGCCCGCGCTGCAGGCGCCTCGGTGTGCCTGCGCTCACACAAGGTCAACTGTACGGATAAATCCGCACCCAGCTGTAGGCCCTCAATCGGCGGGGGTTGTGGCTAGATGGGCGTCCTTTGAAACCCTCTGGATTTCGGATCCCGCCCATGAGTTCGCGCGAAAACACCGGCATGGCCCTCGGCCTGCTGGGCGTCATCATATTCAGCCTGACCCTGCCCTTCACCCGCATCGTTGTGCAGGAAATCCACCCCTTGCTCAACGGCCTGGGCCGCGCATTGTTCGCGGCGCTTCCAGCGGCGGCGCTGTTGCTGTGGCGCCGCGAGCGCTGGCCGACCTGGCGCCAGGTGCGCGGGCTGTGCCTGGTGATCGCCGGGGTGATCCTGGGCTTTCCGGTGCTGTCGGCCTGGGCCATGCAAACCTTGCCGGCGTCCCATGGCGCGCTGGTCAACGGCCTGCAACCGCTGTGCGTGGCGCTGTATGCGGCGTGGCTGTCCCATGAGCGGCCGTCCAAAGCGTTCTGGGCCTGTGCCGCGCTGGGCAGTGCGCTGGTACTGAGCTACGCATTGATTACCGGCGCAGGCAGTATTCAGGCTGGCGATCTGTTGATGCTCGGCGCGATTGCAGTGGGTGGCCTGGGGTATGCCGAAGGTGGCCGACTGGCCAAGGAAATGGGCGGCTGGCAGGTGATCTGCTGGGCGCTGGTGCTGTCGACGCCGGTGTTGATCGGCCCGGTGTGGTACCTGGCGGCGCAGCATCAAGGCGCGATTTCGATGCGCACTTGGTGGGCGTTCGGCTATGTGTCGCTGTTTTCGCAGTTTCTGGGCTTCTTCGCCTGGTACGCCGGGTTGGCCATGGGCGGCATTGCGCGGGTCAGCCAGATCCAACTGCTGCAGATTTTCTTCACCATCGCGTTTTCGGCGCTGTTCTTTGGCGAACACATCGAACCGATCACCTGGCTGTTTGCCTGCGGGGTGATCGTGACGGTGATGCTGGGGCGCAAGACGGCGGTGCAGCCTGCGCCGGCGCCAAAGGTTAGTGTGGTCTAAATGTGGGAGGGGCGGTGCGACGGTTCGACTTGCCCCCTCCCACATTTGATTTGCGGCGTTCTCAGGCCAGGTAACCATCCGCACGCAACAGGGTTTCCAGGCAGTGCTCGGTGATGTGGTAGAACGCCTTCAATTCCTGGATTTTCTCCAGCAACTGAGCATTGTCCAGCGGCTCGGCGCGTTTCACGGCCAGGATCATCTTGTTCTTGTTGGTGTGGTCCAACGAGATGAACTCGAACACCTTGGTCTCGTAACCGCAGGCTTCCAGGTACAGCGCCCGCAGGCTGTCGGTGACCATTTCCGCTTTCTGACCAAGGTGCAGGCCGTATTGCAGCATCGGTTTGAGCAGCGCCGGGCTCTGGATCTGCAGGCGAATCTGCTTATGGCAGCACGGCGAGCACATGATGATCGACGCGCCGGAGCGGATGCCGGTATGGATCGCGTAGTCGGTGGCAATGTCGCAGGCATGCAGGGCGATCATCACGTCCAGCGCACTGGGCGCCACGCTGCGCACATCACCGCATTTGAACACCAGCCCGGGATGCTCCAGGCGCGCGGCGGCGGTGTTGCACAGGGTCACCATGTCTTCGCGCAGCTCTACACCGGTCACCTCGCCCTCGGCCTTGAGGGTATTGCGCAGGTAATCGTGGATGGCGAAGGTCAGGTAGCCCTTGCCTGAACCGAAATCGGCGACGCGCACTGGTTGGTCGAGCTTCAAGGGCGACGAGGTCAGCGCATGGCTGAACACTTCGATGAACTTGTTGATCTGCTTCCACTTGCGCGACATCGACGGGATCAGCGCCTGCTTGGCGTCGGTCACACCCAGGTCGGCAAGGAACGGCCGGCTCAGGTCGAGGAAGCGATGCTTCTCGCGGTTATGCTCCGCCGAGGGCGTTTCACGCAGCTGCTGCGGCTTGCTCTTGAACAGCGAGCTTTTGTTTTTCTTGCTGTATTCCAGCTGGGCTTCGTCGGTCAGTGACAGCAAATGCGCGTTCTTGAACGAGGCCGGCAGCAGCTCGGCAATCGCCGCCACCCCGTCGGCCACGGGAAGGTTCTTGGTAATGTCGCGGGTCTTGTAGCGGTAGACGAAGGACAGGCACGCCTGCTCCTTGACCGTCACCGGCTTGATGATCAGCCGTTGCAGGTCGGCCTCGTCACCGACGTACTTGGCCAGCACCAGCTTGATAAAGGCGTTCTGCGCGAGGCTTGCGCTCAGCAGTTCGATGAACTGGGCGTGATGATCCGGTTGAGCGGTGACAGACATGAACAAAAACGCCTCGGGCTGGAAATGCCGGGCATTTTAGGGGGGATAAGGGTTTAGGGCACGGGGTTATTTGATCAGTGGTCAATTCGACAGACCACTGGAGAACCAAATGTGGGAGGGGGCTTGCTCCCGATGGCGGGGCATCAGTCACAGATGAGCTAGCTGACCCACCGCTATCGGGAGCAAGCCCCCTCCCACATTTTTGCTCAGTGTTGGCTGGGCTACTCGAGTACGACCAACCGGTTTGGCAGTTCATTACGGGTTTGGGTGACCGGCACATGCACCTTGAGCAACTCGCCACAGGCGTCAATGCAGGCAATGAACCCGGCCAGGGTCTGGCCCTGTTTTACCTGCTGGGTGAAGGCGGTGACGATGCCATCCCAGCTGCTGTCGTCCAGGTGTTTGGAAATGCCTTCGTCCACCAGGATTTCCACATAGCGCTCCGCCTCGCTGACAAAAATCAGCACCCCGGTGCTGCCCAGCGTGTGATGCAGGTTCTGCTCCAGGAACTGGCGCCGCGCCAGGTTCGACGCGCGCCAGTGGCGCACCGAGCGCGGGATCAACCGCGTGGTCACCTTGGGCAGGCGAAACACCAGGCACAACACGATAAACGTCGCCCATTGCGCCAGCAGCAAGGTGTACATGGTCAGGTAGCCCGACAAGTAATGCACCACTCCGGGCACCACCAACGCGATCAGGCTGGCCCACAGCAGTGGGATGTAGGCGTAATCGTCGGCGCGGGCGGCCAGCACCGTCACCAGTTCGGCGTCGGTCTGTTGCTCGACGCGGGCAATGGCCTCGGCGACCTGGCGTTGCTCGTGTTCACTCAGTAGTGCCATGGTTGTAGATGCTCTGTTTTCGTTATTGTCATTACCAGCCGCCCGAAGCC
>NZ_WKCB01000014.1 GCF_021606685.1 Pseudomonas syringae
CTTCAAGCGCTGCCTCAATAGCTACGAAACCTGGGCGGAGAGTTTTTTCAGCTTTTCGGCGCTGGATATCGAGCAGGTATTCAAGGTCGGTGACGAGGTTGAGCTTGTAGCGCCGATCAACCGCTCGCTGTTTCCCAGCAGCACCACCGCGCAGTGCAAAGCTGACGGAACGTTGACCCTGGTGCATATGTTCCAGAGTTCGCGGTTTGTGCCTATCGGCAATACGCCTGTGATGCTGCAATGCATCGACCCGAGCGGCGGCCCGCTGGGTGAGCCGATCCATAAAACCATCGGGCCCAGCGGCATTCTGGAAATCACCGAGTGTGATCGCAACCAGAAGTACCGGGTCAGCTTCTACCCCAATGCAAGCTGACGCTTCACCACCCCTCTTTCAACATCCGCAACTCCAAATGCTGCACCAGCATGATGGTCTTGCCATCCACAATTTCTCCGCTTTGCACCATCGCCACTACCTGCTCAAAGCCCAGTTCAAGCACCTCGATGTCCTCGCCCTCTGACTCCAGGCCGCCGCCGTTGCCCACGCGGTCCCCCGCTTGGTATTCGCCGATAAAGAAGTGGATCCGCTCAGTCACCGAGCCTGGGCTCATGAACGCCGCATAGATTTTCTCTACGTGCCCTACGCGATAGCCGGTTTCTTCCTCGGCCTCCAGGCGAATGCGCTCCTCGGGGCTGGCATTGTCCAGCAACCCGGCCGCTGCTTCGATCAGGTAGCCGGGGTAGTCGTTGACGAAGGTGGGCATGCGGAACTGGCGAATCAGCAACACCGTGCGCTGCTCACGGTTGTACAGCAGGATGGTCGCGCCGTTGCCGCGGTCGTACACCTCACGGGTCTGGGCTTGCCAACTGCCGTCGCGGCGGCGCAGGTCGAAGCTGTATTTTTTCAGCAGATACCAGTTGTCCGAGAGGGTTTGCTCGGCGGTGATGCGAACGGGGCTGTTGTCCATGGTCGGTCGTGTGCTCAAAGGAATGATCGGGTTCACGCTTGTTTGATGCGCGGCCACTGCGCTGCGACCTCTTGCGCGTTGCGTGCCTTGATTCGTGCCAGATTGCGCGGGTAATCCACACCGGGGTTTTCGGTGAAGCGCGTTGCGGTAAATTGGCCGTTGCTGGCGCGCAGGATGTAGCCCGTGTCCTCGCACTGCGAACTGGCGAGGAACATCACTCCCGGCGTCACCCACTCCGGCTTGAGTTCGTCCGGTTCGTCGGTCACGCCCCACATGCGCGTCTTGGCCACTGGCGAAATGGCATTGACCCGGACTCCGGCCTGCGCGCCCTCATGGCTCAGCGCGTTCATGATCCCCAGTTGCGCCATCTTGCCGGCGCTATAGGCCACCAGCCCGGTTTGCTCGTACTGCGCGTACAGGGCCCGGTCGGAGGTGGTGAGGATGATGCGCGGCGCGGCTGAGCGCAGCAGGTGCGGCCAGGCGTGCTTGCACAGCCACAGCGGCGCGTACAGGTTGATGTCCATGGCGCGCTGCAGGAACGCGGCATCAAGGTCTTCAATGTTCTGGTAGCCGACCCAACCGGCATTGTGAATCAGGATATCGAGCTGCCCGAACGCCTCGATGGCATACGCGATCAGTTGCCGGCAGCCTTCATCCGTGGACAGGTCACCGCTGTGCCCGAGCACTGCCAGTCCATCGGCCTGCAACGCCTTGGCCGCCGTCTCAACCACCGAGGCGTCATTGCCGGCCCCGGCGCTGTCGGCGCCGATATCGCTGATCACCACTCGGGCGCCCGCCACGGCCAGTGCCCGTGCATAGCTGAGCCCCAAGCCACGCGCACCACCGGTGACAATCGCGGTTTTACCTGTGAAATCCATGTGCTTGCTCTCCTGTCTGGCTGCCCACCCTAACAACCGGAGCACGGGTTGTTCAATGCTGTAACACTTTGCAAGCAATCGCCGTGGGTGGCCGTCGAATTAATTCCTGTCTGCGCGGGCCATCTGGTAAAACCCCTGCTTCACCTTTGACCTGGAACCTTCATGCCTTCACGTTTTCTGTCTCGCCTGAGCCTGCGCTGGTTTCCCATGTTGTGCATGGCGCTCCTGATCGTCGGCCTGCCGGTGGGTTGCGCCGTACTGCAGCACAAAGAGCGCGAGCTGGTGTTCCGTATCGAGCCCGGCACCGCCAGCTGGTACAGCGGCTTGCCCAAAGCCGTGCAGGAATTCGAACTCAAGCCGGCCAGTTTCAAATCGGGGCAGAACATTCATGGTTGGTGGTACCCGGCAGACAAAAAGGACGCGCCGGCGATTCTCTACCTGCATGGCGTGCGCTGGAACCTCACCGGGCAGCTGTTTCGCATCGAGCAATTGCACGCGCTGGGCTACTCGGTGCTGGCCATCGACTACCGTGGTTTCGGCCAAAGCCACGGCGATCTGCCGTCGGAAACCACCGTGTACGAAGACGCGCGTATTGCCTGGGAACGCTTTCAGATCCTGCAACCCGACCCGAGCAAGCGCCTGATCTATGGGCACTCGCTCGGTGGCGCGGTGGCCATTGACCTGGCGGCCGAGCTGGGCAAGCAGACACCGCTGCCGGTGCGCGGGCTGGTGATCGAGTCCACCTTCACGTCCCTGGCGGATGTGGCCACGGCGGTGGCCAATACTTCGTTGCCGGTGCGTTGGTTGCTGTCACAGAAATTCGATTCCATCGACAAGATTGCCGACGTGCATATGCCGTTACTGGTGGTTCACGGGCTTGCCGACCAGTACGTGCCACCGCGTTTCAGCCAGCAGCTGTTCGAAGCCGCACGGGAGCCCAAACGGTTACTGCTGGTGCCCGGCGCGACCCATAACAACAGCATGAGCCTGGCAGGTCGCAATTATGGCCAGGCGCTGGACAACCTGATGCGAGTACAGATGCCGGCACGGGTTGTGACGCACTCCACAGGCCGCAACGGCGACTCATAAATTGCTTTTCGGCACTGGGTTCGCGCTTGCCTGTCAAGCGCAAACCCTGCCCATGCTGGCCCTCGCCGCCGATTGATCAAATATTAACCTTGGCTCAAATCGCCATACCCGCCGGGGTCCTGCAAAGTTATCCACAGAGATACCCACGGTTTCCGTGGACAACTCTTTTTATTTTTTTACGATTTTTTTCTCAGTAAAGGTTTTCGGGAAATGTACCGGGCAACAAAATTTCGCGATTTACATCGCGTATATCGTTATAGCCACACAGCGCCATCGACACGTCCAACTCTCTGGCGATGATCTCGAGCGCCTTGGTCACTCCGGGTTCACCCATTGCACCCAGACCATACAAATGCGGCCGGCCGATCATGGTGCCTTTTGCCCCTAGTGCCATTGCCTTGAGCACGTCCTGGCCGGAACGAATGCCGCCGTCCAGCCACACTTCAATGCGTTCGCCCACCGCCTGCACAATCGCCGGCAACTGGCTAATGCTAGACGGTGCACCATCCAGCTGACGACCGCCGTGGTTACTCACCACCAATGCATCGGCACCGGCATTCGCCGCCAGGCGTGCGTCCTCCACATCGAGGATGCCCTTGATGATCAGCTTGCCGCCCCAGCACTTTTTGATCCACTCCACATCGTCCCAGCTCAGGCGCGGATCGAACTGCTGGGCGGTCCATGACGACAGCGAACTCATGTCTGCCACGCCCTTCACATGCCCGACGATGTTGCCGAAGCCATGGCGTTTGGTGCCGAGCATGCCCATCACCCAGCGCGGCTTGGTGGCCATGTTGAGAATATTCGGCAGGGTCAGCCGCGGCGGCGCTGACAGGCCGTTGATCAGGTCCTTGTGCCGCTGCCCAAGAATCTGCAGGTCCAGGGTCAACACCAGGGCATCCACGCCGGCAGCCTTGGCGCGCTCGATCAATTGCTCGATGAAGGTGCGGTCGCGCATCACATACAGCTGGAACCAGAACGGTTGGCCGACGTGTTCAGCGATGTCTTCCAGGGAGCAGATGCTCATGGTCGACAAGGTATAGCGCAGGCCGAATTTTGCTGCGGCACGCGCAGTGAGAATCTCGCCATCCGCATGCTGCATACCCGCCAGGCCGGTGGGAGCCAGGGCGACGGGCATGGCCATGTCTTGGCCGATCATGCTCGCGCGAATCGAGCGCTCGTCGATATTGCGCGCCACCCGCTGGCGGAATTTGATGTGCGCGAAATCGCTTTCGTTGGCGCGGTAAGTGCTCTCAGTCCAGGAGCCGGAATCGGCGTAATCGTAGAACATCCGTGGGACACGTTTTTGCGCCAGCTTGCGTAAATCTTCGATGGTTGTAATCAACGACATCTAGGTCACCTCTCCCTGAACTGAGCACAGAGAGTAACCGCCCATCGGCTGCGCAACCAGCCATTGCGTTTACATCAACGGAAGGCTAACCTCGCACAAACCCGCAAATAAACGCACAAACATGCATACCACTCATCACGCTATCGACCTGCCTTCGCTGCGCAAACAGAAGATTTTGCTGCTGCTGGAACGCGATGGCAAAGTCACTGCCGCAGAACTGGTGGAACACTTTGCGGTGTCCCAGGACACCATCCGCCGCGACCTCGGCGAACTTGCCGCAGCCGGACTTTTACAGCGCGTGCACGGCGGTGCCCTGCCCCGGCCCAAGGACACCGGCAAAGACTTTTTCACCCGCGTCGGCGAAACCAGTGACGCCAAGCGCCGCCTTGCGCAACTGGCGGCCGAGCGAGTGGAGGATGGCCAGATTGTGCTGTTCGATTCCGGCTCCACCACGCTGCAGATTGCCCAGTCACTGTCGCGCTCGATCCGCCTCACGGTGGTCACGCCCTCCCCAATGATTGCCATCGCCCTGGCCGATCACCCCGACGTCAAAGTGATCCTCGCCGGCGGCCAGCTCAACCCCGCGACACTCTCCACCAGCGGCCACGACGCCGTGCGCCTGATCCAGAGCATCAAGGCCGACCTGTTGTTCACCGGCGTGTGCGCATTGCATCCGCAGGTAGGCATGAGCTCGCTGCATTTTGATGAGGTGGCGGTCAAGCAAGCCTTGCTCGACAGCGCGTCCCACGTGGTAGCAGTAACCATGGCGGACAAGCTTGGCGCGGTGGAGCCGTTTGTGGTGGCGCCGTGCAACCGCATTCACACACTGATCACCGAGTGGCATGCACCCAGCGTCGAAGCCTATGAACGACTAGGGCTGGAAGTCCTACAGGTAGAGGTGGAGTAAGCGCAACTCGGGCCTTTGTGGCGAGGTGGCAAGGTGGCGAGCGGGCTTGCCCGCGTTGGGGTGCGTAGCGCCCCCCTCTGCCACCGCAGCACACCGAGCTAAACCGCGATGGCCAGTTTTGGGGCCGCTTCGCAGCCCAACGCGGGCAAGCCCGCTCGCCACATTTAAGGCAGATTGCCGATTCATGAAGGCGCCTATAGCGACAGCACCTTCGCCGCATCGCGCATGAAAATCTCAATGGTCTTGGGCCCTATGCCGTCGAATTCCGCCAGGCGTTTTTCGAACGCCTGACGGTCTTCGCTGGCACCGCGCATCTGAGTGATCTTGCCGCCGTACTCAGCGTTGAGCTTGGCGCTGAGGTCGAGCAGGCGTTGTGCAGTGGACTCGTCGTAGCGCACGTAATGCGCGCGCCCGAGCATCGAAACCAACTCGTGGGACGTGCAATGCTGCAGCTTGCGCGGCGTGTCACGGCCCTGCTCCTCGACGATCACCTTGTACGCCTGCGCCGCAATGGGCGCCTGGATGCGCTTGCCCATCAGGAAACTGGCGACCAGCCACTTGAACAAGCCAGCGTCATCCTCAGGCGTAAGGTCAATGCCCAATTCAGACGCTGAAATCGCCCTGGCCATGTTCAGTGGCCCAGCTTGCGCTCGGCCTTGGCGGCCTGTTCGTTGATGGCGTCGGTCTGGCGCTCGGTGTCCTTGATCGACGTGGGAGTGAGCACTTTGTCGACGGTTTCAGTGTTGGGATTCGGGCGCTCCAGAGTCTCACCCTTGGCGGCTTTGTCGGTGCCTTTTTGCGCCTGTTCGGAGCTGATGGGGTCTGGGGTTTTGTCGGCCGGTTTGTGGTCGGTCATGGTGCATTCTCCTGGCAGTTGAAGGCCTGCAAAAAATGCAGACGCCTGTTCAGCAGAGGCCGCCAACTATTGATAGTTCAAGGAAATTGCCACGCCGCACCGCTGGAGAAAAAAGCGCAAATTAATTTAAACCTTTGCCACCCCAACTCGCTCCACTCCTCATATCGATTTGCCCTATCAGTTCTTCAATCCACCCATCGGGAGACACTCAATCATGAGTTCGAAACTCAACGGCAAACGCATCCTGATCATCACTTCCAACACCGGCATCGAGCGCGATGAACTGGTCAAACCGCTGGAAGCGTTGCGTGCCCATGGCGCCCAGGTGACTCATGGCTCCAGCACAGGCGGCACGACGCAGACCTTTGTCGGCGACACTGAAAAGGACATAACCGTAGAATCCGACATTCAACTGTCGGACGTCGTGAGCAGCGATTTCGATGCCCTGGTCATCCCCGGCGGCACCGTCAACGCCGACACCCTGCGCCAGGACGCGGCGGCGCTGCGGCTGATTAATGACTTCGTCAAGGCCGGTAAAACCGTGGCTGCCATCTGCCACGGGCCTTGGGCGCTGATCGATGCGGGCGTGATCCAGGGCAAGACCCTGACCTCCTACAAAAGCGTGCGCATCGACCTGGAAAACGCCGGTGCCGCCGGCTGGGTCGATGCGCAAGTCAAGGAATGCAAGGCCAATGGCTGGACGCTGATCACCTCGCGTACACCAGACGATCTGCCGGCCTTCAATGACGCGATTGCCAACGCCGTTGCGGGTTGATGAAACGGCCTTAACGCAAGCAGGCGCCCATGGGCGCCTGCTTTTTTATGAATGCTTCTTAGGTTTTACGCTGGTCCGGCATCTCCCGTTTTGGCCCGAACATGGCCCACGCGATCAGCCCGAACAACGGCACGAAAATCAGGATCACCAGCCACAACCCCTTGGACTCCCAGCCACCGGTGCTGCGCAATACGGTATTGATCGCCCACAATTCCAACAGCAGCAGAATCACCGCCAATGCGATCCAGATATAGTTTATTTCCATGGTTCACCTCCTGAGGTCTATGCGTTAGGTCAAGCATCTGGCCCGAGGGTTCCATCCGATTTGCAGCACACTCTGCACCACGTTCTAAACTCAAGCGTTGTCACCCCTCTTGCATTGCCCAGTGGAGGTTCAGGATGACCGAGCACGTTATCCATTTTCATTGCCCGATCGACCAGGGCAGCACCGAGCGCTTTCGCGATTGCTGCCTGGATGCGATCGGCGAAGGCGCCAGTTCGTTGCTGCTGAACCTGTCGACCACCGGCGGCAGCACCAACCTGGGCTTTACCCTCTACACCTTCCTCAAGTCGCTGCCGGTGCCGTTGTGCGCGATCAACGCGGGCAATATCGAATCCATGGGCATCATCATGTTCCTCGCCGCCCACCGACGCATTACCACGCCGCATTCACGCTATCTGATCCACCCGATGAACTGGTATTTCAACCAAAGCTCGGTGGACCACCAGCGCCTGCGCGAATACCTGTCGAGCCTGGACAACGACCTGGCGCGCTACGTGAACATCTATGAACAGGAAACCCGGCAGGCGGACACTCAACTGGACATTTTCAAGTGCCTGTCGGCCGAAGAAAAGGTCATCGCCGCCCATGACTCCCTGGCCTACGGGATTGCCCATGAGGTCAGGCAGGTAGTGTTCGCCGAAGACATCAAGCATTGGAAGGTCAGCGGCGGCTAGGGGCGGCGTAATGCAACCCGCGAATCGCCCGACCATGCAAGCTGCACGACAGCCATAGCTGCGAATACCGTCCAACTCATTGATAAATAGAAAATTTATTCATTCGTTCAACTTGGTACAACTGATGCAATACCTACCGGACGAGGCGTGCATTTCGACCCGCCCGAGTGCTATCCGTGAGGTTTCACCATGAATGCCATCGACCTTCTCAAGGCTGACCACGAACGCGTCAAGGCGCTGCTGACCCAACTGAGCGAGTCCACCGAGCGCGGCGTCAAGAAACGCACTGAACTGCTGGCCAAACTCGAGATGGAAATCAGCCTGCACACCAAGCTCGAAGAAGAGATTCTTTACCCGGCCTTCCGCAAAGCCGGGGGCAAGGAGCAGGACATCATGTACCACGAAGCCAAGGAAGAGCACCGCACTGTCGACGCTCTGGTGCTGCCCGACCTCAAGCAGACCGAGCCTTCCACCACCGAGTTTTCCGGGCGCGTAAAAGTGGTCAAGGAACTCCTTGAACACCATATCGAAGAGGAAGAAACCGAGATGTTTCCTCAGGCCAGAAAGCTGTTGGGCAAGGCCGTTCTCGAAGAGCTGGGCGCTGAAATGGAAGCCATGAAAGCCGCGCATAAAAAATCCCTGAGCGCCAAGCCGCTCGCGGCGTAACGGCCACTCGTCGCATGCCGACGAAGTTTTTCAAACTTTGCTTTCGATTGTGGATTCCCAATTAGGCGACACCATTGATTCACTCACTCATTGATGAGGGTTTTGAAAATGGCTACCAGCGGAAAAACCACCCCAGGCGCAGGCGGTAAAGCCAAGCCTGACATGCAGAAGAAAAGCGGCGGTCAAGGCTCCGGCGGCAACGTTGCCAATGACCGTGCAAAGGCTTCCGAAGCCGGTAAAAAAGGCGGGGCGCACAGCTCCGGCGGCGGCGGCAAGAAGTCTTGATTGAAGCAACACTGGAGCCCGGATTTTCCGGGTTCCAGCTTTGTTCACTGCAAGGGGATTGCGTCATGAAGACCAGAATTTCCCACAGGATTGTACTTATCGTCGGCCTCTCGGCCCTGCTCTGCGGCCCCGCCCTGGCCGCGTTTGGCGACAACACAGCACCCACGGCGAATGCCTTGAGTGGCGACAACGCTGCCGGTTCCGCCCTGCCACCAGGCACCTACCCGACAAGCCCTGCCGACAGCGACAAAAAAACCCAGGACACCGACAAGCAGCCGCCTAAACCCGCCAAGCCTGTCGACAGCGACACCCACAAAGACAGCCAGTCAACACCCCGCTCAGGCAGTTGAGGATTAATCGCCAACCGATGGTGCGCACCGTTTCAGCCCATGGCCCAAACGGTCACGCCCCCAGGCGGTGCAGGCGACTTTGCTCAGACCTTGAAGCGTGCCACGGTCTGATGCAACGCCCCGGCCATTCCCGCCAAGTCATGCCCGGCCGTCTCGGTGTGGATCGCGCCCTGCAACACCTGCTGCGACAAGGTACGAATCCCCACCAGGTTGCGGTCAACTTCCCGCGCGACCAATGCCTGCTCTTCAGTGGCGCTGGCGATCATCAAATTGCGCTCGTTGATCTGCGAGATCGACCGGGTAATTTCCTCCAGCGCTTCACCGGAGCGCCGTGCCACGCTCAAGGTGGTCTGCACCCGCTCACTGCTGCTGTGCATGGCGGCCACCGCCTGCTCGGTGTCCTGGCGGATATTGCCGATCATTTGCTCGATCTCTTGGGTCGACACCTGGGTGCGATGGGCCAGCGCGCGCACCTCATCCGCAACCACGGCGAACCCGCGGCCGGCCTCCCCGGCGCGCGCGGCTTCGATAGCGGCGTTAAGGGCCAGCAGGTTGGTCTGGTCGGCGATGCTGCGGATCACTTCGAGCACCCCACTGATGTCGTGCACGCGACCGGCGAGCTGCTGGATACGCTCCGAGGTTTCCACCACGCCGTTGGCCAGGGTGTTGATCGAGGTCACGGTTTCCTGCACTTGGTCGCGCCCGCGCTGGGCGGTCTGCTCCGACAGGCGCGAGGCTTCGCTGGTGCTCACGGCATTGCGCGCCACTTCGTCCACGGCGGCGGTCATTTCATTCACCGCCGTGGCCGCCTGTTCGATCTCCTGGCCCTGCAGCTGCAAGCTGCTGCTGGTCTGGCTACTGACCGCGCTTAATTGCTCCGACGAGCTGGCCACGCCGTCCACCGACGCGGCGATTTGTCGGACCATCTGGTTAAGGCTTTGCTGCATCTGGTGCAGGTTGCGCATCACGCTGCCGTCGGCACTGTTGCCCAGCGGCACCTCGATGGACAGGTCACCCTGGGCGATATGGCTCAACACCCGCGCCACCTCGTCCGGCTCACCACCGAGCGGGCGCGTGACGCTGCGCGTAACGAGCACTGCGGCGGTCACTACCAGCGCCAGGCATAACCCGAACAAGCCGAGCATGGTGCGCCGGGCCTCGTCGTAAAGGGTTTGCGCCGCCTGCTGGCGTTCGGCGAATAGCCGCCCTTGCATGGCCATCAACGCATCCAGGCTCTTGAACACTTCAAGCTCGGCCGGCATCACCTGCTGTTTGAGTTGCGCCAGGCCTTGCTCGCGGGCGCCCTGCCTGATCAGCCCCTGCACTTGGGTGAAAGCTGCTACGTAGGCTTCGCGATGGGTTTTCAAGGTGGCATAGGCCGCCTTGCCTTCGGCGGTATCGAGCAACGGCTCGAGGGTGGCGAAAGCCTGGGTGATGCGCTCGCGCGTGGTGCCGATGGACGCCTGGGCCTGCTGGTTATCCTGGTCGATCAGCAGGTCGCGGGTGTTGCGGCCGTTATCGCGCACGCCCGTGGCGATCACCATGATCGGTGCAATTTTCGGCCAGTCCTGTTGCACGATCTGTTCGGATTGCTGCTTGAGGGTCGCCAGGTCATGCAGGGCGTAAAACACCAGGCCGACCAGCGCCAACGGCGCGATGGCAAAGCCGATGACAATGCGTTGTGCGGTGGTCAGTTGCTTCATTCTGAAATTCCTTGATGAATACCTGCCCACCATGGGCAGCATCGATAAAAACCAACACAGGCAATTGGCTGCAGGCGGGGGCTTCACGCTCACCCTGCACAGGTGCGGAACAGGCGCCTGCACGCAGCTCGCTTCTTCTGGTAGCAAGGCGTGTGCCGAAACGGCAAGCAGGGGGTGGGATGCTGGCGAGGGTGATCAGGCGCGGCTCGTCCTTGAGCCGCTGTGGTGTTTTCAGGGCACCGGCAACCAGCCGCCAAATTCCCCCTGGGCACTCAACGCACACCAGGCGAAGTCCCCTTGAGGCGCCGGCAAGGCCGGATGCTCGGCGGCGCTCAATGCAGGCCCTTTCCAGTCGAACACGGTCGCGCCTTGCCAGGCCAGGACCACGCCCTGGGCCGGGCTGTCATCCGTGTTGACCCAACGCGCAGCGGCTGCCGCCATGAAGGCGTCAATCGGCTCGTCGTCGATCTGCGTGGCGTAGACCGAGCCAAGCAGCCAGCGGCAAATGTTCAGGTGGTAGGTCCAGTCCTGCGGTGGCCGGTTGCGATAGGCCCAGGTCATGAAACTGCGAAACAGGTTCAGGCCCTCGGGCGGGTCGAGCTTGAGCAGCGCCGGGCAGATATCGAACACGCTGTGCCAATACGGCAACAGCCGTGCATCCAGGCGCACAAAACAGCGCGCATTACTTGGGTAGTCAGGCCGCGCAGGTTCTGCGCGCAGGCGACGGGACGCCTTGCTCACCAGGCGGCTCGCGCCTGCAGGCAATGGGTGGTTCATCAAACGCACTCTCAGTCGTGACGATAGAACGCCCCCTGGTCACAGGAGGCCCAAGGCACACGTCAGAAAGCGGGCGAAGCGCGGGGGTTGGCCGAGGGCCAGGAATAACGCGGCGGCGCCTTGTTGCGCCGCTCATGGGCCGGGCGTGGCGTTTGCCCAAGGCTCAGCAGCCAGGCAAGACCGATCAGGAACACCAAAGCGACGGTGACGGCGCTGCACACTGGGCAGGCAAAGTAGTTCGAGATGTTGCTGGAAGACGAGCTGCCCAACCCTTTGTCGGAAACTGGCGCCTGCTGGCCGTCCACCGAACAGAACGCACCGCCGATGCCGTTGAGCTGCTGGCCCATCATCTGACCATGGCCCAAACCGCACACGAACAGGTTCATCAGCACGCAGAAGTACAGGGTCCAGACGATCAGCGAACGGTCGGAGGGGCTCGATTTCATGGCGGCGACTCTACCACCAGAGCTGCACCAGGATGAAGCGCGACGCGCACCTGTGGCAGAACGTCGCAGATTACGCACACTCCCCAGGGTTGGTAGACTTGGCGCCCTGCTCGTTTCTTCTTTTCAATGCCTGCTTTTCACAGCCTGACGTGTAGACCCACAGCAATGCAGGCGTTTCACAGGATGCACAGTTGATGAGTACGTTATTCACCCGCCGCAAGGTCCTGACCGGCATGAGCCTGTTGGGTCTGGGCCTGCTGGCCGGTTGTGACAACAGCCCGAAATTGAACTTCAAGTACGGCAAGGACTTGAGCGACAAGATCATGGGCCGCACCTTCAAGCTCAAGAACACCGAGGGCGAGACCGTCACCCTCAGTTCCTACCGTGGCCTGATGCCGGTGGTGTTCTTCGGCTTCACCCAGTGCCCGGCCGTGTGCCCGACCACCCTGGCGCGCGCCGCCCAGGCCAAGAAGCTGATGGGCCGCGACGGCGAGATCATGCAGGTGATATTCATCACCCTCGACCCGGAACGCGACACGCCCGAGATTCTCGACAAGTACGTCAAGGCCTTCGACCCCAGCTTCGAAGCGCTGTACGGCACCCCGGAAGAAATCGCCGTGGCCGCCAAGGAATTCGGGATCTTTTATGAAAAGATCCCCGCCGGCGACACCTACACCCTGTCCCACACCGCCACCAGTTTTGTCTTCGACACCCGTGGCAACCTGCGCCTGGGTTTGCAGGCATCCCTTAACGCTAAAGAGTGCGCAGAAGACCTGCTCACCGTCATGGAGGTCTGCTGATGACTGCCGTTCAACACCTCAAACGCACCCTAATCGGCCTCGGCCTGCTGGGCCTTGCTGCCCACGCCAGTGCCCAGGTGCAAGTGACCGACGCATGGGTACGTGCCTCGGTGCCGGGCCAGCCGTCCAGCGGCGCCTTCATGACCCTCACCGCCGACAGCGACAGCAAACTGCTGAGCGTGGCCTCGCCGGTCGCCAAGGACGTGCAGATCCATGAAATGAGCATGAAAGACGACGTGATGCGCATGGGCCCGGTGGACTCGGTGGCCCTGCCCGCCGGCAAAGCCGTCAAGCTCGACCCGAACGGCTATCACGTGATGCTCATGGGCCTGACCGGCCAGATCAAGGAAGGCGACCAGGTGCCGCTGACGCTGACCGTAGAAAACGCCAAGGGCGAGAAACAAGCGATTGAAGTCAAGGCCGCCGCGCGTGGCCTGGATGGCGTAGACCACAGCCACATGCACTAACCGGCGGCCTTACCTGGCTGGCGCTCAGGTGTCAGGCAAGCTTCTTGTGGCCAGCAAGTTTCTGTGGCAAGCGGGCTTGTGTGGCCAAGCGGGCTTGTATGGCCGAACGGGCTTGTGTGGCGAGCGGGCTTGCCCGCGTTGGGCTGCGAAGCAGCCCCAAACCGCATTAGCCCGCGAACTGCAAAAGGCCGACCACAACCAATAGCCCCTAACGTACTTCACAATCAACGCTATCGGCTCTTGATGCAGCGCCATCTACCAATACAGGCGACAAACTCAAGCTGGGCAGCGACTGAAACGACTCAGTCCACAATAAACAGCTTTGCGCCGCCACGCGTCGAAGACCGATGCCCTTCCATGTCATCTCCCACCTGGTAACTCATCCCGGCCGTCAGGGTGAAGTGGCGGCCGTCCTCCAGCTCAGTGTGCAACTCGCCTTCCAGACACAGCAGCACATGCCCACGCCAGCACCAATGATCGGCCAGGTAGCCCGGGGTGTATTCAACCATGCGCACCCGGGTGGTGCCGAAGTGGCAGGTACGCCATAGGGCGCTGCCGGTAATGCCGGGGTACACCACCGGCTCGAGGGTGGACCAGTCGGTGGTAACAAAGGGGACAGCGGTGAGATCCATGGGCGGCTCGTAGGTGAAGGATTCCCCCGACATTAACCACCACATCCCGCCTTGCGATAGATACAGATCTCCCGCTTTTGCGAGATACAGACTCAACAGTAAACAGCCGTGGGCGCTGTCGAGCTTTAGCGAGGCTGCGAAAGCGGCGGGTCAGGCAATGAAAATGCCAGCTGTGCCGGCCCCATCGCAGCCTCGCTCCAGCTCGACAGCTCCCACAGGGGTTTAACTTAGGCCCGGGGATAGCGTGCGCTGTCAAAACAACCGGGGTCTTGGTCCATGTACTTTTTCATCCGCCGCCACAACGTCGTGGTGCTGATCTGCAAACGCCGGGCCGCCTCTTCGCGGTTGCCGCGCACGCTGGCGAGCGCGTCATGCAGCAGCGCCAGTTCACTCTGCAGCGGCGCGCCCTCTGCAACCGGCGCCGGGCTGCAAAGATCTTCCAGCACATCCTCCAGCCACGGCTCGTCAAAGCCCCGGTCCTGGCTCATCACCGCCAGGCGTTCGACGATATTGCCCAACTGCCGGATATTGCCCGGCCAGGCATACCCACTCAGGCGCAGCAGCAGCGCCTCACCCGGCTCGGGCGTAGCCATGGGCAGGCTGCGCAGCAGGTGGCGCACCAGTTCGGGGATGTCGGCACGGCGTTCGCGCAGGGCCGGCAGGTGCAGTTTGAGCACACAGATACGGTAGTAGAAGTCTTCACGAAACCGCCCCTGGGCCACCTGGTGTTCGAGGTTTTTGTTGCTGGCGGTGATGATGCGAATATCAATAGGCGTGACCTTGTCATCGCCGATGCGCACCACCTTGCGCTCCTGCAGGGTGCGCAGCAGCTTGACCTGGATATCGGTGGAGGTTTCGTTGATTTCGTCGAGGAAGATCGTGCCGGTGTGCGCGAGTTCGAACACCCCGGCCTTGCCCTCGTTGAGCGCGCCGGTGAAGGCGCCTTTGACGTAGCCGAACAGCTCGCTCTCCAGCACACCCGGCGCAAAGGCCGCGCAGTTGATCGCCACAAACGGGCCGTGCTTGCGGCGCGAGGCGTTGTGGATGCTCTGGGCGAACAGCTCCTTGCCGGTGCCGGTTTCACCTTCGATCATCACCGTGCTGTCCACCGCTGCGTAGGTCAGGGCCAGACGCTTGGCCTTGGCCAGCGCCGGGCTGCTGCCGATGATGTGCTCGAAGGTTTTTTCCGCCAGGTGCTGACGCGCCAGCTGGCGGCGCATCTTGCGCTCGATGGCGGTGATTTCGGTCTGGTTTTGCAGGGTAGCCACAGCGCCGATCACCTGGTCGTCCAGGGTGATCGGCGCGATGCTCAACGTCAGCGACAGGCGCCCCAGGGTGATCAGCGCACCGCGCACCGGGCGGCCGCTGCCGAGCACCTGGCTGAAATAGTCCTGGGCCAGCAGGCCGTCAATGCTATCGCCGATGTGCACGCTACCCAGGTACGCCGTCGCCACGCTGTTCATATTGGTGACAGTGCGCTGGCTGTCGACACTGAAAATGCCCTCAGACACGCAATTGAGGATCGACTGGATCATCTCGTAGCGGGTCTGCAATTCAACGCGCTTGAGCCGACGTTCCTCCTCGATTTGCAACAAGTGCAGCGCCTCATCGACGGCCTCATCGGCCGCATCCGGGTCCGCCTCGGACATGATGTAGCGCATGCCCCGCGCGATTACCGCGTCGCGCAGCGACAGGCCGCCGATTGCCACCTCGATGCCCTCGGCCTGCAAGCGATCCAACTGCACTTGGGTAGCCTGGTTGCTGCCCAGCGGGTCGATCAGGCAGATCGATACCTGCGGCATGAACGGCCGGGCTTTCTCAAGGATGGTCGCGTAGCCCTCGGAGGTGGCGAGGAAGGCCACGTTGGCCGATACCTGCTGCGCCTTGTGATAGGCATTGATGCAGTCGAAAAACGTGTGCTTGACCTCAACGATGGGCACGCGCAACTGCTCGCGCAATACGCTGGCGGTGCGGCCACGGCTGATGATCACGCTGACGCCGCTGTCGATCAGTTGCTGCGCCTTGAGCGTGGCGTCGTGCTGCGCCGCTTCGATGACCACCAGGGCCAACCCGCGCTGTTTGAGGATGCCGTGCATCACAGCAGTCAGGGTGCTGGAGGGGGAAATAACGGCAATGGTGCCTTGCATGGCGAGCTCTCGAAAGCACGAACAGGGATTTCAGACTATTTCAAGCTGAAATTTTTTGAAAGGACGCGGTATTCACCATCAGTCCGTTATCAAACCTATCCATTTGTTTTAAATGACTATTTTTATCTGGCACAGGCCTTGCTCTTCCTTCATCAATAACAAAGACAATGAAGGAAACACTGGATGGATATCGTCTTCATCGGGTTTGGCGAAGCCGCCTACCACCTCAGCCAGGGCTTGCGCACCAGCGGCGACCTGCGGATCGGCGCCTTCGACGCCAACGTCAGCCCGGTGGTCCGCCAACGCGCCGAGCAACTGCACGTCACCCTCTTCGACTCCCTGAAAAACGCCTGCCTCAACGCCCGCTTTGTGGTATGCCTGACCAGTGCCAGCAGCGCCTTGGGCATTGCGCAACAGGCCCTGCCGTGGCTGGTATCGGGGCAAACCTACGTCGACATGAACTCCGCCGCGCCCAGCGTCAAACAGGCCATCGACCAACTGCCCCGTGCGGCCGGCGTAGGCTTTTGCGACGCTGCGGTGATGGGCACCGTGCCTGGCAATAACCACCGCGTACCGATGCTGCTGGCCGGCAGTGGTGCCGCGGTATTTGCCCACGCGTTCGTGCCGTTGGGCATGCAACTGAGCGTGCTCGACGCCGAGGCTGGCGCCGCCTCCGCGATCAAGATGCTCAAGAGCGTAGTGATGAAAGGCCTGCCGCAATTGCTGCTGGAAGCCTTCCAGGCCGGGGAAAAATTCGGCGTGCTGGACACCTTGGTGGCGTCTCTGGGCGACTCGCTGAACGGCAAGACCGTCGAGCAACTGGCCAACACCTTCACCGCGCGCACGCTGATCCACGCCAAGCGCCGCAGCGCCGAAATGGACGACGCCGTGGCCACCCTCGAAGCCGCCGGCGTTGACGCCAGCATGTCCCGCGCCACCCAGGGCCAGCTCGACAAACTCGCCGCCACCGACTGGGCCAGCCTGCTCGGCCCCGGCGGCAGCGACCTGGACTACCGCAGCGCCATCGCCCACCTGACTGCCCACAAGTGAGACCCGCCATGAACACTGAACACTACTTCCCCCTGCCCGACCTGATCCCCGACGACCTGCTGGCGCGTTTTCGCAAACTCAGCCCGGCGCAACTGTGCGACGGCATGCAAAGCCTGGGCATCCCGCGCAACGGCTGCATGGACGCCGACCTGATGCCGCTGGACGAAAGCAAGGTAATGCTCGGCACCGCCTACACCGTCGACACCGAGGACGGCGACAACTTCCCGATCCACGTCGCCGTGTACCAGGGCCAGCCCGGCTACGTGCTGGTAGTGGCCGGCAAGGCCTACCCCGGCCGCGCCTATATCGGCGACTTGATGGCAGGCGCCGCCCAGGCCGTGGGTTTGAGCGGCATGGTCATCGACGGCTGCGTGCGCGACAAAGTGCCGTTGGCGCAACTGGACATCCCGATCTACGCCAAGGGTTTCATGCAACGCAGCCCCGGCAAGCAAGGCCCCGGCAAAATCAACGCCAGCGTGACCTGCGCCGGTGTCGAGGTGGCGCCGGGTGACCTGGTGTTCGGCGACTACGACGGCGTCACCGTGGTGCCGCGCGCGCGCCTGCTGGAAGTGCTGGAAGCCTCGGAGAAAAAAAGCGCCTACGAAAACCAGCGCCGCGAGGTGATCGACGCTTACACTCGCGCCCGAGACAGCGGCCAGCCGTTGCCGGCACTGGCCCCGGCGTGGGTCACCGAACTGCTGGAAGGCCAGTAACGTTCACGGCTGTACCCGGGGCGCACGGCGCCCCAACCTGCTGCGCTCACTATAAAAATAAAATTGTGGAGACGTTCAGATGCTGACAGTTCTGGGCTATGTGTTGATCACGTCATTTCTGTTGCTGGTCATCAAGCAAAAACTTTCCCCGTTCACCGGGCTGATCGTGGTGTCGCTGGCCGTGGGGGTGCTGGTGTGCCTACTCAATGGCGTGCCGATGGGCACCATCATGACCTGGGTGCGCGAGGGTCTGTTCTACTCGCAGAACGAGGCCGGCAAGGTCTCCCTCGGCACGGTCAACCCCACGGTGATGATCCTGTTCGCCGTGCTGTATTTCAGCCTGATGATGAACGTCGGGCTGTTCGATCCGCTGTGCACCTACTTGATCCGCAAGGCCAACGGCGACCCGCTGAAAATCATCCTGGTCACCGCCTTCACCTCTGCCGTGGTGACCCTGGACGGCGACGGCACCACCACCATCCTGATCATCACCACCGCCTTCCTGCCGCTGTACAAACAGATGGGCATGAAGCTCTCCAACCTCGCCATGCTGATCATCCTGCCGTGCGGTCTGGGCAACTGCCTGCCCTGGGGCGGGCCACTGGCGCGGGCGGCGGCGGTGTTGAACCTGGAGGTCAATACGCTGTTTGTGGCGATCTTGCCGATTCTCGGCGTGTCGTTCCTGTACGTGTTTTTCATGGCCTACTTGATGGGCATTAAAGAGCGCAAACGCCTGGGCTTTGTGAAGGGTGCAAACGGCATCGTCACGCCCGCGCAGATCCTGCAGATGGTCAATGTGATCAAAGACCATGACAAGGAACTCAAGCGCCCGCGCCTGTTCCTGTTCAACCTGGCCCTGACCCTGGGCATGCTGGTGATCCTCATCGCCGGCTGGGCCAGCGGCGCGGTGGTGTTCATGCTCGGCACCGCGATTGCGTTGACGGTCAACTACAGCGCCGTGGAACAACGCGAACGCATCACCGCCAACGGTGGTGATGCCGTAGCCGTGGCCTCAATCATCCTCGCCGCCGGTTGCTTCCTGGGCATCTTCAACGGCAGCGGCATGGCCGGCGCCGTGGCCGAACACATGGCCAGCCTGATCCCGGATTCCATGGGCAGCCACACCGCGCTGATCTTCGCCTTCCTCGGCGCCCTCGCCTGCTACGCCCTGCCGGTGGACGCCTACTACTTCGGCATCCTGCCCGTGGTGGCGCCGATCGCCTACAAGTTCGGCATCAGCCCAACCGAGATCGGCGTAGCGTCGTTCATGGGCCAAGCGCTGCGCTACGCCAGCCCGACGGTGGCGTGGTTGTTCCTGCTGATGAACCGCACGGAGATGACGTTTGGGGAATATCAGAAGGAGTTTTTCAAGTGGTCGATCCCGATGTTTTTCATCTTTTTGATTACCGCGATTGTGACGGGGGAGTTGCCGGTGGGTTGATCAAACCGCCCTGTTTATCTTGATAACTCAGGGTTCGAAGGTGTTTTTGCACGTGCCGTTACAAGTCTGTCTGGCAGCTTTCCGATGTCTGGATACAGTTCAGAAAAGACCTTTGGATATGGCACTTATGAAACGCAAGGCTCGAATCCTGATTCTATGCAAGACCTACCCTTCCCCGAGTGCCAAACATGCTGAAACCTCCTGCGTCGCAGGCATGGATGAATGGGGCAATCTCATACGGCTTTACCCCGTTCCGTTTCGCCTGGTCACCGAGGCTCAACAATTTTCCAAGTGGCAATGGATCGAGGCCACCATTGAGAAAAACTCAGCTGATCACCGGCCAGAGAGCCACAAGATCGGCGTAGATAGCATCTTGCCAGGAAGGAAAGTGCCGGCTCGGGATAATTGGCACGAGCGACGAGGCTGGCTGGATAAGCTGACTGTTTATGAGAGCTTTGAAGCGCTTGATAAAGCCAGGATCGACAGCAACGTGACGCTAGGCTTGATCAAGCCGCTACGAATAACCGCGTTACGCATCCAGAAATCCGCCTCAGAAAAATGGACACCTGAAGAGATCGAGAAACTCGAATCCATGCAACGCCAGCCAAGCCTTTTTGCAGATCAGGAACGTGCAAGTATCAAACGCCTGGAAAAGGTGCCCTTCGACTTTCACTACCTCTATGAGTGCCTGGTGGACGGCGAAGTTAAGTCCCACATCCACAAGATCGTGGATTGGGAAGCCTGCCAACTGTATAGGAATGTGCACCACAAGCACGGCACGCCGGGATGGGAGGCGCCATTTCGCCACAAGCTGGAAAGCGAGTTACCAGAGAGGGACTTAATGCTATTGATGGGCAACATTCATCGTTTTCCAGGGCAGTGGCTGATTGTCAGTCTGATCTACCCACCTAAGCGACAGACTGAAGACCACCAACAAATCGCGCTGTTTTGAGCGGCAAGTGCTGGGTCTCCAGCGAACGGTCGACTTCCTCGGCAGCTTCAGCGATCAAACTGCGATGGCAAAAACTGGCATCTGCTTCGTAACAAACCATGCAGACTCGCTGCTCTACCGCGCTGGACACCAGCTCACTCAAGACACTGGCTTGAGTACGAATATAAACGCGGAACTCACGGGCGTACGCCGCCCAGTTGCCATCTTCCTTGTACTGCTTGCGTATCGGCTTAGGGCAACCCAGCGGACGGCTATGCTCATAGGCAATCCCTTCAGCGGCCAGACATTGGGCAAAAGCATTTTTGGAGAAACCCTTTTTACGCGACAGAGGGTATTCACGCACATCGAGCACCTTATCGATTCCGGCCTGCTTGAGCCGTGCGATAAATGCGTCGATAGACAACCCTTCGTAGCCTGCGGTGTAGAGGTTCATGCGGAGTCTCCTGGTGCCTCCCGGCGCGATCAAAACTTAAAAAAAGCGCCGGGACTATAACATCGGCGGTTATTCACCTGGCTTCGTGGGTGACGGGCGGAGCGGATAGATGGGTTTCGTCATTGGAATACACGCCAACTCCAACACCGACGGTGAACTCAGGCAGCACAAACTAAGCGGACTAACGCCCGAGGAAACACTGAGATCGAACTCGGTCAGAATGTGGGAGGGGGCTTGTCCCCGATAGCGGTGTGCCAGCGAACAAAGATGTTGAATGTGCCAACGTATCGGGAGCAAGCCCCCTCCCACACTCTGCCTCAGTGCCTATTCAATTTGTTTCGTCATCGCAATACACGCCAACGCCAACCCCGACGGTGAATGGTAAACCGCCTGCTCATCCCCCACGTAGCCACACTCCCGATAAAACCCCGCCGCATTCAACGTCGCATCCAGCACCACCGCTTCAATCGCCAATTCCCGCGCAACACTCTCAAGATGATCCAACATCGCCTTGCCATACCCCCGTCCGATGAATTCGGGCCGCACGAACAGCGCACCCACTTCATTGTTATCAAGGTCGAGCATCCCGGTGGCCACCGGCTCACCGTTGACCCAGCCTAGGTAAAACGGTTTGTCCATCAGCGCACTGTAGCCGTCCTCGGCGTTGCCGCGTGTCCACAACTGCATCTGTTCGGCGGTGTAGGCGCCGATGCATTGGCCGCGAATGGCTTCGCGGCGAATCGCAAAAGCGGCGTGGGCGTCATCGGGTGTGGCGCGTTTTATCTCTAGCATAGGGTCCATCCTTCAGGCGTTTTCATTGCCCTCGCGGGTGAATGAATAACGGTCGATATCCGTACGTAACTGCCAGCCCTGGCCTTGCCAATAAAGGGCGGCATGGGTGTTGGTCTTGAACACATCCAGATGGCATTTGTGGATGCCCAACTGCTCCAGCGCGCCAAGGCAACGCTCGACCAAAGCCTGCGCGATGCCCTGACGGCGATACTCCGGCAACACCAACAGATGTTGCAAATAGCCGCGCCGCCCATCATGGCCGCACATCACACACGCGATCAACCGGCCCTCGACTTCAGCCACAAAACTCATCCCCGGGTTGCGCGCCAGGTAGCGCTCGGTAGCCTCGCGCGAGTCGGCGTCGCGCAGGGAAATGCCGGGGGTGGTTTGCATGAGGTGGAGGATGGCGTCGTAGTCCAGGATTGTCATAACGCGGATCGTCGGCATGGCAGATAACCTTATGTGAGTGGGCTTGCCCGCGATGGCGGCGGGCAAGCTAGCCTCAGGTGGCTCGAGCATGGTCAGTACGGAATGTTCTGACAGCGATACACAGGTCAGCTCTTCTCCGCGTCCGAGTGTTCCTTCTTGAACTGCATAATCTCGGCAAGGTTATCTTCAATCCAGTCGACCATTGCCTCTACCTTGACAGCGGCTTCCTTTCCCAGTGGCGTCAACGTGTATTCCACATAGGGTGGAACAACCGGTCGAGAGAGCCGATTGACGAGCCCGTCGCCTTCCAACCCCTGGAGGGTCTGGGAAAGCATTTTCTCGCTCACGCCACCGATTTTCCGACGCAGTTCGCTGAAGCGATGTGTACCGCCCAACAGAACCACCAGCACCAGCACACCCCAGCGGCTGGTCATGTGTTTGAGGACTTCTCTCGAAGGACAGTCAGCTTCCAGGAGTTCGCCGCGACGTACTTTTTCGGAAAAAGGGTGAGGGATGTAATCTTGGATACTCATTACACTTACCTTTTTGTACGTACTTACCATTAGTTAGTCCCTGCCCTAGGATGATCACTCCTCTCTCTGGAATAAAGGTGCTTGATTATGATTGCCGTCACAGGTGCTACCGGCCAATTGGGCCGTCTCGTCATTGATACACTGCTAAAAACCGTCAACCCGCAGGAAATCGTAGCGTTGGTGCGCGATCCACTCAAGGCGCAGGATCTTGGCGCGAAAGGCGTTGACGTGCGCCAAGCCGATTACAACCAGCCCGAAACCCTTCGTAGCGCGTTGGTCGGTGTTCAGCGTCTGCTGCTGATTTCTTCAAGCGAAGTCGGCCAGCGTACGACACAACATCGTGCCGTCATTGAGGCGGCCACAGCTTCGGGCGTCCAACTGCTGGCGTACACCAGCATGCTGCACGCAGACAAATCGACACTGGGCCTGGCAGTCGAGCACCGGGATACCGAACGGGCGTTGGCAGAGTCTGGGTTGAATTACGTACTGCTGCGTAATGGTTGGTACAGCGAGAACTACACCGCCAGCGTGCCGCCCGCGGTCGAGCACGGCGCTATTCTGGGCAGTGCGCAAGCGGGTCGAATCTCCTCCGCAGCGCGAAAAGATTATGCCGACGCGGCAGCCGCTGTACTGACCCGTGAAGGTCAGGCAGGCAAGGTCTACGAGCTGGCAGGTGATGAGAGTTACACGTTGGCCGAACTGGCCACGGAAGTCGCCAAACAATCCGGGAAGAACGTTGTTTACAACGATCTTCCACAAGAGCAATACCAGGCAGTACTCATTGGATTGGGCCTGCCGGCAGCCTTAGCCGGGTTGCTCGCTGATTCTGATGCCGCAGCCGCTGGAGGCGATCTGTTTGATGACTCTCGCCAACTGAGTCGACTATTGGGCCGTCCAACGACGCCGATTGCGCAATCCGTCAGCGCGGCGCTTGAGCACTAAGATCGTTTTAGCCACTTGATGGGATAAGATTTGTGAGGAAACCCGCTTTGGCGGGTTTTCTGGTTTTGGGGCGGTCGGGATTGGGGCGCGGATTTGGGGCGCCTTCGCAGCCTCGCTGGGGCTCGACAGCTCCCACATTTGGATGTGTGCTCGACTCGGCCAAAGCCGTGATGGCGAGGGTATTGGCACACCGTTATGATGTGGACTTTCGCTCAACGCCCCAGGAAATACCCATGCCCGCCCTCACCTTCCGCAACGCCCTGCCCGCCGACGCCGCGCGCTGCTATGAAATCGAAATCAGCGCCTATGAAGGCGATGAAGCCGCGACCCTGGAAAAGATCGCCACGCGTATCGCGCAGTACCCAGAGGGTTTCTTGATTCTGCAGGCGGATGACGCGGTGGTGGGCTTTATCAACTGCGGCTGCGCCCACCAGGTGGTGATGTCGGACGAGGCGTTCAAGGAGTTGGTGGGGCATGCGGCCGAGGCGCCGAATGTGGTCATCATGTCTGTCGTGGTCGACCCGACGCAGCAGGGCAAGGGCTACTCCAAACTGTTGATGACCGAGTTTGTGCAGCGCATGCGCGCGCTGGGCAAGCAGACGATTCATTTGATGTGCAAGGAGCAGCATGTGCCCTTGTACACGCGCATGGGCTACACCTATGTGCAGCCTTCGCCGTCGGATCACGGCGGCATGGCGTGGCATGAGATGGTGATGGACCTCTGATTTTCCCTTGGTAAAGGATTACTGATGCAGTTCAGCGAGCCTTACCGCGAGGCGATAGATTTTGAGATCAAGGCCGATGACATGGGAAGATCGCAGCGCGCCTGAAACCACCGGGAACCAAGATGACCCACCCCCACATTGAAATCAGCAACCAAGCCAACCCCGACGCCGAGCGCATCCTCGGCAGCGGCCTTGCTGCATTCAACGAAGGCATCACCGGCTACAACGACCGTCTGCCGCTCAACGTGTTGATCAAAGACCCACACACCCAGCAAATCCTCGGCGGCATCACCGGTAAAACCACCTTGGGCATGGCCTTTCTTGACCTGTTCCACGTACCCGATTCGATGCGTGGAACGGGCCTTGGCAGTCGGTTGCTGCAGGCTTTCGAGGACGAAGCCCGACGCCGGGGATGTGCCAGCGCGGTGCTGTACACCCTCAGTTTCCAAGCGCCGGGGTTTTATGAGAAGCATGGGTGGGTGCGGTTTGGCGAGGTGCCGTGTGAGCCTGCAGGCAGCAGCCGCGTGTTTTTGTCTAAGGCGTTGTGACGCTCAACGCTTTACCAAACAACCGATTCCCATGGGTTTCGCCTTGGAAGGTATGGATCGGCGAGCCCAACAGCTCATACCCGCTCCGAGGGTAAAACCCCAGCGCGCGCTCATTGCCCACCCACACCGTGGCCCACAACAACGCAGCGCCGCCGAGTACCGCGCGGTGTTCGGCCGCTTGCAGCAGCTGATAACCGATGCCCAGGCCAGTGAAGCGTTCCTGGACATACAGGCGTTGCAACTCGGCGACGTTTGAGGCTTCGATCATCGGGTGGCGGGCGTTGAGTTTGACCTGGGCGAAGCCGACCAGGTGATGGCTGGATTCGGCGACCATCAGCGAGGTGCCTGGCTCAGCCAGCAACGCAGCGATGGTATCCGGGGCAAAGGCTTGCAGCACCTCGTCGGCAATCGAGCGGCGAATACCTTGGGTAGCGTAGGTGTCGAGGAATACCTGCATGCCCAGCACGCCGATGCACAGCGCGTCTTGGGCTGTAGCGGTACGAATAATGATTGCAGACATTGAGTCTCCGTACTCAAGAAGAATAGCGTTGGCTAACTCCCCAACTATTTTGGGGCCGCTTCGCAGCCCAACGCGAGCAAGCTCGCTCGCCTCAAAAAAAGGGGCTGTTACCAACTCCCGGAAGCCCCGCCGCCGCCACTGGAACCGCCGCCGCCCGACGAACTGCTGCTGGAGCTGGAACGGCTGGAGCTGGAACTGGAGCGGGAACCGCCACCCGACCCAGAGCCGGACGTGGAAACACTCTGCACAAAGATGATAAACGCCGCAAAGGACGCTACCGGGATCGCTACGACCCAGCCCTGATAGCCGTGCCCCACCAACAGGCCCGCCGCCACGTATATCCCCAGCACCGCCAGTGCACGCACCAGGAAGAAGCGCGGTTTGGTCTTCCACGATTCCTTGATCAGGTAAAACAGCCCCACATAGAGCGCCAGCACCAGCGCCCCGCCAAACGGCCACGCCAGCCAATGGACGAAGCTGACCTCGACAAAATGGTTCACCACCAGCACGCCGACGATGTAGGCCAGCAACGCCATCACGCAGTAAAACGCGACGCGAGCCAACCACAATGCGCCGAAGGTGGCGCCGCCGATCAGCAGGGTCAGCGGCAGCAACCCCAGGTAGATCGGCCAGTCCGGGCCGCCGCCGTAAATCGCCAGCAGCACGGTGGCGGCCACCGCAGCCAGCAACGCCCGGCGCCACGGCAGTTTGCCGGCGGCCATCAGCACACCGCCGATACCACCGAGGATAAACGCCAGCAGCACGGCAATCGCCTGGGGGTTGACGCCGCGGCCGGCCACTGCGGGCAAGTCGCCGCCGTCCACCAGCGTCACCAGGTCGTTTACGCCTTGGGCCACGCCGCCCGCATAGTCGCCTTGGCGAAACGCCGGGGTGATGTGCTCTTCGATGATGCGGTGCGCCAGCAGGTCGGTGACCGTGCCTTCCAGACCGTAGCCCACCTCGATGCGCACCTTGCGGTCGTCCTTGACCACCACCAGCAGGATGCCGTCGTTGACGTCCTTGCGCCCAAGCTTCCAGGCGCGGAACAGTTGGTTGGCATAGTCTTCGATGCTGATGCCGCCAGTACTGGGCACCAGCAGCACGGCCACCTGCGAGCCTTTGCGTTGCTCCAGGGCAGCCAGTTGCTCTTTCAGACGAGTGGTGGTGTCGGCATCGAGGGTGTTGGTGAGGTCGATCACCCGCTGGTCCAGCGCGACGCCGATGGGCGAGGTATCAGCCTGGGCGGTGCTGAACAGGCTGGCGAACAGCATCACCCACAGGCCCAGGACCGATTGCCGCAAAATCACCATCATGCTTTGTTACCTGAAGTTTCTTCCTGAAGGCGCCGACTTTACCTTATCTGCTCTATATCGCGTGACCACGCGCGATTGACTATCTAAACTGCCCCCACATAGCAATACGCCATAACTTCGAGACCCGCATGGACCTACGTCACCGCAACAACGTCACTGTGATGGGCAATGGGACCTCGACCCTGGTGTTTTCCCACGGGTTCGGCTGTAACCAGGCCATGTGGAACGCGCTGGCGCCGCTGTTCGCCGAGCGCTTTCGCGTGGTGTTGTACGACCTGGTGGGCGCCGGCCTTTCGGACCTCAGTGCTTTCGACAAAGCCAAGTACAACGCGCTGGATGGCTATGCCCACGACCTCAACGAGATCATCGACGCGTATGCCGAGGGCCCGGTGATTCTGGTGGGCCACTCGGTCAGCGCGATGATCGGCGTGCTCACCGACCGCCAGGCCCCGGGGCGTATCGCCGCCCACGTGATGATCGGCCCGTCGCCGCGCTATATCGACACCGACGGCTACGTGGGCGGGTTCCAACGCAGCGACATCGACGACCTGCTCGACACCCTCGACAGCAACTACCTCGGTTGGTCCAGCGCCATGGCGCCGGTGATCATGGGCGCGCCGGGGCAACCGGCGCTGAGCCAAACCCTCAGCGACAGTTTCTGCCGCACCGAGCCGGACATCGCCAAGCAGTTTGCGCGGGTGACCTTTCTGGCAGACAACCGCGACGACGTCATCGGCCTGATCACCCCGGTGCTGATCCTGCAATCGAGCGACGACCTGATCGCCCCCGTGGCCGTAGGTGAATACCTGCACAGCGTGTTGCCCAACAGCACCTATTGCCTGGTCGACAACGTCGGCCATTGCCCGCATATGAGTGCGCCGCAGGCCTGCGCGGCGGCGATGCAGAGCTTCCTGGCGCCCTGGGCGGCCCCACGTGCCTGCTGAACTGTTCGACAGCGCCGCCTGCGCGCTGGCCGTCACCGCCCAGGACGGCACGATCCTGCAGGCCAACGCGCGCTTCAGCGAGTGGCTGGGGTTGAGCCTTGAAGAGCTGCACGGCCGGCGCTTCCAGGACCTGCTGACCATGGGCGGGCGGATCTTCCACCAGACCCACCTGGCCCCCATGCTGCGCATGCAGGGCAGCGTCAGCGAAGTCAAACTGGACATGCTGCACCGCGACGGGCACACGCTGACCGTGCTGCTCAACGGCCACCGGCGCGAGCAAGCCGACGACACGGTGTACGACCTGGCGCTGTTTGGCACCACCGACCGCGACAAGTACGAGCGCGAGCTGCTCAATGCACGCAACCTGGCCGAAGCCCTGCTGCAGGAAAAAACCGCCACCGAACAGGCGCTGAAACAGGCCCAGGCCGAACTCAACGAGGCCTATGCCATCGCCCAACGCCGCGCGCTGTTCGCCGAGCAGATGGTGGCGATTGTCAGCCATGACCTGAAAAACCCGCTTACCGCGATCCGCATGGCGACCGATTTTCTCGCGCGCGGCGAGCGCACGGCCAAAGAACGCCAACTGCTGGGCCATATCGGCCAATCGTCCGAGCGCGCCCAACGCATGATCGCCGACCTGCTGGACTTCACCCAGGCCCGGGTCGGCCAGGGCATTTCCATCAAGGCGGCGCCGCTGGTGTTGCATGAGGTGATTCAGCGCGCGGTGGAGGAACTGCGCGTGGCCTTCCCCAAGGCAAGCCTCGTGCATCACACCCAAGGCCAGGGCGATGCCTGCCTGGATGCCGACCGGGTGCAGCAGATCATCGGCAACCTGGTGGCCAACAGCGTGGCCTATGGCGACCTGGAACGGCCAATCACCATTACCTCACGCCTGGGCGACGGCCATTGCGAGGTGGCGGTGCACAACCACGGCGCGGCAATTCCCGAGGCGTTGCTGGCCGGGCTGTTCGAACCCATGACCCGCGGCACCGACCAGGGCAGCGACGTGCGCAGCGTGGGGCTTGGCCTGTATATCGTGCGGGAGCTGGCCAGGGTGCATGGCGGGGATGTAGCGGTGCAGTCCACCGCGCAAGACGGCACCACGTTCAGCGTGCGCTTCTTGCCGGCGTAAGATCTTGCAATAAATTCTCAATAACGCCACCATTGAGAATAGTTGTCATTCACAAGGTGGCGTCAACCGTGTTGTTCAGTCCTTCTTCCCTTCCGCCCTCGCGCAATGACGCCTTGCACCGCCTGTTTGGTGACCATCACCCGTGGTTGGTGGAGCGGCTGCGGTTGCGCCTGGGGTGCCGTGAAGACGCCGCCGACCTGGCAGCGGAAACCTTCGCTCAGGTCGTGGCCATGCCTGACCCGCAGGCCATTCGGGAACCCCGCGCGTTGCTCAGCACCATCGGCAAACGGTTGATCTTCGCGCGCTGGCGGCGCAACGACATCGAGCGCGCCTATCTGGAGGTACTGGCACACATGCCCGAGGCCGTGGCGCCATCGCCACAGGAGCACTGGCTGGTGATCGAAGCGTTGATGGAAATCGACCGCCTGCTCGACCGACTCTCTTCCAAAGCCCGGGCGGCATTCCTGTATAGCCAGCTCGATGGCAGGACCTACGCCTGCATCGCCCGCGAACTGGGCGTGTCGGTCACCCGCGTGCACCAATACGTGGTGCAGGGCCTGACCGCTTGCTACCTGGCCCAGCCGTGAGCGGCCTGCCGACGGCGGTGGCGCAGGCCATCGAGTGGTATGCGCGCCAAGGCTCGGGGACGTTTGACGGCCCCTCCCAAGCGCAGTTCGAGCAATGGCTGAAGGCAGATCCGAGCCATCAGGACGCCTGGCAGACCCTCACCCGTCAACTGGGCCGCACCCTCACGCCGCTTGTGCGGCAGCAGGGTTCGCGCCAGGCGCTCAATGCCGTCAACCATAGCCGCCGGCGCCTGTTGCGCGGCGCCCTGGCCGTGGGGGCCGTCGCCGTGGGCACGCCCTTGCTGACCCTGCGAGGCGGCCCCTTGCATGGGCGCTGGGGGGCTGACCTGCACACGGCTACGGCCGAACGCAGGCGCTTCACGTTGGAAGACGGCTCGTCTTTGTTGCTCAATGCCCAGAGTGCGGTGGACCTGGATTTCAACCCGCACCAACGCACCGTTCAGCTACTGCGCGGGGCGGCGCTGGCCCAGGTGCACAACGACCCGACGCGCCCGTTCGTGCTGCAATGCCCTTGGGGCGAAGCCTGGCTCGATGGCGGCCGTTGCATGCTCAGCGTGCAAGCCGGCAAGGCCCAATTGTGGGCCTTGGAAGGTGAGTTGGAAGTGCGCGCGCCGGGCACCCGGCAGCGGGTATCCGCCGGTCAGGGGTTGAGCTTCGATGGCCACGCCTGGCAGCCGATCGCCCGGGGCTATATCGATGAACGCGCCTGGGCCCACGGGCTGCTGGAGGTTCACGACCAGCCGCTGGGCCAGGTGATCGAGCACCTCAGGCCTTACCACCCGGGCCTGCTGCAGATTTCGACGCGTGCCGCCGCGCTGCGCATCTCCGGGGTCTTCAGCCTGGATGACAGCCGTCAGGCCCTGGCTGCGCTCAAGGATGTGCTGCCGCTACAGGTGGTCTCGTACCTGGGGATCTGGACGCGCATCGACCAGGTTTGAAAATATTTTCACGCCCCCCTGAAAAATCCACCCGCTCAGGTTACAGACCTAGCAGAAACGCGCAAAACGCGCCCCCTCTAGCGTCCTTACGAGCCCATGCCATGCACCCCAACACACTCTTCCCGCTGCTGATCGGCGGCTGCCTGATCAGTTGCGCCGCCCTGGCTGCCGAGCCTGCGCAGGACTTCGACCTGCCCACCGGCTCACTGGCCACAACGCTGATCAAGATCGGCCAGGCCAGCGGACGCCAGGTGCTGTTTATTCCCGCGGATGTCGAGGGTCGCCAGGCCCATGCCGTAGTCGGCCATTTGAGCGCCGCCGACGCCGTCAACCAGGCATTGCAAAACACCGGGTTGCGCGCACGCGTCACTGCCAGCGGCGCACTCAGCGTGCAACCGGCCAGCGGCGACAGCGTGACCCTGGACGCGATCAACATTGATGGCCGTTCAAGCACCCTCGCCGATGACGACAACCAGCGCTACATTGCCCAGCGTTCCAGTGCCGGCACCAAGACGCGCACGGAGCTGGTAAAAATCCCCCAGTCGATTTCCGTCGTTACCCGTGCCGAACTGGATGAGCGCAAGAGCGATAACTTGTCGGACTCGCTTAAATACACCCCTGGGTTCAGCAGCCAGCCCAACAGCTTCAGCCGCACGGCAGACGACTACACACTGCGCGGCTTCAACGTGGGTGCTGGCACCGGGGGCATTTTGCGCGATGGCATGAAACTGCAATCCAACCCCTACGACGGCAGCGTCGAAGCGTATGGCCTGGAGCGTGTCGAAGTGCTCAAGGGGGCATCCTCGGTGCTGTACGGGCAACTGTCGCCGGGCGGCATGATCAACACCGTGAGCAAACGCCCCACGGCCACGCCACTGCACGAAGTGGGCGTGGAAGTGGGCAACTACGACCGCCGCCAATACACCCTCGACCTCGGTGGCCCACTGGATGACCAGGGCCAGTTCAGCTATCGGCTGACCGGCCTGTGGCGCGACAGCGACACCCAGGTCGACCACGTTGACGACGACCGCCGCTACATCGCCCCGGCCATTACCTGGAAACCCGATGACGACACCTCGCTGACCGTGCTGGCCAGCCACCAGGAAACCTACACCGGCTTTTCGCCGCCCATGAGCTACCGCATGAGCACCTATAGCGCTACGCCGGGCTACAAGATCGGCCGCGACCAGTTTGTCGGCGAGCCGGGCTATGACCATTTCAACAATCGCATGGACACCCTCGGGTATCTGTTCGAGCACCAGTTCAGCGATCAGTTGAAAGTCAACCACAGCCTGCGCTACTTCCAGGCCAATACCGATTGGAGCTACCTGATCCCGGTGGCCATTTCCGGCACGCAGTTGAGCCGCCGCTACAGCGACCGCCAGGAACGCTCCACGGGCTGGACCAGCGACAACAACCTCAGCTACACCTTCGACAGCGGCGCCTGGCGCCATGAGTTGCTGGTGGGCGTGGACTATTACCACAAGACCTACGACTCCCACCGCCATATCAGCGCAACTGCCGCGCAATTGGCGCCGCCCTTGAACCTGGCCGACCCGCAGTACACCGGCGTCGGCGTCAATACGGCGCCCGAGAGTGGTTCGGACCTGCACAGCGCCCAGGCAGGTGTCTACCTGCAAGACCAGATCACCTTCGACGAAAAATGGGTGCTGCTGCTCGGTGGCCGCCAGGACTGGGCCGACAGCGTCACCACCACCTTCGCCACTGACGCGCGTGCCACCCGTAGCGACAAAAAAGCCACCGGCCGCATCGGCCTGGTGTACCTGGCCGACAACGGCCTGGCACCGTACGTGAGTTACAGCCAGTCGTTCCAACCGGCCAGCGTCAGCAACCCGGCGTTCGGCAATGCCTTTGCGCCGCTGGAAGGTGAACAGTACGAAGTCGGCCTGCGCTACCAGCCGCCGGGCAGCGAGACCTTGCTCAGCGCCGCCGTCTTCCGACTGGACCAGGACAACTCGTTGAGCCTGGACAGCCTCACCAATACCTACGTGCAATACGGCAAGACCCGCACCAAAGGCCTGGAGCTGGAGGCCAAGAGCAGCCTCACCGACAACCTGCAACTGAACGTCGGTTACGCCTACACCGACACCCATGTGCTGGAAGACCAGACCGTGAGCAATATCGGCAAACGCATCGAGGGCATTCCGTATCACAGCGCCAGTGTGTGGGCCAGCTACCGCCTGGCCAGCCTGGGCCTGGAGAAACTGCGCATCGGCGCTGGCGCGCGGTATACCGGCACCACCCGCACAACGCCGAGCGTGTACGAAGGCAAAGTGCCCGCGTACACCCTGGTCGATGCCCTGGTCAGCTACGACGTGGATACGCATTGGCAGCTACAGGCCAAGGCACAAAACCTGTTCGACAGACGGTACCTGTACTGCAACACCACCTGCCGTTACGGCGATGAACGCAGCGTGTTGGGCTCGGTCACCTATCGCTGGTAAACCCGCGCCGGGCGGCGGCAGCCGACTCAATCGAGGCGGCCAACGCTGCCCTGCATCACCGGCGTGACGCTCCCGGTCAGCACCACGCCGCCCTCACCCGCCCAGTGCACGCTGACCGTGCCACCGTCGCACTGCACCTGCACCGTGGCATCCAGCAACCCACGCCGGATGCCATTGACCACCGCCGCGCAGCAGCACGACCCCGACCCCAGCGGCACACCGCCGCCGCGCTCCCAGATGCGCAGGCGGATATGCCCGCGGTCCAGCACCTGCACAAAGTGCACATTGGTACTGGCCGGGAACAGCGGGTGATGTTCCAGCGCAGCTCCCCTGGCGGCGACATTGATGGCGTCGATGTCGTGCACAAAAAACGTGCAATGCGGGTTGCCCATGCTGCACGCCGCCGGGCTGCCGTCGATGGGCAGTGTGCACGTGTCCATGGCGTGGGCCAGCGGCACCTGCGCCCAGTCCAGTGACGGCTCGCCCATGTTCACCGACACCCGCCGCCCCGCCTCACGCACGCAGGTCAACACGCCGCGATCGGTGCGCAGCAGGATCGAGTCAACGCCGGTTTCATGCATCAGCCGGTCGGCCACGCCACGGGTAGCGCTGCCGCAGGTCTGCAGCGGTGTGCCATTGGGGTTCCAGAACTTGATGCGCGCGGCGGCGTCTTCACAGTCGAGGATCACCGCCAATTGGTTGAAGCCGATACCGGTCCGGCGGTTGCCCAGGCGCTGCGCGATGGCCGGGGTGATCGGGTCGTCCAGGCCACGGCGGTCAATGATGACGAAGTCGTCGCCATGGGCGTGCATTTTTACAAACTGCAAGGTCATGGGGTGTCCTTGGGTCGACCTGTAGGGAGGTGGAGGATACCCTGAACCCACTCAATCTTAACGAGCGCCCCCCATGCTAATCGTCTTCAGCGGATTGCCCGGCACCGGCAAGACCACCCTTGCCCGTGAAGTGGCACGCCAGGCAGGCGCGGTCTACCTGCGTATCGACGTGATCGAACAAGCCATTCGCGCTGCCGGGGTGTTGGCCGCTGATGTCGGCGCCAGCGGCTACGCGGTGGCGAATGCCCTGGCACTGAGCAATCTGCGCCAGGGCCTCAGGGTCGTCGCCGACTGCGTGAACCCGGTGCAGGAGAGCCGCGCGGCCTGGCAAGCAACGGCCGCCACGGCGGGGGTGGCGCTGCTGAATGTCGAAGTGGTGTGCTCTGATTTATCGGAACACCAACGCCGTGTCGACAGCCGCTGCGGCGATATTCCCGGGCTGACGCCACCGACCTGGCAAGCGGTACAGCGCCATGAATACGAGCCCTGGGACGACACACCCGTGAGCGTCGATACCGCACGGCTCTCGGTCGCCGAGGCGGTGGCAACGTTGCTGCAACACGTCCTCCGCTGAGCGGTTGGGCAGAAACTCAACGCCTTTGTTGATAACCATTATCAACTACAGCTAAACTCCGCGCCCTCCCACTCTCCCAGTCTGTGCCAGGTGGCACAGTCGCGCGCAGGCAGCTGACTCTCTTGGCGGATGAAAAACTCCAGCTTTACCTGACTCACCGGGCCGCGCTGCTGGACTATGCCGCGCCCATCGTCGGCTGTCGCGCCCGCGCCGAGGACGTGGTGCAGGACGCCTGGCTGCGTTTCAGCGGCCAGTCCGAGCACACCGATATCCGCCACCCGGCGAGCTACCTGTACCGTATCGTGCGCAACCTTGCCCTCGACCTCACCCGCCGCACCGCCACCGAACGCGTGCAGCCGGGCGGTGATGAACTGCTCAACGAGTTGCCGTCGAGCAGTGCCTCCCCCGAGCGTGAAGTCAGCAGCCAGAACGAGCTGCAAGCCATCTCGCGCGCCATGGCGCAATTGCCCGAGCGCACACAGCGTGCGTTTGAACTGCATCGCCTGGGCGGTTTCACCTTGCAACAGGTGGCCGCCGAGCTGGGGGTGTCGACGGCACTGGTGCATCAGCTGGTGCATGATGCGCTGCGCCATTGCATGGATTGCCTGGAGCCGGATGATGACTGATCAAGCTGGCTCTTTTCTGAAAAAACCCAACGCCAGTGCGTCTTTTGCAGAGAAGGGCGAATCCATGGGATCCTGCCCGCCGTTTTTTGCCTGCGGAGATGCTCCCGTCATGCCCACCGAGGATTGCGCCAACACCCGCCGCGATCAGGCCCTGGACTGGCTGATGCGTGTGCAACAGGCGCCGCTGGACGCGGACCTGCGTGCGCAGTTGGCCCACTGGTGTGGCGCCGACGAGGCCAACGCCAAGGCCTACCGCAAGGCCGAACGCGTGTGGCAACTGACCGGGCAAATGACGCCAGCCACCGCCGCACACTGGCCGCAACCGGCCGCACCGATGCCGCGCCCTGCCGCCCGCCCTCGTCGCACCCGGCGTTGGCTCGCCGCCGCTGTTGCGGCGTGCCTGGTGGTGGCCCTGGCGCCCAGCCTGCTGCTGCGCTGGCAAGCCGATTACCGCACCGGCGCCGGTGAAACCCTCGACATCACCCTCAGTGACGGCAGTGTGGTGCAACTCGACAGCCACTCGGCCATTGCCGTGGACATCGCCGGCAACCACCGCGACGTGCGGCTGCTGAGCGGCCAGGCGTTTTTCAAGGTGATACCGGACAAGAGCAAGCCCTTTCACGTGGTGACCAAGGCATTGCGCGTGACCGTCACCGGCACGGCTTTCAACGTGGATGCCACACCCAATCACCCAAGCGTCGCCGTGCAACAGGGTTCGGTGAATGTCGATGCGCTGCCCAGCCATCGCGCCCTCGCCAGCCTGGTGCCGGGGCAACGCCTCAGCTATCTGGGCGGCCGTGCCGAACTCAGCCGCTTTACCCCCAGCCAGGCCGCCCCATGGCGCCAGGGCCAGTTGATTGCCGATGACCTGCCGATCAGCGAAGTACTGGAGCAGCTGCGCCGCTACACCCCGGGCCTGATCGTATTGCGCGATGCACAGCTCGGCGCGCAGCGGGTCACCGGTGTGTACGACCTGCGCAAACCCCAGGCAGCGCTGCACGCCGTATTGCAACCGTATGGGGCCAAAGTCCGCGCCTACGGCCCGTGGCTGCTGGTGCTGACCCGGTAAATTGGCAGCCGTTTGAAAATAGTTGATGTTTTTTCTGAAAATCCCCCGCGCTGTCCCGTCTTCTGTCCCGCGCGCAGCAATTGAGATGTATTCGTATTCATTGACTGGCCGGTGTTAAGCCGGCGCGGGGACCTTTGCATGAAACACACCCTTCACCGCTTGCCTGGGCAGCGCGGCCCGTGGACGCTGCGCCTGAAAAACAGCGCCGGGGCCGGCTTACTGGGCCTTTGCTGCGCGTTCGGCGCAGTGCCCCAGGCCCTCGCGCAGGCACAGACTGCCGACAGCGCGGCCCACGGTTTCAGCATCCCGGCCCAGCCACTGGCGGGCGCGTTGATCGCCTTTGGCCAACAAAGCGGCCAGCAGGTGACAGTCGACCCGCAACTGCTCAAAGGCGTGAATTCACCCGGTGTGATCGGCGCCATGAGCAACGACGCCGCCCTCGCCTACCTGCTGCAAGGCACCGGCATCGGCTGGGCGTATCAGGAGGGCGCACTGGTATTCCATCGCTTGCCCAGCGCCGACGCCGGCCCGCTGACGCTCGACAACACCATCGTGTTGGGTTTCACCGAAGAGAACTCGTTCCAGGGCGCCACCGTGATCGATCAACGCGCGATCCAGGCCTTCCCCGGCGCCAACGGCGACATCACCACCCTGCTGCAGATGCACCCCGCCGTGCAGTTCAGCAGCGCGCAGAAAAGCTCAAATACTCCCGGCGAAATCGACCCGGCCGACATCAGCATCAACGGCGCCAAGTTCTACCAGAACAACTTCATGATCGACGGCATGTCGATCAACAACGACATCGACCCCGGCGCCCACGGCTACAGCGAAACCCGCCAGTTCGACGCAGCGCCGAGCCGCTCCCACGGCATCGCCCTGGACGCCGACCTGCTGCAGGAAGTGAAGGTCTACGACAGTAACGTGCCTGCCGAATACGGTGGCTTCAACGGCGGCGTGGTCGATGCGATCACCCGTCGCCCGAGCCAGGACCTGCATGGCAAGTTCTCCTATTCCATGACCCGTTCGGCGTGGACCAAATACCACATCACCGCCGAAGACCAGGAGGCATTCGACAACGCGTCCAACGAGCAGTACCAGCCCGACTTCAAGAAAACCACGATGCGCGGCATGCTCGAAGGCCACCTCACCGACGACTTTGGCGCCATTCTGAGCTTCTCGCAAAAGCGCTCGGTGATCCCGTTGAACCGCTACGCCAACGGCTACACCAGCGCCACGGGCGACAACGAAAAAGACCAGACGCGCCAGCTCGACAACTACATGCTCAAGACCTACTGGAACGTCAACGACCGCCTGAGCCTGGACGCCTCGTTCATCAAGGCCCCGCAGGAAAACACCTATTTTCGCGAGAACTACGTGAACTCCGGCTTCACCAATATCAACGGTGGCTGGCAGGGTTCGCTCAAGGCGGTGTGGGAAGGCGATTCGGCGCGCTGGACCCACACCGTGGCGTTGACCGATCTCAACAGCTCGCGCAAGTCGGAGTCCACCGACATGATCGGCTGGTACTACTCCAGCGTAAAAAACTGGGGCATCCCGCTCTCCAACACCTCGCGCAGTGGCGAAGGCGCCTATGGCGACCTGGACCAGACCCAACGCGGCATCGACTACAAGCTCAAGGCCGATTGGCAGGCGTTCAACTGGGGCGGTGCCGAGCATCAATTCACTGGCGGCATGGAACTGACCCGCAACGAAGCCACCTGGGAACGCAACAGCGCGGCCACCAGCGCGCTCGTCGGTCGGCGCGACAACGGCGCCACCTGCATCAACAACGATAACCTCTGCTCCATCGGCCTGCTGCTCAACGGCAACACGCGCCAATGGGCCAACACCATCAACGTGTACGGCGCCGGCAAGCTGGACCTGACCGAAACCAAGTACGCATTCCACCTGCAAGACGCCATTCAGATCGGCAAGCTCGGCCTGCGCCCCGGCCTGCGCTTTGAAGGCGACGATTACATGGAAGACAAAAACCTCGCGCCACGCTTTGCTGGCGACTACGACTTCTTCGGCGACCGCAGCACCGTGCTGGTCTTCGGCGCCAACCGTTACTACGGGCGCAACCTGTTCAAGTATCGCCTCGCCGACGGGCGCCAGGCCTTCAACACCCGCTACACCCGCACCACCCAGGGCGGTGCCTGGACCTCCATTCAGGGCAAGAACCTGAACAAATTTTCCGACCTCAACGTGCCCTACGATGACGAATGGACCCTGGGCCTTGACCAGGTCTGGCTCGACACCGACTTTCGCCTCAAGTACGTGCACCGCGAAGGCAAGGACCAGATCGTGCGCGCCTCCAACCGCGTGCTGGGCACCGGCGCCGCCGCCGGTTACGACACCATCTATTACACCTACACCAACGCGGCCTCCAGCGAGAGCGACAACATCAGCCTGACCATCACGCCCAAGCACGAATTCAAGTGGCAAGGCACGCGCACCAGCGTCCAGGCGGCGTTTGACTGGTCACAGACCAAAGACGCCTACGGCACCTACGATTCAGGCGTCGACGCCGGTGAATTCGCCGACGACGACGTGATCTACGACGGCAAGCGCATGGCCTACAGCGAACTGCCCGCCGGCGACTTCAACCGCCCATGGACAGCGCGCCTGACCACGATTACCGAGATTCCGCAGTGGAACCTCACCGTGAGCAACTTTTTGCGTTATCGCGGCGCCTACGAACAGATCATCAAGACCGACGCCACCACCGTCATCGGTGACGAGACCCTGGAGGTGTATGACGCCGCCCAGGTCAAGGCCGCGCCTACCTGGGACATGCGCGTCAGTTGGGAGATCCCCACCGGTAAGGACCAGGCGCTGTTCGCCGCCGTGGATATCACCAACGTGACCGACCACGTCAACGAAATCGTCGGCAAAAACAGCTCGGTCGTCAGCTACGAAGTCGGCCGCCAATACTGGCTGGAAGTCGGTTACCGCTTCTAGGCCCGAGACCTGAACCGCCTTTTTCCTGATTAGCCTGGAACCCCTATGAACAAGATACTTGCAGGCCTGCTCGGCCCGCTGCTGCTGTGCGCCTGCGCGGCCCCCGTCACCGAGGCGCCGCTGCCGTGGGCGCCGCAGGTGGTGCGCGGCAAACTGGCCAATGGTCTGGAATACCGTCTGGTGCGTGACAGCAGCCAGGCCGGCCGCCTGGACCTGCGCCTGACCGTGCGCGCCGGCTCCGTCGATGAAGACGACGACCAGGTCGGCGTAGCACACATGCTCGAACACCTGACCTTCCGCAGCCGTGCCGGGCAAGCCACCGATCTGCGCGCGCAAATGAGTGCATTGGGGTGGGTGCAGGGGCGCAATTTCAATGCGGTCACCAGCTACGATCGCACCCAATACCTGCTCAGCCCGCTGGCCGGCAGCACGCAAACGCCGGTCGCGCTTTCGATGCTGGCGCAGCTGGTGTTCGCCGGCGACTACAACGCCACCGACCTTGAGCGCGAGCGCCCGATTGTGATCGAAGAATGGCGCGGCGGCCTCGGCGTGGCGCAGCGCATGAATGACCAACGCGCGGCCTCGCAGCGCGTCGGCTCGCGCTACCCGCAGCACCGCACCATCGGCAACGAGGCGGCGATCCGCACGGCGTCGCTGGGCGCCCTGCAGCGCTTTCAACAGCGCTGGTACGTGCCCAACAACATGCTGCTGTCGGTAACCGGCGATTTTGACCCGCAGCAGTTGGCGCAACAGATTCAGCAGGCGTTTGGCACCCCCGCCGCACGTACGCTGCCCGCGCGTGAGCATCGCGAATTGCCGTTGGACAACCAGCTGAAAATCTTCCGCCTGCAAGACCCGCAAACCGGCAGCAACCAAGTGTCGCTGCTGTTTCGCATGCACGAGCCGGACAGCCGTGGCTTCACCGCCAGTGCCACCCGCGAACGCCTGATCGACCGCATGACGCTGTCGGCCATGCTCGCCCAACTGCGCCGCCAACCCCTGCAACCCGGGGTGCGCAGCCTGACCGCACAAAAGACCCAGATCGGCGACTACTCCAGCGTGCTGGGCGTCGCCGCCGGCGTGGAAGGCGCTCACCATGACGCCGCCTTGAAGCAACTGTTGACCGAGCTTGAACGCTTGCGCCAGCACGGCCTCAGCGCACAGGACCTGAAGGTTGAACAGGCGAAGATCCGCCAACTGGCGAACAACATGCTGGCCAAGGATGAGTCGCGTACCTTCGAGCAATGGGTAACCACGCTCAACGACGCCGCCGTGCAGAACCGTATCGTCGTGGCGCCGCATCAGATCGCCCGACTGACCCTGCAAGCCCTCGACACCGTCGACCTCAGCGTCGTCAACGCGCGACTGCGCGCCTGGCTGGACAGCCCCGACCAGGTACTCCAACTGACCGCACCGGGCAGCAGCGTCGTGCGCCTGCCCACGGTGGACGAGGTGCAAGAACTGCGCGCGAGCATCGCCCAGATCTCATTGAGCGCGCCCCAGGTTGCCGTGCCGGTGGCGCCGCCGAGCGTGACCTTCACACCACCGCCCAGCGGGCAACCGGGCACGCTGACCGGCAAACGCACGTTCACGGCGGAGCACGTTGAACACTGGCAATTGGGCAACGGCGACCGCCTGGTCTGGCTGCGCCGCAACGGCGAAAAAGGCCAATGGCGCCTGCAGGCGGAATCCGCCGCCGGGTTCAATCGCAGTGACGTGCCCGCCTGGCGCCTGCAAATGGCCGCGCAACTGGGCAGCGCCAGTGGCCCCGACGGGTTGGAGGCTTGGCGCAAGCAGCACAAGGCGACCCTGAGCCTTGAGCACAGCGCCACGCGCTTGCAGTTGAGCGCGAGCAGCCAGCCGTCGCTCAACGCCTTGACGTCGTTGTTGCAAAGCTACCGCCAGAGCCAGGTCGGTGCAGTGATCGATGAAGCGCTGTTCAACGCCGCCCGCGACGATTTGCTCACGCGCGTCAGCACTCGCCCCGACGCAATCGCCATCGCCCGCCGTGAGCTGCGCTACGGCGCCGACACCTGGCAAAGTCCCGATCAAGACGCCCTGGAGCAGTTGCAATCGACCACGCTGAGCGAGGACTGGCAGCAGTTGGTACAGGCGCCGGTCACTTACTACCTGATGGCCGACGTCGATCCCGCGCAACTGGAAAACCTCGTGCGCGAGCAGTTGGCAAATATTCCGCGCGGCACCGCGCACGCCACCCGCCCTGCCCTGCAAGTGCCCGGTCAACGCCGCACCGACCTGGCCGTCGCCCTGGAACCGCGCGTGGTGCTGGAAGCCAGCAGCTTCAGCGAACACCCCTGGTCGCCCGAGGCTGCCGCGCGCGTCGCCGCGCTGCGTGAGTTGGCCAACCAACAGCTCAAGCAACGCCTGCGCGGCGAAGCCTCCGGCATCTATCGCCTGCGCTTCGACAGCACGCTGAACCCCGACACCCAGCGTATCGAAAGCCAGCTGAGCTTTACCTGCGACCCGCAGCGAGCCGAGGAGCTGTGGGCCCTGGCCGAGCAAACCCTGGCGCAGTTGGGCGGCTCGGTGGATGTGCCCTGGGTCGCCAGCGAGCGCGCCGAACTGCGTCGCCAGGAGCGAAAGCGCCTGCTCGACCCCGAGACCCAGTGGCGCCGCCTGCTGCTCAGCGAGCGTCAATGGCACGACCCGCGCTACCTGAGCCGGCAGGCCACGTTGCCGGCCGGCCTGCGCCTTGAAGCGCTCAAGCCCTTGGCGAGCCAGCTGTTCCCGCCCGCCAACCAAGTGCTGCTGCGCGTATTGCCCAAGGTGGACGCACCGTGAACAGCCTGCGCACGTTCTACCGCCTCGCGGCGCCGTTCTGGCGCCAGCGTTCCCAGTGGCTGGGCTGGCTGATGCTCGTCGGCATCATCGGCATGGGCCTGCTGTTGGTGCAGATCAACGTGTTGATCAATGCCTGGAGCAAGTCCTTCTACGACACCCTGAGCGCGTTCGACACCCCAGCCTTGTACGCGCTGATGGGCCGCTACGTGATCTACCTGAGTGCCTACGTGGTAATCGTGGTGGCGCTGGACTGGGTACGCAAAGCCCTGGTGCTGCGTTGGCGCCAGGCCATGACCGAGCATTTCACCCACGCCTGGCTGGCTGACCAGGCCTTCTACCGCCTGGGGTTGAACGGCGAACCGGACAACCCCGATCAGCGCATCAGCGAAGACGTGGACATCGTCGCCACCTTGAGCGTAGAGCTGGTGGCGTCGTTCATTGTCAACATGGCCCAGGTCGGCGCGTTCATGAGCATCCTGTGGCAACTGTCCGGGGTGCAGACCTTTAACCTCGGCGACTACAGCATCACCGTGTCGGGTTACCTGGTGTGGATTGTGCTGCTGTATACCCTGGCCGGCAGCCTGATCACCCATTGGGTTGGCCGCCCGTTGCACCGGTTGAACGTGGACAGCCAGCACTACGAGGCGGACTTTCGCGCCAGCCTGTTGCGCAAGCGCGAGCACGCCGAGCAGATCGCCCTGTACCGTGGCGAAGCGGTGGAGCGCCAGCACCTGGCCGAACGCTTCGGGGCGATTGCGCGCAATTGGCGCCAGTTGATGGGGCGCGAGCGCAACCTCAGCCTGTTTGTTGTCAGTTATGAGCGGTTAAGCCTGATTATTCCGGTGTTTGCCGCCCTCCCCGCGTTTCTGGCCAAAACCATCACCCTGGGCGGGCTGATGCAGATCCGCAGCGCGTTCAGCGCGGTGCAAGGTTCCCTCAGTTGGTTTATCAAGCTGTACCCCAAGTTGATGCGCTGGAGTTCGGCGGTGGAGCGGCTGGGGCAATTTGAGCAGGCGATTGCGGCGAGCCGCTGCCAGGCCAAGGCCCCGGTGGTCGGCGATTGCCTGTGCGTCAGTGGTCTGGATGTACTGCGCCCCGACGCCGGCGTGTTGCTGGCGGATGTGTCGCTGCAGGTGGCCAAGGGCGAATGGCTGTTGGTGGCCGGGCGCAGCGGCATTGGCAAATCGACCCTGCTGCGCACCTTGCAAGGTATCTGGCCGTATTGCCGGGGCGGCTGGCAATTACCGCCGGGGCGCAGCCTGTTACTGCCGCAGAAACCGTATCTGCCGAGCATGCCATTGCGCAACCTGCTGGCGTATCCGGACGTTGAGGTCCCCAGCGCGGTGCGCTTGAAAGCCGTGTTGCAGCAGGTCGGTCTTCCCGGCCTGGCGCCACGCCTGGATGAGCAAACCGAATGGGCGCGTGAATTGTCCGGCGGCGAACAACAGCGTATCGGCCTGGCGCGGGCGCTGCTGTTTGCGCCCGACACCTTGTATCTGGATGAAGCGACCAACCAGCTCGACGAGGCCAGCGCACAGGCGCTACTGGTACTGCTGCGCGAGCAACTGCCGCACTGCACGGTGATCGGCATCAGCCATCAGGCGACCCTGGCAGGGTTGTTTGACCGCACCTGGTCGCCTGTTACAGAGCCTGGGAGCCCATCGCCTTCATCAACACCAGGTCCCGTGCATAAATATCCGGCGCATACACCAAGCCTCCCTGGCGATCCACTTCCACTGTCCAGTAGCCCAATAGCACCGGCACCGGGGTGGCCAGCCTGAATTCATGGGTCACGCCGGTGGCCAGCAGTTCATCGGTACGCGCGCGCTCGGCGGGGGTTACCAGCAGGTCGCGCAGCAGCAACGGCTGCTCGACCCGCACACAGCCGGAGCTGAACGCGCGCGGGCCTTTGGTGAACAGCGGCTGGCTGGGGGTGTCGTGCAGGTACACCGAATAGGGGTTGGGAAAGCGCATCACGATTTTGCCCAACGGGTTGCGCGGGCCGGCCTCCTGGCGCAGCAGGATATTGCCGGGGCGTACCCAGTCTATCTGCTCGGGCGCCAGCGGGTGGCCTTCGGCGTCAAGCACCTGGAGGTTCTGCTGGCGCAGGTATTCGGGGTTGAGGCGGATGGCCGGCAGTTTGTCCTCACGCATGATGGTCGGCGGGATGGTCCAGGTCGGGTTGAGGGTCAGCCGCGTGATGCGTGACTTGAGCAACGGCGTCTGGCGCTCGGCGCGGCCGACTTGCAGGCGGGTTTGCCACACCGGGATGCCACTCTGATAGACGCTCAGCTGCGCGGCGGCGACGTTCACCACGACCCCTTCGGGCTCCAGGTCCTGGGCCAGCCAGCGAAAGCGTTCGAGGTTGATGCGCAGTTGCTCGCGGCGAATCGCCGGGCTGATATTCAGTTCGGTCACCGTGCCAGCGCCAATCACCCCGTCCGACTGCAACGAGTGGCTGAGCTGGAAGGCCTTGACCGCCGTGACCAGCTCGGCGCGGTATTGCTGGCCGTCGCCCTTGGGCGCGTTGGCCAGGTAGCCACCGCTGTGCAGGCGTCGCGCCAGTTCCGGCACGCGTGGGTCGTCCATGCCGGGGCGCAACAGGGGGCCGCCGGCAATCGGGTCCCAGTGTGGCAACGGTTGCTGGCGCACGCTGGCATAGGCGTTGCGCAGGCTGCGGTAAAGGTCGGCGCTGGGCCGCGCCTGGTCGAACGCCTGCGCCATGTCTTGCAGGCCGGTAGCAGCAAAGGCCAGCACCTCGGTGTCGGGGTCGTGGGCCGGTGGCTGGGAATGCCACAACGGCTCGAAGCGCGACTGTTGCAGGCGCCCATAATGCAGATCCTGCAGCGCTTGCAGGTATTGCCGGCTGCTGTCGATGTCGCTGCACAGCACGTTGGCCGTGGCGTCTGGCGCAGGCAGGCTATAGTGGGTGGGGTCCAGGCCATCGTCGGCAAGCAGCAGCAACTGCGTGTGCAAGGCCTGCCGACGCTCATCGCCCGACCACAGCGGCACGTCACCCTGCTGTTGGTAGAACGCTTGCAGGCGCGCCTGCGCCGCGGCGTCAATCTGCGGCGCCAGGCTGGGGCAGACGCTGAGCAACTGCGCGAGGGCCTGTTGCACCGGGGCGGTGTTCACCAGCGTTGGCGGCGCCACGGGTAATGCGTCATCCGGCAGCGCTTGGGCTGTCGCGACCAATGGTGCAACGAGCAGGCAAATGCTCAAGTAACATGCGTGTTTTTTGAACAATAGCTTTGCTCCAATCCACAGTGGGGGGATGTACTGTAGATGCTGAATTTTATGTGCCGGCTCGGGATGCTCACACTCAGCCTGAGCGCGTTGAGCAATGTTGCGCTCGCCGCCAATGGCAACCCTCCTACCTTGTATAGCAGCCTGGCGCGCTCGGCTCCAGAACTCAATCCGACTGTTCTGAAAAGCGCCCTCAACGCGGTGCAATGCGCGGTCAATAACGGCGAGGAACGCTCCGAGCGCCTGGCCGTGATTGACTATTCACAGCCTTCGACCGCCCGTCGGCTGTGGATTTTCGACCTGCGCAAAAAGACCCTGGTGCTGCGTGACCTGGTGGCCCACGGGGCCAAGTCCGGGGAAAACTTCGCCACCCAGTTCTCCAACCTGGAGGGCAGCCACCAATCCAGCCTGGGTCTGTTCCGTACCCAGGAAAGCTACCTCGGCACCCACGGCTATTCACTGCGCATGGACGGCCTGGAGCCAGGTTTCAACGATCAGGCCCGCGACCGCGCCATCGTGATTCACGCCGCCGATTACGTGAGCCCCTTGTGGAGCAAGCGCGAAGGCCGTATCGGCCGCAGCCAGGGTTGCCCGGCCGTACGCCCGCAGGTCGCGCGCCAGGTGGTGGATAAGCTCAAGGATGGGCAGTTCATGTTTTCGTGGTACCCCGACCAGCGCTGGTTGAAGTCCTCGACGCTGCTCAATTGCAAGCCCCAACAGGTGGCCAGTAGTCGTACAATCCGGGGTGGATAGCCTGTCCCTGAAACGATAAGAGAGCGTCGAATGCTTCTACACACGTCTACCTGGATCGAGATCGGCCAGTTTCTGGAGCGCAGCCGCACAGTGGTGATTCCCATCGGCTCCAACGAACAGCACGGCCCCACCGGCCTGCTGGGCACCGACTGGATGTGCCCGGAAATCATCGCCCATGCGGCGCAGAAAAACGCCGATATCCTCATCGGCCCCACCTTCAATATCGGCATGGCCCAGCATCACCTGGGCTTTCCCGGCACCATTTCGTTGCGCCCTTCCACCTTTATTGCCGCGATTGGCGATTGGGTGCGCTCGCTGGCCGGGCATGGTTTCGAGAAGATCCTGTTCCTCAACGGCCACGGCGGCAATATCGCCACCATTGAAGCAGCGTTTTCCGAGCTGTACGCCGAAGCCAGCTTCGCCCGCCGCCCAGCCGGGTTTGCGCTGAAACTGGTGAACTGGTGGGACCTCGAAGGCGTCACCGACCTGGCCCATCGCCAATTCCCGGTGGGCCATGGCAGCCACGCCACGCCGTCGGAAATTGCGGTGACGCAATGGGCGTACCCCGAGTCGATCAAATCTGCCGACTACGCGCCGCAAATCGCCAATACCGGGCCGATCCGCGAAGCCCTGGACTTCCGCGCACGCTTCCCCGACGGGCGCATGGGCTCGGACCCGGCCCTGGCGACCGTGGAAAAAGGCGGTGAGTTGGTAGCGTTGGCGGCTCAAGGGCTGGTCAAAGTGGTCGACAGTTTCAGCAACGAAGCCAGACCTTAACCCTGTATAAAACAGAAATGTGGGAGCGGGCTTGCTCGCGAAAGCGGTGGTTCAGTCACTAGTATCAGTGACTGACACGCCTCATTCGCGAGCAAGCCCGCTCCCACATTGGGTTATGCGTTAACGGCACTCTTGCGCCGCCAGCTCCAGCCGCGACGGTGTGAGGGTCGATGCCAGCGGCTTGCGCTCATACAGAAAAACCTTGGTGCCCTCCTGGGACTTGTAGGCCTCCAGCACGTCATCGGCGGCAATCTTGCTGGTTAACAGCACCTTGGCGTGGCGCGAGTTCTGCGTCACGGTCGAGGTAATGCCGTGCTTTTCCAGCTTGGGCAACACGCATTGCACGTAGCCTTCAGGGGTCTTCGCGGTTTGCAGGGTCAAGCTCGGCGCATTCGGGGCGGTGACACAACCGGCCAGCAACAGGGAAGCAAAGGCCGTGGCCGGGACGAAAAAAGAGCGCATGAAAAAATCCTGATTATAAAAATAAAAGATCCAATTAACCCGCACGGACTAGCGCCCTGAGCGACACATCAAACTGTTTCAAGGCATCCAGCTGCACATCCCGCTGCTGCTCGATCTGCGCGGCAATTTCCGGCGCGGCCTTGTCACGTACCCACACCGAAGGCACCTGCTTGCGCACCGAGCCTTGGGCCTTGGCGATGTATTGCAGGTTGGCGTCATAAAACCGCGCAACAAACCGCGCCTCGACCTGATCGTTACGCTGGGTCAGCAGTTGATTATGGGTATCGAGCATCACCACTACATCGGGGTGCGCCTGCACCAGGGCATCCAGGCTGTCGTAGACGGTCACCGACAGGAAGGTGCCTTGCAGCGAACTCATCAACCAATCAATGGCCAGCTCCGGGTCGGAGCTGTTGACGAACGCCTCGCGGATGCGCCCGTCGAGGGCATCCTTGGCGCCATTCAAGGCCATGTCGTGGTAGCGTTCAAGGTAGCTTAGGTTGTCGCGGGTGTTGTCGCTCAGCAACACACCCACCGACTGCGTGCGTTGCAGGGAGTCTACGCTACCGGCGATTGGTAGCAAATGGCCTGTAGGCAAGTCAGCGGCGATTGCCGCATTGTTCACCACAGCGGTGCCCAGCATCAAAGCCATCAAAGCCAGTTGAATAAACGTCCTCATCGCGCATTTCCTTGAACAGCGTCTCGATGGCGGCGATTTTGCGCTTTCCCTGCAAAAACAGAACTTGCAATGCTTGATGGTGACTATTATCTGAACCGATAGTGCACCCATAAAATCTATAAGGACCACGCCATGAAGCCCCACCAGAAAACCTTCGACCGCATTCGCGAAGCCGTCCTACCGGAGTTTCGTGAACGGGTCGCCGATTACCTGGCCGACTATGAAAACGTGCTGCAAGACACGGCAGCAGACGCGGACCACGCCAACGCCAGTGCCCAGCAGTTGCGCGGTTACCTGCGCGGCTTGAATACCACGCGGGTACTGGGCATGGCGGATTGGGAAGACCTGGACCGGCGTGTGGCGCAAATGACGGCCGACGCTACGGCGCCGGACGTGGCTGATTGACCCACGCCTGCACCGAGGGCCGCTGCCACTGGCGTTGTGCGTAGGCCACCAGCTCGGCCGGCACGTTGTCGCCGTTGAGGATCAAGCGGTTGAGCATGACGGCCAGGTCTACGTCGGCAATCGACCACTGGCCAAACAGGTGGTCCGGGTTACCCGCCAGCAACGCCTGCGCCGCGCTGATCAACTTGCGCGCAGCCGCTTGGGCCACCGGCGACAACGGCGGCATCTGCTCCCCGTAGAACACCACCCGCGTCGAACGCTCCTCGCGAATCGGCAGCAAATCGCTGCGCAGCCACGCCTGCACCTGGCGCGCCCTCGCCCGCTGTTTTGGATCAGCCGGGTACACCGCTGTTTCGGGGTAGACCTGCTCCAGGTACTCGGTGATTGCCGACGACTCCGACAACGCAAAGTCGCCCTCCACCAACGTCGGCACACGCTGGGTCACGGACAGCCGAGCGAAGTCAGCCGTGTGGTTCTGCGCGGCGTCCAGGTCCAGGGTGATCAGCTCGAAGGGCAGGCCTTTTTCCTGCAGGGCAACGAACACCGACAGGGCGTAAGGGCTGGTGAACAACGAATCAACGTAAAGACGTAACGGGTTCATGGACGCTCTCCTTGGGTGAACCCGTACGCTACGAGATGTACGCGGATAAAGACAATGCAGGGTTTTTATGGGGGCATTCCTGACGGGAATAGCTACCCGGCAAACCCGCCACTGCCCAGGAATGCACGCGCCTACAGTGCACCCTGCTCGGCCCTTAGAAGTCCACGGTCGCCGACAGCTTGACTGTGCGCGGCTCGCCCTGGGTCAAGTAGTTGTTGGCGGTTGAGGCCGAGGCCCAATAGGCCTTGTTGGCCACGTTCTCGACGTTGGCACGCAGGGTGATGTAGTTGTCATCGGCCTTGAAGCCGTAGCGCGCCCCGAGGTCTACGCGGGTCCAGGCCGGGATGCTCAGGCTGTTGCCCGCATCAACGAATTCGCCCCCGGTGCGCAGCAGCCGTGCATTGACCGCCGCACCCTGAATGCCCGGGATATCCCAGTCGGCACCGAGGTTGTACTGGAAGCGCGGCACGCCGGCGGCGCGATTGCCGTCGGTGAGGCCGTTGGAGGTGCTCTGCAACTCGGTGTGCATCCAGGTGGCGCCGGCCAGCAGGCGCAGGCCATCGACGGGCTCGCCGAAAACGTTGAGTTCCACGCCCTTGTTGATCTGCTTGCCGTCGACGCTGAAGGTGCTGGTGCCATCCGCGTTGCGGTTGGTGGCGTTGTTGGGCTGTTCGATGCGATACACACCCAGCGTGGCGCCAACGCTATCCCAATCGAGCTTGACCCCGGCTTCGGTCTGTTTGCTGCGGTTGGGCGCAAACGTCACATTCGGGTTGGTGACCCCGGTCGACGGTGACGTCGGCCCCTGGGCCAGGCCTTCGATGCGGTTGGCATACAACGACACGTGTTCCCACGGCTTGACCACCAGGCCATAGACCGGCGTGGTGATCGATTCGTCATAGTTGGCATTGCGCACGCCGGTGGTGGTGTTCCAGGCATCCACTTCGATGGTCTGGCGCCGTACGCCCACGGTCAGCAATACGCGATCGTCGATAAAGCCGAGGGTATCGGACACCGCCACGCTCTTGATGCGGTTCTTGCCGACGATGCGCGGGTCATGAATATCGCTGCCAAAGTAGGTCACGTTCGGGCGCGGTATCTGGATCGGGTTGTACAGGTCGCCCGGCTGACGGTTGGCCCGCAGGATCGCCTCAAACGCCGAACGCTGCTGGCCCCAGATCCCCGATACCCCCAGGTTCATCTGGTGGGTCACCGGCCCGGTGTCGAAGTGCCCGTTCAGGCCGCCCATGACGCTCTTGTTGTCTTCGTCGTGGGGCGAATACAAGAAGCCGATCTGCCCGGCGCCGTTGTTGCCCACGTACAGCGACGAGTACTGCCCGTTCTCCCGCGTATGTTTGGCGCCGCCGCCCACATAAGCCGTCCAGTGTTCATTCAGGTCGTATTCGGCGTTGAACATGCCGTAGGTGTCTTCCAGCTCGGACCAGCTCCAGTCCTGGGCGTAGTTGTGCTTGGCCGACGGCGCCTTGGGCACTTGGGTGCCGTTGGGGTAGACCACCGAGCGACCGTTGTTGATGCGCTGTTTCTGGTAGCCGAAATCGGTGGACAGGCGCAGGCGCTCGCCACGGTAATCCAGGGCCACGGCGATCAGTTGCGAGCTTTTGAATTCATCCTCTACGGCTGTATCGCCACCATGCCTGGCCAGGTTGACGCGTGCGCCAAAGCGGTTGTCTTCGCCAAAGCGCTGGCCCAGGTCGAGGTGCCCGCCGGCCTGCCCATCGGTGGTGGTGTCGAGAGTGACGCTGCGGGTAGCAATGTCTTCGGCGCGCTTGGGCACCAGGTTGACGCTGCCACCAATGCCGCTGCCAGCGGGCGACACGCCATTGACGAAAGCGTTGGGGCCTTTGAACAGCTCGACGCGCTCCAGCGCCTCGGTGGTGATGATCTGCCGGGGCAGCACGCCGTACAGGCCATTGAAAGCGATGTCATCGGTGCTCAGCGGCAAGCCACGAATGGTGAACACCTGGGAAAAGTTGCCGAACCCCGAGGACTGACGCACCGACGCATCGTTGAGCAGCACATCACCGACGGTGCGCGCTTGCTGGTCGGCGATGGTCTTGGCGGTGTAGCTGACCACGCTGAACGGCACGTCATTGATCGAGCGATTGCCCAGCACCCCCAGGCGCGCCGAACGCGCCACCTGACCACCGCTGTAGGTGTCGGCCTGTGCCCCGCTCGCTTCGCCGCTGATCATCGTCGCGCTCAGTTGCACGGCGTCGCCAGTGGCTTGGGGCACTACGGTGTAGCCATTCGCGCCGGTGCTCTGCAGGGTATAGCCGCTGCCTTGCAACAACTGCAGGAAGCCCGACTGCGCGGTATAGCTGCCCTGCAGGCCCGCGCTCTGCTGGTCGTTGAGCAGTGTGGAATCGAACGACAACGGCACGCCCGACAGCGCAGCGAACTGCGCCAGCACATTGCCCAACGGCCCCGGCGCGATGGTGTAACTGCGCGCGGTACTGGTCGCGACCTCAGCGGCCACAGCGCTGTGCAGCGGGGCGATGGCCGCCAGCGCGACAGCCAGGCTCAAGGCCTTCAAAGGACGGTTGGGGTGCGAGATGAAGGTCATGGGCATTCCTGTCGGCGCAGTGCAAAGGTTGAGGGTTCTCCCCTACACCGGGCGACAACAAAAAAGGTATCAGCAAATCTCGACAATAATCTCAGCGCGGCTCAACGGTGACCCAGTAGCCGCTCAAGCTGCTGACGGTGACCGGCAGGGTTTCCTGCAACAAGCGCAGGCTGGCGTCGCTGTCGCGCAGCGGGAACGCCCCGGACACGCTAAGCCCCGCCACACTCGCGTGGCAGCGCAACACGCCACGGCGGTAACGCCCCAGTTCGTCGAGCAAATCCGCCAGGCGCATCTGTTGCGCCAGCAGCATGCCGTGTTCCCAGGTCAGCGCCGCGCGCTCTAACGGCGCCACGGCCGCCACGCTGTCGCTGCCGAACGCACTCTGCTCGCCGGCCTTGAGGATCACGCCTTGGGCAGCGTGCACCGGCAGCATCTCCACGGCGCCTTCGATCACCGCCACGCGGCTGCTGTGCTCGCCCACCCGTACGCTGAAATGCGTGCCCAGCGCACGGGCGCTGCCGTGGCGGGTCTGCACGCTAAACGGGCGATGGCTCGGCGCAGGGTCTTTGGCGGTGGTGATCATCACTTCGCCTTGCAGCAGTTCGACGCGCCGCACCTGGTCATTGAAGACGATATTCAACGCGCTGGCAGTGTTGATCAGCAGCCGCGTGCCATCAGGCAGGGTGAGGTGGCGCTGTTCGCCGACGGCGGTGTGCTGGTCGGCGGTCCAGGCCTGCCAGGGCTTTTGCTGCCAGGCCAACCACGTCGCTGGCCCCGCCAGCAGTAACAGGCCGAGGGCCTGGCGGCGGCCGAGGGATGGTTTGCGGCCGATGCGCTTGAGGGCGTCGCCGGCAATCGCGGCGGGCACGCTGTTGAAGTCGCCGAGAATCGCTTGCGCGCGCTGCCAGGCCTGGGCGTGCTGGGCGCTGCGGGTTTGCCACTGGGCGATGGCGCGGCGGTCTTCTTCGGTGGCGCTGCCCGATTGCAACTGCACCATCCAGTCGGCGGCTTCGCCGAGGATCAGCGGGTCGATCGACGGGTTCATGCCACGCTCAGGCAGGCGAGGAATGCATCGCGCATATAACGCTTGACCGACACCAGCGACACCTTGAGCTCATCGGCGATCTGCTGATACGTGAGGCCGTCGATCTGCGACAAGAGGAACGCCCGGCGGGTTTTCTCGGGCAGGTCGCGCAGCATCGCTTCAATGCGGTACAGCGCCTCGAGGATCAGCCATCGGGTTTCCGGCGACGGCACTTCCTGCTCGGGCAGGTGCGCGATGGTTTCCAGGTAAGCGCGTTCGACTTCCTGGCGGCGCCAGCTGTCGATCATCAGGCCTTTGGCGATATGGGTGAGCAAGGCGCGCGGTTCACTGCCGAAACCGGCGCTGTTCTGGCGCGTCAGCAGGCGCATGAAGGTGTCGTGGGCCAGGTCGGCGGCATCGCTGGCATTGCCCAGCTTGCGGTCGAGCCAGCGGTACAACCATCCGTGGTGTTCGCAGTACAGCGCCTGAATTGGCAGATTGAGGGAGGACGACATGCGAGTCACCGGCGCCAGGGCCAAGGAGTAATTAAGAATTGATCGCATTCTAATCTGCGCAACGAATCGCGGCAACGCGTTAATTAATGTTATAGGATAACGCCCCCTTTCCGCCCTGCCCCGGGACCCTTGCCCATGACCGACGCTGTTCCCCCGCGCCAACGCCTGCTTTCCATCGACGCCCTGCGCGGCCTTGTGATCCTGTTTATGTTGCTCGACCACGTGCGCGAAACCTTCCTGCTGCACCGGCAGGTCAGCGACCCGATGAGCATCGACAGCACCGAACCCGCGCTGTTTATCAGCCGCACCCTGGCCCACCTGTGTGCGCCAGTGTTTGTGTTACTGACCGGCTTGTCGGCGTTTTTGTACGGCCAGAAATACCAGGGCCGAAGCGACGTGTCGACGTTCCTGTTCAAGCGCGGGTTGTTTCTGGTGGTGCTGGAATTCACCCTGGTCAACTTCGCCTGGACCTTCCAACTGCCCCCCAGCGTGATCTACCTGCAAGTGATCTGGGCGATTGGCGTGAGCATGCTCGCCCTCGCCGCCCTGGTGTGGCTGCCGCGTCCGCTGCTGATCGGGCTGGCGCTGCTGATCATCGGCGGGCACAACCTGTTGGATGGTGTGCACTTTGCGCCGGGTTCGGCAGCGCAGAACCTGTGGGCGATTGTGCATGAGCGCAGCTGGATCGACGTGAGTGACACCCTGCGCCTGCGCACCACCTACCCGGTGCTGCCGTGGATCGGCGTAATCGCCCTGGGCTACGGCCTCGGCCCGTGGTTTGCCAGCGCCACGCCGCCGGCGCTGCGCCAGCGCTATCTGTGGCTGGCAGGTGCCGGTGCATTGGTGGGGTTCGGGGTGTTGCGGCTGGTCAATGGCTATGGCGAGAAGCCGTGGCAGCTGCATGACAGCGCCGTGCAAACGCTGATGAGCGTCTTCAACATCACCAAGTACCCGCCTTCGCTGCTGTTTCTGGCATTGACCCTGGGCATTGGCCTGCTGTTGTTGCTGGCGTTTGAACGCGCCGGGCATAAACGCTGGATCGGCGTGCTGGCGGTGTTTGGCGCCGCGCCGATGTTCTTTTATCTGCTGCACCTGTATGTGCTGAAAGTGCTGTACGTGGCGTGTGTGGCGCTGTTTGGCCTCAACCACGGCGCCTACTTCGGCTTCGACAGCATCGGCGCGGTGTGGCTGGTTGCGCTGGTGTTGCCCCTGGCCCTGTACCCGCCGGTGCGCTGGTTCGCCGGGCTCAAGGCGCGGCGTCGCGACCTGGCCTGGCTTAAATACCTTTAACCCAACACAGGCCAAATGTGGGAGCGGGCTTGCTCGCGAAGACTGAGTGTCAGCCGACGTATCTGCAGCTGATAAACCGCATTCGCGAGCAAGCCCGCTCCCACATTTTTTACCGCGTTTAAGCCAACTCGCTGCGCAGTTGGCGGGCGGCCGTCACCATGTGGATCAGCGCCGCTTCCGTCTCCGGCCAGCCACGGGTTTTCAACCCGCAATCCGGGTTCACCCACAGGCGCTCGGCGGGAATCCGCTTGGCCGCCTTGCGCAGCAGGTTGGCCATCTCCGAAGCCTCCGGTACGCGTGGCGAGTGGATATCGTAGACGCCCGGGCCGATGTCGTTCGGGTAAGCGAAGGCTTCGAATGCATCCAACAACTCCATGTCCGAACGTGACGTCTCGATAGTGATCACGTCGGCATCCATTGCCGCGATGGACTCGATCACATCATTGAACTCGCTGTAGCACATGTGGGTGTGGATCTGGGTTTCGTCGCGCACACCCGAAGCACACAGGCGGAACACTTCAGTGGCCCACTCCAGGTAGTGCTGCCACTGCGCCTGGCGCAACGGCAGGCCTTCGCGGAAGGCAGCTTCGTCGATCTGTACGATCTTGATGCCGGCGGCTTCGAGGTCGACCACTTCGTCGCGAATCGCCAGGGCCAGCTGGCGGGCCTGCACTTCGCGGCTCACGTCTTCGCGGGGGAAGGACCACATCAGCATGGTCACCGGGCCGGTCAACATGCCCTTCATCACCTTGTGGGTGAGGCCTTGGGCGTAGCGTATCCACTCCACGGTCATCGCGTTGGGGCGGCTCAGGTCGCCGAAAATCACCGCCGGTTTCACGCAGCGCGAACCGTAGCTCTGGACCCAGCCAAACCGGGTAAATACATAGCCATCCAGTTGCTCGGCGAAGTATTCGACCATGTCGTTACGTTCGGCTTCACCGTGCACCAGCACGTCCAGGCCGAGGTTTTCCTGCACTTCGACGGCGTGCTTGATCTCGCTGTGCATCGCTTCGACGTATTCGGCCTCGCTCAACTTGCCGGCCTTGTATGACTGGCGCGCCAGGCGGATCGACGCCGTTTGCGGGAACGAACCAATGGTGGTAGTCGGGAACAGCGGCAGGTTGAGCCCGGCACGCTGCTTCTCGATACGTTGGGCGAACCGCGAGTGACGCTGGCTGTCCTTGGCCGTGATGGCTGCCACGCGCGCCTGCACCGCCGGCTTGTGGATACGCGGCGAAGCAGCACGGGCGGCCTGCACCGCGCGGCTTTCAGCCAGGGCAGCGAGCACGTTGGGGGCTTGCGGCGCGTTGACGGCCTCGGCCAACAGCGCGACTTCCGAGCATTTCTGTACGGCAAACGCCAGCCAGCTTTTCAACTGCGCATCCAGCGTGTCTTCGCGACCAAGGTCCACCGGGCTGTGCAGCAGCGAGCAGGACGGCGCCACCCACAGGCGATCACCGAGTTTTTCGTGGGCGTGCTGCAAGGTACCCAGGGCTTTTTCCAGGTCGCACCGCCAGACGTTACGCCCATTGACCACACCCAGGGACAGCACCTTGTACGCCGGCAGGCGATCAAGGATGGTCGGGTACTGGTCCGGTGCACGCACCAGGTCGATGTGCAAACCATCGACCGGCAGGTTCGCCGCCAGGCCCAGGTTCTCTTCCAGGCCACCAAAGTAGGTCGCCACGAGTTTTTTCAGCGGGTCACGCTGGATCAGGTTGTAGGCGCGCTCAAAGGCGTTTTTCCATGCCTGCGGCAGGTCGAGCACCAGGATCGGCTCGTCGATCTGCACCCACTCCACCCCCAGGTCAGCCAGGCGCTGGAAGATCTGGCCGTACAGCGGCAGCAGGCGTTCAAGCAGCTCGAGCTTGTCGAAGTCGCCGCCCTTGGCCTTGCCCACCCACAGGTAGGTCAGCGGGCCGATCACCACCGGCTTGACGTTGTGGCCGAGGTCGCGGGCTTCCTGGACTTCTTCGAACAGCTCGTCCCACCCCAGATGGAACTGCTGGTCGGCGCTGAATTCAGGCACCAGGTAGTGGTAGTTGGTGTCGAACCACTTGGTCATTTCCTGGGCGTGGGCGCCGCCACAGCAGCTGTCGCTGACACCACGGGCCATGCCGAACAGGGTGTGCAGGGTCGCCTTGCCATCGGCTGGGCGGAAACGCTCGGGGATCACACCGAACATCAGCGAGTGCGTCAGCACCTGGTCGTACCAGGCAAAATCGCCGGCAGGCAGCAGCTCAATACCGGCCTGTTTCTGCAGCGCCCAGTGGGTCTTGCGCAGGTCACGGCCTACGGCGCGCAGGCCGGCTTCGTCAAGCTCACCCTTCCAGAACGCTTCCTGCGCTTTTTTCAGTTCACGATCGCGTCCAATGCGCGGAAATCCAAGGGAATGAGCGACGGCCATGACAAAAACTCCAATGTGTTGATAGGGGAGCTATTGTCGGCAGTCGCCCATAGTGAGACAAACTCATTTTACTGTAGATGATCGCGAATTTTTCTCATGATTAGCCGCCGCAAAGCGGTGCCATCGGAAGCTAGCGGGTGGTTTCGGCCTCGGGTACAGCGAGCGCGCAAACGCTTTGTCCCCCTCCGACAATTCGTTGCTGGCCTCGATTGCCTCTCCACGTTTCAGATAATCCTCGGGAAAGCTGTAATGCATGATGGAGGCTTGATCATAGTCGGAGGTGATCACCTCCTTAGGGTTGACTGGCGCAAAGTTGTCATCAATGTCGCCGGGCTCCTTGCGGTCTTTGTAATCTTTGCGAATCCATTCCAAATCGAATTCGAGCGTGTTTTCAGGGTGCTGGTGCTCATGATGCAAACCCAATGCGTGGCCGAACTCATGCTGCACTGTCCTGGCGTTGAACGTGTTCAACCCGCCCAGGAAACCGATCTCCATCGTCGCCTCATTGGCACCGACCGCACCTTTGCCTTCGGTGCCATAGTAGGAATACCCACCGTCGACGTCATTGTTAGCCTGAATCCTGATATCGCCGCCGGGCTTGTCCGTGAACTCCAGTTTCAGGTTGATATACGGGGCCCATTTGTTGATGTTGTCTTGGGTGAATTTTTCCTGGGCCTTGGTCATCCCCATCAGGGAAATCTTGAGGGTCGCAAACTGTGGCCATAACGCATCTTGCTTGGCCACACCACGCTTGCTCCGCTGTAAAGCCGGGGCATCGACATGCTGGGTACGGCCAGCCTGGTCATCCGGCGGTAAGTAGGAAGGCAGTACGAATGGGTGGGTAGTTACACCAGTAATCAAAAGCATCATCTCCGCGGTTGTTGGGCGTCTTGCCACGCTGAGCAGTGGTGCCGACAGCGCCAACGGTTCCGCGCAAGGTATAACCGCCTTTTTCATAGGTTCAGCTCATGGCCCAGCCACGTGCAGGTAGAACGCGTGAAACATGAAATACGCACACCCCGCCAGCGCCACGCCCATGCCACGGTTGAACACGGTGAACGCCGACGCGCCGTGGATCCGCCGCCCCAGCAGCGCCCCAAGCAACGCGTAGACCCACGGCGCACCCACGGCGCCAAGCCCCAGCAGCACGGACACCCCGGCGATGGAAGCCCCGGTGATATGCGCCGCGGGCAGCATCACACTGGTGATCGGCAACACCGCCACGATGCCCTTGGGGTTAAGCAACTGGATCACCAGGCCATTCCAGAACGTGAGCGTTGCGCGCGGTTCATCCGAACGCGCATCAACCACCGTGCGGGCGTTGAACACCTGATACGCCAGGTACAGCGTGTACAGGCCGCCGACCAGCGAGATATAGGGCAACGCCGCCTGGGAGATGATTGCTTCACCGGTGTAGCCAAACAGCACGAACATCAGCAGCATCGCGCTGCCCACACCGATGTAGAACCCGCTGGAACGCCGCAACTTGCCGGTGAGCCCGGCATTCAGGCCCATCAGGTTGACGGGCCCCGGGCTGTACATGACGCTGAAGGCGTAGAGGAAAATATCCACGGAAAAACCTGCAATAGAGAGCGTCTGGCGAGTCTACGCAGGCGCTTGAACGCCATTCTTGTACGTTTGTGGTTAGTGGCGCCTCGTCCAATACGCGTACTATGCTGAAAAACACCTACTCCAATGAGCCCTCATGATCAAAGCCAGTCTGCGTAGTCACCTGACCCTGTGGTTTGCCGGTTTGTCCTTGCTGACGCTGTTGAGCGTGGGGCTCTATGTGGGCCATATCGCCACCGAGCAGCGCAAGCAGGCCAGTGGCAACGCGCTGCTCAGTACGGCGCGCTCCACCGCCGCGCTGCTGGCGGTGCAACTGCGCGAACGTCAGCTGGAAGTGTCGCTGCTAAGCAAGGCTCCGCTGTTTCGTAAGGGCGAGCTGGATGACCCGGACATCCTGGCCTTGATGCAACTGCGCACCCAATCGCGCGCTGAATACGCGTGGATGGGCGTGGCCGACGCCGAGGGCCGCGTGCGCCAGGCGGTGAACGGGCTGCTGGTCAATCAGTCGGTCAGCCAGCGACCCTGGTTCCAGGCAGGCCTGCGCGGCGAGTACACCGGCGATCCTCACGAAGCCGTGTTGCTGGCCAAGTTGCTGCCGGGGTCGGCGAATGGCGAGCCATTGCGTTTTATCGACTTTGCCGCACCGATCCGTAACGCCCAGGGCCAGACCATCGGCGTGCTGGGTGCCCATGCGCACTGGCGCTGGGTCACGCAGATCGTCGATTCGGCAGTGATGCAAAAAGACGCCATCCCCGATATCGAGGCGCTGATCGTCGACTTCGACGGCAAGGTGCTGTACCCCGAGGTCCTCGCCGGCGAGCAGATGCCCAGCGACAAGCTGCTGACGCCTTCCGGCTGGTCGACTGGCGACGGCTACGTAACCGCCTCGGTCGCGGTGCCCAGCCCATCCAACGCGAAAATGACCTGGTACATCATGGTGCGCCAACCGCTGGAGGTGGCCCTGCAACCGGCGCGCACCCTGCTCTATCAATTGCTGATCCTCGGCCTGCTCGCCGCCGTGGTGTTTGCGCTGACCGCCTACTACCTGGCCTCCTCCCTCAGCCGCCCCATCGAACGCCTGGCCAGGTCCGCCAAGCTGGTGCAGAACCAGCAGCCCGGCGCGGTGTTCCCTCAAGAGCATTCGGTGCTGGAAATCGCCCAGCTGGGCCGTTCCCTCACCGGCATGACCCAATCGTTGCTGGCCAAGGAGCGCCAACTGCAAGAGGCCAACGCTTCGCTGGAGGCGACCGTCGCCCAGCGCACCGCCGACCTCACCCAAGCCAACGCCGACCTGCTGAAACTGGCCACCCACGACGCGCTGACCGGCGTCTACAACCGCCGCCGCTTCGATGAAAAACTCGCTGAGAACAGCCTGTTGTTCCAACGCACCGGTCGTACCTTTGCGCTGCTGCTGATCGATGCCGACTACTTCAAGCGGGTCAACGACACCTACGGCCACGCCATCGGCGATGACGTGCTGTGCCAACTGGCTGCGTTGATCGAAAACACCACCCGCGCCACCGACTTTGTCGCGCGGTATGGCGGTGAGGAATTCGCGGTACTGCTACCGGAAGTCGAAGAACCCGACAGCCCCGACGTGGTCGCCGAAAAAATCCGCGCGGCCGTGGCAGCGGCGGTGTTCCCGAGCGTGGGCCACGTGACGGTGAGTATCGGCGTAGGCGTCGCGGAGCCGTCGGACCGCGACTCCCTGGCGCTGCTCAAGCGCGCGGACATGCGCTTGTACGAAGCCAAGGGCGCGGGCCGCAACCGGGTGGCCTGATACACCTCGGTGTCAGGTTCCAGGGCCGCTGCGCGAGCCAACGGGAGCAAGCTCCCTCGCCACGTAAGCGCTAGTCGATCAGCCCATCGGCGTCGTAGAACGGGTATGGCCCGGGGTACGTGCCGAATACGCCGTTGTGGCTGATCAAGCCTTGCTGCGCCTCCCAGCGATGCAACAGGTAACCCGCCGGTTCCAGGTTGAAATGCGCGGGCGCCGCATCTTGCAGGTCGAGCACGATCTGGTGCGAAGTGCCGGGGCAAACGCAGCTCAGGCTGCCACCGAATCGCCGCTGCATCGGGCGGTGCAGGTGGCCGCAGAGCAGGCGTTCCACTTGCGGGTGGCGGGCGACCACCTGCTCCAGCGCGGCGGCATTGATAAAGGGCTCGCGGTCCATATGCCCAATGCCGCTGATAAACGGCGGGTGATGCAGGATCAGCAGCGTCGGCACATCGGGGCGCAGCGCCAGTTGCGCATCCAGCCACTGCAACTGGCTGTCCAGCAACTGCCCACCGTGACCGCCGGGGATGGTCGAGTCCAGGCCGATCAGGCGCAACGGATACTCGTCCACCACCCAGTCCAACGGCCCCTCGGCCGACGCCGGCAAATAGGTGTGGTCCGCAAAAGCATCCAGTAACGGGCCGCGTGCATCGTGGTTGCCGGGCACCACGTAGCACGGCATGTGCAGGCGCGCGAGTTCAGGCTGCAGCACGGCGTATTCATCGGCGCGGCCGAAATCCACCAGGTCACCGCTGACCACCACGATATCCGGGCGTGGCCGGCTGGCGTTCAGATGGTCGACGGCACGCCGCAGTGCGCCCAGGGTATCCACCACGCCATAGGTGAGGCGGTTGCCGGCTTTAAGGTGCAGATCGCTGATCTGCGCAACAAGAAACGGACGATTCAAGGCTAAATTCTCACGCATTCAGGGTGAACAACTGGTGCGGCGCAACCGCCAGGGCAATCGGTGCGCCAACGGGGTAAAGCGCGTTGTCGCTGCTGTCTACCAGCAGCGGCTGCGGGCCGCCCACATCCACCAGCAGGCGGCTTTGCGCGCCCTGGAAAAACTGCGCCAGCAGATGGCCGTGCAACTGCCCCTCAGCGTCCATCACCCGCAAGTGTTCGGGGCGGCAGTACACCGTGCCGGGCAGATCGGCTTCATGCCAGGGCAACTCGCCGCCGCAGACTTTCAAGCCATGCGCCAAATGCTCGATCACCGTGAATGCGTTGAGGTTGCCGACAAAGCCTGCGACGAACGCGTTGGCCGGCTTCTGGTAGATCTCGCGAGGGCTGGCCAACTGCGCCACGCGGCCGTGCTCCATCACCAGGATGCGATCGCCCAGGGCCATGGCTTCGCCCTGGTCATGGGTGACAAACACCGAGGTGATCCCCAAGCCACGCAGCAGTTGGTCCAGCTCGCTGCGCAACCGCTCACGCAGCTGTGCATCCAGGGCCGCCAGTGGCTCATCCAGCAACAGCACTTTCGGGCGCGGCGCCAACGCACGGGCCAGGGCCACGCGCTGACGCTGGCCACCGGACAGTTCGTGAATGCTGCGCGTGCCGTGCTGCTGCAAGCCCACCAGCTCCAGCAATTCGTCGCAGCGCTTGTTGCGCTGCGCCGCAGGCATGCCACGAATCTTCAAGCCGTAGACGATATTGCCGGCCACATCCAGGTTGGGAAACAGCGCGTAGTTCTGGAACACCATGCCCACATCGCGGCGTTCGATGGGCAGGCGGGTCACGTCCCGGTCACCAAAAAATACCTGGCCCACGTCCGGGCGCTCCAGGCCGGCAATCAGCCGCAGCGTGGTGGTTTTGCCGCAACCGGACGGGCCAAGAATCGCCAGGGTTTCACCGCCCTCGACGGTCAGGTTCAAGTCATGCACGGCCACGGTGCCGTCGGCGAACGCCTTGCGACAGCCTTGCAGGCGAATAGTGATAGCGGTCATCGACGCTCTCCACGGGACAAACGAGCGCTGATGGCCTGCAACGCGATCAACAGCGGCACGATCATCAGCAAAAAGATAAGGGTGTAGGCGCTGGCGATTTCCAGACGCGCCGAGGCGTAGCTGTCGGCCAGGCCGACCGGCAACGTCTTGGTCATCGGCGTATGCAGCATCCAGGTCAGGTTGAACTCACCCAGGCTCAGGGTGACGACCATCAACACGCCCGCCAGAATCCCCGCGCGGCAGTTGGGCACCACCACGCTGAAAAAGCGCTTGATCGGTCCGGCGCCAAGGCTCGCCGCCGCTTCTTCCAACACCGGCAGATGCTGGCGTTGCATCACCGCCATCACCGGGCGTACCAGAAAGGGCAAAGTGAACAGCACATGGCCGACCAGGATAAACAGCCAACTGCTGCGGAACGTGCCGAACTGGCCGTAGGTGAGCAGCAAGGCCAGCGCACTGGCAAGCCCCGGCATCGCCACCGGCAGCACCATGAGTTCCTCGAAGGCGCGGCTGAAGCGGTTGTTCATGCGCACCAGGGCGTAGGCCGCCGGCACGCCGATCACGCAGACGCACACCGCGCAGGCCAGCGCCAGTTGCAGCGACAACCACACGGTGGGCGAATAGGCCTGCCACACCTGGATCAACCAGTCGAATGTCAAGCCGCTGGACAGGCCGACAAAGAAATTGCGTGTCAACCCGGCCAGCAATGACATCAGCACCGGCACCAACATAAAGGCGCACACCAGCAGGGTGAACAGCAGTTGAACCACAAACAGCGATGAGCGCTTCACAGGACCGTCCCCGCGTTTTTCACCAGACGCCGCGTCAGCAGCAATACCGCCCAGGTCACCACGCCGAGCACCACCGACAAGGCGGCGGCGACGGCGAAATTGGCGTAGTTGGTGAACACGTTATAGATCGCCACCGGGGTGACATTCAGGCGCGTGCCCAAGGTGAACGCCGTGCCGAACGCGCCCATCGACGTGGCGAAGCAGATCGCGCCGCACGAAGCCAACGCCGGCGCCAGGCTCGGCACGATCACGTCGCACACCACCCGCCAGTGCCCTGCCCCCAGCGAATGCGCGGCTTCTTCCAGGCTGCGGTCGAGGCTTTCGCACGCGGCCATCACCGTGAGAATCACGCGCGGAATCGAGAAGTACAGGTAGCCCACAAACAGTCCGGCCAGGGAATAGGCAAAGATCCAGCGCTCCCCCGCCAGTTGCAGGCCCAGGGAGGCCAGCAGGCCCTGGCGCCCTGCCAACAGAATCACCAAAAAGCCCACCACCACGCCTGGAAACGCCAACGGAAACGTCAGCGGCGCCACCAAGGCCGAGCGCCCGAAAAACTGCTGGCGGGCGAGAAACACGCCACTGATGCCGCCGATCAACAGCGCCACCAGCGTCACCACAATCGCCAGCACCAGGGTCTGCCCGAGGCTGCCCAGGTACTGCGCGCTGCTCAGCACCTGCCAGTAGCCGCTGCCGAGGCTGTCACGGTGCTCAGCGCCGAGCAGCATCAGGTGCGCCAGCGGCAACAGCCAGAACGCGAGCAACACCGCGAAGGCTGGAGCCAGCGCCCAGGCTGCGTGTTTTGCCGATGCAGCCACTTACTTGACCTCGTTCAGGTAACGGGCGGCGAAGGCTTCCTGCACGGCGGCCATTTTTTCGTAATCCACCACGCCGGCACGTGCATAGTCGCTGTCGGGCAGGAACTGCGCGGCGACCTCGGCGGGCATTTTCATTGCACGCACCGGGCGCAAATAGGCCTTGGCCCAGAGTGCCTGGCCCTCGTCGGAGAGCACGAAGTCCAGCACCTTTTCGCCATTGGCCCGGTGCGGCGCGTTGGCCACCAGGCTCATCACGTAGGGCATGCTGATGCTGCCTTCTTGCGGAATCACGAAGGCCACATTCGCCTTGTCTTTGTAGCGCGCACGGTAGGCGTTGAAGTCGTAGTCCACCAGGATCGGCAACTCACCGGACAGCACCCGTGCGTACGCGGTTTGCTTGGGCACGATGGGTGCGTTTTTCGCCAGTTTCTGGAAGTAGTCGATGGCCGGCGCGAAGTTGTCGAGGTCGCCGCCCAGGGCGCGGTTGATCGCCACTGCTGAGACGTAGCCGACGAATGCACTGGACGGGTCCAGGTAGCCAACCATGCCTTTGTACTCGGGCTTGAGCAGGTCGGCCCAGCTTTGCGGCACGGGCAAGCCGCCGAGGGCGTCGACGTTGACCATGATGCCCAAGGTCCCGGAATGGATCGCGAACCAGTGGCCGTCAGGGTCCTTCAACCCTGCGGGAATCTGGTCCCAGCCCTTGGGTTTGTAGCCCTCGACCACGCCAGCCTTTTGCGCCTGCAGGCCAAAGGTCACGCCGTAATACACCACGTCGGCAACCGGCGCGGCCTTTTCCGCCACCAGCTGCGCCAGGGACTGGCCGGAGTTCTTGTTGTCCAGCGGCACCTGCACGCCGGTGCTGGCCGCGATGGCCTTGAGCTGGGTGCCCCAGTCGGCCCAGTCCGGCGGGCAGTTATAGCAAATCGCGGTGTCGGCGGCCTGGGCCAGGCCGGCCACACCGCTGAACACCAAGGCGGCCAGGGTTTTACTGAATACGCGCATCAAGCATCTCCTCAAAGGGTTGAGTACTTTCGCCGGGCCGGATATGGCACGGCAGGCAATGGGAAGTCGGGGCGTTGCCGGCGATCTGCGCCAGCAGTTGGTCAATCACCGTGCTCGCGAGCAGCGCAATGGGCTGCACCACGCTGCACAGGGTCGGGTGCATCTGGGTGCCAAGAGCGATGCCGTCAAAGCCCATCACCGACAATTGCTGCGGCACCGGCCAGGCGTTGCGGCGCAGTTCGGCGATCAGGCTGATGGCCAGGAAATCGTTGGAGCACACCAGCGCGGTCGGCGCGTCGGGCCCCAGCAGATACGGGGCAATGGCGGCGAACTCGGCCTGGGTATGCGCGGGCATTTCAATCACCGGGCGGCTGGCCAGCGCGTATTCGTTCATTGCATCGCAATACCCGGCGTAGCGCAGGCGGGCGCGGTCGGACTGCAACGCGGGGCCGGCGACCATGCTGATGCGCCGATGGCCGGCCTCCAGCAGGTAACGCGTGGCCAAGGCCATGCCCGCGCGGTTGTCCACCGACACCGCGCTGTAATTGGGATTGCTCGGTTGGTGATAGGCCAGCACAAAGGGGGTTTGCTCGGTATTGAGGCTGCTGAGCACGCTGTTGCTTTCGGCATCGGTGACCGTCAGCACCAGCCCATCGACGCGCTGGCGCAGCAGTTCTTCGACCACGATGCATTCGCGCTCGCTGCTGTAATCGGTGGTCGCCAGCACCAGGCTGTAACCGCGCGAGCGCGCCGCACGCTCCATGGCCTGGAACTGCTCGGCAAACACCGGGTTGAGCAGGTTGGGCACCACCACACCGATCAATTGGGTGGTTTGCAGGCGTAGTTGGCGGCCAAGCAGGTTCGGCCGAAAACCCAATTCGCGCGCGGCGGCGAACACCTGCTCGCGGGTGTTCGGGCGCACCTGGTCGGGGGAAGCAAAGGCACGGGCGGCAGTAGCACGGGAAACCCCCGCCAGGCGTGCAACGTCTTTCAGGTCGGTCATTGTCACTCGCTTGAGATCGATCTCATTGGCGAGAACAGTAACGGGGGAATGTGGCAGGAACATGCTGCGCAGATGACGGTTTGATGGCAGTGAACCTTGATGCAAATGGTTGTACAGCGATCAAAATGTGGGAGGGGACTTGCCCCCGATGAGGGAGTGTCAGTGAACACATCTGTAACTGACACACCGCTATCGGGGGCAAGCCCTCTCCCACATTTTGTCCGGTGTGCGTCCCGAGATAGTCATACTCCGGGGCTATCCTTGAAAACCAGGCGCCCAAAATCTGCCCACTAACCTTTCGATCTGTTCCAAGTGCGGGCACAATGCGTGTCCTTTTTTGGCAGGCACCGCCGCAGGCTCTCAAAAATGATCAAAACGCCGTACTACCTCATCGATAAACAGAAGCTTCTGGTCAACATGCAGAAGATTGCTTACGTGCGCGAACAGTCCGGCGCCAAGGCCCTGCTGGCGCTCAAGTGCTTCGCTACCTGGTCGGTGTTCGACCTGATGCAGCAATACATGGACGGCACCACCTCGTCGTCGCTGTATGAGCTCAAGCTCGGCCGCCAGAAGTTCGAAGGCGAGGCGCACGCCTACAGCGTGGCCTGGGCTGACGATGAAATCGAAGAGATGCTGGATAACTGCGACAAGATCATCTTCAACTCGATCAGCCAGCTGCAGCGCTTTGCCGAACGCAGCGAAGGCAAGACTCGTGGCCTGCGTGTGAACCCGCAGGTGAGCAGCTCCGATTACCTGCTGGCCGACCCGGCGCGCCCGTTCAGCCGTTTGGGCGAATGGGACCCGGTGAAGATCGAAGGCGTGATCGAGCAGATCTCCGGCTTCATGTTCCACAACAACTGCGAGAACGGCGATTTCAGCCTGTTCGACAAGATGCTCGGCACCATCGAAGAGCGCTTCGGTGCGCTGCTGCACAAGGTCGAGTGGGTCAGCCTCGGCGGCGGCATCCACTTTACCGGTGAAGACTATGCCGTGGACGCCTTCTGCGCCCGCCTCAAGGCGTTCTCTGAAAAGTACGGCGTGCAGGTCTACCTGGAACCCGGCGAAGCGGCAATCACCAACAGCGCCTCGCTGGAAGTCACCGTGCTCGACACCCTCTACAACGGCAAAAACCTCGCCGTGGTGGACAGCTCCATCGAAGCCCACCTGCTGGACCTGCTGATCTACCGCCTCAACGCCAAGCTGGCGCCGAGCGAGGGTGAACACACCGTCATGGTGTGCGGCAAATCCTGCCTGGCCGGGGATATCTTCGGCGAGTATCAATTTGATCGTCCGCTGGCCATCGGCGATCGGCTGTCGTTCATCGACACCGCAGGCTACACCATGGTCAAGAAAAATTGGTTCAACGGCCTGAAAATGCCGTCCATCGTAGTGAAACAACTCGACGGTACAGTCGAAGTGGTTCGTGAATTTGGTTACGACGACTACCTGTCCAGCCTTTCGTAAGCTGGCGGATATAGGAGAAATAAAGCAATTGAAAAAGAACGTTCTTATCATTGGTGCAGGAGGTGTCGCCAAGGTGGTGGCCCACAAGTGCGCGCAGCACAACGACGAACTCGGTCGTATTGCTATCGCGTCGCGCAACATCTCCAAATGCCAGGCCATCATCGACAGCGTCAAGGCCAAGGGTAGCCTCAAGGTTCCCGCCGACATCCAAGCCTTCGCGCTGAACGCCCTGGACGTGGAAGCGACCAAGGCCCTGATCCGCGAGACCGAATCGCAGATCGTTATCAACGTGGGTTCCGCGTTCCTCAACATGTCGGTACTGCGTGCCTGCATCGACACGGGCGTTGCCTACCTCGACACCGCCATTCACGAAGAGCCGGGCAAGGTCTGCGAGACCCCGCCGTGGTACGGCAACTACGAATGGAACCACCTGGAAGAGTGCAAGCAGAAGAACATCACCGCCATCCTTGGCGTGGGCTTCGACCCGGGTGTCGTCAACGCGTACGCCGCGCTGGCGCAGCAACAGCATTTCGACCGCATTGATTCGATCGACATTCTCGACGTCAATGCCGGCAGCCATGGCAAATACTTTGCCACCAACTTCGACCCGGAAATCAACTTCCGCGAGTTCACCGGGCAGGTGTGGAGCTGGCAGAACAGCCAGTGGACCAGCAACACCATGTTCGAAGTCAAACGCACCGACGACCTGCCGGTAGTCGGTTCGCAGAACCTCTACCTCACCGGCCACGATGAAGTGCACTCGCTGTCGAAAAACCTCGACGTGCCCAACGTGCGTTTCTGGATGAGCTTCGGCGAACACTACATCAACGTGTTCACCGTGCTGAAAAACCTCGGCCTGCTCTCCGAAAAGCCGGTCACCACCGCCGAAGGTCTGGAAGTGGTGCCGCTTAAACTGGTCAAGGCCGTACTGCCCGACCCGTCTTCGCTCGCCCCCGGCTACACCGGCAAGACCTGCATCGGTGACCTGGTCAAAGGCAGCAAAGATGGCCAGCCACGTGAGATGTTCATCTACAACGTGGCAGACCACGAAGAAGCCTTCGCCGAAACCGACAGCCAGGGCATCTCCTACACCGCCGGCGTACCACCGGTAGCCGCGGCGCTGCTGGTAGCCCGTGGCGAGTGGGATGTGAAACACATGGCCAACGTAGAGGAACTGCCGGCTGAGCCGTTTCTGAAAGCGCTGGACGTGATGGGCTTGCCGACTCGGATCAAAGACGAGAACGGCGACCGTGCCTGGGATGCAATTGTCTGAATAGGCGATAGCTAACCGAACAAAAAAATGCGCCCTCAGGGGCGCATTTTTTGTTTGGGCCAATAGATATCCCGAAACCAATGAAGATCCAAATGTGGGAGGGGGCTTGCTCCCGATTGCGGTGTGCCAGTTGAAAAACCTGTAACTGACCCACCGCAATCGGGAGCAAGCTCCCTCCCACATTTGATCTGTGGTGCTGCGAGTCCGCTCACTCTAACAGGAGGTTAGCTTCAGCCGTGGCGCGCCAGCCCCCTCGCCGTCAAAACACCGACCACCCAATCCGCTCACTCAACAACTCCAACGCCTTCATCCCCGCCAGCGAGTTCCCCGCCGCGTTCAACTCCGGCGACCACACGCACACCGTGAACTGCCCGGGCACCACCGCGACAATCCCTCCCCCTACCCCACTCTTGCCCGGCAGGCCCACGCGGTAGGCAAAATTGCCCGCTTCGTCATACAGCCCGCTGGTAGCCATGATCGAGTTGACTTGCTTGGTCTGGCGCGCGCTCAACACCTGTTCGCCGCTGTGGGCACTCACGCCCTCGTTGGCCAGGAAGCTGAAGGCGCGGGCCAGGTCGAGGCAGCTCATTTGCAGCGCGCAGTAGTTGAAGTAGCTGTGCAGCACCGCGTCGACGTCGTTGTGGAAGTTGCCGAAGGACTTCATCAGGTAGGCCATGGCCGCGTTGCGCGCACCGTGTTGCGCCTCGGAGTCAGCGACCACGCTGTTGACCAGGATCTGCGGGTTGCCCGACAGGCGCCGCACAAAGTCGCGCATCGACAAAATCGGCACGGCGAAGCGCGACTGGTTGATGTCGCAGATCACCAGGGCGCCGGCGTTGATAAACGGGTTGCGCGGGCGGCCGCGTTCGAATTCCAGTTGCACCATGGAGTTGAACGGCTGCCCCGATGGCTCGTGGCCCAGGCGCTCCCAAATAGTCTCGCCGCCATGGTCGATGGCCTGCACCAGGCTGAACACCTTGGAGATGCTCTGCACCGAGAACAGCGTCTCGGCGTCCCCTGCGCAGTAGGCTGAGCCGTCGTTGCCGTACACCGCGATGCCGAGTTGGTTGGCGGGCACATCGGCCAGCGCGGGAATGTAGTCGGCGACTTTGCCTTGGCCGATCAGTGGGCGAACTTCGTCGAGGATCGACTCGAGAAGCGCCTGCATGTCTTGTCCTGTCATCTGTCTTTGAATCGGTGGGAAGCGGGCCGCGGAGGATACTTCAATGCGCTCGAAAGCCCCAGACTATCTCCACCACCCGCTCGGCAATCACCAGATAAACCAGGATCAGCAACAGCTGCAATGCCAGGTGATAGCGCAGCTTGGCCAGCCTGCGAATGCCGTCGCTGACATTCAGCAGCATCAACACCGCCGACAGGATGATCAGCCCCCAGCCCGCGACGTTCGAGGCGAATACGCCGATGAACAGCTCACGTTGCCCGAGCAGCGTATTAGTCCCCGCAGCAAATAGTAGCGCGCACACCAGCAGGTTCTTCACGTTGTCGAAGATCTGCGTGCTCAGGTCGTTTTCCAGCAAGGCCATATAGCGTTTCCATAACGTGCGCATGGGTCAGTACCGGGTAGGGATCGCTCGTCAATCAAAGTAGTCCAATAGCCCGTACACTGCACCGCTGCGCTTACTCGATAAGGACTTTTGCATGAAATTGATGATCGGCCTCGCCGCACTACTGCTGGTATCGGCTTGCACCACCACCCCGCCTGCCCAGGACTCCGCCGCGTCCACCTGCCTCGCGGGCGGCGGCACGATGACGCAAGTCGGCAAGTTGCAGAGCTGGAAATGCATCACGCCGTACAAGGACGCGGGCAAGGCCTGTACCGATTCGAGCCAGTGTGAAGGCGAGTGCCAGACCAGTGTCACCACCCAACCCGGCAAAGGCCCGGTGACGGGCGCGTGCCAAGTGGATAACGGGCATTTTGGCTGCTCGGCGACGGTGGAGAAAGGCCAGTTGGGCCGGGCAATTTGTGTGGACTGAAGACTGCCTTAATCCATGTGGGAGGGGGCAAGCTCCCTCCCACAGTTAGAAGTGCGCCACGCCTGTCGGGCACCATTGAGCTTAAAGAGGCAAGCCGGCCTTGAACACCGGTGGCACGAACGCCGTCACGTCCGGCAACGGCTGATCCCACTTCACCACCTCCACCGTCTGCGCCGAGCAACCCTGGGACAGGCTGGAGGCGCCGGTGGCGATTTGCACTACGTCCGGGCGAATGTCGGCCGACACAATCACCCCCGCCAGGAACGCGCCACGGTCGTTGAAGACCTTGACCACATCGCCGTCGACAATGCCGCGGGCGCGGGCGTCCTCGACGTTGATCGTCATCGGTTCACGCTGTTGAATCTTCGACGCGCGGCTGTAGCTGCCATGGTCGTACTGGCTGTGCAGGCGCGTCTTGGGTTGGTTCGACAGCAGGTGCAGCGGGTAGTCTGGCGCAGGTTTTTCCAGCCACACCGGGTGGCCGGGGCAGTCGGCATAGCCGAAGCCTGCAATGCGCTCGGAGAAGATCTCGATACGCCCCGAAGGGGTCTGCAAAGGGTGGGCCAGCGGGTCATCGCGAAAGGCCTTGAGCAGCACTGTGTCGGTGTCGGGATAGGCCACTTCGAACACCCCATCGCGCCAAAAATCCTCGTAACCCGGCAGTTCAATGCCATGTTCCTCGGCACGCCCCCGCGACTCATCATAGATAAAACGCAGCCACTGCTCAGCATCGCGGCCTTCGGTGAAGGTATTGGCGAAGCCCAGCCGTGCGGCGATATCGGCGAAGATCGAGTAGTCGTCCCGCGCCTGCCCCACCGGCTCGATGGCCTGCTGCATCGCCAGCATGAAACGGTCCGAAGCCGAGCTGCCGATATCGTTGCGCTCCAGCGCCGTGGTAGCCGGCAGCACAATGTCCGAATACTTGGCATGGGCGGTCCAGTACTGTTCGTGAACGATCAGGGTTCGCGGTTTTTGCCAAGCTTCCAGCAGGCGATTCAGATCCTGGTGATGATGGAAAATATTGCCGCCCGCCCAGTACACCAGCTGAATATCCGGATAAGCCTGACGCTTACCGTTGTAATCGAACGACGCGCCGGGGTTGAGCAGCATGTCGGTGATGCGCGCCACCGGGATAAAATCTTTCACCGGGTTGAGCCCCTGGGAAAACCGCGGCCCGGAGAAGCCCTTGCGCCCGCTGCCAGTGTTGTTCATGCAGCCGTAGCCCAAGCCAAAACCGCCGCCGGGCAAGCCGATCTGCCCGAGCAGCGCGGCCAGGGTCACGGTCATCCAGAACGGTTGTTCGCCGTGCACGGCGCGTTGCAGCGAATAGGCGATGTTGATCATCGTACGCTGGCGGCCCATGCGCCGGGCCAGGTCAGTGATCTGCTGCGCAGGAATGTCAGTGAGCGCCTCAGCCCATATCGGGTCTTTGGGCTGGCCATCGACGACGCCCAGCAGGTAATGGCGAAAGCGCTCATACCCCACGGTGTAACGTTGCACGAACGCCTCGTTGTGCAGCCCCTCGTTCACCAGCACATAGGCCAGCGCCAGCATCAACGCGGTGTCGCTGCCAGGGCGAATCGGCAGCCACTGGTTCAGCGCCGGGCCGCTGAGGTCGTCGCGCAACGGGCTGATATTGACGAACTGCACACCGGCGTCCGACATCGCCGCCAACGCCTCACTCAGCAAGTGATCGCTGGCACCGCCGGGGCTGGTCTGGGCGTTTTTTGCCGGCAGGCCGCCAAAGGCCACGAACAGTTCGCAATGCTCGGCGAGGTTCTTCCACGAGGTGTGCGCCGCCAGCAGCCAATCCATATTGCCGACGATATGCGGCATCAACACCCGCCCGGCGCCGAGGCTGTAGCTGTCGGTGCTGGCGACGTAGCCGCCATAGTGGTTGAGGAACCGGTGCAACTGGCTTTGCGCATGGTGAAAGCGCCCTGCACTGCCCCAGCCATAGCTGCCGCCGTAAATCGCCTGGTTGCCGTGCTCGGCCTTGACCCGTTTCAGCTCGGCCGCCACCAGATCCAGGGCGACCTCCCAGGACACTTCGACAAACGGCTCCTGCCCGCGCAACTCCGGATGCGAACCTGGCTCTGCCAGGTAGCTACGGCGTACGGCGGGACGCAGGATACGCGTCGACGAGGTAATCGCTTCGGGGATCGACGCACCGATGGGCGATGGGTCTTTATCCCACTCGGCCGGGGCCATCGACACCAGCTTGCCGTCGACCACGTGCGGGCGGTACGCGCCCCAGTGCAATGATGTGAATGCCATGACTACCAGCTTTCTCCCAGCCCCAGCAGCCCGAGTATCTGCCGCCGCAGGTCCACCAAGTAAGGATCATCCCGGTGCCGAGGATACGGCCGATCGATCGTCAATTGCGCCTGGATTTTTGCCGGGCGGTCGCTGAACACAATCACCCGGTTGGCGAGCAACAAGGCTTCTTCCACATCGTGGGTCACCAGCAGGGCCGTGTAGCCCTGGCGCTGCCACAAATCGATCAGCTCTTTTTGCATGGTGATGCGGGTCAGCGAGTCGAGCTTGCCCAAGGGCTCGTCAAGGATCAGCAGGCGTGGCTGGTTGACCAGCGCCCGGGCCAACGCCACCCGCTGCGCCATGCCGCCGGACAGTTGCCGCGGATACGCGCGGGCAAAGTGGCTGAGGCCGACTTTTGCCAAGGCTTCATCCACCTTGTGCGAGTGGGTCTTGAGCAGGCCCTGGGCTTCCAGGCCGATGGCGACGTTGTCCCACACCCGGCGCCACGGGTACAGCGTAGGGTCCTGGAACACCACCACGCGGCTCGGGTCCGGGCCGAGGATAGGTTCGCCGTCGGCCAACAGCTTGCCGGAATCCGCCGGTTCCAGGCCAGCGACCAAACGCAGCAAAGTGGATTTGCCGCACCCCGAAGGACCGAGCAACGCCACGAACTCGCCTGGCGCCACGTCCAGCGATACCTGCTCCAACACCGGCAGGTGCTGGCCGTCCAGGGCAAAGCCATGGCTGAGGTGTTCAATGCGCAGTGCCAATCCCGTTGAAGCGTCTACTGCCTGAGCCAGGGCTACCATTTCATCGTTCCTTTCTGCCAGGCCAATAACCGGTCACGCACCAGGAACAACCCGGTGATCAACCCCGAACACGCCAGCGCCATAATCAGCAAGGCGGCGTACATGTTGGCGTAGGCCGCCCACCCCTGGGCCCATTGCAGGTACCAGCCGATGCCGGATTTGACGCCCATCATCTCCGCCACCACCAGGGTCGAAAACGACGCGCCGAGGCCCATGAACAGGCCGACGAACACATGGGGCAACGCGGCGGGAATCGCCACTTTGAAAATCAGGAAGCCTTGCTTGGCGCCCAGGGTGCGCGCCACGTCGTAATAAGCTTTATCGACGCTGGCCACGCCCGACCAGGTCAGCACCGTGACCGGAAACCAGGTGGCCAAGGCGATCAGGAAAACACTCGCGCTCCAACTGCTCGGAAACAGGAAAAAACACAGTGGCAACAGCGCCGTGGACGGCACCGGCCCAAGAATCCGCAGCACTGGGTGCAGCCAGTAGCCGATGCGCGTCGACCAACCGATGGCCACGCCCGCGACGAACCCCGTGACCGCGCCCAGGGCCACGCCCGAGCCCAGCAGCAGGGCTGAATGCAACAGGCTGTCGGCCAGCCGCGCATAGTCTTCGATATACACCGCGAGCAGCGCCTGGGGCGGCGCAAAAAACGGCACCGGCAGCAACGCAAGTTTGGCGGTGAGCAGTTCCCAGATCGCCAGCAGCAGCGGCAAGGCGATCAGCCAGGGCGCGGCAGTGTGCAGGCGCTGGCCGAGGCTCGACACCTTGCGCCCCACCAGGCTCAGCACAATGAACAGCACCGCCACCGCCACGCAAAGGTTGGCCAGGCCTTGGGTCATCGGCCAATTGCGTATCGCGTTGGGCCAGTAGCTGATCAACAGCGCGACAGCCACCCAGGCCGCCACCACCGCCGCGCCCTGCCAGCCGACCTTGAGGGCTACGGGCGGGTTGAGGGTTGTCGCGTCAGCTGAAGACATCGGCGGTGATCTCCTTGGCAAACTCGACCGGGTCGGTGCCTTTGCTGATCACCTCCACGGTTTTCAGGTCGGTGACGTAGGTGGTGATTTCCTGGGTCAGCGCGGCGCCCACCGCGTGGTGGCCGTGGGTGTGGTCGTGGAGGATTGCCTGCACCTCTTCGGTCGAGGTGTTCAGTGCATAGGCCTGGAAGCCCTTGGCAACGGCCTCCGGGTGCTGCACGGAATAGTCGTGGGCTTCCAGAATCGCCTGGGTCAACGCAGCAACTACGCGTTTGTCTTCGCGCACCAATTTGCCGGTGACGCCGACCACGCAGCAGCTGAGGTTGGCGTATTCCTCGACCAAATTGGTGGACAGTTCGCGCGCCACGCCGGACTTGATCAAACGGTACATGAACGGGTCGCTGCCGCTCACCGCCTGCACTTCGCCGCGCTCAAGCGCAGTGCCAAGCAGGTCGGCCGGGTACAGGCGCCACTCCACATCGCGCACCGGGTCGACGCCGTGCTTTTTCAGCAGGATCGAGAAGAAATTGCGGTCCGGGCTGGCCATATCGGTCACACCGATGGCCTTGCCCTTGAGGTCTTCGAGCTTGCTCACACCGCCGTTCGCCGCGCTCAGCAAGCGCAGGCAGCCGCCATGGGTGCCGGCGGTGAGCTTCACATCAAAGCCCTGCTCCAGCGCCTTGAGCCAGCGCAGCGCCATGCCCACGCCCGCATCGGCCTTGCCGGTGGCGATGGCCTCCAGCAGCACTTCGGTGGAGTTGCCGAAGTTGACCAGTTCGACGTCCAGGTTGTGCTGGGTGAAGAAGCCCTGCCCGTGGGCAATCACCACCGGGGCCAGGCACACCGCATTGAGGTTGACTGCCAGTTTCAACTTGCGCGGCGCGTCGAGGCGGATGAACCCACCGGTGCCAGCGGGCTCCTGCGGCATGTTGTGGCCGGCGTGTTCGTCGGCGGCAAAGCCAAAGCGTGGCAGCGACAGGCTGGCCAGGGAGATGCCGGCCAGGCCCAGCAAGCGGCGGCGGGTTAAATGATCAAATGTGGCCATGCAAAATATCCCTTTAAAGTTGAAGTATTGCGGCGTGCGTCGAACCGCTCTTGTGTGGCGAGCGGGCTTGCCCGCTCGCCACATGAAGACTGCTCATCACAGCAAGCCGGCTCGACACAAACGTTCATCAGGTGAGGTCGGCCAGGCCTAAATGCTCGCGCAGGGTCGTGCCTTCGTAAGCCTGGCGAAACAAGCCCTTGCGCTGCAGGTGCGGAATTACACTCTCGACAAACTCCGTGAACGACCCCGGCAGGTACCCCGGCGAAATCACAAACCCGTCGCACCCGCCCTGCTCGAACAGCTCGGCCAATTGATCGGCAATCTGCGCCCCGGTGCCCACCAATTGCGGCACGCGCACGCTGCTGGCGAAGATGCGGCCGAGTTGCTCCAGGGTGATTTCGGGGCCTTGCATCAGCAGCTTTTCGGCGGCGGCCGGGTGGATCAGCGGCGACTGTGCGACTTCGGCCAAGGTGGCGCTGAGGGGGAATGGCGACAGGTCCACATTCAATTGCGAGGCCAAGGTCACCAACCCCAGTTCAGGCCGCGCCAGTGCATTGTGTTTATCGCGCTTGGCGCGGGCTTCGGCTTCGCTGCCGCCTATAAACGGCATCACCGCCGTGAGCACTTTGCAGCTGTCGGCCGCGCGCCCCTGTTGCACCACCTGGGCGCGCACGTCATCGCGAAACGCGCGCATCGCCGCCAAATGCGGGTGGATGGTGAAAATCGCCTCGGCCCAGCGCGCACCAAAGCGCCGCCCACGCCCGGAGGAACCGGCCTGGATCAACACCGGGCGGCCCTGGGGCGTGCGCGGGATATTCAGCGGGCCTTCGACCTTGAACCATTCGCCCTGGTGCCGCACTGAACGGATCAACGCAGGGTCGGCCAGCACCCCGCTTTCCCGGTCCAGCTTGAGCGCGCCTGGGCCCCAGCTGTTCCAGAGTTTCAGCGCAACTTCGACGAACTCATCGGCGCGGTCATAGCGCAGGTCGTGTTCCAGGTGCTTGTCCTTGCCGAACAGGCGCCCCTCGCTGTCGTTCATCGAGGTGACGATATTCCACGCCGCGCGGCCCTTGGACAGGTGGTCGAGGGTGGCGAACTCGCGGGCGATATGCGCCGGTTCGTAATAGGTGGTGGAGCGCGTCGCGCCCAGCCCCAACTTGCTGGTCTGGCCGATCAGGTAGGAGAGAATCGGCAACGGGTCCAGGCGCGTGGCGTCCTGGGCGCCGTAGCGCAACGCGAACTCGCGGGAGCCGCCCATCTGGTCGCCGACGGCCAGCCGGTCGGCAAAGAACAGGAAGTCGAACAAGCCCTCTTCCACCACCTTGGCAATGCGTGAGTAGTACTCGGGGTCAAGGTAATTGCCAACGGTTTCCGGGTGGCGCCACACCGCGTGGCTGTGCACCACCGGGCCGCTGAGCAAAAACGCAGAGAGATGGATTTGGCGGCTCATGGCTTGGGCGTCCACACGGTAATGTCACTGACCTTCAACGGCTTGGGGATCAGCTTGGCGGCGTAGTAGGTGTCGGCAATGCGTTGCTGTTCGGCGAGGTTGTCCAGCTTGACCGGGATGATGTCGTAACTGCGTCGGCTGTTGGCGCGCTCCACTGTGGCTGGAGCGATGTTGCCCCACAGCGGGCCAAGGATTTCAGCCGCCTCCTTGGGATGGGCTTTGACCCACTGGCCGGTCTCGCGCAGGGTCTCGAAGGTGACCTGCAGCACGTCCGGGTGGGCGTTGGCGAATTTAGTCGTGGCCAGGTAGAAACGGTTGTAGTTGGCCAGGCCGTCGCTGCCGTCAGCGATCACCCGCACATGGTGGTCGAGTTGCTGGGTGGCGAGGAACGGGTCCCAGATCACCCAGGCGTCCACGCTGCCATTGGCGAACGCCGCGCCGCCATCCGGTGCTTCGAGGTAGCGCGGGGTGATATCGGCGAGGGTCAGCCCGGCTTTTTTCAGGGCGGAAATCAGCAGGAAATTGCTGCCCGAGCCCTTCGATACCGCAACGGTCTTGCCCTTGAGGTCGGCGATGCTGTGAATCGGCGATTTGTCCTGCACGATGATCGCCTGGGCGCCAGGTGACGAGTTTTCCTGGGCGTAGTAGGTCAGCGGCGCGTCGGCAGCTTGGGTGAACAGCGCAAAGGCGTCGGCCACATCGGCGTGCAGGTCGACGCTGCCGGCGTTGAGCGAACTGAGCAGGCCGGCGCTGAATTCATGCCAATTGACGGTGAAACCCAGGGGCTTGAGGCGCTGCTCCAGTTGGCCATTTTGCTTGAGCAGAATCCACAGGGTGGACGAGCGCTGGTAGCTGATATCCAGGGTTTGCTCGGCATGGGCCGCCGCTGCGGCAAACAGCAGGCTGGCGGCGACGATGAGTTTTTTAAGCGTCATGAAAGGCCTTGGCGTGGGAGGTGAAAGAAACACGAGCAAGGCATAAGCGCCTGGCATAAAAGCGCTTTTGATTATATTAATGAAGACTGATTATGAAAGGACCTTATGATTCTATGGTTATGCCCGATTCGTCGGAACACGCAAAAAGCCTCCTAAGCTCAGATCGAAAAAGTATTTATCGAATGGTTTTTAGAACTTTATGCTCAGCGCTATTTCGTTGAAGATCGAGCGCGCCATGTCCATACGTCGTCCCCTCGCCGCTGTACTCGGGTTGCTGGCCTTTTCTGTCGCTGTGAGCGCAGAGGCCCAGCAAACCGTGCGCATCGGCTACCAGAAATCCTCGACCCTGATCACCCTGCTGAAAACCCAGGGCACCCTCGAAAAAGCCCTCAAGGCCGACAACATCGACGTGTCGTGGCACGAGTTCCCCAGCGGCCTACCGCTGCTGGAAGCGCTGAACGTGGGCAATGTGGACATCAGCGCCGACGTCGCCGACACCGTGCCGATCTTCGCCCAGGCGGCCCAGGCCAAACTCACCTACTTCGCCCAGGAAGCGCCCTCGCCGTCGGCGCAGGCCATCGTGGTGCGCAAGGACTCGCCGATCCAGCAATTGGCGGATCTGAAAGGCAAGAAAATCGCGGTAACCAAGGCCGCCGGCACCCACTATTTGCTGATCGCCGCGCTGGCCAAGGCAGGCTTGGCGTTTTCGGATATCGAGCCGGCGTACCTGTCGCCTGCCGATGGTCGTGCAGCGTTCGAGAACAACAAAGTAGATGCCTGGGTCACCTGGGAACCCTTCCTCACCAGCGTGCAGCGTCAACTGCCGACGCGCACCCTGGCAGACGGCGCCGGGCTGGCCAGTTACAAGCGCTATTACCTGACCGGCACGCCGTACGCCAAAGCCCATCCCGAGGTGTTGAAGGTGGTGTACGCGCAGTTGGAGAAGGCTGGCCAGTGGGTGAAAACCCACCCGCAGGACGCCGCCAAAGTGCTCGGCCCGCTGTGGGGTAACCTGGATGTGGCCACGGTGGAAGCGGCGAATGCGCACCGCAGTTATCAGGTGCAGCCGGTGACGGCTGATCAGTTGGGTGAGCAGCAGAAGATTGCGGATGCGTTCTTCAAGGCGGGGTTGTTGCCCAAGGCGGTGGATGCCAAGGATGTGCAGACCTGGAAGCCTTGAGAACTGCACACAGTCTAAATCTAAATCCAAATGTGGGAGGGGCGGTGCGACGATTCGACTTGCTCCCGATGGCGGTGTATCAGTCAGCTTATGTATTGACTGACACACTGCAATCGGGAGCAAGCTCCCTCCCACATTTGAATGCCGCCAGTCTTTAGAGCAGGGTGCGGGCCAAGGCCTTTTTCCACTCGGCATAACGGCCAGCCATCGCCGGATCATCCTGCGGCTCAAACCGCTCACGCTGACGCTCCAACGCGCCCAACGCTTCATCACTCGCCCATATCCCCAACGCCCTCCCCGCAAGGTGCGCTGCGCCCAGCGCCGAGACTTCCGGCGACAGGCTGCGCACCACCGGACGTTGCAGCAGGTTGGCGAGGAATTGCATCAACCAGCGGTTGCGCGTGGCGCCGCCGTCCACCCAAAGCTCCTTGAGCGGGCTGCCGATATCCTGCTGCATGGCCTCGAACACATCGCGGATCTGATAGCCGATGGACTCCAGCGACGCGCGTAAAATATGCGCGCCGGAAGTGGCTTCGCTGAGGCCGCAGATCAGGCCGCGTGCATCGGCTTTCCAGTGCGGCGCGCCCAGCCCCGACAGCGCCGGCACGAAGTACACGCCGCCATTGTCCGGCAATTGCGCGGCCTGTTCGGTCAGCGCGTCCAGGGATTCCCCGGCCACCAGGCGCGAGGCCCACTGCACGGCGGCGCCGGTGTGGACGATATTGCCTTCCATGCCGAAGGTCGGCTGGTCGCCGTCGTGCCAGGCCAGGGTGGTTGAAAGCCCATGGGTGGAAGCGATCGGGCCGCTCATGGGGGTCATCAAGGAAGAGCCGGTGCCGAGGGTGGCCTTGACCAGCCCCGGCGCGAAGCCGCCCTGCCCATACAGCGCGGCGTGGGAATCGCCGATCATTGACATCACCGGGATACCGGCGGGCAAGCCGCCCAGCGCGACGGTTTCAGCGAAGAACCCGGCGCTCGGCTGGATCGGCGCGAGTGCCGCCGCCGGAATCGCGAAAATAGCCAATAACTGCGGGTCCCAGGCACAGGTGTGCAGGTTGAACAGTTGCGTGCGCGCGGCGTTGGAATAATCGGTGGCAAACACCTGGCCGCCGCTGAGTTTCCACAACAGCCAGCTGTCGACCGTGCCCAGGCAGATGTCGCCCGCAGCCGCACGGGCGTGGCCGTCTGGCAGATGATCGAGAATCCAGCGGAATTTGCCTGCCGAAAACATAGGGTCCAGCGCCAGCCCGGTTTTTTCCAGGATCAGCGCTTCATGACCCTGCTCATGCAGCTGCGTGCACAGCGCTGTGGAGCGCCGACATTGCCAGCTGATACACGGCGACAGCGGCTCGCCGGTATGCCGGTCCCAGGCGACCACTGATTCGCGCTGGTTGCTGATGGCAAGCGCGGTGATCGGGCGGTCCACTTGGGCCAGGCATTCTTCAATCGCGGCCAACGTGCTTTGCCAGATCAGCAGCGGGTCCTGCTCGGAAAACCCGGCCTGGGGATGGCTGATGCTCAGCGGCCGAGAGCCTCGGGCAATCACTTGCCCCTGCTCGTTGACCAGCACCGCCTTGGCGTTACTGGTGCCTTCATCTATCGCCAGGATCAGCGGAGTGTTGTTAGTCATTGCATTCACCGCAACCGAGTGGCAGCCGCCACAATCCCAGCCGCGTCGATGTTATGCAAGGCGCGGGTCGGTTCGCGTGCACCGGCGGCGGCGTATTCACCGTCACCGATGCCCAGGCGGATCAAAGGGATGCCCAACCCGGCTTCGGCCAGCACTTCGGCGACCAGGCTGCCGACGCCGCCGTTGATATTGTGTTCTTCCACGCTGATCACTGCGCGGGTGCCACTCAAGGCGCTGAGCAACACGTCCCGCTGCAACGGCCGGATCGACGACAAGTTGATCACCTGCGCCTGGATGCCCTGCTCCGCCAGCAGCGCGGCCGCGTCCACCGCTTCGTGCACCACCGAGCCCAAGGCAACGATGCTCACGTCAGCGCCCTGGCGCAGGATATCCACCTGACCTGGGTTGAACCGATAGTCAGCGTCATGCACGTCGGGCAACGCTTTACCGTCGAGGCGGATATACACCGGGCCTTTATAGCGCAGGGCGTAATCGACGATCTGGCGGCACTCAATCCCATCGGCCGGGGCAAAAATCTGCACATTGCCGAAGCCGCGCATCACCGAGATATCGTCGATGCTGTGATGGGTGCTGGCCAGCGGGCCGTAGCTGGCGCCGGCGTTGAGGCCGAACATCTTGACGTTGGCCTGGTTGTAGCAGACGTCGACCTTGATCTGCTCGTTGGCCCGCGAAATCAGAAACGGCGCGGCATTGCAGGTGGCGGCGATCTTGCCGCCCAGGGCCAGCCCCGCTGCGACGCTGACCAGCGACTGCTCGGCAATGCCGACGTTGATCAGCCGCTCGGGAAAGCGCTGCATGAACGGGCCGATCTTGGCCGTGGAAGTGGAGTCACTGACCACCGGCACCACGTCCAGCCCGGCATCGACCGCGGCAATGAAGGCCTCCACCATGACACTCGCCAAATGATCATTCGCCATGGTTCAACTCCTCCAGTGCTGCATTGATTTCATCGCCCTTGGGCACGCGGTGGTGCCATTCGGGGCGCGCTTCGATAAACGACACGCCTTTGCCTTTGATGGTGTGAGCGATCAGCACCTGGGGCGCGCCCGTTTGGCTCTGCATGCGTTCAAGGGTCTCGATCAACTGGCCCACATCATTGCCGTCGCACTCGCTGACGGTGAAGCCGAAGGCGGCCCATTTCACGTCCAGCGGGTCGAGCGGCATGATCTCGGCCGTCAACCCGGCGAGCTGCAGCTTGTTCTTGTCGACGATCACAAACAGGTTATCCAGGCCGTACTTGGCAGCCGCCATCGCCGCTTCCCAGTTGGAGCCTTCGGCCAGCTCGCCGTCGCCGGTCAGCACGTAGATGCGTTTTTTGCTGCCAGACATCTTCGCGGCCAATGCCAACCCCACCGCCACCGGCAAACCGTGGCCGAGGGCACCGGTGTTGAGTTCGATGCCAGGGGTTTTCTGGCGCACCGGGTGGCCGGGCAAGTGCGAGTTGAAGTGCTGGTAGGTGGGCAGCCATTCGGTGGGGATATAGCCCGCCTGCGCCAGGCAGCAATACAAGCCGCCGACACCGTGGCCCTTGCTCTGGATATAAATATCGCGCTCGGGGTCTTCGGTGCGTTCGGGGCCGGTATTGAGGATGCGGAAATACAAGGTCGCGAGGATGTCGGTTTCCGACAGGTCGGCCCCGGTATGGCCACCCGCCGGCGAGTCGGCATTCAGGCGGATCACGTGGCGCCGGATCAGGCGGGCCTGTTCTTTGATCTGGTGGGCGTCGTACTGGAAGGCATTCATGCAGCGGCTCCTTTGAGGCTGACCACGCGGGGTGAAAGTGTCCAAAGCTGTCTTTGAATATTTATTCAGCAGTGACAATATATTTCTATTTAGGCGCCGAATGACGAGCAGGTCAAGTGAGCGACCCCTTGAAAAATGAAATAAAAATACGAAAACCGCCTCGGACAGACGGCTAGAATCCCACGCCGGCCCATCTATCTCGTGGCTTTGCGTGGTGTGAAAGCAGCGATCTAGAGGCATGCATGAAAAATTAAGCGCTTGACTTTGCCACGGTGTCACTGGAATCTGAATTAACAGTCAGGCACGCATAAATATTCAAAGCGCCTGAAAGCACTCCAAAAAAAATAAATCAGGAGAACACTGTGGACGCCAAAGCTATTGTCCAGCACCCGGCCGAACTCAAGCCGCCACCTCGCCCCCGCCTGGTGAAACTGCTCCCCAGCAATATCGGCGGCCCGCTGATCGGCCTTGTGCTGCTGGTGCTGGTTTTCTCCTTCAGTTCCGAATTCTTCTTCTCGTTGCGCAATGGCCTGAACATTCTTGATCAGGTCACGGTGCTGGGCATCCTGGCGATCGGCATGACGGCGGTGATCGTGATCGGCGGCATCGACCTGTCGGTCGGCTCGGTGCTGGCCTTCTCGATGATGATGCTCGGCTGGCTCTACCAGGACCAGGCGGTGCCGCTGGGCTTTGCCATCCCCATTTCGATCGCCACCGGCATGCTCGCCGGGCTAGTCTCCGGCGGGCTGATCACCTATGCCAAGTTGCCGCCGTTCATTGCCACGCTGACCATGATGTCGGTGGCCCGTGGCCTGGCCAATATCCTCACCGAAGGCCGGCAGATCGTCGGCTACCCGGAGTGGTTCACCAGCCTGGCCACGGTGCGCCATTTCGGTTTCCTGTCGGCGACTGTCGGGCTGTTTTTGGTGATGCTGGTGGTGGCCTGGGTATTCCTGCGCTTTCGCGCCGGTGGCCGCAACCTCTACGCCATGGGCGGCAGCCCGGAGGTGGCGCGCCTGTCGGGCATCAAGGTGCGCGCGATTACCCTGTGGGTCTACGCCATCAGCGGCGCCCTCGCCGGCATCGCCGCCGTGACCCTGGCCGCGCGCCTCGACTCCTCGCAACCCAGCGCCGGGCTGAGCCTGGAACTGGACGCCATCGCCGCCGTGGTGATTGGCGGCGCCAGCCTCAGCGGTGGCGTGGGCAGCATCGGCGGCACTCTGGTGGGCGTGCTGATCATTGGCGTGCTGCGCAATGGCCTCAACCTGCTGGGGGTTTCCCCGTTCATTCAACAAGTGGTGATCGGCGTGGTCATCGCCCTCGCCGTGACTATCGATACTCTGCGACGCCGCTCCAGCACTGCCCGTTAAACCTGTTCGACAGTTGACACCCTCCAACAATAAAACCAGGAGTCACCGACATGTTCAGCCCCAAGAAACTGCTTATCGCCACTGCTCTGGCGGCCGCGACCCTCACCGCCACCGGCACCACCTGGGCCAAGGACCTGACCATCGGCCTGGCCGTGGCCAACTTGCAGGCCGACTTCTTCAACCAGATCAAGCAATCGGTGGAAGCCGAGGGCAAGGCCAAGGGGATCAAGGTGATCACCGTGGACGCCCAAGGCAACTCCTCCACCCAGGTCAGCCAGATTGAAGACCTGATCACCCGCCAGATCGACGTGCTGATCTACATCCCCGCCGGTGCCACCGCTGCCGGTGTACCGGTCAAGGCCGCCAAGGCTGCCGGCATCCCGGTAATCGCCGTGGACCGCAACGCCCCCGACGCACCGGGCGACACCTTTATCGCCAGCGACAGCGTGGCCGGCGCCAAGACCCTGGCCGAGTACGTGGGCAAGATCACCGAGGGCAAGGGCCGCATCGCGATCCTGCAAGGCCAGCTCGGCACCACGCCCGAGAATGATCGCGCCAAGGGGTTTGAAGAAGGCCTGAAAGCCTTCCCGGACCTCAAGGTCGTCGCCCAGCAACCCGCCGAATGGGCCCAGGACAAAGGCTTCGCCGTGGCCCAGGACCTGCTCCAGCGTGACCCCAACATCACTGTATTCTTCGGCCGCGCCGATGCCATGGCGTTGGGCGCGGCCCAGGCGGTGAAGGTCGGCAACCTCGACCACAAGGTCGTCGTAGTCGGCTTCGACGGCGACGTCGCCGGGCTCAAGGCCGTGCAAAGCGGCGTACTGGACGCAACCATGACCCAGCAGACGCAGAAAATGGGGCGCCTGGCCGTAGCCTCGGCCATCGACCTCAAGGCCGGTAAAGACGTGCCCAAGGAACAACTGTTGCCGACCGTGCTGACCACCAAAGACAACGTCGCGCCGTTTCTGCAACAGCACCCGTAAGCCTTGGAGGTCGCCATGCAAGCAGCAGCTCTGGACACAGCCCCCGACGCGGTGCTGTGCCTGCGTAACATCAGCAAGGCCTATGGGCCGGTGCAGGTGCTGTCGCAGGTCAACGTGGACATTCGCCCCGGCGAAGTACTGGCATTGCTCGGTGAGAATGGCGCAGGCAAGTCGACCTTGTCGTCGATCATTGCCGGCCTGGTGCAACCCGAGGCCGGGGGCAGCATGACCTGGCTCGGCGCGCCGTACGCCCCGGCGTCACCGGGCGCGGCACTGAGCGCCGGGATCGGCCTGATCCACCAGGAAATCCGTCTGCTGCCGCAATTGTCGATCGCCGAGAACATCTTCGTCGGCCGCCTGCCCATGCGTCACGGGCGGGTGGACCGCGAGTACATCGAGGCCCAGGCGCAAATCCAACTGGAACGCCTGGGGCTCAAGGTGCCGGCGTCACGCAAGGTCGAAGGCCTGAGTGTGGCGGCCCAGCAACTGGTGGAAATCGCCAAGGCGCTGACCCTGAAAGCCAGCCTGTTGATTCTCGACGAGCCCACCGCCGCCTTGGGTGGTGAAGAAACCGAGCTGTTGTTCAAGCAGGTCGAGCGGCTCAAGGCCGAAGGTGTTTCGTTTATCTATATCAGCCATCGCCTGGAAGAAATCGCGCGCATCGCCGACCGTGTGCTGGTGCTGCGCGACGGTCGCCAGATCGCCCTGCACGCCACGGCGCAAGTGCCGGTGCGCGAGCTGGTGGAGCAGATGGTCGGGCGCAGCCTGGAGCGGATTTTCCCCGCCCTGCAGCCGCCGCAGGCCACGGTAATGTTGCAGGTCAAGGACCTCACCTGTCGCGAATTCGCCCTGCACGGCATCGATTTCAGCGTGCGCGCCGGCGAAGTGTTCGGCATTGCCGGGGTGGTCGGCGCTGGGCGGACCGAGCTGGTGCGCACCATTGCCGGTGCGGCGCAGGACATTCAAGGGCACATGGTGCTCGACGGTGACGTGCGCCACTTGCGCAGCCCTTTCGAGGCGATCCAGGCCGGTGTGGTGCTGGTGCCCGAAGACCGCAAGCAGCAAGGCGTGGTGGTGGAACATCGGATCGAAGACAACCTGATTTACGGCAACACCGACCTGCTCGACGCGCGCGGTTGGGTGCTGCCTGCCGCCCTGCGCGAATTCGCCCGCACGGCGGTGGCGCGCCTTGGCGTGAAGGGTGCGCCGCAGTCGCGGATTTCCAGTTTGTCCGGCGGTAACCAGCAGAAAGTGATCATCGCCAAATGGCTGGCACGCAATCCCAAGGTGTTCATTCTCGATGAGCCCACACGCGGCATCGACGTGGGTGCACGGGCGGCGATTTATGAAGTGATTGCCGATCTTGCGGCTAAAGGCATGGCGGTGATTGTGGTGAGTTCGGACCTGGACGAAGTGCTCGGGCTGTCCCATCGGGTGATGGTGATGAGCCGCGGTCGACAGATGGGGATATTGGATCGCGGCGAGGCCACCCCGGTGTCGGTGATGGAAATGGCCACCGCATAACCCAAGACCTATAGAGATTCAAATGTGGGAGGGGGCTTGCTCCCGATAGCGGTGTATCAGTCACCCAACGTATCAACTGACAGAGCGCTATCGGGAGCAAGCCCCCTCCCACAGGGGATCTGCTGTGATTTCAAGAATGGAGTAATTCATGCAACTTTTCAGTCTTCAGGGCCAAGTCGCCTTCGTCACCGGTGCCGGCAGCGGCATCGGCCAAGCCATCGCAGTCGGGCTGGCCGAAGCCGGTGCCGATGTGGCCTGCTTTGACCTGCCCGGCAGCCCTGGCATCGCCAGCACCGTCGAGCGCATCCAGGCCCTGGGCCGTCGCGCCCTGGCCTTGAGCGGCACCGTCACCGAACGCGCGGCACTCGATGCAGCGGTGGCGCGCACCGAATCCGAACTCGGCGAACTCAGCGTCGCCGTCAATTGCGCCGGTATCGCCAATGCCCAGGCCGCCGAAGACCTCGAGCTGCAGCGCTGGCAAACCACCCTCGACATCAACCTCACCGGCATCTTCCTCAGTTGCCAGGCCCAGGCCGCCGTGATGTTGCCACGCGGTAAAGGCGCCATCGTCAACATCGCGTCCATGTCGGGCAGCATCGTCAACCGTGGCCTGTTGCAGGCGCACTACAACACCTCCAAGGCCGGGGTGATCCACCTGAGCAAAAGCCTGGCGATGGAATGGGCCGACAAGGGCCTGCGGGTCAACTGCATCAGCCCCGGCTACACCGCCACGCCGATGAATTCGCGCCCGGAAGTCGCCGACCAAGTGAAGATTTTCGAACAGACCACGCCCATGGGTCGCATGGCCAGCGTGGAAGAAATGGTCGGCCCGGCGATTTTCCTGGTCAGCGAGGCCTCGTCTTTCTGCACCGGCGTCGACCTGTTGGTCGATGGCGGCTTCGTTTGCTGGTAACCCGTGGAGCCCCTTGTCATGTCGCAACGATTCAGCGGTAAAACAGTAGTGATCACCGGCGCCTGCCGTGGCATCGGCGCCGGCATTGCCGAGCGTTTCGCCCAGGAAGGCGCCCACCTGGTGCTGGCCTCCAATGACCTGGAGCGCGTGACCTTCACCGCCGACCAACTGGCCGGGGAATATGGCGTTGACACCCTGGCACTGGGCATCGACGTCACCGACGAAAGCGATATCGAAAAGCTCTACCGCGAAGGCCACGCGCGCTTCGGCAGTATCGACGTGTCGGTGCAGAACGCCGGCATCATCACCATCGACCACTACGACAAAATGCCCCGCGCCGACTTCGACAAGGTGCTGCAGGTCAACACCACCGGCGTGTGGCTGGGGTGCCGGGAAGCGGCCAAGTACATGGTCAAGCAAGGCAGCGGGCGGCTGATCAACACCTCCTCCGGCCAGGGTCGCCAGGGGTTTATCTACACGCCGCACTACGCGGCGAGCAAGATGGGCGTGATCGGCATCACCCAGAGCCTGTCTTTGGAACTGGCGCCGCATAACATCACGGTCAACGCGTTTTGCCCCGGCATCATCGAAAGCGAGATGTGGGACTACAACGACCGCGTGTGGGGCGAGATCCTCAGCACCGACGAGAAACGCTACGGCAAGGGCGAGTTGATGGCCGAGTGGGTCAAGAACATCCCCCTGCGCCGCGCCGGCAAACCCTCCGACGTGGCGGGCCTGGTGGCCTTCCTGGCCTCGGACGACGCAGCCTATCTGACCGGCCAGGCGATCAATATCGACGGCGGCCTGATCATGTCGTAAGGGTTTGGTATCCTCACGGCCATTGAGTCAACAACTGAGGCTTTCATGAGCCAGATCGAAGAACAGCGTCTGATCACCAAGATCGCGAGCCTCTATTACGAAGAAGGGCTCAAGCAGTCCGAAATCTCCACGCAGCTTGATTTGTCGCAATCCTTTATCAGCCGCGCCCTGCGTCGGGCGCTGCAGGAAGGCGTGGTGAAGATCAGCGTGATGCGCTTGCAAGGCCTGCACCTGGAGCTGGAAACCCAGTTGCAACGCCGCTACGGCGTGCGCCGGGTGATCGTGGTGGAAGCCACCGAGCCCGGCAATGATGAAAGCATCAAGCAGGCCATCGGCTCGGCCGCCGCGCATTACCTGGAAACCAGCCTGTCGCCCCAGGACCATATCGGCATTTCGTCGTGGAGCAGCACCATTCGCGCCATGGTCGGCCACCTGCACGCACAACCGGGCAAACAAGCCGCCCAGGAAGTGGTACAACTGTTGGGCGGCGTCGGTAACAAAGGGGCGTTTGAAGCCACCCTGCTGACCCAGCGCCTGGCCACCCTGCTCAACTGCCCGGCGTTTTTGCTGCCGTCGCAAAGCATCGAGCAATCGGTGCAGAGCAAGCAGCGCATCGTGCAGATGGAAGAGGTCAAGGAAGTGCTGCAACGCTTTGACAGCATCACCCTGGCGATTGTCGGCATTGGCGACCTGGAGCCCTCGCAACTGCTGCGCAACAGCGGTAACTACTACACCGAAGACATGCTGCGCCTGTTGGCCGAGCGCGGTGCCGTCGGTGATATCTGCCTGCGCTACTTCGATGCCCAGGGCCAGCCGGTGCTGGAAGAAGATGAAGAATTCGTGGTGTCGGTGGCGCTGCCCAAGTTGCGCTCGATCCACCGTGTGCTCGGCCTGGCCGGCGGGCAGAACAAGGTCCAGGCGATTCGTGGCGCGCTCAAGGGCGGCTACCTGGACATCCTGATCACCGACCTGGATACCGCTCAGGCCCTCAACCAATAATCTACTTTTGGAGATTGCCGCTCATGACGTCCAAGCTCGAACAACTCAAGCAATTCACCACCGTGGTCTGCGACACCGGCGACCTGGAAGCCATCAGCCGCCTGCGCCCGGTGGACGCCACCACCAACCCTTCGCTGCTGCTCAAGGCCGCCGCCATCCCGCAATACGCCGAGCTGCTGCGCAGTGCGGTGACGTTGTCCAAGGGCGATGTGGACCTGGCCTGCGACCACTTTGCGGTGTCGGTGGGCGCGGGGATTCTCAAGGTGATCCCCGGACGTATTTCTACCGAAGTCGATGCGCGCTTGTCCTTCGATGAAGACGCACTGTGGGCCAAGGCCAACCAGTTGGTCGCCCTGTACGACCAGTCCGGCATCGGCCGCGACCGCGTGCTGATCAAACTGGCCTCCACCTGGGAAGGCATCCGCACCGCCGAGCGCCTGGAAAAGGCCGGCATCCAGACCAACCTGACCCTGCTGTTCTCCTTCGCCCAGGCCCAGGCCTGTGCCGACGCCGGAGTGTTTCTGATCTCGCCGTTCGTGGGCCGCATCTACGATTGGTACCGCAAGAGCACCGGCCTGGACTACACCGGCGCCGATGACCCGGGCGTGCAATCGGTGACGCGCATCTACAACTACTACAAGGCCAACGACATCCAGACCGTGGTAATGGGCGCAAGCTTTCGCACCCTCAGCCAGATCGAGCAATTGGCCGGTTGTGATCGCCTGACCATCAGCCCCGACCTGCTGCAAAAGCTCGCCGACGACAACGGCACGCTGGAACGTAAACTGCTGCCAGGCGCCGCCGGCGAAGCGCGTCAGCCGCTCAACGAAGCGCAGTTCCGCTGGGCCTCCAACGAAGACGCGATGTCCACCGAGAAACTCGCCGAAGGCATTCGCCAGTTCGCGCGGGACCAGGAAAAACTCGAGCAGCTGCTGAGCAACGCTAACGCATAAGCCACGTACGCCGTTACGGCGCGACGGTTTGCACCGCCACATTTTCAAACGGCATGGGCACCGATTTGATCGCGCCGTCCAGGTTACGGTAACGGTGGTAGACCCCTGCGGACGGCAATAGCCGCCCGCGCTCCACCACGCGCCGGCCATCGAGCACATAACGCACGGTTTGCTCGACCTCAGCCTGGCTATCGACCGCGCGCAAGTCTTGCGCAAACACGCGCATGGCTTCATCGATGCAGACTTCGAGTTGCGCGTTGACCTTGGCCGATTCCAGATGGCCGTCGTCGATGCATTGCGCCCCACAACTGCGAAACGGCTGCCCGACCACTTCAATCCGCCGCTGATACAGCACCGAGCCGGCGATATCCTGAACCTGTACGCGGTTGACCAGCACAAAGCTGCCACGGTCGGCGCTGAGCACCAGCCGCGGTTCAATCAGCACCAACGCGCTGACCGGCCCCTGCGCCGCGGGCAAGCCCGCCGCCTGGCTGGTGTGCTGATAACGTTGGGTGAACGCCGCTTCCAGGTTCTGCTCGGCGAGCAATGCCGCCATCGGCCGCGCATCGTTCTCGGCGCTCTGGCGTGCGTCGCGCTCCAGGGCGCCCACACCGGTACGGGTATTGATGGCACTGGCGATCAACAACCCCACCACGCCCCCTGCATTGACAGCAGTGCGCGTGACGTTGTCACTGACCTGCGCGGCGTTCAGCGCGGTCTTGCTGTCAATCACCATGGACGCGGTGATGAAGCCTTGGGCTGGCACCCGGACCTCGACCTTGGCGCCATGGGCGTTGATGTACGAGAGCGCCGACGGTGTGTTGAACGCGGGCTCCGGCAGCGCGTGCTGGGCGCAGGCCCCCAGCAACAGGCTGCCGGCGATCAGCAGCGCGCAACCCGCCGCCCTCATTGGGCGAACGGGGTGATAACCAGTTGGCGACTGCTGTCCACTGCCTGGTAGTAGGCGTTCGACAGGTTGCTGTAGTTCGGTTGGTCCCACTCGCCCTGGGCCGGCTGGGTTACGGCAAACGGCTTGTACCACAGCAAGTGGTTGTCATGCAGGTCGACCACCAGGCCAATACCGCCGACTTGCGGTGTCGGCACGCTGGTCGGCACAACGCTGTAGTAAGTGCGGTAGGCGCCGCTCGCGGTGTAGGAAATCAACAGCAAACGATCCACGCCGTACTTGGCTTGCAACGGCGTCAGGTCGCGGCCGAAGAAACCTTCGCGGAACTTGGTTTCCTTGAACAGCTTGATGTCGACCGCTTCGTCCACGCGCTTGGCCTTGTAACCCTTGGCGACCAGCTTGGCGACGATTTCATCCGGGATCGACGCAGTGTCCTGCAGCTTCCAGGTACTCACCTGAGTGCTGAGCTTACTGTTGACGCCTTTGTTGATCGCAAGGTCCAGCAAGCCCTGGTTGCCGGCCAGCACCAGCTCCGAAGGCGGCAGCGTGGTCATGGCGACGCCGATGGTCTGGTTCTTGTCATTCCAGAACTGGGCGTCGAGTTCGATCGGCTTTTGAATATTGGCCGCGCAGCCAAACAGGCCGGAGCACACAAAAAACAGGGCGATACAGTGTCGGAACGAGCGAAATCCCACGAGAAAATCCTTTTAGGGGGAAAAGTTTGTCAGCAGTGCGGGTGACGAGGACGCTGGAAAATACTGCGATGCCATCACCGGCTGGCGATAGTAAAAGGCGAGAAAAATGACGTCAACTTATTAACTTTTCGCACACTGAAAGTCGACCAACGGTCGCATGCACGTGTATTCAGACGCAAAAAAAGGGAAGCGTCTGGATCACCGCTTCCCTTCTTTGCGCCGACTCAGCGCGGCGTGTTATCTACCTCAACGACGCTCACCCAAGCCACGCGCCGCCAATGCGCCGAGCACCCCGCCGACAATTGGTGCGACCCAGAACAACCACAGCTGTGACAGGTACTCGGCGCCGGCAAACAACGCTGGGCCGGTGCTGCGCGCGGGGTTCACCGAGGTGTTGGTGACCGGGATCAGCACCAGGTGGATCAAGGTCAGCGCCAGGCCGATGGCGATCGGCGCAAAGCCTGGCGCCGCGCCCGGCGCAGTCACGCGCATGATGATCAGTACAAAGAAAAACGTCGCGATCACTTCGGCCAGCAACGCGGCCTTCATGTCGAACAGGCCGGGGCTCAGCGGGCCGTAGCCGTTGGCGGCAAAGCCACCCATCTCGAAACCGGGCTGCCCGTTGGCAATCACGTACAGCGCCGCCGCCGCCGCAATCGCCCCCACAACCTGCACCACAATGTACGGCAGCACATCCACGGCAGGCACTCGGCGCCCCACCCACAGACCGA